>JAHYYI010000001.1 GCA_019425045.1 Collinsella sp.
ATGCGAACCTCCAGTCCGGACCGCCCCGCGGTCCAACTTTCTGTCCGCACCCCCACCTGACACTTTTGCACCAACCTGGTGCAAAGTAACCTGTCCCCCTTGCACCAATCTGTCCCCTTGCACCAAAAAGCCCGGGGGTCGCTGGGACACCCGGGCTCGTGAAAAAGGGCTGGTCCTTATTCGGACTTAGGCGGAAACTGCGGCAGAGGCGGTGTTGGTCTCGTCCTCGTCGGTCCAGGCGTGCTTAGGCATGGGACGGAAGATCTGGAAGAGCATCGCAACCAGCAGAACGATGGCTACAACCGTCCAAATACCAAACTGGCCAAGGACAAGCAGGTTGTAGAACTGGTTGATGAACAGGCCGATCACCCATGCGAAGGCGCACTCGTAGCCGATGGCAATCGCGGTCCACTTGCCGGAGTCCATCTGATTGCGAATGGTGCCCATGGCGGCAAAGCACGGAGCGCACAGCAGGTTGAATGCACCAAAGGCAACGCAAGCACCCATGGTCGGGAACATGCCGGCGAACGCGGTCCACAGGCTCGGGTCGGTCTCGGCGGCGTCGGCAACGGACAGCAGCGAGCCGGCGGTGGCGACGACGTTCTCCTTGGCGACAAGTCCAGAGACAGTCAGCGCGGTGGCCTGCCAGGTGCTAAAGCCGAGCGGGGCGAAGATCCAAGCGACCAGGTTGCCCAGCATGGCGAGCACGGAGTAGTCCATAAACTCCTCGGGGATGCCGTCCATAGCAGGCAGGAAGCCAAAGGAACCGTTGTAGCTACCAAAGTTGGAGAGGAACCAAACCACGACGGTAGAGGCGAAGATGACCGTGCCGGCCTTCTTGATAAAGGCCCAGCAGCGCTCCCATACATGCAGCGCCCAAGAGCGGATTGCCGGGAAGTGATAGGCGGGAAGCTCCATAACGAACGGCGTCGGGCGACCGGCGAAGAGCTTGGTCTTCTTGAGCATGAGGCCCGAGGCGATGACGGCAAAGACGCCCAAGAAGTAGAACAGCGGGCTGATCCACGCAGCGGTGGTGGAAGAATCGCCGATGATGGAGCCCATGAGCAGGGCGATGATCGGCAGCTTAGCGCCACAGGGAATGAACGTGGTGGTCATGACCGTCATGCGGCGGTCCTTCTCGTTCTCGATGGTCTTGGTGGCCATGACGCCGGGGACGCCGCAGCCCGAGGACACGAGCATGGGGATAAAGGACTTACCGGACAGGCCAAAGCGGCGGAACACGCGGTCCATGATGAAGGCGACGCGGGCCATATAGCCGCAGTCCTCCAGGAAAGACAGCATCACAAAGAGCAGGAACATCTGCGGGACGAAACCGAAGATGGCGCCCAGGCCGCCGACGATACCGTCACAGACCAGCGAATCGACCAGGCCGCCGTCCTCGGTACCACCCGCCACAAGGGCGTCGTGCACCACGGTGGTGATGCCGGGGACATAGGGGCCGTACTGTGCTGGGTCGACCGAGTCGGCGTTGTCGCCCGCAGCCTCAACAGCTGCGTCATAGGCGTCACGACCCTGACCGAGCACGTACCAGCCGTCGGTGCCGAAGAGCTGGTCGTTGGTGAAGTCGGTCACCGTGCCGCCCAGGGTGGAAACGGCGATGTAGTACACGCAGAACATGATGACCACAAAGATCGGCAGGCCCAGGATACGGTTGGTAACCACGCGGTCGATCTTCTCGGAGGTGCTCATCTTGGCAGGAGCCTTGGTCATGCACTCGTCGATAATGTGGGCAATCACGCCATAGCGCTCGCCGGTGATGATGGACTCGGCGTCGTCGTCGCAATCCTGCTCGCACTGGGCGACCAGCTGCTCGACGCGAGCGGCCTTCTCCTTGGTGAGGTTGATGAGCTTGCAGGCGTCCGCGTCGCGCTCAAACAGCTTGACAGCGTAGTAGCGACGCTTGTTGGCGGGAACGCTCGCCGGCAGGTTGTTCTCGATGTGGTCCAGAACGTCCTCGATGGAGGAATCGAACTTGTGCTCCGGCACCTGGCCCTTGGAAGCAGCGGACTTCTTGACCTGCTCGAACAGCTCGTTGATGCCCTTGTTCTTAAGGGCCGAGATCATCATGACCGGGCAGCCGAGCTTCTTGGAGAGCTTGTCCGTGTCGATCTTGTCGCCGTTCTTCTCGACCAAGTCGGCCATGTTAAGGGCGACGACCACGGGCAGGCCGGTCTCGATAACCTGAAGCGCTAGGTACAGGTTGCGCTCGAGGTTGGTGGCGTCGACCACCTGGACGACGACATCGGGCTCGCCGCTCATGAGGTAATCGCGCGAGCACTGCTCCTCGGGGCTATAGGGGGAAAGCGAGTAGATGCCGGGGAGGTCCGTGATGGTAACGTTCTTGTCGCTCAGGAGCTTGGCTTCCTTTTTCTCAACCGTGACACCGGGCCAGTTGCCAACGTAGCCGTTGGCGCCGGTGATCAGGTTGAAAAGCGTGGTCTTGCCGCAGTTGGGGTTACCCGCCAGCGCGACATGGATCTGAGAATCCGCCATTCAATCCTTCTTCCTTGTGTGCCTGCGCTGCTTTCTCCGCGCGGGCTGGATAATGTGCTTCAACGTTGCAAGTTTAAGTTAGAAAAACCTAACTTTATCTGCAGAAATATGTGCCGCCGGCCCTTACTGGACCTCGACGACGGCAGCCTCCTCCTTGCGGATGGAGAGCTCGTAGCCACGCACGTTGATCTCGACCGGATCTCCGAGCGGTGCAACCTTTACGACCTTGAACGAAGTGCCCTTGATGAGCCCCAGGTCCATAAGGTGGCGGCGAAGCGCACCCTCACCGTGAAGCTTGACGATGGTGGAGCTCTCGCCCACCTTAACGTCACCCAACGTCTTCATTTACTTGTCCCCCTTTCGGTTTTTTAAATGCTGCGGACTAACTGACGGTCATGATGTGCATGGCAACCTTGGAATCGATACCAAAGCGTGCGCCCAGCACCGTGACGATGATATTGGCGCCACTCGAACTCACCACGTGAACCTCACTGCCCTCGACAAAGCCGAGGTCCTTGAGGTGGTGCTTCATGTCCTCATTGCCCTTTACACGAGACACGCGCACGGTTTCGCCCGCTTTCACCATCGAAAGCGGCATGGCCGGCATCTGCGGTCCGCAAGACATGAGTGTGCTCCTAACGTCAGTTCGTCCTCAACATCGACGCAGCAAAAGTTAACCACGTCTATGTTCGCTACAGTAAACTAGCACGTGGTTAACTTTTTGGAAAGGGTCCCCATTCAGTTTTCGGAAAAGTTTCCTATATGAAACAAAGAAGGCACCGCAAAGACTGTCTCTTTGCGGTGCCTTGTCATACCAATTTATGCAACAGAGGGGGCTGCCCCTTTGCCACATTATTGCGGTTAAAGCGAGAGGTTTCTGATCGACGTGACGCAGGAGGCCTCATCCACGCCCGAAACGCGGAACACGATGTCTTCGCCACATTCGCCGTAGAGAGCCATGAGCCCCATCACATCGCGGCCGTCGGTATGGCGATCGCCGATGCTGACCGATACGTTGCTACGATGCTTGGCAATAATGTCATAGAGCAGCGCAACCGGGCGGGCATGCAATCCCAACGGATCTTTAATCGTCTTTGTAAACTCGACCATGTCCCCTCCCACGACGTCGCACATTCGGCCGGCAAACCCAGCCACGTGGTAGTTATTGTAGCGTTAGATGCTTGTCGAGACCCGCCAGAAGCTCGACTGGAAAGTGCGTCCCGTTATTTGGCTGGAGTCTGGGTCGCAGTTTCCCAAAGGGCCCTGTTTGGGAAACCGCAGCCCACTCTGGACGCAAATTCCGGGTCGCAGTTTCCGCTGAGCGGCCCTAGCGGAAAGCCCATCCCGCTCTGGGTGCAAATTCTGGGACGCAGTTTCCGCGACGCCCAGTCAACCTATGCCCTCGCAACGCCCGCGCATAAAAAACGAGGGAAGGCACACGTCCTTCCCTCGTTACAAGCAATATGTAGTCGCTTGCCTACATCAGGCGCAGGCTGACGTCCTTGAGCTGGGCGCCACTAACGGCACTCGGGGCGCCCGACATGAGATCGGAGCCGCTGGCCGTCTTGGGGAACGCCATGACATCGCGGATGGAGTCGGAGCCGGTGAGCAGCATGCACACACGGTCCAGGCCCAGGGCGAAGCCGCCCATCGGGGGCGCACCAAACTTGAGAGCCTCCATGAGGAAGCCAAACTGAGACTCGGCGCGCTCCTCGGTAAAGCCCAGGAGCTTGAGCATGGACATCTGCATCTCGGCGTTGTGGATACGCATACCGCCGCCGCCGGCCTCAAAGCCGTCCATGACAAAGTCGTAGGTGCACGAACCGGCTGCCAGCGGATCGGCCTCGATCTTGGCGATGTCGGTCTCGGTCGGCAGGGTAAAGGGCTGATGCTCGGCAGCATAGGCCTTGCGATCCTCGTCCCAATGGAACAGCGGGAAGTTGACGACCCACAGGAAGTCGTGACCCTCGCGCTTGATCTCGAGCGCATTGGCCATGTGCGAACGCATACCGCCCAGGATCTCGTCGGAGAGCAGGCGCGGGCCGGCGGCGAACATCACAAGGTCGCCGGGCTCGACGTCCATGCGCTCGCGCAGAGCCGCCATCTCCTCGTCCGAGAAGAACTTGACGATGGGGCTGTTGATGGAACCGTCCTCGCGGAAGGCGATCCAGGCCAGGCCCTTGGCGCCAAACGTGGAGGCCACGCCGGCGAGCTTATCGATCTTGGCACGCGCCCAGGCACCGGCGCCCTTGGCGTTGATGGCCTTGACGACAGAGCCCTCCTCGTTCGCAGCGGTCGCGAAGACCTTGAACTTGGAGTTGGCAAAGATGTCGGTCAGGTCGACCAGGTGCATGCCGTAGCGGGTATCGGGCTTGTCGGAGCCATAGGTGTCCATGGCCTCCCAGTAGTTCATGCGACGCAGCGGCGTGGGCATCTCGACACCCATGCGACCGAAGGCATCGGCAAGAACCTCCTCGAGTGCGCTCATGACATCGTTCTGGTCCACGAAGGACATCTCGATATCGACCTGGGTGAACTCGGGCTGACGGTCGGCGCGCAGGTCCTCGTCGCGGAAGCACTTGGCAACCTGGTAGTAGCGCTCGACGCCACCGACCATGAGCAGCTGCTTCAGAAGCTGCGGGGACTGCGGCAGGGCGTAGAAGTTGCCCGGCTGGATGCGGCTGGGGACGATGAAGTCGCGGGCGCCCTCGGGCGTAGACTTGAACAGGGAGGGCGTCTCGACCTCCATGAACTCACGGTTGTGCAGCGCCTCGCGAATGGCAAAGGTGAAGTCGGAGCGCAGCTTGAGGTTGGCCATCATCTCGGGACGGCGGAGGTCCAGATAGCGATAGCGCAGGCGAGTGTCCTCGCTGGTCTCGATGCCGTCCTCGATCTGGAACGGCGGGGTGACGGACGTGTTGAGCACCTCGGCGTGGTCGGTCAGGACCTCGATCTCGCCGGTCGCGAGCTTGGTGTTGGTGGTCTCCTCGCCACGGGCGCGCACGACGCCGTGAATCTTGATGGGCCACTCGGGACGCATGGTCTCGGCGATCTTAAAGGCATCGCCATCGGAGTGCTCGGGGTCGAAGGTGAGCTGCGTAATGCCCTCGCGGTCGCGAAGGTCGCAGAAGATAAGGCCGCCGTGGTCGCGGCGACGGCTCACCCAACCGGTGAGGGTGACCTCTTCGCCCACGTTCTCGAAGCGAAGCTCGCCGCAGGTACGGGTGTGCATGGAATGCTCATCGATGGGACGGGTCTGGCTCATACCAGTGATCCTCCTTTATGGATCTGTGCCGCCCCGTGTCGTTCCGGGCGGCGTCGTACAGATTTGCCCAGCCTGCGTAAACCGCGCAGCCGGACATGGCGTTCTATCTTATCGCACCTGTGTCGATGTACCGCGAAAAAGTAACTCTTGCCCAAAGACTTGACGGAGACGAAACAATTGACGCGGCCTGGCCGTCGCCCAGGCGCGCCGCGTGCGACAATGTGCCCCAATACAACTGCACTCGGAAAGGCCCGCCATGACTGCACGCCTCATCGTTATGGATATCGACTCCACGCTCATCAACCAGGAAGTCATCGACCTGTTGGGCGAGGAAGCCGGCGTGGGAGAGCAAGTTGCACAGATCACCGAACGCGCCATGCGCGGCGAGCTTGACTTTAAGCAGGCGCTCGAGGAGCGCGTGGGGCTGCTTGCCGGCTTGGATGAGAGCGTGTTCGAGCGCACCTTTGAGCGCGTGACGTTTACTCCCGGCGCGCTGGAGCTTGTGCGCTCGGCGCACAGCAAGGGCTGGAAGGTCGGCGTGGTGAGCGGCGGCTTCCACGAGGTCGCCGACAAGATCGTGGCCGCCGCGGGCATCGATTTTTGCCTGGCCAACCGTCTGGAAGTCGTGGACGGCAAGCTCACGGGTAAGCTGGCGGCAGACATTGTGACCAAGGAATCCAAGCTCATTCAGCTGCTAGATTGGGCAGTTGAGTGCGGTGTCGACATGGCCCACACCGTCGCGATCGGCGACGGCGCCAACGACATCCCCATGATTCAGGCCGCGGGCACGGGCATCGCGTTTTGCGCCAAGCCCAAGACGCGCGAAGCCGCCCCGTTTGCCATCGACGAGCGCAACCTGATACTCGCCATGGATATCATCCTGCGCGACTAGTCGATCCTTCTAACAATAGAATCAGTCTGTCCTATAGTTTCCGAACAATTTTGTCTTAGTGTTCGGAAACATACCCTTTGAGTGCTAGACTTTGCGCCGTCGAAGGGAACATATATGGATAAGCGAGATCTTGAGCAATTGCTGAGCGATGTTGCCGACGGAGTAGTCACCCCGGCAGTCGCCCTCACGCGCCTCCAGACGGCGCCAACCGCCGATCTGGGTTTTGCGCAGCTCGATCTTTCGCGCGGGGTGCGTCAGGGAGCCGGCGAGGTTGTCTACGGCGCCGGTAAAACCGCCGAGCAAATTGCCGCCATTATCGAAGCGCTGCGCGATGCCGGTCAGGAGCGCATCCTGGTCACGCGCCTGGACAGCGAAAAAGCAGCCCGTACCTCGGAGCTTCTCGGCAACGGCATCGACCTGGGATATGCCCCGAACGCCCAGCTCGCCCTGGTGGGTGGCAAGCCCTCCCCCACCGGTAACGGACGCGTTGTCGTCGCCTGCGCCGGCACGAGCGACCTGCCCGTCGCCGAAGAGGCGGCACTGACGGCCGAGTTCTACGGCAACGAGGTCGACCGCCTCTACGACGTGGGTGTCGCCGGCCTGCACCGCCTGCTCGCTCATGCCGAGGAACTTGCCCAGGCGCAGGTGGTCATCGCCATCGCCGGCATGGAAGGCGCCCTGGCGAGCGTTATCGGCGGCCTGGTGAGCTGTCCGGTCATTGCCGTTCCCACCAGCGTGGGCTACGGCGCGAGCTTTGGTGGCGTAGCCGCGCTGCTCGCCATGCTCAACTCCTGCGCCAGTGGCGTTTCGGTCGTCAATATCGACAACGGCTTTGGTGCCGCCTACCAGGCAAGTCTTATCAATCATCTGAGCGCCGGTACATCCCGCGCCCGTTAAGGAGCATTCCATGTCCAACCATCAGCATACGCTTATCATCGACGGCACCTCGGGCATCAGCGGCGATATGACCGTCGCGGCCCTGCTCGACCTGGGCGCCAGCGAGGAGCACCTGCGCGAACAGCTCGCCACGCTGCCGGTCGACGGCTTTTCGATCTCCGTGACGCGCGTAAACAAGCATGGCATCGACGCCTGCGACTTTGACGTTCAGCTGGCAGAGGAGCTCGAGAACCACGACCACGACATGGCCTGGCTCTACGGCAACGAAGCAGCTGCCGAGCACACACACGAGCATGAGCACCACCATCATGATCATGGCGGGCATGAACACGAGCACTGCCACGAGCATGACCATGAGGGCCACGGTCATGGCCACGAGGGTCACCATCACGCCCACCACCACCGTTCTTTGGCGGACGTCACCGCCATCATCGACGGCTCACAGCTAAGCGATGGCGCCAAGCGTCGCGCCCTTGCCATTTTTTCCGTACTCGCTGCTGCCGAGGCCAAGGCTCACGGCAAAACGCCCGACACCGTCCTGTTTCACGAGGTAGGCGCCGTCGACTCCATCGTCGACGTCTGCTCTGTCGCTATCTGCCTCGATGACCTGGGTATTGAGGACATCGTGGTCGAGTCGCTTTCCGAGGGCCACGGCACCATCCGCTGCGCCCACGGCCTTATGCCCATCCCGGTGCCCGCCGTCATCAACCTATGCCAAGCAGGCAATATCGCTCTCACGCCCGCACCGGTCGCCGGCGAGCTCGTGACGCCCACGGGCGCCGCCATCGTCGCCGCACTGCGCACGTCCGAGCACCTGCCGGCCCGTTACCGCATCAAAGCCGTCGGCTACGGCGCCGGCAAACGCCCCTACGAGGGTTGCTCCGGCACGCTCCGTTGTCTCCTCGTTGACGAGGACGCATAGCCATGGATGCCCGCAAGGCCAAAAGCCGCGCCGCGATCGTCGCGGCGTTCTCCGAGCTGCTACGCGAAGAGGACTACGGCAAGATCACCGTCGGCGACATCATCGCGCGCGCCCACGTAGGCCGCGCGACATTCTACGGCCTCTTTAAGAGCAAAGACGACCTACTGTCCGAGCTCGTGAGCGACATCTGCACCCACGCCCTCGACGACGATGGCACACCGCTCGACGACCCACTCGTGCAGGTCGAGCATATCCTCAACAACCTCTGGGAACGCCGTCAGGGCGTTCGAGCCCTCGTAGCCGGCGCCGGCTCCCGCGTCTTCGCCGACTGTCTCCGCAAGACCATCATGTCGCGCGCAGCCGAAACCGTCCCTACCGACCCAAACGGCCCCGCCGGCACCATGGACCGCAGCTTCCTACTACACCACATAGCCTCAAGCTTCGTAGGAATGGTCCAATGGTGGGCCTGGCACAACTTCCAAGCAGATAAGGCCGAAGTAGCCAAAGACTACCTATCAGCCATAAAACCCCTCTTCAACTAAGTAAGAGGCTCAACCTAAAGCATCGCCCCAACCCAGGCCGCCACGCATCCCAAAGTGCCACTCGCGCTTCAATGCCCCCCAACAGCAACAAGCCCCTCCCATCCAAATTCAGATATATATGTTGGGTTGCTTGTGCGAACGCAACAAAGACCCCGCAGCCGTCCGCATGGGGTAACTTCCCAGCGCACTCCGCAGGACGCAAAAAGGCTCGCCGCATAAAGTGCGCAGCGAGCCTTTTTGCATGTCCGAGGACGCGCTGGGAAGTTACCCCATGCGGACGGCGAACAACCTATGTAGCCTTGGACTAGAACATGCCCAAGAAACCATGCACAAACAGCGCGGCCAGAGCGGCACCGACAAACGGCGCGATGCCAGGAACGAGCAGGCCGTACTTCCAGTTGTTATCGGCCTTGTTCTTGATCGGCAGCACCTGATAGGCCATGCGAGGACCAAGGTCACGAGCCTGGTTCATGGCGAAGCCGGTGATGCCGCCCATGCCCATGCCGACGGCCCAAACGATCAGACCGACGCAGATAGCGAGCATCAGAACGTTCTCGCCGGCGCGGCTAGCAGCAGCAAGGATGGCGCTGATGAACACGAAGGTGCAGATAGCCTCGCAGAAGAAGTTACGGGCATAGTTGGTGCCCTCGGTGGTGGGGTTGGTCGAGAAGATGTTGCGCTGGGCAATGGGGTCGACGACGCCCTCGGAAGCCTTGAACTCATCGGCGTACATAAGCCAAGCGATTACAGCGCCCACAAAGCCGCCGAGCATATCGGCGATCATGAAGGGGATGCAGCTGCCCCACGGCACCAGACCTACGATGCACTGGGCGAGCACCATAGCCGGGTTCATGCACACGGCGCCGCCAAAGACAAACAGGCAGACCGAGATGCCAAAAGACCAAGTGGTGATGGCAAACATATGGCCGGAACCCTGATACTTGGTGCCCTTGAGCACGGTATCGCAGTGCACGCCCACGCCAAAGATGATCATGAGGGCCGTTGCGCCGAATTCGCAGAGGAGTTTGGTAAGCATAAAACCTTATCTTTCTTGTCGGTTATAAACGATTCGTTTAGGCCGCGTACTAGTGCTGAGCGACGACAACGCCCAGGCCATCGGGAATGACGGCCACCTTGGCATCGGCACCCTTCATCTCAAAGGCGAGCTTGAGCGCCTCATCGAGGGTGTTGACCGGCGTCATGTGCATATCCTTGATCATCCGGTGATCGCACAGGTCGGTAACCATGATCACAGGGTGATGCGCCAGGATGCGGGCAAAGATCTGGCTCGTCCACTGGTCGGGCAGGGTCTCGTCCTTAGGACGGTCGATGCAGGCGCGCTCAAACTCCGCAGGATCGTTGTCGGCGATGTTGTGATAGAAGCCCTCGCCACCGTGACCGTCGGCACAACCGGCGACATCGATAATCACGCCGCCCTCGGGAAGCGTGGCCTCGGCAGAGCACATGCCCTTCACAGCCTGGTAGATGTTCTGGTCGAGCGGGTAGCCGCCGTTGGTGGTGATGGCAATCTCGCACTCGACGGGCTCAACGCCGGCAAGGCTCTTCACGAACTCGCAGCCGGCCTCGTGCGCCTTGTGGATATCGCCGGCAAAGGAGCCGATGACCTCGTGCTTGCCGTTGAGCACCACGTTAAGCACAAAGGCAAGGTGAGCCATCTCGGCGGCAGCAAACATGTCCTCGCTCACGTGGTTGTGGCACAGGTTGCCGGCACGCGAGTGGGAATCATTCACAAACTGGCCGTTGTGGTTGTACATGATGGTCTTGTAGCTGGCGATGCCAGGCAGGACGGACTTGCGGCTACCAGAGAAACCGGCAAAGAAGTGCGGCTCAATAAAGCCCTCGGCAAGCAGCAGATCGCAATCGGCGGCAATCTTGTTGATGATGCACTCGCCACCGGAAGGCAGGGTGCCAATCTTTTTCATCATGCTGTCGTCAGTCGCGACGTGCATAACGATTTCCTCGTTGGCAACAATCTCCTCGCCATACTTGTTGACGAGTTCCTCGTGCGTCGACGGACGATGCATACCCGTAGCAACCAAAATACGCACGCGAGCCTCGGGTGCAGCGGAATGGATGTGATGCAGCAGAATAGGCATCGTCACACGCGAGGGAACGGGGCGCGTATGATCGGAGCTAATAATGACGATATCTCTCTTGCCAGCACAAAGCTCCTCGAGCGAAGGCGAGCCATAAGGGTTGGCAAGTGACTCCTCTACCAGCTCTTCCTGCGATTTCGTGGTCTTAAACTCGTTTTGATGACCTTCCATCACACCCGCGAAGTTCTTATCCTCGAGCTCCAGATGCAACGTCTTGTGGTCAAACGGCAGTTCACATTCAAACAATGACGAGCGCCCTCTTCCTTTTCAACTGACACACTAGATAAACCGTTGGAAGGATACGCCGCTCACCGAAAAACACCACCGTCTACCGACTCATTAACACAACGTTCATATTTGACCCACAACAAAACGGCCGCGATCCCAAACGGGACCGCAGCCGCTACAGTCGTAAGGCGCGAAGCGCGCCTTTCTTCCCTTCAACCAGTAATCCGCCGAAGACCGAGGACGAAGGGACCCGACGGGTTTCCCTCTGAATGCATTCCGCAGCACGAAGCCTTTTCCAAACGCGCGAAGCGCGCCATTATTCCCCCAGCCAGTAATCCGCCGAAGACCGGACATCGCAGGGGCCGCCGTATGTTTACTTTCCGGCGCACTCCGCAGGACGCAAGAAGCCCTCGCCGCACTCCACACTAAGCGCGAAGCGCGCTTTATTCCCTTCAGCCCCAATCCCCGAAGACCGAGGACGAAGGGGCCCGACGGGTTTCCCTCTGAATGCATTCCGCAGCACGAAGCCCCCTTATCCGCAGCTCCGAAGGAGCAGGATAAGGGGGCTTCAAGTGCGAGGACGCATTCAGAGGGAAACCCGTCGGGTCCCGGTGAGAGCCACAGGGCTATCGATTACCCCGTGTTCTGCAATCCTGCCGAGACGCCGGTCACAGTCGAAAGAATCAGGCTCATGTACTCGGCCTTCTTCTCCTCGGTCATCTCGTCCTGGTTCATACGCACCTCGCGAAGGGCGCGGACCTGGGCGATGGACAGGGCGTCGACGTAGGGGTTGCGCACGCGAACGGCACAGCCAAGCACACGGCGGCGCTGCAGCGGCCACTCGTCACCGACGATGGCAAGGACCCACTTACGAGTGAGCTGCATCTCGGTGAAGACCTTCTCGGATAGATCCTGGCGATCGCCCAGGTGCAGATACATCTTGGCGATGCGCTGGTCAGTCTTGGCGATCGACATCTCGATGTTGTCGATAAAGGTGCGGAAGAACGGCCACTCCTGGTAGGCAGCCTTAAGCTGGTCCAGATCGCCAAACTGCTCGCAGGCGGTGCCCAGGCCGTACCAAGCGGCCAGGTTAATGCGTGCCTGGCTCCAGCTGAAGATCCACGGAATGGTACGCAGGTCGTCGAGCGACTTGGCACCCAGGCCGCGCTTGGCGGGACGCGAGCCGATCGGCAGCAGACCGACCTCGGTCAGCGGCGTCACGGTCGAGAACCACGGTGTAAAGTCCTCGGTGTTCAGCAGGTCCAGATAACGCTCGTGGCTTGCGGTGTTGAGCTTCTCGGCCATATCCCAGAACTTCTGCGTGGTCTCGGTGTTGGTCTTCTCGACACTCGGGGCCGACTGCAAAAGCGTTGCGGCAGCAACGGACTCAACATGGCGCTGAGCCAGCGTGCGGTTGCCGTAACGGGCAAAGATGACCTCGCCCTGCTCGGTGAGCTTAAAGAAGCAGTTGACCGAACCCTTGGGCTGCGCCAGCACGGCCTTATTGGCCGGGCCGCCACCACGGCCCACGGCACCGCCGCGACCGTGCATGAGCACCAGGTCGATATCGTTCTTCTCGGCCCACTTGGCGATGCGCTCCTGCGCGGAGTGCAGCGCGAGCATGGCCGTGGTAGGACCGGCGTCCTTGGAGGAGTCGGAATAGCCCAGCATGACCTCCATGCGGCGGTTGGTCTGGGCAAGGCGCTTTTGCACCACGGGCAGCGTAAGCATCTGGTCGAGCACGTCGACGCAGCCCTCGAGGTCCTCGAGCTGCTCGAACAGCGGGATCACGTCGAGCTCGGGGACATCCTCCTCGTGTGCAAAGGACAGGTGGGCAAGCTCAAAGACGTCGGCCACATGCTGGGCGCTCTTGGTGAACGAGATGATGTAGCGGTGCGCCATCTTCTTGCCGTAGCGCTTTTGGATGGAGCCGATAGCGCGGAAGGTATCGATGACCTCGCGCGTCATGGGCTGCAGGTCGCCATGGATACCGTTCTCGTGGATATCCTTAAGGGCGCGGGCATGCACCACGGAGTGCTGACGGAACTCCATCTCGACCATATGGAAGCCGAAGGACTCGACCTGCCAGATGATGGTTTGGACCGGGCCGTAGGCAGCACGGACGGCACCGCAGGCGGCCAGCGAACGCTGGACGACGCGCAGGTCATCCAGGAACTCGTCGGCGCTGTGGTACATGGTGTCGGTGATACGACGGACGGTGGCGTTCAGGCGGTCGGCCATGACGAGCATGACGGCGCGATGCGGCTCGTGCTCGGAGATCAGCTCGGCGCGGGCCGTGTAACGAGGGCTCATCTCGACCTGATGGTTCCACAGGTTAATGAGCTCGGCCGACGGCTTGCTGTAGGTAGCCTCGAGCGTGAGGTTGCGGCCGATGTGGCGGCACTTGTCCTCGAGCTTGAGCACCATGTGCGTAAAGTACTTGGCGGCGACCTCACGGCTCACCTTGGCGGTGACGTTGGGGTTACCGTCGCGGTCGGAACCGATCCAGCTGCCGGGATGGAAGAACGCCGGGCACAGCGGCGGCACAGTACCGGCCTTGTCGCCCAGCACCCAATCGTCAAAACGACGATAGATAACGGGGATAACGTCGAACAGCGTGTTATCGAAGATGTCGATGATGGTATCGGCTTCCTCGACCGGCGTGGGCTTCTTGAGCGCGATGGGACTCGTACGCACCAGGGCGTCGATCTCCTGCAGCATATGGCGCTCGTTCTCCACCAGGTCGGAGCCGCCCAGACGCGGACGCTCCTCCAGCAGGTTGGAGATACGGCGGATCTTGCCCTCGACGGCCTTACGACGGGCCTCGGTGGGATGTGCGGTAAAGACAGGGTGGAACTCGAGCTTGTCGAGCAGCTCGTTGGCACCCTCGACACCCAGCTCATTCACCAGCTGGTGATAGGCAACGGTAAGCTCGTTGGCAGGATCGACCTCGGTATCGGTCGACGCACCGGCCTCGCGCTCGCGCAGCTGCGCCACACGGTAGTTCTCCTCCGACAGGTTTGCCAGATGGAAAAAGCTCGTAAAGGCGCGAACGATGACCTGCTGCTTATCGAGCGGCAGGCTGTCGATCAAATCGACGACCTCACGAAATGCCACGGCAGTGGGCTCGTCGGCGGTGGGCACGCCCTGCTCGTCGACGGCTTCGTCGGCAGCGCAGGTACCGGGGTTGCCGGCATTGACCACAATCTCGGCTGTCAAAATCTTGTCGAACAGGTCCGCGATCTCGGGATCATACTCGCTAAGCACACGGCGCTCCAGGCGCAAGAACAGCGCCAGATTGTCGCGCAGCTCCTCGGGGATCTCGATCTCGGCGAGACGCTCCCTGGACTCGGCATTCGAGCCGATTCGGTTAACGAGGCGGTTGACCACGGCAGCGACGCGCGCCGCGGCTTCGGGTACAGACTGGTTGCTTAGGTTCTCAGCCACGTTTCCTCCCATTCCTCCTTCTATGCACGTAACATGCGGTATTCATTATAGGCGTTTGAGAAATACTTTCGACACTGATTGCGCTTTACCACACAAAAGTATTTTCTGCATTGCAAGGGTTTTTGCCCCAAATGGTCGTATTTCTCGGTGGGCGGCATATGCAAGCGAGGGCATTCCGCATAAATGCGAAACACCCCCGTAACAATAGCTCGTCGCGAGCGGGACATGTTAGCGGGTCCGCAGCTCAAAAATCATACGCTACAGACGCTCGCGAACCGCCTCGACGACGTTGGCCAGATCGACGAGAACCTCGTCATGGCTCTGCATGTCGCGTACCTTGACCTTGCCGGCGGCAAGTTCGTCGCCGCCCAGGACCAAGATGAGCTTGGCGCCCACCTTATCGGCCTGCTTAAACTGAGCCTTGAGCGAACGGCCCTGATAGTCGGCCTCGGTCACGATGCCTGCGGCGCGAAGCTCCTGCGTAATGGCAAAGACGTTCTGGCGCAGCTCCTTGCCAGCGTTGGCGACATAGACGCACGGGGCCTCATCGGCACCCAAATCGCTGCCAAAGGCCTGCAGGGCCAGCAGGGCGCGCTCAAAACCGACGGCAAAGCCGACGCCCGCCGTGGGCTTGCCACCCTCGAGCTCGACCAGGCCGTCGTAGCGGCCGCCGCCACCGATGGAGCCGACGCCGGCACCGGGAGCCTCGACCTCAAAGACGGTGCGGGTGTAGTAGTCCAGACCACGCACCAGGGTGGGATCCTCGACATACTCGATACCGGCGGCATCCAGATAGCGCTTGACCTGCTCGTAGTGCTCGCGGCACTCATCGCACAGGTTGTCACCCATCAGCGGCGCGTCGGCCATGATCTCGCGGCAATGGTCGTTCTTGCAGTCGAAGGCACGCAGCGGGTTGAGCTCGGCGCGCTCACGGCACTCATCGCACATCTCGTCGGCGTGATCGAGGATGAACTGCTTAACCTGCTCGCGGTAAGCCGGACGGCACTGGGCGTCACCCATCGAGTTGATGAGCAGACGAAGCTTGGAAAGATCGAAGCCCAGGCGCTTGTAGAACTCCATGAGCATAATGATGCACTCGGCGTCTGCCGCCGGATCGGGAGCGCCGAGCCACTCGATGCCCACCTGGTGGAACTGGCGCAGGCGGCCCTTCTGGGGACGCTCGCCGCGGAACATGGCCTCGGCGTAGTACGCCTTAAACGGCGTGGAGCCCTGGGGCACCAGATTGTTCTCGACGACGGCGCGCACCACGCCGGCCGTGCCCTCGGGGCGAAGTGCCAGGCGCTGCTTGGGCTTGAGCTTGGTATCGGTACCCTCGGTAAAGACGCGCTCCAGGTTGGCGCCGCTAAACACGCGGAACATCTCCTTGCGCACGACGTCGGTCGACTGGCCGATGCCGTGGACAAAGACGTCCACCTGCTCGATCGCGGGCGTCTCGATGGGCTTAAAGCCAAACGGCTCGAATACGCTGGCCGCAATCTGCTGCATCTTTTGCCAGGCGCGCATCTCGGCGCCGATAAGGTCGCGGGTTCCCTCCGCCTTCTGTGCCTGCATGGGCAAACACCTTTCTTTTGTATCGCGTCATAGGTAGTGGATATTATACGGCACAAACACAAACAGCGGCGGCGCGTCTGACCGAACGAGGGTATGGGGACTCGTTCGGCCAGATGCGCCGCCGCTGTTTGTGATCCGTGGCCGCCTTGGAAACCGAATGATGGTACGAGCATCTATTCGGCCTCCAGGGCAGCCACGGATAGAACGGGGCAAATAGAAAAGAGCGACGGACGTCTACTCCCCCGCCACGCTCGCGCGCAGCTTGGCGGCGATGGGCTCGGATGCCAGCAGGAACACGAGCATGACAACGGAGCATGCCAGGCACACAATCCAGGTGCTCGCAAAGGAGCCCGTGGCATCGAACAGCACGCCCGAGACGATAGCGCCCACGGTGCCGCCGACCATCTCGAGCGAGGTAATGGTGCCCGTGACCTTGCCGAGGTCGGCCATGCCAAACTGCTTGGACGCGGCAATGGTAGGCGTGATGGTGCCCATGCACGTTCCGATACCAAAGCTCACAGCGGCAACAATAGGACCAAGGTCCGTCGTCGGGAAGCACAGCGCCACACAGGCGACAATACACGCAACGGAACCCAGCACGTTGCCAAAGCGCAAACCAAAGCGATCGTAGATGGCGCCGTTAACGAGGCCCATAAAGAGGAAGGCGACGACGAGCAGCCAAAACGCCGGGCTCTTCTTGATGCGAGACCAGCCAACGTTAACCTCAGGAGCCGTGTGCTCGTCCTTGTCGCCAGCCGTCGAGACGGACGGATCGCCCGGGTTCTCGCCGAGCGGCTTCAGGCCAATCTCGGAAGGTTTGGTGCGGAAGGAATACGCCGTGATGGGCAGCGCCGCCACAATGCAGACGGCGGCAAGCACCAAGAAGGTGGAACGCCAACCCACGCTCACGATCAGCGAGCTCACGATGGGAGACAGAATGGCGCCGCCAAAGCCCGAGCCCGAAAGTGCGATGGAGATGGCAAGGCCTCGCTTGGCCGTAAACCAGTTGGCGGTCACCAGGCTAATGAGCAGGCGGGTCGAGGCGACAGCGAAGCAGCCCGAGACGGCAAAGAGCACGTAGACCTGCCACAGCTCACCGACAAAGCTCATGCCCACGAGCACCGCCGAGGTGGCTATGACGGTAAGCGAACCCAAAATGCGACCACTAACCTTGTCGGCAACATGGCCAATGACAAGCGATCCGATAACGCTCACCACCGTGGAGATCGCATTGGAGATGTTGTACTGCGCAAGAGATACTCCCAAGTCGCTGACGATGAGCGGCTGGAACAGGCTCATGCAGTTGACGAAAATGGTGTAGCACGTGGCCATGATCACAAAGCCGGAGGCCACCACGAGCCAGCCGGGGAAGAACTTACGTTGCTGAGACATGCTGTTCTTTTTTTAAACAAACGAGCAGCAAGATTGGGTGCTACCGGTGGTCGGCGATGTAGCCCAAAGCGACGGCGGCATAAGCCGCGGCGCCAAGGGGAAGCTCGGCATCGCTAAAACGTGCCTTGGGATGATGCTGAGCAAAATGCTCGTCCGTATCAGTCACGGCAGCGCCCACGGTAAAGTACGCACTCGGGATCTCGCTCGAGATCAACGCGAAGTCCTCGCTCGCCATGGCGTGGAACAGCGGCAGGAAGGCGGACTTGGGCAGCACCGCGCCCACGTAGCCAAGCGACGCCTGCGTCATATCGTCATCGAGTACGAGCGGGGGAACATCCGAGAGCGTCTCAATAGTCGCCGGCGTACGATAGGTCGTGGCAACGCCTTTGACGACCTCCGCGATGCGGGCCTTGAGGTGCTCCATGAGCTCGACATCGAAGCCACGCAGCGTTCCCTCGAGCACACAAGTGTCGGGAATGACATTTGCGGCCTGACCGCCGGTGAACTTGCCAACGGTAAGCGCGACCTCCTTGGCCGCCGGCACCTCGCGAGCGATAAGCTCCTGAAGCGCCAAATGCACATGCACGCCGGCCGTGATGGGGTCGATGCAGATCTCGGGGCTCGAGCCATGGCCGCCCTTGCCCTGAAGCGCGATGCGAAAACCGTACACGCCCGAGAGCGCCGGGCTGCCGTAGAGCACCAGGCCAAGCGGCGACTGGCTATTGACATGCATGGCAAAGGCGACCTGGGGACGCGGGTTCTGCAGCAGACCGTCGGCGATGGCGGCGCGGGCACCCTCAAAGGTTTCCTCGCCCGGCTGGAACAGCAACTTAACCGTGGCGTTGGCGTCGACAAGCGCGGACTCGCGGGCCTTGAGCAGGCGCGCCGCACCAAGCAGCGCCGTCGCGTGCATATCGTGTCCGCATGCGTGCATGCAGCCGTTCGTAGAGGCGAAAGGCTCACCTGACTCTTCGGCAACGGGCAGGGCATCCATGTCGCCACGGAGCATGATGACCGTACCGGCCTGTTCGTCCGTGCAGACGCCATTGCCCTGGGCCGCGGCGGCACCGGCGCCGACAAGGCCCACAACACAGGAACCATCGACGAGCGTGGCAAATGGGATTTCCATCTCGGTCAGGCGCGCTTGAATATACGCAGAGGTCTGTGGGAGGCTATTACCCAGCTCGGGCATCTGGTGTAAATCGTGTCGCCACGCAGCGAGCTCGTCTGCAAAAGCCTGAGCTTCTGCAACGAGACCGTCACCGATAGCGGCCTGCGCCGCTGCGGTGGCCTTGGGCGCTGATTGCGGTTGAAGATCGGACTGAGCTGGTGCCATAAATGCCCTCCAGTAACGTTTTTGCGGTAAGCACTTTGATAGCGTAAAGTGTAAGGTACAACTTTAAGGGCGAGGCATAAAAAATGCCGCCCCAGGAGGGCGGCGCAACAAGTTGTTTACAATTGCGGGCGCGGCTTTCGACGCAAAAAATCGAAGTGAGTCTCGCTCAAGATAATCGACAGGAAGATAAGCACAAAGCCGGCGAGCAGACGCGAGGTGAGCGCCTCCCCCATCAGCAGCACCGAAAACAACACGCCCGAAGGCGACTCCATCGAAAGGAGCAGCGAGCCCGTCGAAGCCGGGACATGCGCCAGGCCGACGTTTTGGATGAGCAGAGCCACGCATGTGCAGCCCACCGAGAGAAACGCCATCGCACTGATAAAGCTCGGCGTCCACACGGACAGAGGCGCCTGGGTTTCGAATAGCAGCGACGAGACCAGGCTTAGGATGCCATTGCCCACAAACATCCAAAACGTGATGACGTTGATGTCCATTTTGCGACCGTACTTGGCGGTCACCGCCATCTGGATGGCGAAGAAGACCGCGCCGCCCAGCGTAATGGCATCGCCGATATTGAACTCGACGCTATCGAGCGCCACCAGGCCAATGCCCGCCAAGCACAGCAGTGCCGCGCCCAGGTTATAGCGGGTGAGTTTTTCGCCGCTCAGAAAATAGCTCGCAAAGGGCACGAGGATGCAGTACGTACCCGTCAAAAACGCGTTCTTGCCCGCCGTGGTTTGCGCCAGACCGACCGTCTGCAGGACGTAGGCGGCCCACATAAGTGTGCCCATTCCAAGTCCGACGATAAGATTGCGGGCGTTGAGGTGCGCGATGATGCGCTTGTGGAAGATGACAAACATGACCAACGCCGCAGGCAGAAAGCGCACGTAGAGCAGTTCAAACACCGGAATGGTGTCGAGCGCGTCCTTCATAGTGGTAAAGGAGTAACCCCAGATAATCGCCACCGAAAGCAGTAGAACTTTCCAGAACAACGGCGAACGAGCACCGGCACCACGGGAGGTGCCGCCCGCACCCAGGTCCTCGCGAGCCACAGGGCTGTCGGGCATCATTTCGATATTGTCAGTGGCATGCTGGGGCATAGGGCATCCTCGCGCTCAATCTGGGCGTGGTGTCCGCACGCGCGTGACCGCATGCCGCCTCATGGTCAAATAAAAACGGGACGCGCCGGACCCCCGGCACGCCCCGCTACTGTAACAACAACCAAGCAGCTCATGCAATTCACTCAACTAAAGCGTCGAGCCGGAAGGCCTCGATGTTCCGTCAACGCCACGTTGTCGCGCTAAATCAATTTGGTCGACTCCAGCTTTTCGATGATCCAGTCGTTGGCTTTGATGACCGGGCGGCGGAAGACGACGCCCAGGGCCAGCGACGGAATCAGATAGCTCGCCAGAATGCCTAGCTCAATCCAGTACTCCATATGGTAGGCACCGGCCATGGCGGCATGCATGGCGTTGATGCCGTGAGTAAACGGCAGGAACGGGTAGATCGCCTGGAACACAGGGCCGGTCATCTCGATGGGGAACGTACCGCCCGAACCGCCGACCTGCATAACCAACAGCACGACAGCGAGCGCCTTACCGATATCGCCAAACGACACGGTGAGCGTGTAGACAATATTGGAGAACACGAGACTCGCGACCCAGCCGGCAAGTACAAACTGCAGCGGGTTGTCGCATTGGATGCCAAAGAACAGGATGTCGCCCGCGCACACGAGTGTCGCCTGCAGCAGGGCCAGACCTCCAAAGAACAGGTAGCGGCCCAGGTAGATCTCGTGCAGGCGCACGGGGATCAGCTCGTTGATGAGCTCATCGTCAACCGATACCTTCATCATGGCCGCCAGCACGATCGAGCCGACCCACAGCGACAGGATCGTATAGAACGGCGCCATGGCCGAACCGTAATTGCGGATCGGATAGACCGGCTTGCGGTCGAGCGCGACGGGGCCGGAAAGCGACACGGCCAAACCCTCGGGATCGTTGCCGATCATCGTCTTGATCGTGGCAAGGTCGTCCGACATCAGGGCGCCATCGAGCTCGTCCTTAAAGGCGCTGATCTTGTCCGATGCCTCACCCAGCTGATCGGAAGCCTTGTTGACCAGCGTCGCAGCCTTGGAGAGGCCCTTTGCGAGCGAGCCAGAGGCGTCGGTCAGACCGCTCACGGCGCTATCCAAGTCACCCGAGATACCGTTCAGGGAATCCAGAACGCCCGAAATGGTCTTCTTGAGCTCCTTGGCCTTAACCGAGAACGTGGAATCGTAGTCGGACTTGGCTCCCGAGATACCCGCCTTGGCATCGGCGATGGCCTGGTCGACCTCGGCACGCGAGTTGTTGACCTCCGCCATGCCGTCCGAAAGGGACTTTGCGGTCGCCGTCAGGTCCTTCGCATTGTTGCGGTACTCCACGGCAATTCTGCCCAGCGACGTCGCAGCGGACTCGAGACCGTCTTTGAGCTTGTCATCACTTACCTGGTCGGCAAGGTTACGGAGCTGATCGGTCATCGCATCGATATCGTCGGCACGCGTGTTGAGCGCCGCCGCGGCATCGTTGAGCTGGGACACCGTAAGGTCCACATGTTGATTCGCGGCATCGAATGCCTTCGCAAGCTCGGCGGACACATTGTCAAACGAGCCCGCGCTTCCGTCAATCGCGGCGTTGATGGCGTCGTTGGCGTCCTTCAGCGCTTCCTTGGAATCGCTCATACCGCTCTTGGCATGCTCCATCAGCTGCTTAGTCGACTCATCGACCGTGCCCGTCTGCTTGAGCATACCGCCCGCCGACGTCAGCGAATCGGACGTGGAACTCAAAATGCCCGCCAGCGACGTCGCGCTGGCCTGAACGTCCTGCAGGTCCTGGACCGAATCGCCCAGCGTCGAGGACAGGTTGGCGATAAAGTTGCTCACTTGGTCGGTGCTCATGTAGTCGAGCAGGCTGGACACGGTTTTAAGACCGATGGTCGTGATGGTCTTGGTAAAGGTCTCGTTGACCTGACTCTGGACGGCGCTCGAACCCTTTTCAGTCACGATCTGTGCGATGGCGTTGGCCTTCTGGTTCTCATAGAACTCGATATCGGCGTGCTTCACCTCGGTCGAGAAAAGCGTCATCATGTCGGCGCTAAACGTTTTAGGGATAACGACGGCAGCGTAGTACGCGCCCGACTTAACGCCCTCAATCGCCTTATCGCGGTCGTTGAGGACGACCCAGTCGAAGTTCTCGTTGCCGCGCAGGGTGGCGGTTACGTTTTCGCCCACGTTGACCTCGACGGGAATCAGATCGCTCTCGTAACCCTCATCGGTGTTGACCACTGCAATCTTAAGGTTGCCGGTATTGCCGTAGGGATCCCAGCTTCCGGCGATGTTAAACCATGCATAGAGACATGGCACGATGATCAGGCCCATCACGACGACCATGCCGATCACGGAGCGAGACACGTTTTGGACATCGCGCTTAAACAGGTGCAGGATGTTTTTCATTTATGCCTCACCTCCTTTAGAGTGCTTGCCAAGCGGGGTGGTGTCCCCGTCGTTTCCGTTTACGTTGTCAGCGCCGTCGGCATCTTGAGCCTTACGATGCGCACCGATATGCGGCAGACGGCTCGTAGGCTGTTCGCCTCCCTTGGCGCCACGCTCGCTGGCGTTGAGACCAAACATGCGACGGGCGGCAGGGATCGCCGCCGTGTGCTCGCGCATCTCGCGGCGAAGGTCCTCGTCCGAAAGCGCCGAGATACGCATCTGGGTATTGAGGCTCGCACGGATGTATTCGATGTTGATGAGCCAGCCGCAGATGGCGATAACCGAAATGATCCAGATAACGAGCAGGATGATCTTGCCGTTATTGTCGATATCGAGCACCGTCGAAAGCACAAAGAGCAGAACCTGCACGCCTACCACGGCGGCAAAACCGCCCTTGATGTAGTACGGGTAGCGATGCTCAAACGCCACGGCATGATCGAGCAGCTCGCGACGGTACGAATCCGAATCGAGCATGACGCGCATGGCCGTGCGCAGCGAATAGCGCTGGCGCGGTAGGTCGTTGGACTCGCAGATCATCAGACCCGTCGTGGAAAGCTGCTTATCAAAGAGCAGATTTAGGTTGAGCAGCAACGGGCGCAGCTGCAGACCGATAAAGAGCGCGATGGCAAGGAACACGCCCAGGACGCACAGGTTGAACAGGTAGTTGAACGAATACATGCCACCGACGGTCTCGCGCAGCAGGTTGATGCCATAAGTGAAGGGCAGCAGCGGATGCAGCCATTGGAAGAAGCCGGGCATCATCTCGATGGGATACATGCCCGACGAGCCGGGGATCTGCACAATGACGAGGATGACGCCAATGGCTTTACCGATATGCTTAAACGTGGTGGACAGCGCATAGATGATATTGACGTAGGTGAATGAAATCGCGATGCCGCCCAGCACGAACAGCAGCGGGTTAACGCACTGTACGCCAATGACCAAATCTCCCACCGTAACGATAATGGCCTGGAACGCGCCCAGGATCACCAGCAGCAGCCAGCGGCCAAAGTAGCCCTGACGCGCCGTAAAGCTACCGATGCCCTCGCGGTCGACCTCGAGTTTATAGATAGCGATGAGCACATAGCCGCCCACCCACAGCGCCAGATTGGTGTAGAAGGGCGCGATGCCCGAGCCAAAGCTCTTGACCGGATAGATTGACTTGGACGTCAGCTCAACCGGAGATGCCATGAAATCTGCCACGTCATTGACGTCGACGTCCATGAGGTCGGCTAACTCGCCCATAGACTCAGAGGTCTGCAGCGCCGCAATGTCATTGGCGGCGGTCGCGAGCTTGTCCTGAACCTTGGCAAGGGAGGCGTCGGTTTGGGATAGCGTGGTCTTTGCCTGCTTGAGCGTGGCGTCGAGCTGCGCTAGCGTGCCGCGCGCGCTCGCTATCGTGGGGGTCATACCCGACACAATGCCGGTCAAATCGCCCGAAACGGCGGCAAAGGAGTCAAGCGCGCTCGAAGCCTTCGGAAGTGCGTTCTGACCCAGATCGGTCTGAGCCTGACCGAGGTTAGCCGTACCGGTCTGAATTGCCGCGTTGAGTGCGTTGCTCGCGTTCGAGATTGCCGTAGCGTCGTTTGCCATGGCGCTCGACTGTGCAGAAAGGCCATCCTTGATGCTCTGCAGCTTCTGGTTTTGCTCGCGAAGCGAATCGATGGTCGATACAATGCGCGCGTCAATTTCCTCGGAACCTGTCGACGTGTCATTAACGAGAATCTCCAAGTGCCCGATAACGGCCTTATTGTGATCGATCGTCGCCTGGAGAGACTCGAGCGAGTTGTCGATGCGGGTGGTCGTAGATGTGACCGTACCCGTTAGCTTGCCAATCGCAGCGTTCGCGGAGGCTGACGTCTTGGTGAGTGCAAGGCTACCTTCCGAGAGTGCCTTGGAGAGCGAGGTGATAGAGTTGCCCGCCGTGGCGCGAGCCTCGCCCAGCAGGTCGTTGCCCTGGGAGATCGCCTGCGTTAGAGAGGGCGCCTGCCCCTGCAGGCCCGCCAGCGCAGCATCGGCCGAAGCAATCGAGCTGCTCGTCTTGTCGATGGCGGTGTTCATGTCGCCGATGGAATCGCGTACTTCGCCCAGGGTATCAGACGCCTCGGACACCGAGCCCGCCAGCGAATCCCGGGTCTGGTTCGCCTTGTCTTTAAGGTCGATGCCAGCATCTTTGGCAATGCCCGCGACGGTCTCGCCCACCGTGGAGACAAACTCCGAGTTGATCTGCTCCTCGATGGTATTGGCACCAGTGTCGGTGACCTTGGGCGCAATAGCGCTCTTCTTCTCGTTGACGTAATAGGTGAGCTTCGGCTGATGGTAATTGCCATCGAGCATCGAAACAAGATTGTCGGAGAAGTTCTTGGGGATTACGATGGCCGCATAGTACTCACCACTCTCGACGCCCTCTTTGGCATCGGCGGCCGAATCGACGAAGGTCCAGCCCAGCTGATCGTTCTCCTTGAGCTGATCGACGACCTGGTCGCCCGCGTTGAGCTCGCCCACCAAGTCATTCTGAGTGCCCTGATCGTTGTTGGCGATGGCAATCTTGATACCTTGGGTGTTTCCGTACGGATCCCAGTTTGCCACGATGTTGTACCAGGCATACAGCGAGGGGATAACGCACACGCCCAGGGTAACCACCAAGGCGACGGGGTTCACAAGCAGTCGCTTAATGTCGCGCTTGAATATCGCAAAGGAGACCTTTGCGTTGGATAGTTTGCTGCCGAGACTCACGCTTGGACCATCCATCCTGTCGTTGAATCGAATCGTACTATCGACAACCATTGTACGTAGGCGCTTTAGTGCCTCGCGGCACAATGGTGCTGAGTTTTGCGGGTAGCAATATACTACGAAGATGAGTTAGTGTACAGTTGTACAGTATCTTTAATTTCAGCAGGTCACAAAACCACAGCCCGCACAAATTAGCAATCCGAATAGTCATTGGGAACGTTCTTAAACGACTAGTCAAACAAGAACGTCCCCGATGACTACTTAGGGCCACGAAAGCGTCGCAGGTTGAGCATAAGTCAGCGAAAACGCCCCTGAGCGAGCAAGGTGACGTGAAAGAGGAGGGAAGCGTACTTTGGTACGCGACCGACGATTGAACGTCAGATTGCCGCTTAGGGGCGTTTGCAGCGTCGACCGGTCCGTCGTTCGTTAGAACGACGGAACCAATAGGTTCGTTAGAACGGCGGACCCAAAGGCGTAACTACTTAACTACATCAAGTTGCAGACAGCCGCCGCGAAGGCAACGGGGTCCTCGGGGAGGATGCCCTCGACCAGCAGGGCCTGATCGTAGAGCAGGCCGGAGTACTGCTTGATCTTGTCGGCGTCGCCGGCCTTCTGGGCAGCGACGAGTTTGGCGAAGACCGGGTGCTTGGCGTTGAGCTCGAGCACGCGCTGGCTCTTGGGCATGCCGTCGGGCGCGCCCTCGGGCCCCTTCTGGAGCACCTTCTCCATCTCGAGCGAAAGCGGACCCTCGGTGGTAATGCAAGCGGGGGCATCGGTCAGGCGCGCGGAGACGGCAACTTTCTCGACCTTGTCACCGAGCGCCTCCTTCATAGCGCTAAAGAGGTCCTCGTTTTCCTTGGTGGCGTCCTCGGCCTCCTTCTTCTCGTCCTCGGTCGCCAGATCAAGATCGCCAGTCGCGACGTTCTTGAGCTCCAGGTGACGATCCTCGACCTCGGGCTCGGCACCGTCGGCAACGGCCTTCTCGGCAGCCTCGCGGGCGGCGTCGTCTTCGTAGATCTTAGGCATATCGGCGGCAACGTACTCACGCATAGCCTGGAACGTGAACTCATCCACATCCTGCGTCAGCAACAGCACGTCATAGCCGCGCTCGAGCACGCCCTTTACCACGGGCATCTTGGCCAAGCGCTCACGCGAGTCGCCGGCGGCGTAGTAGATGGCCTTCTGATCCTCGGGCATGCCCTTGGCATACTCGGCCAGGGTAATCATCTTCTGCTCCTTGGCAGACCAGAACAGTAGCAGGTCGGCGAGCTCATCGGCCTTCATGCCATAGCTCGAGTAGATGCCGTACTTAAGGCCGCGGCCAAAGTTCTCAAAGAACTTCTCGTAGGCCTCGCGGTCGTTGTCGCGCATGTCCTCAAGATCGGCAGTGATCTTCTTCTCGACACGCTTGGCAATGGCCTTGAGCTGACGGTTCTGTTGCAGCGTCTCACGCGAAATATTGAGCGTCACGTCGGCAGAGTCCACGACACCGCGCACAAAGTTGTAGTAGTCGGGCAGCAAGTCGTCGCACTTCTCCATAATCAGCACGTTGGAACTGTAGAGCGCCAGGCCCTTCTCGTAGTCCTTGCTGTACAGATCGAACGGGGCGCGACCCGGCACAAACAGCAGCGCATCGTACTCAAGCGTACCCTCGGCATGGAAGCTGATAGTGCGCGCGGGATCGTCAAAGTCGTGGAACGTGGACTTGTAGAACTCGTTGTAATCCTTCTGCTCAACGTCGGAGCTGCGCTTTTTCCAAATCGGCGTCATGGAGTTGATGGTCTCGAGCTCCTGGTAGTCCTCGTACTCGGGCTTGTAGTCGTCGCCGGCGTCCTCGGGCTTGGGTTTCTGGCGGCTCTTGCTCACCATCATCTGAATCGGGTAGCGCACATAGTTGCTGTACTGCTGAATCAGGCTCTTGAGGCCCCACTCGGTCAGGAAGCGATCGTAGGTCTCGGCCTCGCCGTCGGCGTCGAGCTTCTCGTTCTCGCGCAGCGTCAGGATGACATCGGTACCGTGCTCAGCACGCTCGCCATCCTCGATGGTGTAGCCCTCAAGACCGTCGGACTCCCAAACGTGGGCGGTGTCCTCGCCATAGGCGCGGCTGACAACCTTTACGTGGCTGGCAACCATAAAGGCAGAGTAGAAGCCCACGCCAAACTGACCGATGATGTCGACATCGGAACCCTGCTGCTCGGCGTTCTCAGTCTTAAACTCCTCGGAGCCGGAATGGGCGATGGTGCCCAGATTGCGCTCGAGCTCCTCGGCGGTCATGCCAATGCCGTTATCCGAGATGGTAATGGTGCGGGCGTCTTTATCAAAAGAGACGCGAATAGCCAGGTCGCCCTGGTCGAGCTTGACACTCGGGTCCTGCAGGCTCTTAAAGTTGAGCTTGTCGACGGCATCGCTCGCGTTGGAGATAAGCTCGCGCAGGAAGATTTCCTTATTGGTGTAGATGGAGTTGATCATGAGGTCGAGCAGTTTTTTGCTCTCGGTCTTAAATTGACGCATGTGCAGTCCTTTCGCGCTACCCCCGTCCGCAAAAACGGCCCGGTTGCCCGAGCCGCATTGCAGACCTGCTATGTTCAGACTTAGATTTTATAACCCATTAGCGCGCATATATACATACGGAATCGAAAAACTGTATGTCCAAACGCTCTGATGCGCCAATTGCCAAGGAGTGTCCCCGACTGCCGGCAGGAAAGGAACGTCCCTATCTGCCATCTACGCGCTTGGCCATCCAAACATGGGGCTGGCCCTCGTCTTCGTAGTCCACCGGGGCAATCTGCGTGTAACCCGCCTTGGCATAGAGCGGCAGCACGTATTCCTGCGCGTGCAGCTTAATGAGCTTGGCGCCGGCATCACGCGCGCACGTATCACTGGCCTCGACAATCTTGCTCGCCAAACCGCGACGGCGCATGCTCGGCAGCACGGCCACGCGCCCCATAATGTAGGTCTCCCCCGCCGCGACGCCTTCGTCCAAGTCGCACGCCGGCGACACCGGAGCCTCTGCGTCAGCTGCGCGCTCAAGCTCTTCGGGAAACACGCGCGAGCAACCGGCAAGCTCACCGTCTACATAGAGCGTCACATGGATGCAGTTCGGATCCTCGTCGATAGCGTCAAACTCATTCTCGTAGCCCTGCTCGTCCATAAAAACGACGCGGCGCACCAACGCCGCGTCATCAAAGCATCCCGTCTTAAGTTGGATATCCATGGCTGCCCTTTCATTCAATGCGAACGTTAGGGACAGATTTTAGCGAAAATGAGCTCCGCGCACGCTAAACTTCGCGCGAGCCTTCGTCAGGCAGTCGTAATGACCCACGTTATGGGCATCGCTCGCGATGAAGCTGTACAGGTTCTGATCGAACAGGCGCTGTGCCGGCTTTTTCTCGCGACCAAAGCGACCGCCGGCAATAAAGTCCGCCGAAGCCTGCAGCTTGCAGCCCATATCGACCAGGCGCTCCGCCACGCTTACATCCTTTTGAACCGCACGATAGCGCTCAGGATGAGCGATGATCACCTGGTAGCCACGGCACTGCAAATCGTAAATCGTGTTCTCGTACTCTCTAAACGCATACGCATCGGCATGCGTCGAAAGCTCGAGCAGAAACTCGTTGGTCCCATCGAAATGCAAGTGATCCGCGGCATCGATACCAAGCTCAACGAGCTTTCGATGGTTGACCTCGAAGCCCATCTGGAGCGGAAAACCGTCAGCGTTATCGCGCAGCAGCTCAAAGGCATCCCACATCTTGTCGTAATCAAAATAGGGATCACGGCAGTGAGGAGTGCAAACGATTCTGGTTACACCGGCCCGCTTGGCAGCCTCGAGCATCGCCAAGCTCTCTTCGAGATCGGCGGCGCCGTCGTCTACACCCGGCAAGATATGGCAATGAATGTCACGCATAGGTCAGCCTTAATCAACTAAACGTTTGCTCGGTTGGTGAAGATGCCCTTTTTGGAAGTGCCCTGATCGTCGGAGCCCTTCTTAACCTTCTTACCGTCCTTGGTGTAGTAAGAATAGTAGTACTCGCTGGTCTCGGTCTCACAGTAATTCATGACGGTACCGATGAGCTTGACCTTCTCGGACTTCTTAAGCTGGGCGATAGCGTTGAGCGCCTCTTCGCGCTTGGTAAAGTCCTCGCGCACCACGAACAGCGCGCCGTCGGTCAGGCTTGCGATCTCGGCAGCATCGATGAAGGTGCCGACCGGAGGAGCATCGAAGATGACGTACTGGAACTTGGCGGACAGTGCCTTTACCAGCTTGGCAAAGCGATGGGAGACGATGATGTCGGCAGGATTGGGAATGTGCGGCTCGGCATCGAGGAAGTAGAAGTTCTTCTGACCCGTCTCGACAATTGCCTGGTCAATGGAGATCTGCTCGGAAAGGACCGCATAGAGTCCGCCGCGCGAACGAACGCCGAGCATATCGGAAAGGGACCTGCGGCGCATATCGGCCTCGACCAGGAGCACGGACTTGCCGCTCGTGGCGATTGCCTGAGCAAGATTAATGGAAACCGTAGACTTGCCCTCGTTGGGAATCGAGGAGGTAACGGTGATGGTGCGAATGGGGTCGTCCACGCTCGCAAAGCGGATGTTGGCCAGAAGGGTCTTGGCGGCATTCTGCACAACGAGCTTATCGGTGTTCTTTGCCTTAGCCATGCCTATTTACCACCTTTCATAGCCGGAATTCGGCCAACAACGGGAATACCCAGGAGCTCTTCTGCCTCTTCGGCACCGCGGATGCGGGTATTGAGCATGTCTGCCAAAACGACATAGGCAACTGCGATAAAGATACCGGCGAGGAACGCGACGGCAATATACAGCGTGCGCTTGGGGCCGCTGGGGGCTTCGGGGGTCTTAGCCTCGTCGATAACGTTGATGCTCTGGGCAGCGCCGACGTTCTGAGCGACCGTACTCACCGAGCTGGCAATGGCCTTTGCGACCTCAGCCGTCTCCTTGGCATCGGTGCCGGTAACCGAAAGCGTAATGACACGCGTGGTGGTCTCGGAGGAAACAGACACCTTGTAGTCATCCAAATCGGTGAGGCCCAGTTCTTTGGCGGCGCCGCTCTTAACGCTATCGCTATCCAGCAGCGTGGCGATATCGTTGGAAAGCATCTGGCTCGCCGAGAGATCGTTGTAGCTCATCTGACCGCTATCGTCGGTCTTGGCGAGAATGTACATGCTCGTCGTCGCGGTATAGGTGTTGTCCATCGCAACGAAGGACACGATGCCCATGGCGATCGCGCAGACCACCGGAAGGGTGATGACCAGCTTGAGGTGCTTCTTCAGCAGCTGGAACAGTTCGAGAAGGGTCATGCAGCTTGCCTTTCATTTCCCCAGTTCGGATTGACAAAACTGTCCGTATGTTATCGCATCTTTTTACCGAGACCAAACTCTATACATAAGAAACAGGCTCTCCTGTAAAAATGTCGGAAGCAATCGTAAAATTGCACAACAACGCCGCACCCGAAAGTCAAATGCGGCGTCTACATCAATATCTGTGTTGTATCGCTATGCGAATGGCTCGTCCTGCTGTATGGGAAACGTCACCGTAATGGTGGTTCCCACGCCCAACTCGCTCGACAGATCAAGCGTGGCGTGATGATACAGGGCCGCATGCTTGACAATGGCAAGCCCCAGGCCGGTTCCGCCGCGTGCCTTGGACCTACTCTTGTCCACGCGATAGAACCGCTCAAATACCTTGCCCTGTTCTTCAGGCGCGATACCGATTCCCGTGTCGGCGACAGCGAGGAACGGATGGCCTTCGTCGTTAGTGCCGCACTGCAGCGTAACCGTACCGCCGGGCCGATTGTAGCGGATGGCGTTGCTTGCCAGATTATAGATGAGCTCGTCGACCAAGCGCGACACGCCTTCGATGACCACAGGCTTGGTCTCATGACTTATCGTCACATTCGCCTGACGGGCAACCTGTTCAAGACGCTGCTCAACCGCGTAGATCGCACGCGAGAGCTCAATAGGCTCCGTGGACCCAATGGGCACTGCCTCGCCTTCAGTTGCACGTTCGGCCTCGTCCAAGTTAGACAGCGTAAGGATGTCGTTGACAAGCGCTGCCAAGCGGCCCGCCTCACGATAGATGCGACCGCCAAAGTTGCGCAGGTCGTCCTCGCCCTCGACCATGCCATTTGCGATGAGCTCGGCATAGCCCGAAATCGCCGTAAGCGGCGTCTTGAGCTCATGGGTGATATTCGCCGTGAACTCGCGGCGCATACGGTCGTTGTCCGCTAGCACCGCCATTTGGCGCTTGAGTTCCTGGCGCTGCGACTCGATACGCTCAAGCATGGGGACCATCTCGGCATAGGCGTGCTCATAGCTACGGCGTGGGTGATCCAAATCCACCTCTTGCAACGGCGCGATGATGGCACGGGACTCACGGCGCGCCATAAAAAACGAGAGTACCGCACCCGCTGCTGCGATAAGCAGCATCGGCGCCAGCATCGACAGCAAAATCGCCGCAACGCCAGGCTGGGCCTGCGCCAAGCGGACGACCTGGCCGTTATCAAGGGTGACGGCGCGATACAGCATAATCTCGTCGAGTGTAGAGCTTGCGCGCTCCGCGGAACCCGAACCACTCTCAAAGGCCTCGATGACCTCGGGGCGATCGCCATGGTTGGGCAGTGTGGAAGGCGACGCCTCGTTGTCGTAGGCAACAGATCCGTCCTTATTGATCAGCGTGATACGAAGATCCTCGCGATCGAAGCTTCGCAAGAACGGAATGGGCTCCTGCTGCTCGTCGAGAGCGGCAGCAATGAGCTCGGTTTCCTGCGCCAGATTGGCACTCGTGGCATCCGCCAAAGTGTTTTGCACAAAGAACGCACCCAGCACCGTAAACGCCACGATAACCGCCATGGCGCAGACAAAGATCGTCACAAAAACGCGGTGCGACAGCGTATGTTTTCCCTGGGGGGCGAAGACCACGGGTTACTCCTCCGATGCGGTGGCCGCGGTGTCGTCGCCTTCGGCACCATCACCGGCAGAAGGCTCGGCCAGGCGATAACCCACGCCGCGCACGGTCTCGATGGCGCTGGCATGCTCGCCCAGTTTTTGGCGAAGCGTCTGCACGTGCACGTCAACGGTGCGCGAACCGCCGTCGAAGTCCCAGCCCCACACGCTCTGCAGCAACGACTCGCGGGTAAAGACCACGCCGGGCTTGCGCATGAGGTACTCGAGCAGGTCGAACTCGCGCAGGGTGAGCTTAAGCGGCTCGCCGGCAACGGTCACCTCGCGATGGCTGGGCGAGAGCACGATGTCGCCCACGCTGAGCACATCGCTCGCCTGCTTGACCATGCCGCCGCGACGCAGCAGTGCGCGGCAGCGGCTCGCAAGCTCCATGAGCGAAAACGGCTTAGTCAGGTAATCGTCGGCACCGCCATCGAGCGCCATCACCTTGTCGAGCTCGGTGTCCTTGGCGGTAAGCATCATGATGGGCACCGTCGCCGTCAGGCGATCGGCACGCAGACGACGCATAATCGCCAAGCCATCGGTGTCGGGCAGCATGATATCGAGCAGCACAGCATCGGGCACCCGTCGCGCCACGGCAGCTTTAAACTCGCCATCACACGAAAAGCCCTCGGCCTCGATTCCCTGCTTGCGCAGCGCGTAGACTGTCAAATCCCTGATGTTGTCATCGTCCTCGACGTAATAGATCATGTTGAACCCCTTTGCGGCCGGTGTGACCGCATCTTAACCCTAAAGGTGCCTTTACGAGATGGTATCAGCCAAAACGACCCGTCAAATAATCCGCCGTGCGCGGGTCGGTCGGATTTTTAAAGAGCTGGGCGGTGGGCGCGTGCTCCACCAGCTCACCCAGCAAAAAGAACGCAACCGAATCGGAAATACGCGCGGCCTGCTGCATGTTGTGCGTCACGACCACCAGCGTGCAGGTCTCCTTGAGCTCGCAGGCCAGCTGCTCCACCACCAACGTCGACACAGGGTCGAGTGCCGAGGTCGGCTCGTCCATCAGCAGAATGTCGGGCTGCACGGCAAGTGCGCGGGCGATGCACAGGCGCTGCTGCTGTCCACCCGAAAGACCCAGGCCCGACTCTTTGAGCTTGTCCTTGACCTCGTCCCACAGGGCAGCGCGACGCAGGGAGTCCTCGACCAGCTCATCGAGCACGGCGCGGTCGCGCACACCCATACCGCGAGGACCGTAGGCGACGTTGTCGTAGATGCTCATGGGAAATGGGTTGGGGCGTTGGAACACCATGCCCACGCGCTGGCGCAAACGGCAGATGTCGCAATCGCCCAGGATATCTTGACCATCGAGCGCAATCTTGCCCTCGATGCGGCAATCCTTGATGCCGTCGTTCATGCGGTTAAAGCAGCGCAGCAACGTGGACTTTCCGCAGCCCGAAGGCCCGATGAACGAAGTGATCTGCTTGTCGCGGATCTTGATATTCACGTCCTTGAGCGCATGGTGATCGCCATAGAACAGGTCGAGGCCCTCGACGTCGATGCGCGTCGGCGAGGCGGCAAGATCCTCTGCCGTGGGGCGAGTCGCATCCCCAACCTTGCGCTCATGCGCGGCCTCGGCCTGCGCTTCCATGAGTTCTTCAAGCTCCGTGGGCTCCACAGCCGCAGCAGCCGTCATACCGCACACCTCCATATCGATATCAATTCAGCAGTATCGATAGTAGGAATCGCGGCTCATACGCACGTGAGCACATTGTCAAGTGTTTGTAAGGGCACACTGGCTATGCGGCGGGCAGCTCGATGGTGAATATCGTGTGTTCGGGCGTCGATTCACATGCAACGGTACCGCCGTGTGCCGCGATGATCTCCTTGGCAATAGCAAGGCCCAGGCCGGCACCACCGCGATTGGTCGCACGCGCCGCATCCAGGCGATAGAACTTCTCAAAGATCACCTTGAGCTTAGCCGCAGGGATAGGATCGCCCTGATTGATAAAGTGCACGCGCACGCCGCCATCGTCTTGGCGCCTGGCCTCAATCGTGATAGTCGAGCCCTCATAGCTATAGGCGACGGCGTTTTTCATGATGTTGTTGAACACGCGGGCCATCTTGTCGCCATCCACGAGCACCGTCAGGTCCTCGCGAATATCAACCTGGGCTTCCTTATGCTGCTCGTTGAGGATGGGATAGAACTCGTCAGCCACCTGAGCCAGCAGCAACCCCAGATCAACATAGCCGCGCGTGAGCACGATATCGTGGAAGTCAAAGCGCGTGATATCGAAGAACTCTTCGATGAGCGCATCGAGCCGGCGCGCCTTGTCGAGCGCCACGCCCGTAAAGTGCGCACGTTGCTCAACCGGCAGCTCAGGAGCCTCTTGAAGCAGCGAAAGATAGCCCACCACACTGGCAAGCGGGGTGCGTAGGTCATGTGCCAAGTACGTGACCAGATCGTCCTTGCGATGAGACTCGTCACGCAAGGCCTGCTGCACCTTGCGCTCGCGATCGCGCACACGGTTGAGTGCGCCCTCGACCTCCAGGAAGTCGCCGTCGATGTTGTCCCAGGTGTCGGGGTGATCGATCAGGCGATCTTGAATACGAGCGGCCAGCACACAATCGGCATGCTGCTCGCCCTGCTCATAGCCCTGGTAGTACAGGGCGCGGCCGCAAAAGAACAGCACGCACACGGCAAGCGCCAGCACAAAGCCAAGCATGTTGAATACAAAGCCGGCATCGAACAGCACCGGCCCTTCGATGCCGCCGAGTGCCATGGCGCCAATCGCCAACGTCATGGCCCACGCGGCACCGCCAATCACCACGCAGCGGCGTACGATTTCAAATCGATCGATCAGCAAAAAGCCGACAAGCAGCACCGCCAAGATTCCAGCGATGTTATCGATGCCAATCAGCAGCAGGCTCAGCAAAAAGAGCAGCACCGTTGCAAGTGCGCGGTTGTCGACGACCGACCTCACGTATTCAAAGAGTCGATCGGGCACCTCGAATGCCTGCCTATCGTCTTTTGTCATGTCCACTTCCCCACCATCAAAGGCGCTATTCGATTATGTAGCCGACGCCCCAGACGTTTTTGATAAAGCGCGGCTTTTGAGCGTCGTCGCCAATCTTTTCGCGCAGGTGGCGAATGTGCACCATCACCGTATTGTTGGAGCCGGGCATAAAATCCTCGTTCCACACCGCGCGGAACAGATCCTCCACGGCTACCACGCTGCCGCGATGCTCAACCAGATACAGCAAGATGGAATACTCGATGGGCGTGAGGCGCACCGGTGCACCGTCCACCGTTACGGAACGAGCATCGCGGTTGATCTCCAGGCCGTCGAGCTGGATGGTCGGCGACTCGGCCGCCTGCGAGCGGCTACCGTAGCTGGTGTAGCGGCGAAGCTGAGCGTGCACACGCGCGATGAGCTCCAGCGGACGGAACGGCTTAACCACGTAATCGTCCGCGCCAAGCGAAAGGCCCTCGATCTTGTCTTGCTGGGCATCGCGCGCCGTCAGCATGATCACGGGATAGGTATGGCTGGAACGGATCGTACGCAGTAGCTCAAAGCCATCGATATCGGGCAGCATGACATCCAACAGTGCCAGATCGAACTCCTGCTCCAGGATTGCCTTGGCAGCATCGGCCCCGCTATAGGCAATCTGGACATCAAAGCCCTCTTTTGTAAGGTAGATACCAACCAAGTCGGCGATGGCCTTCTCGTCATCAACTACCAAAATGCGCTCGTTCATGCGTGCTCCTCTCGCGCTCCATTATGCCCGAGGCGACGCACGCCACACACAACAAGCGTGGGTGATTAAGTCGGCCTTAAGCACCCTTGTGCCCGTTCGGGCGCGGATGTGGGCCACGCACGCACGCGATGATCGCCGACGCCGGCAAACGATATACTCTAGTTCCAGAAGAGACCATCCCGTCGAAAGCGAAATCCGTGAAGTCCCTCACCTCTTTTGCAAAGCGCTCAGCCCAGCTTGCCGCCGGCTTTGTCTGCGCTATCGCCCTTGCCGCTGGCGTGCCCACCGTCGCCGGCGCCCAAGTACTCACGACCGACAATGTTTGCGGCAAAACCGCCGATGCGCGCGGCATCACGGCCGAAAACCTGCCCGATATCGATGCGACCAATGCCCTCGTCATGGGCAAAGACGGCACCGTCTACTATGCCCGCGGCGCCGATGAGCAGGTCAAGATTGCCTCGATCACCAAGGTCATGACCGCAATCCTAACCGTCGAGAATTGCAAGATGGACGAGAAGGTCACGGTGAGCAACGCCGCAGCCACCGTGGGCAATTCAACAGCCGGCCTACTCGAAGGCGACGAGCTCACCGTGAAGCAGGCACTGCGCGGCCTGATGATTCCCTCGGGCAACGACGCCGCCATCGTGCTCGCCGAATATGTGGGCAAGAAGATCGACCCTAAGACCAAAGACGCCGAGGCAACATTTGTGAAAGCCATGAACGAGCGCGCTAAGAAGCTCGGTTGCACCGGCACGCTTTTTGAAAACCCGCATGGTCTGGACTTTGATGAGTGGGCTGGCGATATGCACTCAACCGCACACGACGTAGCGCTGATGATGCAGGAGGCCATGAAAAACGACACGATCCGCGAGGTCGTAGCGAGCGAAGATTCCTGGATCGAGGTCACGGGCGCCGACGGCACCGACCATTCGCATTCCATGGACACGCATAACTATTTGCTAGGCCAAGATGGCAACATCGGTGGCAAGACCGGCACCACCGATGATGCAGGCTATTGCTTTACGGGTGCCTACAACCGCGATGGCGACGAGATCTACACCGTCGTTTTGAACTCCACCACCACCGACCAGCGCTTTACCGATACCGCAACCCTTGCCAATTGGTACTACGGTCACAAGGTGACGGTCGCAATCGCCAACACGCAGGAAAAGACCGCCAACGGCAACCCGCTTATGGCGCGCATTGGCCAAGCCGACTGGACGGATAAGACGATCGACGCCACGCTCGCCGATCCTACGGCGCAAGCGACCGTGTTTTCCCTTGCCGGCGAGGTGACCGAAAAGGTTAGCTACGACGATCTTTCGGGCACGGTGCATGTGGGCGACAAGGTGGGCAGCGTTACGCTCAAGCAGGATGGCACCAAGATCGCCGTCATGGACCTGGTTGCCGACGAGGAAGGCGCAGGGCCGAATCCCATTGAGTGGCTACTCGTGAAGCTCGATCGCTTGGGCCGCCGCATCGACAACCGCCCGCTCACGGCAGAAAGCGAGACCGTCGCCAAGGCGCCCGAGGTGTAGTGCGCAAGAATAATAAGCCCACTGAAGGGAGGCGTCCGAAAGGATGCCTCCTTTTTTGAGGTTCGAATCCCCAGCCTCCTTTCTCCGCACCAAAAAAGGGCCCCAGATGGGACCCTTCTTTCAATTCATACTGGCGGAGAGCTGGGGATGTCCGGGCATGCTGCGCATGCCCTCCGGCTTCAAAGCCTGGCGGCTTTTCGCCCACGGGCTACAAACGCTTTCGCGTTTGCTTAACGCCCGTGCCCTCTCGGGTTCGAATCCCCAGCCAACGTTCTTCGCACAAAAAAGGACCCCTTTCGGAGTCCTTCTTTCAAGTCATACTGGCGGAGAGCTGGGGATTCGAACCCCAGATGCCCTTTTGGGGCATACTCGCTTAGCAGGCGAGCACCTTCGGCCTCTCGGTCAGCTCTCCGTAACAGCCGTTCTATAGTAACCAAACAGCCAAGGATGAGCAAGAGGAAATTTTCTAATTGCCTAGCAGCCTTTCCTCCTTGAAAGCTTCGCCTACCCCAGCGAGCGGTTGAGAGAGCCGAGCTCGTCGTTGCCCATGGTGCGCCACATTTGGAAGATGCAACCGCGTGCCAGGAAAAAGAAGCCGTTGTCGACCAGTTGCACAGCGGCATCGGCAAGCTGATTCGTCACGGCGGACACCGGCGGCAGCTCGAGTCCAGCCTTGCGGATGGTCTCGACCGCTTCCTCGAACGTCGGAGGCTCGCTGACGCCCATCTCGTTCATAAGACCCTGCATTTCTTCCAGCGCGCTGCTGCCCGACTCCTCGCCGCGCGGCACCAGACGGTAACAAGCCAGTGCCAGGTCGAGCTGATCGCAATTCCAATAGGCAAACGCCAAGCGATAGAACAGGTAGCCGATTGCAGAACGATCGCTGGCAATACGTAGGCCGTGGCGCGCCACCTCGATAATCTCGTCAAAGCGCTCCAGACGCGCAAGCACGTTGATGAGCGCAAAGTGCGACTGCATGGACGAGCGCGCCAGATCGTAAAGATGGCGCACCTCGGGCAGCGCTCGTTCAAAGTCCTCTTGTTCGGCGTAAAAGCTGCAGATCTCGTGCTGGGCAAAGTACAGCGCATCGGGCGCACGAAGGATTCGCACAGAGCGGTCTTCTTCCAACACCGGTAGCACCATGCGCACCAGCTGGTTATCGCAAAACTGCGTTTGAACCGGACCTGTCGCCAAAAGCTCGGCGACGGCGCACTTAGCCTCCAACTCCTCAACAAGACGGGAAAAGCCTTCAAAAGCACCTGTACGGTCGACTTTTGCCTGCTCGCGCAATTCAACAACACGGGCAACGTATGGGTCGTCGTCCTCTTCCATGACCTCCAGCTCGTCAGCCGCATCGGCAAGCAGCAGATCGCGCAGCGCCGGCGGCAGCATGCGATGGTCATCACGCGGACGAGCATGAACCTCCGCAGGTTCAATCGTCTCCGGAGCGGTTGACTCATATGCCTCAAGCACACGCTTGCACGGCATATCGTCCATGTCCATGCTCTCAAGATCCTTGGCGACAGGCACGCAATCGGCCAGATAGGCCGCGCGCCCAAAGAAATACGTTGCGACAACGCACTCGCCCTGCTCACTGTCGGGAGCAGCAATCTGCACATAGCAGCGCGTGATGCAGGTGCCCGCGGCAAAACACGCTGCCGCAAGCGTGAGCGCCACGCGCGCATCGTGCTCCGCGGCCCAGATCGTGCGCGTGTCCTCGTCCAGCTCGTGCCAGGCGTCATCTTGAGCGTCGTATTCACGTTGCGGCATGGCATCAACGACAGACTGCCCAAACCGAACGAGCATAATCCCCTCGGCAACGTTTGCCCGATAGGTATAGTCGAGCCGCGTGACCACGTTAAGCGCCTCGACAATACGCGCGAAGCGGGTACGCACATCCCACTCACCGCCCGGCTGGCAAGCCACCGTTCCCGGTTTGGACCACGGGTTGTCGCTCGAGGTTGTATCGAGCAGTCGGGGAACATCGTTGGTCGTCTTGGCGATATGCCACGCATCAAAGAGCGCGCAGCCCTCAAGGCTCGGCGAGGATGCCGCAGGGACCAATCCGGCCCCGATGTGCTCAAGGATGCCGGAGAGACGGTTAAGACGGCACTCGATGGCAAGCAGCATGTCAATCTCGTCCTGGTCCAGCAGGCTGCGATCAAAATTGAGATAGAAAAGCTTTGAGCGATCGATGCGAGCCAGGCTCATCTCGGACTTAGCGGCGATGGTGCGCAAGCGGGGCAAGTCAATTTCACTCATAAGGGCGGCGGCATAGCGCTCGATACCGCTCGGATTCTCGGCATGGTCAACGCGGTAGAGCAGCGTCTCGATAGCGTCAGGTAGCGGTGTCGTGTTAAAGCCCAAAAACACCTCGACCGGCTCGGGCAACTTTACGAGCTTGATCTTGTCGACAACGTTTTGCATACCCTCGTCGAGTCCGTCGGCGTCCGCCGTGCTCGCAATGGTATTTTCGGAGTCAGCGAATATCACGTAGCGCAGGAACATCGATGCCATGAACTCACCGTAAGGAAGGGAGCGGGTCGAATTCCATGTCTCGTGATCGGACTGTTCGCGCATGGGGCCTTCGGGAGAGCCGACGGTTCGCGCGCACGCGCGCATTGTGCCGTTGGCTCCCCGAACCACAATCTCACCAATACCGGAGTCCGACTCGTCAAGGACCAGTTCCATGTCGGGATCGTTGGGCAGCGGAGTCTCGCTAACGGGGCGGTCCACCTTGTACACCTCGCCCGAAACGCTTACGTAGCCCAAAAGCGACACATGACTTTTGCCAACGAATTCGACGACATAGCAAGATTCATGCTGATCCTCGCCAAAGAGTTTCCAGACCACGCCATATGAGCGTCCCGCAGGCTGCTCGGGCATCGCCGGAAAGCGCTTTTTGGGATCGAGAAACCTGAGCTTGTATGTCGGACGCTCTGCCACGAAGTATCACCCTGATCGGTCGCTTGAAGAAGGAGTGGTCGCGAATAAGTCGCGACATCTACTCGGAATCTTACACGAGTCGACAGGAAATCGTCCGCTTTACGCCCGCGCCTCGACCGAGGTTCGAATCAATGCGGTGCTTACGTAAAAGAAAAGCCCCCGTCGCCGGGAGCTTTAATCTCAAATGGTGCGGCGTATAGGATTCCGCGCATCCGCTGCGCGGATCCGCACCGGCTTCGCCCGCCTGCCGGCGCGCTCGCCCGCGGGCTAAAAACGCTCCGCGTTTTCTTTACGCCCGCGCCTCGACCGAGGTTCGAATCAATGCGGTGTTTACGTAAAAGAAAAGCCCCCGTCGCCGGGAGCTTTAAAGTCAATTGGTGCGGCGTATAGGATTCGAACCTATGACGTTCTGATTCGTAGTCAGACCCTCTATCCAGCTGAGGTAACGCCGCAACTTGTTGATTATTATGCACAGGGACTGAATAATGGTCAAGCATTTTTTCAAAAAAAGTTATCGAATTTGATTTTTAATCATTTGGAGGGCTTGGCGCGATCTTCGACGCATCGCGATATAAGAAAAGCCCCCGTCGCCGGGAGCTTTAAAGTCAATTGGTGCGGCGTATAGGATTCGAACCTATGACGTTCTGATTCGTAGTCAGACCCTCTATCCAGCTGAGGTAACGCCGCAACGCACGGATTATTATGCACGCGAGCCCCCGATGGGTCAAGCGACAATTAGAAAAAATTTTACGGAGTGATAATTAAGTTGTTCGTGCCTCGACCGAGGTTCGAATCCATGCGGTGGCGGCATAAAAGAAAAGCCCCCGTTGCCGGAGGCTTTCAATTTCAATTGGTGCGGCGTATAGGATTCCGCGCATCCGCTTCGCGGATCCGCACCGGCTTCGCCCGCCTGCCGGCGGACTCGCCCGCGGGCTAAAAACGCTCCGCGTTTTCTTGACGCCCGCGCCTCGACCGAGGTTCGAATCCATGCGGTGTTGCCATAAAAGAAAAGCCCCCGTTGCCGGAGGCTTTCAATTTCAATTGGTGCGGCGTATAGGATTCGAACCTATGACGTTCTGATTCGTAGTCAGACCCTCTATCCAGCTGAGGTAACGCCGCAGCGCAAGACATATAAAACCACTTTAGCTTATTGGAGTCAAGCATAATTTCAAACTTTTTTGTGGAACGCAGTCTTGTCATGCTGCTCCGCATATACCGCCATTCCCCGTACGATCGATTGGCTTTTCGATCACGTCAAACTTAGCATCAAGTTCCCTCAGGAGCGATCTCACCCGCTGGGCACAATCATAATCGGCAAACGAGATGCTCAACATGCGAGCAACCTGATTAGATGTCTGGACCCCATAGAAATGCTCTAGGGCCACAAGCCCCTCGTGCGCCACAAACGTCTCAACCACATGAGGCGACTCCTCGTAGCACCATTGCGTCAACGGCCCCTCGCTCGTCTGTCGAACCACCAGGCCACCCATGCCAGACGGCTCACACGTCACAAGCAGGTACTCCCCGCCCTCGTCGCTCTCAAACAAAACCACCCGATCATCAAACAGCTCCATCGCGTCCCCTTTCTCTCGCTCTTATTTAGCAAAAGCATAGCAGGTAGATGGCTGCATACAGAACAGTTGTTCGTGTGTTTTCTATTGAGCTGTCCGCACAGCATGGTATGGACCTGCGCACGAAATAGGGCGCCCCCGAAGGAGCGCCCTTGCATATCGCCTATGCAGCCAAGTTACGCGACCGGCTCGATCTTCTCGAGGCCGCCCATGTAGGGACGCAGGACCTCGGGGATCGTGATGGTGCCGTCGGCGTTCTGGTAGTTCTCCAGAATGGCAGCCATGGTACGGCCAGCCGGCAGGCCGGAACCGTTGAGGGTGTGCAGGTAGCGCGAACCCTTGAAGTTCTCGGGGTCGCGATACTTGATGTTGGCGCGGCGAGCCTGGAAGTCACCGCAGTTGGAGCAGGAGCTGATCTCCTTGTAGGCGTTGTAGCTCGGCAGCCAGACCTCGATGTCGTAGGTCTGACGGGCAGAGAAGCCCAAGTCGCCGGTGCACAGGCTAATCACGCGATACGGAAGGCCCAGCTGCTGCAGCAGGTACTCGGCCTCGGCGGTCATGCTCTCGAGCTCCTCGTCGGACTCCTCCGGCTTAGCGAACTTGACCATCTCGACCTTGTCGAACTCGTGCTGACGGATGATGCCACGGGTATCGCGACCGGCGGAACCGGCCTCCTCGCGGAAGCAGGGGGTGAAGGCGGTGTAGCGGCGCGGCAGGGTGTCGGCGTCGAGGACCTCACCGGCGTGCAGGTTGGTGAGCACGACCTCGGCGGTGGGGATCAGGAAGTTGTCGCCCGAGACGTGATAGGCGTCGTCCTCGAACTTGGGCAGCTGGCCCGTGCCGAACATGGTCTGACGCTTGACGACGATGGGCGGCCACCACTCCTTAAAACCACGGCTGGTGTGCGTATCGAGGAAGAAGTTGATGAGGGCGCGCTCAAGACGGGCGCCGGCGCCACCGAGAACGGTGAAGCGGCTGCCGGAGAGCTTGTTGCCGCGCTCGAAGTCAAGGATGTCGAGGTCGGTGCCCAGATCCCAGTGCGGCTTAAAGTCGAAGTCGAACTCGCGCGGGGTGCCCCAACGACGGCGCTCGATGTTCTCGTCCTCGTCCTTGCCGTACGGCGTGGCCTCGCAAGGAATGTTGGGCAGGTGAGCCATGAAGTCGTACTGCTCCTGCTCGAGGGCGGTGCGGCGCTCGGCCAGACCGTCAATCTTCTCGTTGACGGCGCGCACGGCCTCCTTGGCGGCCTCGGCCTCGTCCTTCTTGCCCTCCTTCATCAGGGCGCCGATCTTCTTGGACTCGGCATTGCGCATGGCTTGAAGTTCCTCAACCTCGGTGATGACGGCACGACGCTCGTCGTCGAGCTCAAAGAACTTCTCGCGATCCCAAGACGTCTGGCGGTTAGCCATGGCGACATCGATGGCATCGGGGTTCTCGCGAACAAACTTGATATCAAGCATTAGATCCTCCGGCGATATACATTCCATTTAGGTTGCAACCTTGTACATGTATGGGCAAGTATATACTTATGAGCGTTTACGACCCAACTCAACTACGCAAGAAGGCACCCAATGGACGCAGTTTTTTCCTTTTTGTTTGGCACCCGCACCGGTTTTGCCATCCTTTTCGCCGGCGGCATCCTGCTGTTTGCGATTATTGCCTTTGTAATGGAGAAGCGCACCCATAAGATGTATGTCGACCGCGGCCCCAAGTCCGAGGACGAAGAAGACAGCTTCTGGGACTAACCTGCCAAAAAGGGACAGGTTTATTTTGGTCGGTTTTATCTGGGCAAACGCAAGTGCCCCGCAACTGGAATTGAGCCAGTTGCGGGGCACTTTTCGCTAAAGGGACAAAACCGCAGGAAAAACCTGCCAACATAAACCTGTCCCTTTTTTGGTCGGTTTTACTGGAGGGTTGCGTCGATTGCCTTGACCAGGGCGCTGCGCATGCCGGCGTCCTCGAGCGCAACGACGCCCTTGATGGTGGCACCACCGGGCGAGCATACGGCATCCTTCATCGCCGCAGGATGCTGGCCAGTTGAAAGCTGCAGCTTTGCCGTACCTAGCACCATCTGGCTCACAATGCGATAGGCATCGGCACGCGGGATACCGTGCTTGACCGCCGCATCGCCCAGGGCCTCGATTGCCATAGCGACAAATGCCGGAGCGCAACCACCCACCGTGCCGCCCACGAACAGCAGGCTCGTATCGAGCTCGACCACCGCACCGAGCTTGCCAAGCAGATCAAGCACCACCGCGCTCTGCTCATCACTAAGCGTGGAAGCCTTCTCGCAAGCGATGACGCCCTCGCCCACCGAAACCGGCGTGTTGGGCACCGTCGAGATATGCGCGACGCCCGGCAGGACCTGCTCCCACTTGGCACTGTCCCAGGTCCAGGCAACCGACAGAACGACCTTTTTGGCAAGAACATCCTTGAGCGGGGCGAATACCTTCTCGATCATGTACGGTTTGACCGCAGCGACCACGATATCGGATGTGGCGACAACCTCGGCGGCATCGTGGCAGGCGACCATGCCGCGCGCCTCGCAGCGCTCAACCAGTGCGTCGTAGCGACCCGCGCAGGCGCACATGTCGCTCGCAGCTACACCGGCAGCGATCCAGCCATCAGCCATAGCGCTCGCCATATTGCCAAAACCGACAAACCCAATCTTCATATCTCATAGTCCTCTCAGACACGCTCTTCAAAACGAAAGCTATTGTCCCACGCCATTGTTTCGTATTGCCGACCTATTTGTGATACGGCTCGCCTCGGCTGATCTTGCAGGCGCGATAGATTTGCTCCAGCAGCACCACGCGCGCCAAGTTATGCGGCAAGGTAATACGTCCAAAGCTGAGCATCTCGTCGGCTCGTGCGCGCACGTCATCGCTCACGCCGTCCGATCCGCCAATCACAAAGGCGATGTCGCTGTTGCCACGCAGCATAAGATCATCGAGCCGCGCCGAAAACTCCTCGCTCGAGCGCTCCTTGCCCTCAATAGCCAGCAGGATCACATGCGCTCGAGACGGCAAGGCAGCAAGAATCGCCGCCCCCTCCTTGTCGCGCGCGGCATCCACGCCGCCCGCCTTGGCCGGGTCGATATCGGCCACCTCGCGGATATCAACCTTGGCATAGGCACCTAGGCGCTTGGTGTACTCAGCGCACGCGTCCTTCCAAAAGCGCTCCTTGAGCTTACCGACGCAAACGACGGTGTATTTCACGCGTGTCTACTCCTTCGACTCGTTCTGAACCTTGCCGGCGGTCAGCATCTGCTCGAACATCGAGGCCGACTGCGAGAAATCGCTCGGCAGCACGACCGTCGAGGTTTTACCCGTGCGAGCAAACTCCGTCATCATCTCGGTCCACTGCGTAAACATGAACAGCTGGTTGGCCTCGTCGTTGCCGACACCCGTCTCCTGGATAATCTCGAGCGAATCTTTGATACCCAGCGCGATGGCCTTGCGCTGGTTGGCGATGCCCTCGCCCGCCTTTTCCATCGCCTCGGCCTCGGCGGTCGCCTCGGTGACGCGCTTGATGCGGTCGGCCTCGGCGAGCTCCTGCGCGGCAGCGCGCTTTCGCTGGGCGGCATTGATGTCGTTCATGGAGTTCTCGACCTCGGTCGGCAGCGCGATCTTGGTGATGAGTGTCGACACGAGGGTAAAGCCGTAGGCAGCCATCTGCTCGGACACGGTGGCATTAACGTCCTTGGCGATGTCATCCTTCTTGGCAAAGACCTCATCGAGTGTGTAGACGGGAATCGAAGAGCGCAGGGCGTCGGTGATGAAGTCACGCATCTGGTCGACGGGCTCCTGCAGCATGTAGTAGCTCTTGTAGATACCCGAATCTGCCGGGCCGGCGCCCATGTCATAGCTCACGTGGTACTGAGCAGAGACCTCAAGGCCGATAGTCACGTTGTCCTGGGTCTTAACGTCGATGCCAAAACCGTTTTTCATGGTGCGCAGACTCACCGTGGCGGCCTTGCGGTCGATCACGGGTACCTTCATGTGGAAGCCCGCGTTGACGATACGGTTGAACTTACCCAAGCGCTCGATGATTACGGCGTGCTGCTGTTCAACGACATAACAGGCGTTGGGGAGCAGCAGCAACAGGATGATGATGGGAATCAAAAGGCTGGTAAGGGCGGCGATGATACCGGAAAACAGCATGGTCTCTCCTCTGATAGGCACACGTTGGTACTAGGATACCCGTCCAAGGAGATCGTGCATAACAAAAAAGCTCCCATTGCTGGGAGCTCTTTCAATCAATGGTGCGGGCGAAAGGACGTCCGCGTATCCGCTTCGCGGATCCGCACCGGCTTCGGCCGCCTGCCGGCGGACTCGCCAGCTCGCTAAAAACGCTCCGCGTTTTCTTTACGCTTGCTCCTTCGCAGGTTCAAGTCCCTGCGGTGGGCCCATAACAAAAAAGCTCCCATTGCTGGGAGCTCTTTCAATCAATGGTGCGGGCGAAAGGACTTGAACCTTCATGGGGTTGCCCCCATACGGACCTGAACCGTACGCGTCTGCCAATTCCGCCACGCCCGCGTGCAGGAATTAGAATAACGGAGCGCCATCGCGAACGCAAGAACTATTTTTGAAAAAGTTTGCAGGCATTTTCCCAAGCGGCTTGCGCGATTGTTTCGGCGTCCTCACCAGCACGATCGACACGGTCGTTAACCAGCGCGTTTGCCGTAATGGAGATCATTGCGGGCTCGCATTCAAGACCGCGGATGGGCTCCGGAGCCATATACGGGCAATCCGTCTCGAACAAAATGCGGTCGAGCGGGGTCGCCGCAAATGCCTCGCGCACGTCGTCGTTGCGCTTAAAGGTGGCCGCACCACCATAGGCGATATAGCAGCCCAGCTCCACAAAGCGCTCCATCGTGGCGCGGTCCTCGCCAAAACAGTGCAGCACACAACCGGCCTGGGGCACGCCCACCTCACGAAGCACGTTGTACGCATCCATATGCGAGGTGCGCTCCCCATCCGAGTCCTCGTGCCGCAGGTGCAACTCCACCGGCACATTGCGGCGCACGGCAACTTCGAGCTGACGTGCCATGCAATCAATCTGCACGTTATGGGGTGCCGGCGCAATGTCGTCGTCATAGTCCATGTGGTAGTCCAGGCCGATTTCGCCAATACCGGCGCATAAGGGGTCATCGAGTGCGGCAACGACCTGTGCATGAACGTTGTCGGTATAGTCCGGCGCGCCATACGGATGCACGCCGGCAAGATACTTGATCTGCGGGATACCCTGCATCGGCAGAATCTCGCGCGTCAGCCAGTCGCTATAGTCCGTCACACTGCGCTTGTCGGCGATGGGGTCGAGCATCGTCACCAATAGCTCGACGCCCGCGGCCTTGGCGCGCAGGAGCGTCTCGGGCACCTCCTTGCCCCAGAACGAAAGCAGATGCGCATGCGTGTCAGCAAGCGGTGCCAAGGGCACGGGACAAGCAACCGTCTTCTTTTTCTTGGCAAACGTCACACGTTCGGCATTAGGCATCATGGATTAGCTCCTGGGCCAGACGGACAAAGTCGGCAACATCAAGCGTCTCGGCGCGCGTGGTGGGTGCGATACCGCAAGCCTCAAAGGCGGCATCGAGCACGTCCTTGGCAAAGCCGTTGGCGCTCATGGAATTGCGGATGGTCTTGCGACGCTGGGCAAATGCAGCATCAATCACGCGAGCCACAAAGTCGCGATCGAGCCCTTCGGGCACCACGCCGTCAACACGGTCGATACGCACGACGGCCGAGTCCACGTGCGGTGCCGGCATAAAGCAACGCGGCGGCACCTCAAAGCGACCCGTCACCTGCGCATACAGGCCGAGCTTTGCCGTATAGCCGCCATAGGTCTTGTTGCCCGGCACTGCGGCAATGCGATCGGCAACCTCCTTTTGCACCATGACGACGGCGCGCTTGAGCGCGGGCATCGTCTGGAAGAACTGCAGGATGATTGTCCCCGCCACGTTATAGGGCAAGTTCGCGACAAATACCGTGGGCTCGCCGCCGGCGGCCTGCTCAATCTGCTCCGGGCCCACCTTGAGCGCGTCGCCCATAATAAAGCGGAAGTTGGCATAGTCAGCGGCGTGGGCGTCGAGCACCGGTTCGAGCTCAGGATCGGCCTCAATGGACGTAACGCACGCCGCCTCCTGCAGCAACGCAAGTGTCAACGTACCGCAACCCGGACCCACCTCGAGTACGCGCTCGTCACCTGCAAGCTCGGCAAGCTCGCAGATACGCTCGATCACATGATTGTCGATTAGAAAGTTCTGGCCCAGGCGATGCTTGGTCGCAAGGCCAAACTCCTCTAGCAGCTCCCTGGTGGCCGTGGGGTTTGCCAAAGGCGAAGTTGTCATGGTTGCCTCCTTAGCATGATGGCGGCGTCTTGAAACAAAAGGGCATGGACCGTGGCGGCCATGCCCTTACATCTAAACAGCAAATTGCCGATATGGCGCCCGCGCGGTCTCTACGCCAGACGCGGGAACAGCGGATCGCCCTTCTCGACGGGCTGACCACCGGCAAGCAGGCCCCAAGCGCAAATGCCCTTGAGGTCGTCGGTCGCGGCCTCGTTCTCGCAGGACAGGCGGCGCAGGGCCTCGGCAGAGGTCTGAGGCATGAGCGGCATCAGCAGGTGAGCGGCAATGCGGATGGCCTCGAGCAGGTTGTAGATCACAAACGCCAGCTCGTCAGCCTTGGCCTCGTCCTTGGCAAGTGCCCAGGGCTCGGAGTCCTCGATGTAGTGGTTGGCGGCGTGGATGAGCTCCATGACCTCATCCTTGGCTCCGCCGTAATCGAGCACGTCCATCTTGGCCATGTAGCGGTCGACCAGGCCATCGGCGATCTTTGCCAGCGGGTTGTCGAACGCATCGAACGATGCGGGCTTGGCGGGCGCGCAACCGTCAAAGTACTTGCCGCTCATGTTGAGCGAACGCGAGATAAGGTTGCCCCAGCTGTTGGCCAGGTCGGCGTTGTAGACCTGCTCCATGCGATCGAAGCTGATGGCGCCGTCGGTACCGGGAACGACATCGGTCATAAAGTAGTAGCGATAGCCCTCGACGCCCAGCATGTCGATAACATCCTGCGGAGCGATGGCGTTACCGCGGCTCTTGGACATCTTCTCGGCCTTGCCGGTCTCGGCATTGCGCACGGTCAGGAAGCCGTGGGCAAAGACGTGCTCGGGCAGGGCCTCGCCGATGGCCATGAGCATGGCGGGCCAAATGACGCAGTGGAAGCGGATGATGTCCTTACCCACGATGTGGAACTGCGCGGGCCAGCGATAGGCCAGCTCGGCACGCGCCTCGTCGGTGTCGACACCGTAGCCGACGGCCGTCATATAGTTGAGCAGCGCGTCAAACCATACATAGGTCACATGGCCCTCGTCAAACGGAACCTGGATGCCCCAGTCAAAGCTCGTGCGACTCACGGAAAGGTCGTTGAGGCCGCCCTCGACAAAGCTGCGAACCTCGTTCATGCGGAACGCAGGCTCGACAAAGTCGGGGTGCTCGTCATAGAGCTTGAGAAGCTTGTCCTGGAAGGCGGAAAGCTTAAAGAAGTAGGACTCCTCCTGGACGCGCTCAAGCGGACGGTGGCAGTCGGGGCATAGATGCTGGCCGACGCTGCCGTACTCCTCGTCGCCCTTCTGGACCTGCGTATCGGTGAAGTAGGTCTCGTCAGGCACGCAATACCAACCGTCGTAGCTGCCCTTATACAGATAGCCGGACTCCTTCATGCGCTCCCACAGGTACTGCACGGCATGATGCTGGCGCGGCTCGGTGGTGCGGATGAAGTCGTCGTTGGAGATCTCGAGCTTGCTCCAAAGCTCCTTGAAGTGCGGAGCCTGGCTGTCGGTCCACTCCTGCGGCGTCATGCCATGCTTGGCTGCGGCCTCGGCGACCTTCTCGCCGTGCTCGTCCATGCCGGTCAGGAACTTGACGTTATAGCCGGCGGAGCGGCGATAGCGAGCCTGAACGTCGGCGATGATGGTGGAATAAGCCGTGCCCAGGTGCGGATCGGCGTTGACGTAGTAGATGGGCGTCGTGATAAAGAACGAAGGCTTGCTTTGATCCATGGGGTTTGTCCTCCAGAAAAACGTTGCATACAGGGGATGATTCTAGCGCAAGGGCTGGATATCCTCCATCTATTGCATATCGAGCACCATGGCATAGACATCGCGCTTGCGGCGCGAATACTTCTGAGACAGGCGCTTGGCCACCGCAGAGGCGGGCTCCCCCTCCTCGAGCGCGGTGCGGATATCCTCGCGCAGGGCATCGTCGGGATCCGCTACCGCAGCGCCAACCGGCGCGATGCCGGCCTCCTCGTCCTCGCTCGGCGGCGCGATGACCAGCGCAATCTCGCCCTTTACCTCGCCGCGAGCACGCAGCTCCTCGGCAAGCTGGTCAGCGAGCCCGCGCAAGACCTCCTCGTGCAGCTTGGTGAGTTCGCGGCAGACGGCAAGCTCACGCTGGGGAAAGACCTCCGCCACGGCCTCGAGCGTCGCCACGATGCGATGTGGAGACTCGTAGAAGATGAGTGCGCCGGGCACCACGGCAAGGCGCTGCAAACGGCGCACACGGTCGCCGTGCTTTCGGCCCAAAAAGCCCTCGAAGAAAAAATGCTCGCAGGGAATGCCGGACGAAACGAGTGCCGTGACGCAAGCAGAGGGTCCGGGAATAACTTCGACAGGCACATCGGCCTCACGCGCCGCCTCGACCAGCGCCTGGCCGGGATCGGACACGCTCGGCATGCCGGCGTCCGAGGCAAAGGCGAGGGTCTCCCCCGCCAGCAGACGGTCGACCAGGCCGGCAGCACGGCTAGCGATCACATTCTCGTCGCAACGGACAAGCGGCTTGGAAATACCCAGGTGCATCAGCAGCTTTGACGTCACACGCGTGTCTTCGCAGCAAATGGCATCGGCGGCGGCAAAAGCCTCGCCAACGCGCGGGGACAGGTCGCCTAGGTTGCCGATGGGCGTGCCGACCACATAGAGTTTGCCCGTATGGGCGCTGTTTTGCGTCATATCAACCTATTCAATCATGCCGCGCTCGAGCGTACCGAGCGCCGCGCGGGCGTCCCATGCTGCAATGCGCTTCTCGGTCTTCCACGTTTGGAAGAACCAACCGGCAGCCGGCGCAAACGAAGCCAGCTGGTTGGCGATAAACACGCGCTCGTAGGCATTGCGGCCCTCGGGCGTAACCGACGAGTTAGCAAAGATCGCCGCGCCCGACCATTCGCCCACCAGCACGGGGAACCCAGTCGAAATCGCCTCTTTAAGCTCGCGCTTGTTACGCGAAATCGCCGTCGTCAGCCCGCGGGGGCTCGTGATGTCGAGCGCATACTCGTCGCGGTAATGGTACAGGTGAAGGTCCATGTAGACGTTCTTGTACTTGGCGCCGCGCATAAAATGCTTCCACTCGCTGGGATGCCCCGACGACGAGAAGACGACGATCTTATCCTCGGGCATATACGAACGGACGAGCTCGTAGGCATCGCGATAGAAATTGCGCAGGTAGTGAGCGGGAATGCCATCCGTCATGGTGAAGAGGCTCTTGCGAACGCTCATCTGCGGCGTGTCCAGCAGCTCAATGCCCAGCAGGCTCTCGGCCTCGCCATAGCGATCGGCCAAGCGCTCGAGCACGTCGAGTGCGACATGACGGCCGTTGGTGGACGAATGCCACTCGGCAACAGCCTCCGGCGTGGTGGGCGAATCGTTGGAATCGCCCTGGCCACCGGGCACGGTTGCCAGATCGAGCAGCACGCGGATGTCGTATTTGGCAGCCCACTCAATTGCGCGGTCGATGTAATCGACAACCGATATGTAGGAGGCATCGGACTCCTGTGAGCCAAAGGCATACCAGGGCACCGGCAGACGCACGGCATTGAGACCGATCTGCGCCATGCGACGAAAATCGTCCTCGCTCACAAACGTCTCGTAATGACGACGCATGCGCTCGTTGTAAGCGGCGGTACCCATGGCCTCCTGTAGCTCGGCCGCGTTGGATGCACCGGTCGCCGCGTACAGCGACGGGGTCACCCAAGGCTCGGGAATAAACCAGCCAGAGAGATTAACGCCGAGTATCCTCTCCATCACTGCCCCCTTCGGATCATGCAGGTCGAACCCGCATCGTATTGCATAGGATAAGTATCGTTTTGAGTATACCCGCGTGTGCGGACAGGCGACCGAACGGTCTGTAAAGTGACGCGAAAGTGGGAGGAATGTCTGGGGCGGGCGGGCTCGGAATGGTGCGACGAGGTGTGTACGCGCGCCGGAGGCAGGCACCGGAAAGTGTGTCCCGTTCTGAGCCCTTATTCTGGGACGCAGTTTCCGCAGAACCCTACATAAAAGAAAAGGACCCCTTTGCAGAGGTCCTAGTCAATTCAAGGTGGCGGGGAAGGGAATCGCGTCCGCGCGCTGCGCGGACGGACCGCTGCGGCGCTTACGCGCCTTGCGAGCTGCGCTGGCAAACGCTTACGCGTTTACTCAGCTCCGCGCCCTCACGGGGTTCGATTCCATGTGGGAGCTGCATAAAAGAAAAGGACCCCTTTGCAGAGGTCCTAGTCAATTCAAGGTGGCGGGGAAGGGAATCGAACCCCTGACACGAGGATTTTCAGTCCTCTGCTCTACCAACTGAGCTACCCAGCCATTTGAGGTGTGCCTTGTTTCAAGGCTTGATTAGTATAACCAAGGACGCGTTCCGGTCAACCGAGAATTTTAAAAAAGTTTTTGAGCACAGCCTCGGTTCTTTAAATCGGCACGTCAGAGGCATCAGCCGGCAGCAAGAAGTTTTTCGCTCAGAGCCGCACGGGCAAACTCACTTGGAGTCATCCCCTCGGCAGCCGCCCGTCGACGAATGGCCTCCTTCATTCCCAGAGGAATCTTGACCGACAGCGTTGCCGTCCCCTCACCTGAGAGTGGGGGCCGTCCATGCACGATCCCACCAACGGTGTGTTCGCCATCCGGAAACTCTCCGCGCTCGTACGACTCGCACCACGCGTCAATCATTTCATCCGTTACAACCTGACCATTAGCGGCCGTATACGTCTTGCCCATCATCGACCCCTTTGCCGAGCCCGTTCAATCTCCTGCCAAAATTTCTTCTGGACTGGAGACAAGGCATGAATGATAAGCCCCCCACGGACAAGCTCGACCGCGACAAGCTCCACGCTTCGTCCGCCTGGGAGCCATCCAATCGCAAGCCATCTCAGCGGCTCGCCCTTCGGCTCGCGACGAATGCACTCAGTAACCGCAAGCCAAGCGCTAAGCACCTGCTTTTCCGTCAGGTGCTTTTTAGCGTTGGGATGGATCTCAACATCCATGCATCTTCCCCTCCATCTTACCCAATTTCGTATGACGAAAGTCCGCTGTCGCCAATTCTTAAGCCGGCACGCGTTGGAGAGCAGGGGTCGAAACAATGATTGAAGGACGCTCTAGTACGGCCCAGGCGCCGGGGCAGGAGCACATACGCCAGGGACGTACGTTTTCGTAGCATACGAGGACATAGCCACGTGCATCGATAAAGGCGATATCGATGGGATAGGCCATAAAACACGTATGGACCGAAGAGCAGCGTGGAAACGCCATGACGAGCGGCAAGCCGTTGGCGGCAACCGGATGCCGTCCCAGCATGCCGCGCAGGCGCACGACAAACGACTCCGCCACCACAAACTCCGCCGGCGTCCAACCCAGCCTATTGAGTGCCCGCGCGTAGGCGATGTAGGACGAGACCGCGGTCACATGACCACCCCCGGGCGCCATGGATCGACCGTCACCGCGCGCTCGTGCGACAACGTTGTCGGCGCCCCCAGCGGAACGCCAGCGATGCTGAGAGAAGTCGGCCACGGCTCATAGTGCATGGTGCAGGTGTAGGTCCTAAACGTGCCGGAAAGCGAAAGCAAACCGCCATCCGATGTCGTCGCACCCTGTTCGCTCGAGACCTCGATCAGCAAGTCATAGCCTTCCATGGCATGTTGGATCTGAGCCTGAACGGTCGCGGAAGCATCGATGGAGCTGCCATCGCCCTCCCCGCTCGGCGCCACGGCATGTGCTAGCACGATATCGGGCACCACGCGATCGAAGCGTGCGACCGCACCGGCAAAGACCATGACGTTGTACACGATAAGCGCCAGAACCAGCAGGACGGGCGTGACCACGGCCATCTCGACCGTCGCCTGGGCGCACTCCTCGCACAGGCGCGTGCGGATGCCCATTACGACCCACCGCCCAGGGCACCCGCCAGTGTGGTGACATCGACGGTAAGTGGGATGGAACCGCCGCCGGGCAGCGGAATCTCCGCAAGCGTGAACGTCGTGCCGCTGATGGTGCGCTCGACTTGATATTCCAGCGCTTCGCAAAGCGCCTTGGGATCGGTCACGCCCAACGGAATACTTCGCAGCTTGTCTTGCGCTTGAGAGAGACCGGCAATGTCAGACCCCGGGCTCTTAATGACGTTGGCGGAATCAGTCAGCACCGGCTTTCGCAGGCGCAAGTCGCACGGCTCCAGATCCAACGCCGCCACGGACGCCGAAACGGTATCGCCGAGCCACGATGCGATGGAGCCCAACGCGCCGCTGCCCCCTCCTAGGCCTTTAATCATCTCGTCCATAAGTTCGTCGGCCGAACCTTGGATGTCTCCGTATCCCACAAGCAGCCGTCCCCAGACATCCATGACGCCATCGAGTACGCCGGCAACGCCACCCGAGCGTTCCTTCAATGTCGAGAAAAATCGCGAAAGCACGTTGTTTTGCGCCGTCGCCTCATCGGGCGCCAGCACCGCGGCAGAGATGGCACCGCGATCGCCAAGCCTGACTGCCGTGTTAAACGAAGAGTTAAGTTGATCGGGGCTGGTAATATCACCCGAAACTGCAAAGGCGACTACGCCGTTGCGGCCAGGTGGGGCGATACGCGGACGCTCACCGGAAAGTTCTTTGATGGCGGTATCGAACGCATTGCCCGCACGGTCGGCTTCGTCCTCGGTCTGACGCTCGAGCTCGAGCTCCTTGTTGCGACAGTCGACGTAGTCCTCCAGGGCGTCTTTAAACTTGTCAAAGTGATACTCAAAGCCGTTTTCGATAGAGGTTGAAGGCGCCGCAACAGCACCAAGCGACAAAACGCCAAAATGGCATTTGCTGCATTTATCCTGTCCATCGTAATCGGCAACCGAAGCAAATCCGCTCGGCGTCCCTTTCTTATAGTTAGGGCAGGTCGTCCCGTAATGCAGATACGCCTTGTCATCGTTCACGCTCGTCGGCCACACCGCATCGGTATAGAGCTCCGTCGCCCGAACCTCATCAGAGTTGCGCGGCAGCAGCGGAATATAGGAGGAAACCCTGTCTCCGTTCTCGGTTATATGTGCCCGATCGACCTCCGCGCTCGCATAGGTATAAAACGCCTTACGCGCCGCAGACTCTGCCTTCATCTCGACACTCGAGCCGTGGGGCTTCTCATTTGTCAGACGCCAATGGTAGTAGTCCTTCGCGCGATCAAGGGCAACTTGGGGCTCCCACGTAACGCTCGATGAGTAATGCGGATTTTGAACACCGGAGAGATCCGTTAGGCTTTTCGCACGCTCCCACATGCAAGAACAGCTGCCGACCGAGCCCTTGTCAGACCCACCACAATCCGCCAGCCAAGCACGCTCTTTAGCCTTCGCCGTGTCCTCAGAAGCCTTCCGCAGCTCCTCGGCCGCACCCTCTAAATCATCTGATGTGTCTTTAATGGTATCGGTCGAGATCTCTGACCCTTTGAGCGCAGCGAAGTCAGACTCGGATGTCCTGGGCACGGCAAGCGCCGTACCGGTATAGGTCACACTATCGGTATCCTGCGCCGACACCGCCTGCGTGGCACGCGCGGCGATCAGATACGGCAGGGCCGTCTCGATTTTCTGTAAGCCTTCCGATGCGCTTTTGGCAAACTTGTTGCGCGTTTTAATGATCTCGATCCCGGTGTCGACCATATTGCCGGCAACCGGCTCGGCACCCGGGATGAGGATGGCGACCAGGCCCGTCCCGATCGTGGCAAACCCCGCCAGCCCCAGACTCAAGATGCTCGCATCAACCACCGTGGCAGCCGTGTGATAGGACGACACTACGTTGGCACCCGCCAGCGCGCCACTATCAGCCGCCACCTGGGTATCCCCGGCACGCGACATGCTCCATATCGCCGCGGTCGACGAAAACAACAATGTGAGCACCACTAGGATGACCACGGCAGAAGAAAGCGTGGTATAGGCGCCGTCTTCGATAAACAGATCGACACCGGCTCGACCCATAAAGCCGCCTCGCTTGCGATGGCAGCTCGGACGGTGCGTCAAAACGCGTCTAGACCAGAAACGCTTAATCCCATGCAGCAATCCACGAATCATAATCTCCCTCCAGCCATTCGGGACGCGATTGATACGAGACATCGACCTTGAGCTCAACGTAGCCGCCCTCGGCGGTACCACCCATAGCCTGCGCAAACGCACCGATCACAGGCAACGGCTTGACCTCGCCGGAAACGGACACGGACGAGACGCCACCCGCACCGGCCCGGCCAAGCTCGATATCCCACGACAACGGCCCGCCGGCATGAAAGATCGAAACGTTGGGCACTGCGGCAAGTCGGCGGCGGGCGAACTCCTTAAGATCGTCGTCCTCCGCCGTCGTCGTGGTCATGAGCCGCGCGGTCTCGGCGGCGGCAGACTCCATGACCGCGCGCGTATAGAGCAGGCACACCGGTTGCAGCGCGAGAAGGATGAGTGTCAGAAACGTCGGCAGCAAAAAAGCGGCCTCGACCGTAGACTGCGCCCGGTCCTCGCGCGCGGCATCAATACAACGCGATGTCCTTAGCGGCCGCAGCGGCGTCGATAACCGACGTCGAGGCAACGCCATGAGATGCCGCCCGCTCAACCAGCGCCGCCAAGCGCCCATCGGTGCCGGCACGCCAAAGTCCCGCGATCGCCAGCACGATCGATAACAGCGCCACCGTGACGATGGCGTATTCGACCGTCGCCTGGGCAGATTCCTCACGCAGGACATCATGCATTTCACGATCCCTCCTTTGAGTCCGTTGCCTGCGGGCTCAGGCGCACGGCGCGCAGACGACACGAAGCATCGCCAGCATCCGCGGCAATTGTCACCATATCGACCCAGCCGCGTCCGTCGCGCACGATGGCGCCCCACACGTTTCCCTTGATGTCGAGATAGCCGCTCAGAGCAAGTTGCGCCGTGGGTACCTCGCGATAGGCACGCAGCATATCCGCCGCCGCTTCGGTCATCGGTCGGTCCTCGGACCATGCAAGCCGGACCGCAATCGCGTTGCCCTCAGGCGAATCCGTCGCAGTGCCAGACCGCTTGTCGAGCGTCCGCAGAAAGGTTTGCGCCGTGACAGCGACATCCGAATCGTCCGCATCTCGCATCTCATCTTTTTGAGACGCCACCGCCGAATCTGAGCCCAAATCGGAGGCGGTCCCAGGACGCTGCTGCCGCGCGGCGTTAAGCCCCCAAAGCACCGCCGCTATCGCCACGGTCAGGCAAGCAAACACCAGCAGCACCCCGATGGGGCGCTCGCCCTCTACAGGCTGTTGATGCCCTCGCTGATCGCATCCCATAGCTCTTTAACCTTGCCTTTAAATGCAACGATGGCAATAATCGCGATCACCACAAGTACGCCCACTAAAATGGCGTACTCGGTGGTACCCTGCGCGCTCTCCTCCTGCAACAGCTCCTTGGCATGCTGGCGAGTGTGAATCGCCCGGCAAAAAGCCCAGCTCCAAGCCTTGTCAGCAACTTCGACCATCGTGTTCATGTATTCCTCCCTACATCATCCCGCCTGCTCCCAGCAGCGGGCCCAATATGGACAGAAGCAACGCCGGCAAGATGAGCGTGCCGGTGGGAATCAACAGCTTGACGGGCGCACGCTCGATCTCGCGCTCGACCGCGGCGCGATGAGCCGCACGGATCTCGCGACTTTGAGCGGCCAGCGTCTCGGCAAGTGGGGCACCCAGGGCGAGCGCCTGCCCCACCGTGATGGCAAAGGTCTCGAGCGCTCGCACGTCCAGGTCGCGCGCGGCGGCCAACAACTCGTCCTCACGCGTGCCCACGCCCACCTGCCACGCCATGCAGGCGCGCTCAAGGCGAAGAGCCAGCACTGACCGGCGGTTGGCGCAGAAAATCTCAAGCGCCGCATCAAACGAAAGACCGGCCGAAAGACCCAAGCGCACAACATCGATCATCTCGGACACTTCGCCGAGCGACACTCGCGCCGGGCCGCCCGCTCCAACCGCGCCCTTCACTCGCGCGGTCAGAGCATCGACCACCGAGCGACCCGCGGCAGCGACCAGCACCGCCTCGCGCTTGCAGGCCCCTGCGATCTTGCGTGCATCCGCCCGATCAAAACCCGTCGCGACAAATACACTCAGGGCGCACAGGCAAGCCGCAACTGCAACCGAGGCGCTCATAGCTCCACCCGCATAATGCGCCGGATAACCACCAGGGCAACGGCGTTGAGGGCAAGACCCAGCACCACAGCGCCCGCGCCGGCAGGCGTCGCAAGACCGCGACGAAAATCTGCCGAAAGCAGCGCCAACACCGCGCACATGCCCGCCGGCATCGCCGCGACCATATGCGCAGACATGCGAGCCTGCGACGTCTTAACATCCAGGCGGCGCTTGAGCTCAATGCGCTCCCCCACCATGCTCGACGCCTCGGACAGTAAGTCGGCAAGCGGAGCGCCGGTGCGCTGAGACACCTTAAGCGCCAAGGTCACAAGCGAAAGACCGGGGGCGTCGATACGTACGAGCAAGTCATCGAGCGCGTCGGTCGCCGAGATGCCGCAATCGATCGCCGCCGCCACCCGCAAAAACTCGGTATGCACTGGCTCTTGCGCATGAGCGCCCACAAAGCGCATGCCCTGGGCCAGCGAATGTCCCGAGGCAAGCGACATGGAAAGTGCGGTAAACGCCTCGGGCATCGCCTCTTCTGCATCGTGTTGCTCGCGCCGGCTCTCAAAGCCATCCCGGGCGGCACCAACGGCAAACGGAGCAACAAGTCCCAAGGCAAATCCGAGGGGCGATAACGACACCATCGTTAGTAAAACGCAGCAGACACCGCTCGATAGCAGCAGAAACGCCAAACGTCCCGAAGCATCTTCGATCACGAGGCCAAGGCGATGCGCCGGAGCCAGCGATGCCCACGAACGGGCGATCTTTTTCAGCAGATCGTTTTCCACCAGCTCACGCGGCAGCTTCTCTGCCACCGTCTCGAGCGCCTGACGTGCCAGCTCCGCCGGCGGTACCTGCGGCACACGAGGTTCCGCCCCGCACGCCGTCGCGACAGAAAGCCCTGCCAAGCCCCCTACGACGAGGGGCACAGTGATCTCCATTCGTCCACCTCCTCTTGTGTGAGCGTCCCCGACCGCAGGCCTTCTGCGATAAACGGCGGCTCGCGGTCAAGCGTCCAGGTGCGCTCGGCGGCATCGAACGTCACATAGCGCTCGAGCTCTACGCCGCCCGATGCGGCGCGTCGCACCCCCGAATACGAGGAGACGAAGCGCCTGCCATCGGCGTGGCGCTCGGACATCACGATACCGTCGAGTGCCATGGCAATCTGCTCCTCGATGAGCTCGCTCGGCAGATCGATGCCATAACGTGCAAGCAACGTCAGACGCACCACGGTCTCCTGTTCTGAACCCGCATGAAGCGTGGTGAGCGACCCGTCGTGGCCCGTGTTCATGGCCTGCAACATGTCGCAGCACTCGGCACCGCGCACCTCGCCCACCACGATGCGGTCGGGGCGCATGCGCAGGGCATTAGTCACCAGGTCGCGGATCGTCACCGCGCCCTCGCCCTCAATTGAAGCCTCGCGCGCCTCTAGGCGCACCACGTGCGGATGATGCGCAAACTTGAGCTCGGCAGAGTCCTCGATCGTCACGATGCGCTCGCCGGTGGAAATCTCACATGACAACGCGTTGAGCAGGGTGGTCTTACCAGATCCCGTGCCTCCCGCAACCGCCAAGTCCTGTCGCAGCGACACCGCACACGACAGCAGCTGCGCATACCAAAGCGGCAGCGATCCCAACCCCACGAGCTCGTCCAGCGAGCAGATGCGGTCCGAGAACTTTCGGATGGTGAGAATCGGTCCGTCAATCGCCACGGGCGGAATCACCGCGTTGACGCGATAGCCCGTTTTGAGGCGGGCGTTGACGATGGGGCTGCGCTCGTCGATACGGCGGCCAAGTGGCGAGATGATGCGATCGATAAGCACACGGATCTGCTCATCATCCTCAAACGCATGCTCGATGGGGTACAAGACGCCGCCGCGTTCAAAGAAAGCCGAGCGGCAGCCGTTGATCATGATCTCGGTAACGGTATCGTCCTCGATGAGCGGCTGCAACGGCCCCAAGCCCACCACGTCATCCAAAATCTCGTCGATGATGGTCTCGCGCTCGGGCGTCGCGAGATCGGTCGGCTCCTCAACATTGAGCGCCGCCTCCACCGCGGGACGCAATTCCGAGCGGGCAAGTGCCGGGTCGATATAGGCGCTGATACGCGCCACTTCGTCGTAACCCATGCGGTCCATCACGGCGCGCTTGGTGCGTCGTTTCACGGCGCGGCGACGCCCCGCATCTACAGGCGCTGCCGCCGCTGCAGCGCCGGCAGCCTTAATCCTTGTTTGCAGGCTCATCGCTGATCACCCTCGCGCGACCAGGGAAGGCGAATACGCGGGCGTTCAGTGCGCGTTGCACGGTCGGCGACCATATCGCTCCAGGGGCCGACGGCGCACCCCAGTTCCACGAGCATCTCGCGCGTGGCCTCGCGCACGCTGGTCGCAAAAGCGCTCGTCTGACCCACTGCCTCGTCAGCGCGTCCAAACGCCATGAGCGCGGCGAGATCCTGCCCGCCATCGGCGATACGAATCTTGGAGCTCAACGCACAGGCAATCTCAAAGCGCATGGCGACGTCCTCGTCTGCCCCGCGCGCACCGAACCGGTTGAACACGGCGCTCATGCGCGTGCGCGGCACACCTACTCGACTTGCCAGTTCAATGACGCGCGACGCCGATGTCGCGGACGACACCGCCGCATCGCCAACGACCAGGCAACGGTCGCTCGCTGCCACCGCAGCCGCCACGGCGTCGCCCCAAAAGACCGAGGTATCGATAAAGACCACGTCGGATTCGCGACGCAGAACATCAAGCAGTAGCTCCACCGGACGTGCCATGAGCTCGGCTTGCTCGGGAGCCGCAACGGGACCCCAGAGCGTAACGCCCGGCGCCACGCGCATCGAAGTGGCTACGATATCCGGCTCGGTGAGCGCGCCCGCCGCCGACGGCTCGATAAGTGCCGCCATATCGCGCGGAGCATCGACGCCTAACAAGTCGTAAAGGTTTCCAAACATCAGGTCCAGGTCGAGCACGGCGGCACGCAAGCCCAACAGCGACGATGTGTGTGCCATGGTGGCAACGATCGTCGACTTGCCGCAACCGCCCGAACCCGAAATGGCGCAGATGACCGGAGCTCGATGCGGCGGAGCGGCAGCGTCTGCCGGCGGCATCGGAGGCGGCGGGGCGGGCGTCGGTGACAGCGTCCCCGTCTCCCCCGCCGCAACCACACGCTGCGTCCAAGCCGGCATGGCGGCTTGCTCGGTCTGCGAGGCAGGCTCGTTCTGTGCAATCTGCTCATGCTGCATCAGCGACAACTCGCCGCACCCGGCAAAGCCCTCAACTTCGTCGAGTTCATCCGCCAGATTCACGCCGTGCACGTATCCCATATCTACAGCCGGGTAGTCGCCAGCATGCTGCGCCGGCCCTCCAGCGTCATCATATACAAGGGGGTTCCGGGGGCGCCGACCATGCTCGGCTTCCGCTTTTCCATAATCATCAACACGCGGGCCTCTTGTAGCGCGAGGCGCCCCGGGTTCCCTATCAACAAAAGCATCGGGCTCAATCGTCATGCGCCGATCGGAATCAACCGCTCCCTCGCCCGCGCGCCCGTTGCCGCATATACTGTGCGCAGCGATGACCTCGGTCGCCCCCGCGCGAAACAGCCCCTCGATATCCGACGGATCGAGCGCTTCTATCAACACGACCACGCGACTCACGCGGCCTTCGGCCGTCAGGCGCGCAACAGTCTTGCGCACATCTTCGGTATCAAACAGAGACGCCGCGATGATGGCAGCCCCGCGGCGCGACGGAAACGCCCGCGCCATGGAAACCAGCCCGTCCAGGTCACCCACGCGAAGCACCTGTGCACCCGCGTCACGGCCCTCGACTTCCCGCTGCAACAGCCCGTAATCGCCGCACGCGCAGCACGCAAGCCAGATCGCCTTCATCACTCGTCGCCTCCGCTCTTTTTGCCGCGCGCCGTGGCGGGAATCGTCAAGCTGACCGTTCCCTTGCCCGAGGCGCCCAGCAGTTCCTTGACGTCTTCGGGGTCAGCCGCCAGCGTCACCCATTCGATCTTGCCCTCGCGCGTGGCACCGGAATCCTCACTGGTATCGATCACGTACGCGCCGCACAGCCGATCGGTTACGCCGTCTTTTTGCACATACACATCCACGTAGCTGCCCACGCCCGTGGCGCCGCCGACCGAGTGCTCGGCATCGACCGCCACCGAAACGGCGACCTTGCCCTTAGGCACCTCGAGCTTGTGGCTCTCGGCCTTGGTGTAGACATTGCAGATCACGGCGTTTTTGGGAATACGCGAAGTCGTCACGTCGCCGCGCACCTGGCGTAGCTCGGTCGCCGCGTCACGCGGCAGCAGACTCGTCAGCCACTCCTGGGTTATGACATTGGTCTCATCGAGGGTCTCACCCACATCGATATCGCGCGCCGCGACGCATACCTCGACGCGATCGCCACCGTACTTGGCCAAGGTCTCAGCCTGGACCTGTTCGGCTTGCGAGCGGATCGACGAGCCGTAAACCATGCAGAGCAGAGCAGCGAGCACGCCCGCGACCAGACTGATGGCGATGCGCTTGCTCTTGTTCACGGCCGCTCCTCTCATGGCAGTGCCGGGCGAATGCCCGTACCACCATTGTCTGGGCGGCCAGAGTGCAAAGCGGCGCAATCGCAATCTTGGTTTTCGATGTCAAACCAATCGCTGACCAAAAGCTGACCAGCCCGTCAAGCTCGTGGCAAGGTTTTGGTCAGCACGTCAGCAAACTGCATGTTTCGAGGCTTTTCCGCAGCAAAAAAGCCGTCTCCCGAACAGTTGGGAGACGGCTGTCATAGGAAAAATCAATTACAGATGGACATCGGGATCGAGCATTTGAGCGCTCACGCGCATGGATGACGCCAGATTTTGGAACGTTTCCAGACGCAGGCTGTCGATCTGCCCGGCGTCCTCGGCCTCGCGAACGGCGCAACCCGGTTCGTGGGTATGCGTGCAGTCGCCAAACCGGCACGCACGCGATGCCTCGACAATCTCGGGGAAGGCGCGTGCCAGACCCCGCTCGTGACCCACGAGCGGCAAACTGCGCAGACCCGGGGCATCGGCGATCACGCCGGCGTCGCCCGGCAGCGCCACCATCACGCGCGCGACGGTAGTGTGACGGCCCTGGTCGTCGCGTTCGCGCACACCGCCGGTCGCCAACGTATCGTGGCCCAGCAGTGCATTGAGCAGCGTCGACTTGCCGGCACCCGACTCGCCCAGAATCATGGCGCAGCTCCCGGCAGGCACGCAGGCACGGACCTCGTCCAGACCGCGGCCCTCGGCAGAAGACGTCAAGATCACGCGCACGTCCGGACCCACCAGACGGCGCACGCGGTCCAGATCGCGCTCGAGCTCCCCGGCATCGCAGCGGTCAGCCTTGGTGAGCACCACCACCGGCTCGGCATCGCAGTCGAGCGCCAACACCAGCGAGCGCGCCACACGGTCGAGCAGCACCTCGCCGGCACCGAGCGCCTGCACGATTAGCACGCTATCCACGTTGGAGCAGAGCACCTGGCGCTCTCCGCGGGCACGGCCGCGCCAACGCTCAAAGCTCGTACGGCGCGGCAGTACGCATTCAATCACGCCCATATCGTGCCCGGGAGCGCGGCGCACCGCCACACGATCGCCCACGGCAGGCAGCAGGACCTCGTCCCCACCGCGCGACTTGGCAAATCCCACGGCATGCTCGGCGCGGAAGGTATCGTCGGCAGTCGCCACCAGCGGAAACCCACGATCCAAGCGCACCACGGCGCCAAGCTGCATCTGCTCGGGCTCCTCGGCATGTGCGCAGAAATCATCAAAGGCAGCCTGCTGAGCTTCATCGACCGGCAGGTCATCGAACGCCGGAACGTCCTGCAGCGCGTCGAGTCCCGGCACGCTCGCCAGCAGCTCCTCGGCAGACGCGGGAGCCTCGGTCGCGAGCTTCCGACGACGATCGCGCTTAGCCCGCGCCCCCGTCGTCTTTTTCTTCGCCTTAGCCTTAGCCTTAGCCACAAACGCCTCCCAGCACCAAAAATCACAACTGAGCAGGTATTTTCCCACAAAAAAGAGTCGGTCGAGCAAATGCTCGACCGACTCACACACTTTCCCTCAGCCTTTATCATCCACACGGGAGAAAAGTCAGCAACGTCACCGCAGGGCCCGCCCGCCGAGAGGGGTTTCCAAAGGGCACATCCTTTATTCAAAACGAGCGGCCGAGCAATTGCTCGGCCGCTCACCTTCTTTCCCTCAGCCCTTTTTCATCCGCGCGGGAGAAAAGCCAGTAAGGATACCGTAGGGCCCACCCTGGGAGTGTTTTCTTCTGAGCGATCCCGCAGCGCGAAGCGCGAGGACCAGCGAAGAAGAAAACACGCAGGGGCGGGCCCGGACAGGTTAACTTACTCCTTCTCGACCGCGCGCATGATCGCCTTGTAGATCTCCATCAACGGGATGATCAGGAAGGCCAGGCCCAGCGCGGCAAGAACGCCCTTGAGCTCAAGCGTCACAGGGCCAAAGAACATCTCGGCAAGCGTCGGCTGCACGGTCACGATCACCGTCAGCACCAGTGCCAGAGCGGCGGAAGCCCACAGCCACTTGTTCTGCTTCTTCATGGTGAACAGCGACGCACGACGGCTGCGCATATTGAAGCAGTGGAAAATCTCGACCATGTTGAGCGTGATGAACGCCATCATCACGCCTTCCTCGTCGGCATTGCCGGCGATCATATCGGCGATGTGGATGTAGCCCATGTCAAAGTACACGCCCACAAAGAAGCTCGCCAGCACCAGCACGGTGATGATTAGGCCCTGGACCACGCAGTCCAGACCCATATGTCCGGCAAAGACACCATCCTTGGCGTTGCGCGGCTTGCGCTTCATGATGTCGCCCTCGGCGTCCTCCATGCCCAGCGCGAGCGCAGGGAAGCAGTCGGTAACCAGGTTCACCCACAGCAGCTGCACCGGCTGGAAGATGGTAAAGCCGATGAGCGTGGCGATAAACACCGAGAACACCTCGGCAAGGTTGGCCGAAAGCAGGAACTGGATGACCTTGCGGATGTTGTCGTAGATGCGACGACCCTCTTCGCAGGCGCCGATGATGGTAGCGAAGTTGTCATCGGCAAGTACCATGTCGGCGACGTTCTTGGTGACGTCGGTACCGGTGATGCCCATACCAACGCCAATGTCGGCGCGCTTGATGGACGGGGCGTCGTTGACGCCATCGCCCGTCATGGCCACGATCTGGTCGCGCGACTTCCAAGCCTCGACGATGCGTGTCTTGTGCTCGGGCTGGACGCGGGCGTACACGCCGTAGTCCTCGATGTGCGCGTCGAGTTCCTCGTCGCTCATGCGATCGAGGTCGGCACCGGTGATGGCCTGGCTGCGATCGGCGACGATGCCCAGCTGCTTGGCGATGGCCACGGCGGTGTCGATGTGGTCGCCCGTGATCATGACGGTGCGGATACCGGCGTCGTGCGCCTCGTGGATAGCGTCGGCCACCTCGGGACGGACCGGGTCGATCATGCCGGACAGGCCACAGAAGACCAGGTCATGCTCGAGCGCAGCGGGGCTGCAGTCGCTCGGGACCTCGGTGTAGGTGCGGCTTGCCAGCGCCAGTACGCGCAGGGCCTCGTCGGCCATGGCCTTGTTGGCCGCCACGAGCTCGGCGCGGCGCTCCTCGGTCAGGGGGACGACCTTATCGCCCTCGTAGATATGGGTGCACAGGCCGATCACCACGTCGGGCGCACCCTTGGTGTACTGCTCGTACTCGCCATCCAGGGTCTCGACGACCACGGACATCATCTTGCGGCCCGAGTCAAACGGGGCCTCGCCCACGCGCGGATGCTCGGCAGTAAGGCCAGTGAGGCCCGCCTTGCCGGCGTCGTTGACGAGCGCGCACTCAGTCGGCTCGCCCACGGCCTCGCCCAGCTCCTCGTCCCACTGAGCATCGGAGCACAGCGCCATGCCGGCCAGGAACTTCTCCTTGGGCGCAGCGAGCTCGTGCTTGACGACGGCCATCTTGTTTTGGGTAAGGGTACCGGTCTTGTCGGAGCAGATGGTCTGCGTGCAGCCGAGAGTCTCGACGGCAGAGAGCTTGCGGATGATTGCCTGGCGCTTAGCCATCTTGGTCACGCCAAGCGATAGCACGATGGTCACGACGGCGACCAGGCCCTCGGGGATGGCAGCGACGGCGAGCGAGACGGCGACCATAAAGGTATCGAGCAGGGCGGTCGGGTCGGTAAGAACGTTGCCCACGCCGTGGCGGATGATATCAACGCCAAAGATGACGACGCAGATGACGATAACCATAATGGTAAGGATGCGGCTGAGCTCGGCGAGCTTCACTTGCAACGGCGTGAGCTCTTCCTTGGCCTCGGCCAGGGCGCCGGCGATCTTGCCCATCTCGGTGTTCATGCCGGTGCCGACCACGACGGCGCGACCACGGCCGTACACGACGGTGGAGCCCATATAGCACATGTTCTTACGGTCGCCGAGCGGCACGTCATCGGTGCCCGCAGCGAGCTCGATCACGTTGGCGTGCTTCTCTACGGGCACGGACTCGCCGGTGAGCGCGGCCTCTTCGATCTTCATCGTGGCGCTCTCGAGCACGCGGCAGTCGGCCGGGACGGAGTCGCCCGCCTCGAGCATGATCACGTCGCCGGGCACGAGCTCGGCGCTCGGCAGGTGCACGAGCTTGCCGTCGCGCAGCACCTTGGACTGCGCCGCACTCATCTCCTGCAGGGCCTCGAGGGCCTCCTCGCTCTTGGCTTCCTGGACCACGCCCAGCACCGAGTTGACGATAACGACGAACATGATGATGGCAACATCGGCAAAGTCGGGCTCGCCCTTGACCATGCCCGTGAGCGCACTGATGACGGCGGCAACGATCAGCATGATGACCATGGGGTCGGCCATCTGCTCAAAGAAACGCTTCCACAGCGGTGTCTTCTCGGCTTCCTCGAGCTTGTTAGGGCCTGTCTTGGCGAGGCGCGAAGACGCCTCGTCGTTGCTCAGGCCGAGGTTCTCATCGACACCTTGGTCGCTGAGCACCTCCGCCGCGGCGGACAGGTATTCCTTTTGCATATAGAGTCCCCTCCTGGGATTCGGGCCACTCAGCAGATTGATGCCCGATCATAATTCCCAGGAGAAGGGCAAGGGCTCATCAAGGCTGCCGTGCTGAGCGGCAGTTGATAGTGGAGCTATGGTACCCCAAAGCGACGCGTCTAGCCAAAACAATCGGTTTGGAAATATGGTCCGCACGCAACGGTGCAGACCGTGTGATGCTCAACATTGGTAAAACGTTTTTTCTTCGGCACATCGCCAAACTGACATATCTCCCAGATAGCAGCGGTTGGAGTGGTTGGTAAAGATTTTTCATATACTGTTTTTCCCGCAAAAAATGAACTTCCATTTCGGCATACGGTCGATTTTTTGGGGTATTCGGTCGGCATTTCGTTATAATCATCTCGGTTTTATTTCTTATGGTTTATCTATCAGCGCAAGACGATGTCAGATGGAGGTCTGAATGTACAAGCGCACTAAGATTGTATGCACCATGGGTCCCGCCTGCGATAGCGACGAGACCATCCGCGAGATGATCAAGGCGGGCATGAACGTCGCCCGTTTTAACTTCTCGCACGGCTCCTACGACGAGCACCACGGTCGCATCGAGCGCGTCCGCCGTATTTCCAAGGAGCTCGGTCTGCCTGTCGGCATCCTGCTCGACACCAAGGGCCCCGAGGTCCGCACCGGCCTTCTGGTCGACGGCAAGAAGGTTGCCGTCAAGACCGGCGATAAGATCGTCGTCACCGCTCAGCCCACGTCCGAGGATTTCCACGGCACCGCTGAGCACATCTCCCTCGACTACCTGGCTCTGCCTTCCGAGGTCGAGAAGGGCTCCCTCATCCTGATCGATGACGGCCTGGTTGCCCTCGAGGTCGAGTCCGTCAGCGGCCAGGACATGACCTGCGTCGTTAAGAACGACGGCCTGATCGGCGAGCGCAAGGGCGTCAACATGCCCAACGTCAACATCTCGCTGCCCGCCATCACCGAGCGCGATCGTCAGGACATCCTCTTTGGCCTGACCGAGAACATCGACTACATCGCCGCTTCCTTCATCCGTGACGGCGAGTCCGTCCGCGGCATCCGCAAGCTTTGCCGCGAGAACGGTGGCGAGCACGTGACGATCTTCCCGAAGATCGAGTGCGCCCTGGGCGTCGAGAACTTCGACGAGATCCTCGAGGCTTCCGACGGCATCATGGTCGCCCGTGGCGACCTGGGTATCGAGATCAAGCCCGAGCTCGTTCCGCACATCCAGAAGGAGATCATCGCCAAGTGCAACGCGGCCTACAAGCCCGTTATCACCGCTACGCAGATGCTCGACTCCATGCAGCAGAACCCGCGCCCGACGCGCGCCGAGGTTGCCGACGTTGCTAACGCCATCTACGACGGCACCGACGCCGTTATGCTCTCTGGCGAGTCCGCTGCCGGTAAGTACCCGGTCGAGGCCGTTAAGATGCAGGCCAGCATTGCTCTCGAGACCGAGAAGTACCTCCCGGCCCACGCTCCGCTCGAGGTTCCGGCCGATGCTCACGGCACCCGCGTTGTCAACAACGTTGTGGGTATGTCCGCTGTGAACATGGCCACCACCGTTGGCGCCAAGTGCATCACCGTGCCGACGACCACCGGTCGTACTGCTCGCCTGATCTCGCACTTCCGTCCCAACATGCCGATCTGCGCGTTCTCCCGCCACGAGTGGGCCGTCCAGCAGATGATTATGTACTGGGGCGTTATCCCGCATCAGGCCGAGATTACCCAGGGCACCGTCAACGGCACGATCGTCAAGGCGATCGAGACCGCTAAGGAGCTCGGCTACGTCGAGGCTGGCGATTTGACCGTCGCTACCGCCGGCGATCCCCGCATGAGCGTCCAGCTCGAGGACAAGGTCTCCTCGACCAACGTCGCTTACGTCGCTCAGGTGCGTTAAGTCGTACTTGCAAGCATGTTTGCATTGCAAAGGGCCCGGAAGGCTTCGCCTTCCGGGCCCTTTTTCTGTGTCAATGCCGGCACACGGCAAAACACGCACCCATTTCTTTACCAAAAGCGCGAAATCCAACCTTTCGAGGCCCAAAAATAAAGTCCCAAGCGCTAAAAGTGTTCGCCCGATGGCGAAACCACACCTTACCCGACGCTGCTAAATCGTTTTAGCAAGAGCTAGATCGACCGCGTTTTCGGAAGTATGCGGCAAATTCTGAGACCTCCGAGCACACCCCGTTTTTTCGCAACAAAATGCCTGATAAACTGGCCTCAAAAGCCAGGTCTGCTCACAGGGTTCAGATTTTGCCGCATACTTCCGAATTGACGCTGGCATCGCACGGTCCAAAAGCACATTTCGACCAGGAGGATATCATGGACCTGACGCTATGCGGTCAATCCGCTTTTTACTATCACCGTATCCCGCCGCAGGTATTAGGGCTTTACCCCGCCATTAGCCTTGGCAATATGGATCGCAGATGTTGCGGCCTCGGAAGTCATGCAGTTGTAAAAGACCTGCTTCATGCACCGCTTCACAGGCTTGTATTCACTCGAGCACAATCCGGGTCGCGAAGCCTGTTTAAATCGCACCTCCTGACCCAAGAGCCGCCTCCCGGGTCGTTTAGGCAAACTGAACATGGATTTGATGTCACGTCGCCCGAGTTTACGCTGCTCAGCCTTGCTACGCAGGTCTCACGCAACCAGTTACTCATGGCTTGCTACGAGATGTGCGGCTCCTTTGCAGTGTTTACGCCCTGCGAGCGAACGCAACAACAACTCGATGAAGCCATTTCGCTTAAGCTCATTCCACCCAACTGCGGTTGGGAGCGTGTTGTCGACACCAAGGGCAATGACACCAATTTGTGGAAGCGCCCGCGCTCCTCAGCGCGGCGGATATCGCCGCGTTCGCCAAGCAGGCTGCAGGCCTGCGCGGCGTTAAACAACTGCGCTGGGCGGCCGAGCACATGACGGGGCAGACCGCCTCGCCCTTCGAAGTACAGACCTCCATACTTGTCTCGCTCCCCCGCAACGAGGGCGGCATGGGTATCAACATCGCAAACAACGTGCGCATCCCACTCAGCGACGCCGCGCGCTCACTGTATGACAAAACCTGCTGCTACGCCGATATCCTCATCGAGAGCAACACCGACAGCATGGGCGTCATCTTGGAATGCCAAGGCCGCTCCGCCCACGATGGCGAAGCCGCAAGTCTCTCCGATGCCGAGCGCACCACCGCCCTCACAAGCATGGGCTATGACGTTATCCAGATAACCTATGAGCAAATCAAAGACACGAAGAGCTTTAACAACATCGCCGAACTCATCCATAAAAAGGCAGGGCTCCCCTACATCCCAAAGACCGATCAGGAACGCACCACCGAAGATGCCCTGCGGCGGGAGCTATTGGTCGATTGGGATGAGCTGTTCGCCGTCAAGCCGGCCAGCTAGCAGCTAGCGATCAGGGGGACTGCGGGAACGTCAGAAGCAGCAACGCGAGTCGCAAAGCCCACCTCGGTCAGCTCGATGACCTCGTTAAACGTTGCATCGAAAAACTCCTCAGTTAGCAGGCGGTATGGCGGATGATCGGGCTCACCGGGGTTTTCGCGCACAATCTCGTGCATAACGCCGATGGTCTTGAGCACATACTCCTTATGGATGGGATACTGCCCAAAACGCGTCGCCGCAGTATACAGACGATCGGTCGCACGCGGGATGGAAACAATGCCGAGCGTCTTACCAAACCAGTCAAAGTCACCTTGCTTTTTAATGCGGAATTCCTCGCACGGCTTGCCGCCGTGCGCCTCCAGGTACTGATTCACGCGCGTATTCCATACGGTATCGGCCACCAGATGTGACCAGACGCCCAGCGTTAAATCGAGCAACGACTGCGCCACATCTTCGGACGCAAGCGAGAACTCACAGGCGCCGGGACCGACAACCGGCTCGGCATCCCTGTAGCGCTGGGGATAGTGCACGCGATTCAGTCGCTCGCGTTCCTCGATAATCGAGGTCGCCGCGGCCGGAGCACCGGTGGGCAAACTTTTAAGCAACGGTGCCACATAGGTATCCCAGAACTCATGCTCACGAGGCTTAGGGATAGGCTCGGGCTTTGCAAAGTGCGTAATGCGATACGGAATGGGATCGGCGATGCCAGGGACCATATAGCCCACGAAGATATCCGGAACCACGCAGCCAAACAAAAAGGCATTGCGGTCGCGCACGCTATCGGCAAGCACGCTAGCACGTGCCAGCAAGCGCTCCGTTTGAGCGATATGAATGTTCCAACTTGGCATAGCCACCCCCATAAAACCTGGTTAACTATACCATCACGGCAGAGTCGCACAGGCGGCCATACATACCCTACGCAGCAACTATTCCGCAGCACCGCTTTCGGTTCCATACGACGGCACGGGCGCCTCGACCACATGGTGATATCGATCGATATAGATGGCACGGGCCTCCAGGCGGCGCACCAAATCTTGATGGTGCGTACTCATCAAAACCGTCTTACCGGCAGCAACGTAGGCCAGCAAAAAGTTGACTACGATGTCGCACGAGTCCTCATCGAGCCCGTTGGTGGGCTCATCGAGCACTAGGATATCGGGGTTCATCGACACCACCGCAGCCAGCGCAACGCGCTTCTTTTGCCCGCCCGAAAGCTGATAGGGCGAGGCATCGACCAGATCGGCAACCTGGAACAGCTCCATGGCATCGCGGACGCGGCGCTCGAGCTCGTCTGTCGGCAGCCCCATCTGCGCGGGGCCAAAAGCAACTTCCTCGCCCACCGTAGCGCAGAACAGCTGGGCGTCGGCATTCTGGAACACAAAGCCCACGCGCTGATGAAAACGCTGAGCGGCTGCGGAATCCTTGAGATATGCCGCATCGATCACGTGCCCGCCAAACAGGTATATCCCTGCGTCCGCGAGTTCAAGGCCGTTAATAAGGCGCATAATCGTCGTCTTACCGCAGCCGTTGGGACCGAGTAGGGCAACGAGTTCACCACGATCGACCTGCAGCGAAACGCCGTCGACCACCGTATGCCCCGTATATGAGAACACCACGTTGCGCAGCTCGATGAGCGGCGCGGCCTCGCCGCCCGCACCGTTCGTGCCCGCCGCACTATTCATATCGATCGTCAAAACGTCGCCCTTCCCTATTTGCATCCCCAGCAAGAACCAGCAGCGCCTACAGCACGGCGCACAACACTGCCAGCAGTGCCACGCCGGCCGCATAGACCGCATCGCGCCAGCCAAACCCGGCGCGCGCGGGCGCCGGATACGCACCGGCAAAGCCGCGGCAAAGCATAGCCTCGTCCATCGCGTGGCTACATTCCATCGCCTTGATAAACGTCATGCCCATGATACCCGCGATCGAATCGGTACGCGAAAAACCCGCAGGCGCACGACCCACACTGCGCAGCATGACCGATTCGGTCAGATCGTGCGCCGTGCGTCCCAGCACCTCGATGTGCTTGAGCGCCATATCAAACGTAAAGATGACCTCGTCGGGCAGCTGTAGCGTCTTGAGCGCCGCCGACATGCGGCTCCAGGTGAGCGTCCACGAAACGCCCAGCACGAACGACACGTTAATGAACGTCTTGAGCGCGATCTTGAGCATGGCGCCCGCGGCAGAAGCGCCCAGCAGCAGGGCAGGCAGTGCCAGAACCACCGCAAGCCCCGTGGCGCCGAGCGCCGGTACAAAGGTCGCACGCAGCCCGCGTACGGGGCGCACGGCAACGAGCACCAGCGCGATGGCCGCCATCAACATGAGGTACAGCGGGCTCTGCGTCAGACACACGCACAGGACGCAAACGAACATCCCCACCAGGCGCACCGGAGCCGAAACGCAAGAAAGGGCGCGGTCGACCATCGACCCGCCCTCGTGCGCGCCTCCACCCAGGCGAACCCGCTCAAGCAGGCTCGCCAGGTGCAGGACATTCTTTTGCATCACACGATGCCGAGCCCCCGCGGGCTCGTAACGCTCCTCGGCCGCAAGCCAACTAGGCAGCTCGGCTATTGCCATGAGCACCGCTTTCCTTGACCGTCAGCGAGACCAGGCGGAATGTGATGGTGAGCACCGCCACGCCAATCACGCCCGAAAGAATATACATCGCAGCCTGGCCGGCAAAGCCAAGGCCCTGCTCCTCGGAATAGGCCTGCAGGTAATCACCCGTAGGTAGAGCGTCGGCAAAGGTCGGGGTATCGAGGCCGACCGAAGCCTGCAGGCTGTCGTCGCCAGCCTCCTGAACGGCGGTCGCGGCGCCCTCGGCGTCCCACTCACCCCAGGCGTCACCGGTGGCGAGCAAGCCGAGCGGCGTAGCCACGACAAGCACGGCGACCAGAATGAGCGTGGGAATCAGGGAAGTCTTCTTGGCGGTACCATCGGCGGCAAGCTGGCCATCGGCGGCTTCGGGGCCGACGATAATGCTCGGCGCCGTCTTCTTAATGAAGCCGTAGATGGCGGCCGTCGCCACGCCCTCGATCACGCCGGCAACCAGCATATGCGGGATCAACATGGCCGGAATAGCCACGGACAGCGGGAAGGGGCAGTACAGAGGGGCGCCCGAAGCGTTGGTGAAGAGCATCGGCTGAATACCAAACTCGATTGCCGCGCACAGGGCCGCCAGGCACAGGCCGACCCAACCGCTCACGATGGCAGAAACCGAGGTGCCCCAGCTCTTGTCGTGCAGACGGCTGTTGAGCGCACGGAACACGATAGCAGCGACAAACGGCAGCACAAAGGCCATGTTAAAGCAGTTGGCGCCAAACGACAGAACGCCGCCGTCGCCAAACAGCAGCGCCTGCAGCGCCAGCGCGACCGAGACAGCGATAGCCGCGGCCTCGGGGCCCAGCAGCAGCGCGATGAGTGCGCCGCCGACGGCGTGACCAGTGGTGCCGCCGGGCAGCGGCACGTTGAACATCATGAGCAAAAAGGAGAACGCAGCGCAAATACCCAGAAAGGCCATATGCTCGCGATCGAGCGTGGCGCGCACTTTCTTGATGCAGTGAACCCATACGGGCACCATCGCCACCGCCATAACGGCATCGGTCTGCGGGGACAGGTAGTTATCTGGAATGTGCATATACGCCTCCCGGTTGCCGGCACATGGGATTGCAGCGCCGCTTGAACCATTTCATCAGTGTTACGAGCTAGATGATTCGTAACACGCCGCAGGCTATGATAGCAAAACGGCGCGCCGCCACAAAAGCAGCACGCCGTTATGTAATGCGCGTGTCATATATGCAGGCTCAGCGATGCGTTATACCGAGCATAGCAGTCACGCAGGATCGGCAGCAGCCACCGCTGACCTATACCCATCGCAAGCCCTAGCCGCGGACCTCGCCGTTTACGCCTTTGCATACCTTGGTGACAATCTTCTGGTGCGCTTTCTCGACCTCTTCGCTGGTGAGCGTGTGGTCGTCGGAGCGATACGTAAGCGCAAAGGCCATGGACTTTTTGCCCGCTCCGATGCGGATGGGATCGCGGTAGACGTCGAACAGGCGCACGCCCTCGAGCAACTTACCGCCGGCGCTCGTAATGCGGCGCTCAAGATCCTCACAGGTCACGGAGTTGTCGACCACAATGGCAAGGTCATGCTCAACAGCCGGGTACTGCGAGAACTCGCGATAGTTCTCCTGGTTGCGGGCGCCCTTGATCAGCTTGTCCAAGTCGAGCTCAAAGGCAACGACGACCTCATCGATGCCCATCGCTTCGCGCGCCTCGGGGTGAATCTCGCCGACCCAGCCCAGCACGGTTCCGCCGGACAGAACCTCGGCCGCACGACCCGGCTGCAAGAAAGCGTAGCCCTCGCCCTCGACGGGACGGAAGCGAACCTTCTCGATGCGCAGCTGGGCGAGCAGCTCCTCGACAATGCCCTTGCCAAAGAAGAAGCGCAGCTTACGGTACTTCATGTTCCAGGACTGCTCGCTCCACTGGCCCGAGAGCACACCCGCCACGGACTTGGTCTCCTTGGGCAGGCTGGCGTTCTCGCGACCGTGGAACAGGCTGCCGACCTCGTACAGGTGCACGTTGGGCGTACCGTGCGCCTCGTTGTAGGCCACGGACTGCAGCAGGCCCGGCAGCAGCGAACGACGCATCTCGGTCTGCTCGGCCACCAGCGGGTTCATGAGCACCACGGGGCAACCGCGGCCCTCGGTGGACATACCGATCTTCTCCAGGTCGCCCGGGGCGGCAAAGCCAAAAGTCGTGGTCTCGTTGAGGCCGCAGGCGCGCAGGATCTCACCGACCTTACGGGTGAGCTTCTGCTCGCGGGTCAGGCCGCCGATGTGGTTCTTGGCAGCCGGGATGGTCGCCGTCACGCGGCCCATGCCCCACAGGCGCAGGACCTCCTCGATCAGATCGATCTCGCGCGGCAGGTCGGGGCGGAAGCTCGGCGGAGTGACCATAAAGTCCTCGCCGTCACGCTCGACGGTGCAGCCCAGGCGGGTGAGCGAACGCTCGATAAAGTCGGGCTCGATGTCGGCACCGCAGATGGCGTGCACGCGGGCCAGGCGCAGCTTAATGCTGTCGATGGTCTTGGGCGCGGGGAAAACGTCGACATAGCCGGGAGCAACCTCGCCGCCGGCGATCTCCTCGATGAGCGCGCAGGTAACGTTGGCGACATCCACGCAGCCGGTCTCGTCGACCTGGCGCTCAAAGCGAATGGAGGCGTCGGAGATCAGCGACAGATCGCGGCTGGTGTGCGAGGTGCGGCCGGCGTTAAAGCAGGCGCTCTCGACCATCACGTCGACGGTGTCGTCCTCGATCTCGGAATCCATGCCGCCCATAACGCCGGCCAGCGCCACGGGGCGCTCGCCGTCGGTGATGAGGCCCATGCCGGCGTCGAGCACGCGCTCCTCGCCATCGAGCGTCGTAAACTTCTCGTCCTGCTGGGCGGCGCGAACCACCACGCGGCGGTGGCCGTCGCGCTCGGCAAAGGTAGACAGGTCAAAGGCATGCAGCGGCTGACCGGTGAGCATCATCACGTAGTTGGTGATGTCGACGATGTTGTTGTGCGGGCGCACGCCCAGGGCGTTGAGGCGCTTGACCATCCAGTCGGGCGACGGGCCGACCTTCACGTTACGCACGATGCGGGCGACGTAGCGGTCGCACAGGCCCTCGTCGGCGATCTCGACGGAAAGCTCGTCGTCGGTCGCGCGGCCGGTCTCCGCCTTGATGGCGGGCAGCTCAACGTGGAAATCGCGGTCGAAGATGGCGCCGGTCTCGCGGGCCATGCCGATCATGGACAGGCAATCGGGACGGTTGGGCGTGATCTCGCAGTCGAGCACGGTGTCGCTCGAGCCCACATACTCGGCAAACGGCATGCCGCAGGGCGTATCCTCGGGCAGGATCATGATGCCGGAGTGGTCGCCGCCCAGACCGAGCTCGCGCGCGGAGCAGTTCATGCCCATGGACACGACGCCGCGCAGCTTGCTCTTCTTGATCTTGATGTCGCCGGGCAGCTCGGCACCGATCATGGCCGTGACGATGTGGTCGCCGGCCTCAAAGTTCTGCGCGCCGCAGACAATCTGCAGCGGAGCGGGGTTGCCGTCGGCGTCGAGGTTCTTGTCGCCCACGTCGACCGAGCACACATACATATGGTCGCTATCGGGGTGCGGGGTCTTGGTGAGCACCTTGGCGGTCACTACATGGTCGAAGGACTCGCCCACGGTGTCGATCGCCTCGACCTCGGTGCCGGTACGGATATATTCGTCCGAAAGGGTCTTAGGATCCTCCGGAATATCGATCATGGTCTTGAGCCAGTCGTAAGAAACGCGCATCTAACTGGTCTCCTTTCATAAATGCGGCTTTGAGCCAAAAAACTGCAACGGAGACGGGTTTTCCAAGTGCCGCAGATTGCCTTGAAAGAGGAGGGCCGCGTACTTAGGTACGCAACCGACGATTGAAAGGCAAGGTGCGGTGCTTGGGAAAGCCGCCGGGCCTAGAACTGATTTAAGAAGCGCATATCGCCCGTCATGAGCGTTCGCAGGTCGGGCAGGTCGTAGCGCAGGGCCGCGACGCGCTCGGCGCCAATGCCAAAGGCGAAGCCGGTGTACTTCTCGGGGTCGATGCCGCAGTTGATCAGGACGTTGGGGTCGACCATGCCGCAGCCCAGGATCTCGATCCAGCCGCTATGCTTGCAGAAGTTGCAGCCCTTGCCGCCGCACACGTGGCAGCTCACGTCCACCTCGCAGCTGGGCTCGGTGAAGGGGAAGAAATGCGGGCGGTAACGCGTCTTGCGATCCTCGCCAAACATGCACTTAACAAAGTAGTCGAGCGTGCCCTTCAGGTCGCCAAAGGTGATGCCCTCGTCGACGACCAGGCCCTCGATCTGGTTGAACTGCGGCAGGTGGCAGGCATCGGCCGTGTCGGGACGGTAGACGGTGCCCGGGCAGATCATGTAGATGGGCGGCTTTTGCGACTCCATGGTGTGGATCTGCACGCCCGAGGTCTGGGTGCGCAGCAGCACGTCGGACTCGCCGTGGGCGTGAGCCTCGGGGTGCGCGACGCTGCCGGGGTTGTTGTCGACCACGTAGAAGGTATCGCGGGCCGAGCGGCTCGGGTGATCCATGGGGGCGTTGAGCGCGGTGAAGTTGTAGTAGGAGGTGTCGACCATGGGACCAGACTCGACGGTATAGCCAATACCGCAGAAGATGTCCTCGGCCTCCTCGATAATCTGCTTGATCAGGTGCTGGTGACCGATCTGCGGACGGATGCCCGGCAGCGTGATGTCGACGGCATCGTGCTCGAGTGCGTGTTTAAGGGCGGCGGCCTTCATCTCGGTGGTGCGCTCGTCGAGCATGCCCTCGATCAGCTGACGCATCTCGTTGGCGCGCTTGCCCATGACGGGGCGATCCTCGGGAGCGAGCTTGCCCATCATGCGCATCAGGCCGGTGATGCGGCCCTTGCGGCCGAGCAGCGCGACGCGCGCGGCCTCGAGCTTCTCGGCGTCGTCGGCGCCTGCGACGAGCTCCTTGGCCTCTTCCTCGAGTTTGACCAGATCATCAATCAGACTCATGTCTTCCCTTTCGTCTCTCGCGCTCCCCGCTTGCCGAGGCGACTACCGCCGCCTGACGTTGCGAAAACGCGGCCCGGTTCGGTAACAAAAAACCGCCCTCGGGCATGTGCATTGCCCAAGGACGGTTGAATTCCGCGGTACCACCTTGTTTGACGCGGCGGATGTCTGGCCCGCCGTGCCCACTCTGCGCCCCTTATCGCGAGGCTCACGGCTTCCCTACTGGGGCTTCGCCGCCGCTGGCCGCGTGCCCGTTGAGGTCGCTGCTCGGGAGTGAACGCTTGGCCCTTGTCACCGCAGGAAGGCTTGCAGCCCATGACCTTCCCTCTCTTGCCGGCGACGCGGCGGGCAAAACCCTCTCCGTCAACGCATTGGGCTACAGGATACCACATTGTGTGGGCGTATCGCCGCGTTCCGTTTTGTTCGTGCTGGGTACAAGGCAGGTAGCTGTGCAAACTGGCCGCGCGTCCACCCGAAGCGCCCGGCTCACGAGATCAAGGATATGGTATGGGAAAGAAACTCGATAAGAAGGCCGAGCCCGCAGCGGGCAAGACATCCAAAGGCATGAAGGTCGATAAGGCCGTCAAAAAATTCCGCAAGCTCGAGGGCAAACTGTGGACCCGCGAGTACCTGCTCAAGATTGCCGAGTTCGATGGCGCGACCATTGCCCCCGCCAACGGCGCCGCGGCCCGCGCCGATGCCATGGGCACCCTTGCCGGCGAGCATCACAAGCTGCTGACCAGCGAAAAGTCTGTCGAACTTGTGCGCTCGCTGGCACGCGAGACCGTCTCCGGAGGCAAGATCGACGACCCGCAGCTGCTCGACGAGATCCGTGTGCTCGGCCGCGACCAGCGCGAGGCAAGCGCCATTCCCACCGAGGAGGCCGAGGCCTGGACCAGGCTCACCTGCGAGGCCGACGCCGTGTGGCACAAGGCCAAGACGGCCAATGACTGGGCGAGCTTTGAGCCCTATGTGGATAGAATCGTCGGCCAGCTTAAGCATCAGGCCGAGCTCATGGACCCCAAGCGCGACCCATACGATGTTTGGCTCGACCAGTACGAGCGTGGCCTTTCCGCCAAGAGCTTCGACGCGTTTTGCGATGAGGTCAAGGCCACGGTCGTTCCGCTCGTGCACGCCATCGGCGAGCGCGGCCAGCAGCCAGCTGCCGACTTTTTGCACGCCCGCGTGCCCGAGGCTGCCCAGCGCGCCATGAGCTTCGACCTTATGAAGCTCGTCGGCCTGGACCTGAACGACACCACGCTTGCCTTTACTGAGCACCCGTTTAGCGAGGGCTTTGCCGTGGGTGATGCGCGCATCGCGACGCACATCTACGAAGACGACTGCATCTCCAACGTCTACAGCATCATCCACGAGGCGGGACATGCCATGTACGAGCTGGGCGTCAATCCGGCTTATGCGCGCACGTGCCTGGAGGGCGGCACTTCCATGGGCATCCACGAGAGCCAGAGCCGCTTCTTTGAGAACACCGTGGGCCGCAGCCGCGCCTTTATGGGACCGCTGCTGCAGGTACTGCGCCGTCACGCGCCCGAGGTCTACGGCGACGTGGACGAGGACACGCTCTACTGCGCCGTGAACATTGCGCAGCCGTCGCTGATCCGCACCGAAGCCGACGAGCTCACCTACCCGCTGCATATTATGGTGCGCTACCAGATTGAGCGCATGCTGTTTGCCGGCGAGGCCACGGCCAAGGACATCCCCGCGCTTTGGAACCGCTTTATGGACGAGTACCTGGGCCTTCCCGTTCCCGACGACACGCGCGGTTGTCTGCAGGACACGCACTGGAGCGGCGGCTCGTTTGGCTACTTCCCCACCTATGCGCTGGGCAGCGCCTACGACGCCATGTTTGTGCCGGCCATGTGCCGCGACGGCGTCGACCTTACCGGTGCCTGCGCGAGTGGCGATCTGTCACCCGTTCGCGCGTGGCTGGGCGAGCACATTTGGCAGTGGGGTCGCGCCAAAGACGCGCCGGAGCTCATCAAGGGCGCCTGCGGCATGGCCTTTGACGCCCGCTACTACTGCAGCTACCTGCAGGACAAGTTCACCACGCTGTACGAGTTGTAAGGATTGACCAGCACGCCATCGCCAACGCCAACCATGTTGACGCCAATGTCTTGGCAACGTCAGCGAAAACGACCCTAAGCGAGCAAGGCGACGTGAAATGAAAGGGCGCTGACCTTCTGGTCGCGCCCTTGAAATTGAACGTCAGATTGCCGCTTAGGGGCGTTTGCAGCGTCGAGCAGTTACGCGGTTTGGTAAAACCGCGTAACTACAGAGCCTCGAGTGCGTTGGCGATGCGCTTCATGGCGGCATCGGCGGATGCTTGGTCGGGCGCCTCGGCCAGCACGCGGATAACCGACTCGGTTCCGCTCTTGCGTACGAGCACGCGGCCCTCGCCTGCCAGCGCAGCCTCGGCCTCGGCGATGGCGTTCTGCACGCCCATGTTCTCGAGCGCGGCGTCCTTGTCCGCCACGCGCACGGCCACCTGCGCCTGCGGCAGCAGCTTGCACGGAGCCGTGAGCTGCGAGAGCGTCTCGCGCTCGGCGCGGATCACTTCCATCACGCGCAGCGAGGTCATAATGCCGTCGCCCGTGCGCTCGATATCGCCAAAGATCGTATGGCCCGTCTGCTCGCCGCCCAGGCTGTAACCGCCCTCGCGCATCTTGGCATACACGTGACGGTCGCCCACACCGCTGGTCACGACACTTAGGCCGGCAAGCTCCAACGACTTGATCAGGCCAAAGTTGCTGGCAATCGTCGGAACCACGGTACCGCCCGAAAGGCGACCGTGCTTGTTCAGGTACACGCCGCACACGTACAGGATCTGGTCGCCATCGACCACGCGGCCGCGCTCGTCCACGGCCAGGCAGCGGTCGGCATCGCCGTCGTAGGCAAAGCCCACGTCCAGGCCCTGCTCCACCACATGGCGCTGCAGACGCTCCATATGCGTGGAGCCGCAGTCGACGTTGATGTTAAAACCATCAGGCGCGGCATTGATCACGCGCACGTCGGCGCCCAGCGCGTCGAACACCGGCTTGGCCACCGAGGACGCCGAGCCGTTGGCGCAGTCGATGCCGATCTTGACGCCCTGAAGCGAAAAGTTCGCGCTGGCGATGAGCGAGGCAATGTAGCGGTTGCGGCCCTGCATGTAGTCCACCGTGGCGCCGATGTGGTTGCCCGTGGCCAGCGGCACCTCGCTCTTGCTATCGACGTAGTCCTCGATGAGCTCCAGTACGTCCTCGTCCATCTTAAAACCGTCGCTATTGACGAGCTTAATGCCGTTATCGCAAAACGGGTTGTGGCTCGCGCTGATCATGATGCCGCAATCGAAGCAGCCTTCCACGGTCTGATGCGCTACGCCCGGCGTGGGGATCACGTGCAGCATATAGGCGTCCGCGCCGCTCGCGACCAAGCCACTCACCAGCGCCGCCTCAAACATATAACTCGAGCGACGCGTGTCCTTACCCACGATGACGCGCGCCTTGCGCTCGCGGTTGGCGCCGTAATACCAGCCCACAAAACGGCCAATCTTATAAGCGTGCTCTACCGTCAGCCCAACGTTAGCCTCACCGCGAAAGCCGTCGGTGCCAAAGTACTTCATGCGCTCTCCTTACAAAATAGGGGCGAACAGATTGCCTGTCCGCCCCAAAATGGTACTCGATTATCTGCGCTACCAGAAAAACCCTACGCCGACGCGCTGTCGCGAGCCGCCTGGCATGTAGGAGTCTGACGCAGCGTAAGCGGCTTGTCCCCCGCCTCGGCTGACGTGGTCAGCGTATATGTGATCGTCGTCGTCTCGCCAGCATGCAGGTCAACGGTGCCCGAATAGAAGGGGATTCCATGCCACGTAGCGGCGCCAAGACCAAACTGGGTGCCCTCGACGGTCAGATCAGTAATGTTGCCGCCCGTCGGGGCAAACAACGAGACATTCAGACGCTCGTCGTCGCGCGCGGCATCGGGCGCGCTCGCCGCGACGTAGTCGGGCAGCTTGCCGGCCTCCTCCTGCGTCATGATGTTCGTCAGGGTAACGGCGATGCGATACGAGCATGTGCCGTCACCGTTCTTGATGCCCTGGCCAATCTGCGTATCGGCATTCAGGTACCAGTCGAGCTTGGAGAAGCTCAGGTTGTTAAAGTAGACACCAGCAACGGGATCTTCACTCGGGTCATCCGGATCGGGCAGCGAGGCGTCGATGTTCATCTCCTTGATAGCGTTCTGCTCGTCATCGTTTTTCATCCACGCGATCAGGCGGCCCTCTTCGGCACCGCGCTCAACGGCGCTGACAAGCTTCGTAACATCGACATCGCCGATACCGCCAAGGATCTTGTCGAAGGCAGCGCTGGCGACGGATGCAAAGATGCCGTCCGACTCCTCGACCGGATAGTTCCAGTACACATCGTGCATGAGGACCTTTGCGGCGTTGGTGCCGTCGACAACCGTTCCGTCGGGCAGCGACACGTTACCGACCAGGCCCAGCAGATACTGCAGGAACACCGGGTCGATGCCGACGACGCCATCAACGTCCTGCCCATATTGGGACTTCCACAGCGCGGCGACACGCTGCGAGTTGCGGGGCCAATCAGGCGAATAGGTATTGCCCGAGTTGTACAGGTTACTGTGGTTGCCGAACAGCGCCTCATCCTCTTCGTCGACACTCTCGACTGCCTCATCCTCACTGAGCCCAATGCGGGGAACAAACTCGCCAATCGACATCTGGCCGTCGGTGACCGAAATCAAACCTTGCGAACCGCCAAAGCCGCCGCAGGCACGAATTTCGACGTTGTTCATGGCGTACACAAGGTAGTTACGCGTCTGGCCGTTGGCGCCGAGCATCTGGGGAAGGACGGGGGCGACCTTCTCCGCCGCGTCAACCGCGCCGTTGAGGGTGGCAAAGCCGTCCTTGGCCTTATCGACCAGCTCGGTCACCTGGGAAATATGAGTATCGCCAATGCCCTGGATCTTCTCGTTGGCGCTCTTGAACACCTTCGAGCTGCTGGAAAGCGAATCGGCGACCGCCTGCAGCGCGGACACGTTAATCATGCCGTCCTGAAACAGCTTGCCGGGCGTGGCCTGCGAAAGGTTATCGGCCATGGGAACCAGCGCATTGCTCGAGACATCGGACAGGGCGTCGATCATGGTGCGGGCCGCATTGATGTCGCTGCCATACACCGGGATAAACGAAGCCGCCGTCCACAGCGGGCTCGAGGTCTCCGCCTTCATGCTGTCGCAAAGCTCATCAATCTTCTTCGCGTCGTCAGGCAGCGTCGAAAAATCGCCCGACGTGACCTTGTCCTTAAGGCCACCGACAATCTCGACGGCCTCCTTCGCTTCACTCTTTACGGTCTTTGCCGAGTTAAGCAGCATAAAGCCGCTTGCGCCAAGCGCAACGAGAAGCACCGCGGCTACAGCGGCAATAATGGCACCGGTGTGACGCTTTTTGCGCTCGCCCTTGCGATGGCGATGACGGACCAGACCGTCAGAGGTCGAACTCGACGAAGCGTCGCTACCGTAGTTCAAGCCAAAATCGTAATAATCTTCCTTGGAACCCGAGCCCGCAAACTCGGTACCGCTATCATCCAGGCGAGCGAACGTGCCAGTCTCGGAGGCGCCGGTGTAAATCGTGCCGAGGTTACCCGTAAGCCCCGCGCCACCGGCAGAGGGAGTATTGTTGTCGGCCTTGCCGGCATTAACGTTGCCGGCGGCATTCGCGGCGTTGGCAGCACCTGCGTTGTTCGCAGGTACCGAAGGAGACCCACTCGGCTGCGACGTGGAGGTTGCACCGTCCGCAAAGACATTCCCTCTTGCACGGCCGGTCTTTTTTGCCTTTTGTGACTGCTCGTACAGAGCGGTAAACATCGCCGTCTCGCCCGGGGACACGCGCTTACCGGAACCGCCCTGTCCAGTGCCGCCCGGCGTGCCGGCCTTACCAGCCCCGTTCGGACGCGGCGGAACTGCAGGACGGCCGCTATCGCTGCCCTTAAAGTGATTACCAGCCATAAAGAAATCCTCGCAATTGAGTCGCAATGAAAAAGTCCATAACGTTACTAGTTTATGGCATTTTGGGCATCGACAGCTAAACTCCAGACACGGACATCAATTGGCGAAAATGCGGCACAACACCTTTTCCGTCTTGGCGGCGGCGCCAGCTACACCGTGAGGAACATCATCACGATGATCATGGCAAAGCCGATAAGGTCGGTCGGCAAAAACACCGTGCCCAGCATAACGGCGCTGGTGATGGTCGCCGAAACCGGCTCCACAGTTCCGATGAGGCTCGCACGCACCGAGCCGATGTCCTTAACGCCCTGCATATAGAGCATGTAAGCAAAAAACGATCCGATAACCACGAACACCGCGAGCGCCTCGACGCCGGCAGCGTCGAGCGCTGGCATATGCGTCCAGGGCTGCACGAAGACACACGAGAACACGCCCGCCGTGAGCATTGCCGAGCCCGTAACAATAGGGCTGCCGTATTCGGAAAGAATCTTGGCGGGAATCACCGCCATACAGGCGGCGCTAACCGCACACATAAGGCCTGCGACCAGGCCAAGCGGCGATATGCTCAGACTGGTAGGGTCGCCGCCGGTAGCGATTAAAAAGGTGCCGCCCAGGGCCAACCCAATGCCAACGGCCTCACGCACGCGAGGCATGCGGCGATCGATCACGCAGGTGTAGCCCATAATGATGACCAGCTGCAGGCACTGGAGCACCGTCGCGGTTCCGGCATTGGTCAGGCGCACGGCCGAAAGATAACAAAACTGGTTGAACAGCAGGCCAAAGGCGGTAAAGAGCAGCAGCTGCTTGCGATCGGCGGGCGTCGTCCAAAGCTTGACCAGGCGTGCGCGGTCGCGCGTGACAACCACGGCCATAAAGAGTAGACCGGCGAGAATCTGGCGCACGCTCATTAGCCACAAGGTGTCGACGTGATAGGTATCGAACAGAAAACTCGCGCTGGTGCCCGAGAAGCCCCAAAACGAACCGCCCACCAGCGTAGCCAAGACGCCCGTGATCATCTTGCGCGTCGAAGCGCTGTTCAGGCGGTCGCGCCATGCACGGCGGGTGCTGCGGCTGAGCTCGTCGGTGCCCTCGGGCACATCAATGTTCGATATATCGGTCATCGGCACCGAAGCTCCTGCGCCTTCGACCTGCTCGACGCACTCTTTGCTCATTCTACTCCCCCGAAACAGCCTGGAAACAATTCGGCTTACCTTACCACGGCGAAGGCACCAGCCGGAGGCTTGTCCGCTTATCGGTAGGACAATTCCGCAGGCGTCTTTCCATAGCTCGGTACCGCAATGGCCTTGCATTATGCGACAGTCAAATCGCGGCAGCAGGCTCTTTTGAAATGGATATGACAAAGCCCCCGAATTCCACAATGCAAGCGATTTTTAAAAATGTTCTTGCCACCGAGTTCAGGCTCCGTTATATTATCCCTTGCGCACTTGCGCACCCTTGATCGGGCGTTTAGCTCAGGGGGAGAGCGCTTCCCTGACACGGAAGAGGTCAGAAGTTCAAATCTTCTAACGCCCACCAAATGTTCACAGCTCAGAGGCTATGTCTCTGGGCTGTTTTGTTTTATGTCGCCAAATCCGCTGGCAGCTCCAATCGCCATCGCAACATAGCATCAATTCACCTGACGAATGGCTGCCAAATAAATTCAATACCCCAACATCAACAATAGCCAGGCACAAAACTGCGCCGCAAGCTGCTCCAACCGCCCAATAGCCACCGAGGCCGAGACCAACGCGTCTCGAACCCATCCGAGCCGCAGCTTCTCGGCAAAACGCCACAACGTCCACACCCTGCGGTATCCTTGAGTCACTTGCACCTGCAGCACCAAGGAGCCGCCATGCGCACCGAGCTCGATGTCCCCTTTTCGCACAAAGAAGAAGCCAAGGCGCTGGGCGCCAAATGGGACCGGATCAAGAAGATCTGGTATGTACCCAGCGGCGTCAACCCCGAGCCCTTTGCCGAGTGGCTGCCCGGTGTTGACCGATCCGACCCCTCAGCGCCGTATATATATCTAGTACTGGGCAAGCGCGAGTGCTGGAAGTGTCACAAAGAGACCTCGGTCGCGGCCTTCGGCATTCCCTATCGAACCGATAGCGACGAGAGCATCGCCATCGCGCACGCGCCCAACGAAGCTGGGCACATTGCCATCGACACGGCCAACGCCAACGCACTCGCCATCGTGCCCGCTCTTGGCTGCGTGCCGGGCGAAATCCGCGACTACCTTCATAAGCGCTGCGGCTACAAGCCCGTAGGCGCGCGAGCCTCCAAAGCCCCGTCGCTCGGCAACACGTGCACCAGTTGCGACGCGCTGCAAGGCAGCCGCTATCTGTTCGAGGAGCCCTCGTCCCCGTTTGCCCTCACTGCCATCAACAAGCTGCCGGCACTGGAGTTTGTGCGCGTCGAAGTTGCCGGCGTCTTTGGCATCCCAGCCGCGCGCACCAATTTTGACCAGGCACTCTTTACCTGGGCACGCGACCATCACGCCGAGTTCCACAGGCAACTCGGTGAGGGGGTTTATTTGTAGGGACGGAGAAGCCTTCACAGCCAACTCCTCCGCATCACCTATCCCTCGTCGCCGGCGTCATACACGATATCGAGGCCACAAACAGGGCATTTCTCCGGATACACCGGCATATGAACGCCTGTCTGTTTTCTCACTTCGTCGCTGAACCTGTCGCGCGCATCGATGAACCGAATGTCGAGACACGGTATTTGCGAGCCGCAGCAAGGGCAGGTGACGACAAACGACCCGCAATCAACCTCTACGCTCGGAAACATATTGTTGTCTATAAGGGCACACGGCAGTTTTCCGTACTTCCCCATCGCAATATCGCCTCGCCAGCTCATACACGCTCCCCTCTCGCTATACAAAACAGGAAGAGCATGCACCGGCGGGCATGCGCGAGATTGCATCGCCACGCGATCCGATCAAACAACACGATCGTCAAAGAATGCCAAAGCCAAATACGCTAATACGGCAGAAGCCCCGCCTTTTCACGCTTCTTTTCCGAGCGATCGAACTCAATGCGATGGGCCTCAAGAAACACCGTATTGGGTCGCCACTGACGCTCATTCGGCTGCCTTAGCGTCGCACCCGCAAAGGAAGCGTAGCCGGTCTTATCCAGCAGGTACGATCCACACAGCCGATATTCGCCGCAAACAGGCTCAAACGAAATCAGATGAGCATCGAATAAAGCATGTAAGTCGCGCCGAAGCAGAATGCCGTTGCTGGCAACCTGCGATTTGGGTCCCGAGTAATTCTCGATATGTGCAGCCTCCAGAGCTTCGCTGACGCCGCAGTCCGACACCGCGCAACGGCCATCATAGGCGGCAACGAGCTGCTTGCGGAACCATTGCTGCCCCAATCGCTCGCGCCTTAACGCATAGCGGACCTTTTCGTCGTCGGTCGTACCCTGTCCGGCAAACTCAATATCGACGGGCATGTGCTTCAGATAGCTCATGTCGGGCGCAAAACGGGGGTCCGGTCCGCCTTTATGAACAGGACCGTGCAGAACAAACCATCCGTTTTCGGGCTCGAACCGTTCAACAAACGCAAGGCCGAGCACCTTGTAGCCCACCTCGGTTGCAAATATGACTCCGACTGGAACGCCACATTCCATGCAGTTGAGCATTTTACGGTTGTAATTCTGGTCTCGAGAACCAACGGCGCCTGGCGCTTGGACCGAATACTTAATGACCCACGTACCATCGTCCAAATAGAGCGGAGGTACATCGGTGTAGAAGCTCTTTTTAGAGTTATGGACCGAAAGCGCAAAGATCTTATTGGGATCTTGCTTCACCCGATCCTGGCCCGGCCAGAAGATCCCTGAATCCCGCGTTACGGGAAAGAAGTCCGAGCCAATTCTCAAACGATACTGATACTGAGGGCTATCTTCCTTGGTGTGGTGCGGAAGGCTGGTCCAAACGCCGCCGCGCTGTTCCTCACCCAGAAACCACTCCCATGCCTCAACGTATTCGGAAGGCACGAGACTGCAGGCGCGGTCATAGCTTGGTCCATCCATCAACGGAACAGCAAGGTCAATGTCGTTCATCGCCAGCACCTACAACCATACGAACGCGAGTCATGCCCCTCAATAATATGGCCGAGAGTCAATTATTACGAGATCTCATTCCGCGATCGGCACATCGTTGATGCTCTCGGTTTGCCGCTGGCGCGTTTGTACCCCGCTGCCCCACTTCCCTGTATACTGATGTAGCACGTGTTTCGTCCGGGCCTGTTGGGCCGGATTGTTCATGGGAGGGTCTTATGGCTGCTTCGAATCCGCCTAAGGGGAGCGTTTCTTCTTCGTCCATCAAGCCGGTTACGCGCAAGGCCGTGCGTTGCCAGCGCGAGGTCGCTTGGCTTGTCACGCAGGCGGCGGGCAGGCTCGTGGCGACCACTCAGGACGTCAACGCGCCTACGCCGAGCTTTGTGCTGGCAGCGGCGCTGGATTTTGTGCGCCAATTGGAGCTTGCCGCACAGGATGCCAGCGGCCACCTCGACTACCAGAATGTTATGGCGCCCGACCTGCAAACGTTCTGCCACATGGCCAAGTTGCCCGCCGCGCCCAATGCGCTTTCGGACGCAGGCTACATGTTTACGCTTTCGGGCGCGGACCTTATCCGCGACATCTATACATACTGCAGCGAGCTCGCCGAGCGCCATGTCTTTGACGCGGCTGAAGTCAAACCGGGATATGTCATCAAGCTGGTTCTTAGGCTGTTCTTGATGGACGGGTTCGCGGCCATGCCGGCGTAAGCCGAGTCTTTAGCATCACCGTCAACTGGGCAACAACCGCTTAACCTTAGTGGGCGCCAATCGAGGGTCGATTATTGGGTCGCCTCGTCCGCTAACGCATTTATTCCACGCGCTCCAACAGTCGATACTTGCGGTTGCGGCTCGTCGCCGGCGCCGTGGGCTCAAGCTCGCCTTGAGCAATGAGCGCGTTGACGCGCGACCTAACCTGGGAAATTGTGAGCCCCGTGCGCTCTGCCAGCTCACGCGTCCCCAGCTCGCCGTAATGTTTGAGTGCCGTCACAATTAAGCCCCCGCCATGATCGACCGGCTCGATCTTTGAACGGTAAAGTACGACCTTGAACCGATCGAACCCCGGGCAGAACAGGGGCTCGGCCAGACCATGCGCGCGCATGGCATCGATCATCATCGGGATGCCCGAGCCATTGCCCTCAGCCGGCGAACCTGCGCCATCCGGCAGCGGGACAATCGACATGAGTTTCACGAGCGTCGCGTTACGGCATCGGGAGCTGCCGTCAAACAAGTTCTCGCGAGTCTTTCCCCCGTATAGGCCGCCGGGGTTCGTCACCTCGATACGGTCATCAAAGACGTCAACAGCGATCGACTGCCCACAGAACCGATCTCCGTATTCTCGGTGGATTACGGCGTTGGCGATTGCCTCGCGCAGGACCTCCTCGGGAATCTCCAGCGAGTCGACACGCGAGACGCCTTGGATCGTCGAGGTTCGCCGCAAATTCTTGGCGATTGCCGCGACGGCATCCGAGATCATTTCGCCCAACGTTCCCTCGCAGATCGTACGGTCCATGAACCTCAACGACCCCGCCGCGCCCTTCTGCGTTCCGGCATAGACCGCCACATCGATAAAGAGCTTGGGATAGAACTGCTGAGGATAGGCACCCGCGGCCAGGAGCCCGGCCTTAGTAACATTGCCCTGGGAGTCGAGGAAATTCAGGCGCTCCAGCTTCGTTTTCTTGTCCGGCGCGCCGCGCATTGCACGGGGTGTCAGCGAGAAAGCACGCTCTATCGTGCGGTCGACCAGGGCCTCGTCAAGATCGCCTGCGACCGCGCCGGGTACTGCATCGCGATCACTGGGGCTCGTCCGTTCATACGATGACAAGGACAGGACCTCGGTCGACGAGAGCGGAACATCTTTGTCATCGATGCGTTTGTAGCTGCCGCCTTGAGCGCCCCGCTCTATGACATAACAAGGCTTGCTCGACGGGTCGAGCTCCTCAATTGTGATGACCAGAACCACGGTGCCCTGGAGCTCCACGCGCTCAATGGTGTATTTGGGCGGATTGGCCAGTTTTCCGCGACCGCCGGCATCGCCCATGCCCGCTACGAATTGGTTGAGCACCTTCTCGGTCTCAAAGTTCTCAACCGGGACAAAGCCCGCGCGCTCGCTCACGCCGAGCACGATAATTCCGCCAGCGGTATTCGCGAATGCGCTAACCGTTTCCCATACGTCGCGGGAAAGCGTCGTGGCGCTCTCCTTGACCTCGACGTTAAGATCGTCCGAGCCCATGCGCTTTAAAGACTCGAGCAGACCGGTCAGCTCGTTTTCGTTCATCTGCATGTCCTTTCGCTCGGCCCGACGGAGAATGCCGCGAATAGATTTCCTTCGTCTCTCAGTTATCTCTCGTAATTATCTCTCATCTTACTCCTATCTCTCATATTAGAGATAAGTGAGAGATGAAAGATAAGATGTCTGCCATTTGTTTCATTTAAACATGTTTTTGCTGGTAGAACAATCAGTATTGAGACAATACCATGATTGCCTGTCTCTTTGCTGATCAGTTATCTCTCGTAATTATCTCTCGTCTTTGTGCCATCTCTCGTATTAGTGACAAATGAGAGATGAGAGATACGTGAGTGATGGACGAGCGTGGATTATTGGACGGTCGGAAAATCCCTCAAACAAAAAACGGGGCCGGCCTTACGCCGAACCCCGTTTTCAAACGGTCAGTTAGTTATCCAACGCGCGAGCATAGCAGTCAACTTTACGCCGCCGCGAACACTCCCAAGCCCGTTCCGATGATGCAGATCGCGAAGATGCCAATAATAATCCAAATGGTCTTGACACCCTTTTTATAGAGGGCAACGCAAGCGAACGTTGCCAGCAAGGGCAGCAGACCGGGGAAGATCGAATCGAACAGATCCTGCAGGACAATCTCCGAACCACCCACATCAAAGGTCAAAGCCGTGGACAGCGAGACCTGTGCCGCAATCATGGCGCCGATAACGGTCATTCCGAGAACGCCGGCAGCATGCGTCATGCGAGACATAAGGTTGTTCTCTTCGGACTGCTGCAGGAACTTGGTTCCCAGGTCGTATCCCAGATGGGCGGCGACGATACGCGTTGCAAAGTTAATCACGGAGTAGATGAGCGCGTACACGATGGGGCCGAGCGGGTTGCCCGTCGACGCGATGCCAATACCAATGCCGGCGGCGACCACGCGGAACGTACCCCAGTAGAACGAATCACCAATGCCGGAAAGCGGTCCCATGAGGCCGACCTTCATAGCGTTAATCGAGGACGTGTCGAAGTTCTTATCGGCAGCCGCCTGCTCTTCCATCGAAACCGTAAGGCCGGCTACAAACGGAAGCACATGAGGCGTGATGTTAAAGAACTCGGTATGGCGATCGAGCGCCGCATAGTAATCGTCGTCGTTGGGATAGATCTTTCGCAGGGGCTTCTGAATGGTGTACATGAAGCCCATTGCCATCATCTTGTCGTACGACTGCGAGCACTGGCTCGTAAACTGGCGAAGGAACATGCTCCGATACATATCGGGAGTCATAATCGCGTCCTTCTTGGCCTCTTTGAGGTCGGTGTTCTGGGTAGCCATTAGAAGTCCTCCTCTTCATCTGCAGCAACCGTCTGCGGACCGGACGAGCCCTCGCGGAAGGCCAGGAGCAGTGCGACGCAAATGGCAGCTGCGGCGACGCCGATAACGTCCATCTTGAGGTAGATGACCATAATGAATCCCAAGAACAGCCAAGGAAGCAGCTTGTTATCGCCCATGGTCCTAATAAGAAGTGCGAAGCCGATGCAGACCATGACGCCGGATGCAACGTTGAGGCCGTCCATCACAAACTGCGGAATAGCGTTAAGCGCATTGTTGATGAGGTCGGCACCAAAGAACAGCGAGCAAAACACCAGCAGTGCAGACGGAATGCCAATCGACAGCGGCACGATGGTCAGATGGTACAGATTCGCCTTGGCAAGATCACGATTTGCCAGAGCGGTCTCAATCTTCTTGCAGGCAAAGGCACCCGGAACGGCGTAGCAGAAGTTGCGCCACACCTGAAGGAAGACGGAGACGGGAAGGGCGAGCGCGACGGCAGTTGCCGTGCCCGTACCCGTAATGACGGCAAACGCGCAGCCAAGCACGCCGGAAGCATAGACCTCGGGAGGAACCGCCGCACCGACCATGATGGCGCCCATGAACATGGACTCCAAAGCAGCGCCGACGATAACGCCCTGCTGGACATCGCCAAGGATCAAGCCAACGAACAGGCTCGTAAACAGCGGACGACCAAGCATCGTAATGCCAAATAATTGCTCGTCCATGGACGCAATAAATGCGACCAGTGCAACTAGAAGATACTGGACAACCATTTCGATCAACCCCAGAAACAGGTCTGCAGGCGAGGCATTCTGCGCAGCTCGCCTGCAGACAACCGCAGCAATTTGAGAGGATTAGTAGTTCATCTGGTGATAGTAACGACGCGTGGTGAGCGGGTGGTTACGGACGTGCTCGAGATGGCAGCTCAGACGCTCGGTGATGGTGTAGGTGACCATCGGGGAGACGATCTTGCGGAACTCGGGGTCGCTGAACGGCAGCTCGACCTCGGCGGTGTCGAACTTGTTCACGCGGACATGGACGCCCTTCTCGTCAGCGAGCATATGAGTGAAGTTGTCCACGCGGTCCATGAGCTTACGGGTGTCGTCCTCGCCGTAGAGCATGATGAGGCTCGTGCCCTCCTCGCACAGCTCGATGGTGCCGTGGAAGAACTCGGCGGCGTGGATGGACTTGGTCTTGATCCACTGCATCTCCTCGAGGATGCACATAGCGTAGTCGTAGGCCTCACCCCAGAGCATGCCGGAGCCGATCACCATGTGGTAGTCGGTGTCCTTGAAGTCCTCGGCCATGGCGGCGCAGCGCTCGTCCTGAGCGTCCTTGGCCTTGATGAGGTACGGAGCGATGTTGCCGAACTCCTCCATGAAGGTGTCGTACTTGGGGAAGGCGCCGGCGTTCTTGAGGAAGCGGGCGACCAGCGTGATCTGGTAGGTGTAGATGGCCTCGCACAGAACGTCGTCCTCGGCGAAGCTGAAGAACTTGTAATCGGCGTACTCGGTGGCCGGGGTGTTGTCGTTGGAGACATACATCAGCGTGCGGGCACCCTGCTCCTGGCAGAACTTGGCGGCCTCGATGATCTCGGGGGTGGTGCCGGTACGGGTGGAGAAGACGCAGACCGAGTCCTTGTTGAAGGTCTTGGGCGGGCATGCGAGGAACTCAGCGGCAATCTCGCAGTGGACGTCGACGTCGGCCGTGGTGGTCTCGACCCAATACTTCATCGGGAGCGTGTGGGCCCAGGTGCCGCCGCAGCCGATGAAGAAGATGTTGGAATAACCCTGCTCGCAGACCTTGTCCACGGCAGCCTCAATCTGAGGACGGAGAGCGAGGGCATCGCTCACAACCTTCTCGTAACGAGGCTCATCGAAATTGAACATCCCTTACTCCTAACTCACTTGGATGAACCCTTCATTCATCCCATGACGTTATAATACTTTATATAACTAACTATGCAAGAACTATTTCAGATTTTTTTGATTTTTCTTTAATAAAAAGCCCGCCGATCAAATAATCGACGGGCTAAAGAAAGGAGGACCTAGTTAATAAATGCTAGACAATGGCATGTTTCCAGCTAGAAAACGTCCTTGGCAAGTACCTTTGAGTCATTGGGAACCTGACGGATTTCGATAACCACGCCATCGTTCACAAGCTCTTGGATATGCTCGGCATCGGTTTCGGTCGCAAAGATCGCGGGGGTCGGATGAAGCGTGGTCTCGGGAGACTTTCGAGTTCCGCCCAGATTGATCTCCTTGATGTCTTTGCAACCCTTAGCAAGGCGATAGGCATCCTCGATCGTCTCGACAATGATAAACAGCGAATACTTGTCGGTGACGCCGCTGTTGAGCGCCTCGATAGCAGCGTTTACGTCTTTTATGACGAGCTTCACGCCGTTGGGACGAGCTAGCCTCAATGCGGCTTTTCTCATGTCGTCTTTTGCCACGGCGTCGCTGGCACACAGGATGCAATCGACATCCAGCGCATGTGTCCAAGACATGGCGACCTGGCCGTGAATCAATCGGTAATCAACTCTCGTAAGCTTAATCATCGTAATCATCTCCGCACGTAATAAAGGTAATGACAGGCGTGACCCTTAGCTAGGGCTCGAACCAGAACTAACTAGAACTCTTCTTCTTCGACATCGGCAAGCATGTCCGCCGCCTCACAAAGCATGATAAACGAACGTGATCCCTCGACCGCAGCTTTGGCCTTGTCCGCATCCAGGGAGTCCAGCTGTGTAGCCATTTCCACCAGCAGCGGCAAGTTCATTCCGGTGATCAACGTAAACGATCCGGCGGTCTGCCTCTGAATGAATTCGTTGTTTACAGAGCCGCCAAAGATGTCAGTCACGACAAACCAAGAGTCGGCAGGGTCCTTCGACTCCATCCAAGCATCGATAAGCGCTGCGACATCCCTCGTGTCGTCATCGACATAGGCGCACAGACACTCGATTCGGTCGTTGGCGCCCATCAGGATCTCGAGAGAGCTCTTCATACCTTGAGCGAGATAACCATGACTCGCTAGCAATATCTTATTCATAGTTCTCCAATATCAATAAGACGTACTATATTGTCATAACAAAGTATATTAGCAATCTACCCTACGCGGTGTGTCTATTTTCCAAATCCGCGAACGGTAGCAATTGGTCGGTAAAACGGCCGCTCCTTTTACAGACCGGCCGCCCTTGCTTACAGATAGAACTTCAGTCGCTCGGTGCAGTACACCTGACGGGAGATGAAAAGCGGCTCGCCGCTTGGAGCATAACGCCTATCGACAAACAGAAGCAGCGGAGAGTCCAGCTCCACGTTAAGGTATGCCGCCTCGAGCTCGCTCGCATAGCAGACCTCGAGCGTACGCGTGTTGGGGCCCATCTTGATCCCCTGGCGATCGAGTACCGCCATCAGCGAATCCTCGAGGGATTCATGCTCCAAAAAAGAAAGCGCAGCGGAATAGCTATTGGTTTCCAGCATCGTGGGCTTGTCATCCACAAGGCGCAAACGACGACTACGCAATACCTTTTGGGTATCGTCTACGCCCAGGAACTTCGCGTCTCGCAGGCTTGGGAAGTCCCAGCCCATTGCGAGAACCCTGGTAGACGCCTGTTTTCCCGCAAGCTGGCACGAATGGGTAAAGCTCTCACGGTCGTCCGCGGCATACATCTGTGTGTCCGACGAAACGAACGTGCCCTTGCCGCGGGCCCTCTCAACAAGCCCAGCATCTTCCATTTCTTTAATTGCGGAGCGAACCGTTATTCGGCTCACGCCAAATTGCTCGATGAGCTCCGCCTCGGTCGGGAGCTTATCTCCCGGGCGGTACGTGCCGTTGGCGATCGAATCAGAAAGCGCACGAACAATCTGTTTGTACAGGGGGATAACGCTATTTGCTTCAACCATATCAACCATACCTTTGCAAGGAATCAGCAGCTTATAGATAGATGACTTATATTGTATTAGAACTTTTTAGGAGTCCATATATTTCCTAAATGATTCGGTAAACGGGGTGTTATTTCACTTTAGCGGGATGCAGCGGCTACCCGCGGCATTCGTTATCAACCTAGCTAGGCTAGTCCACCCACATCGTCTCCAGTTCGCCGCAGAGCCGCGGCCCCATATGGGTATACTCTCGAAGATTCGACTCGATTCGCCCCCGCTGGGACGCCAAAGGAGACTGCATATGCCCACTACCTCAACCGACCCGCGCGCCGCTGCCGCCGCGCTGCTGGTACCCGGTACCACCTGCCACGGTTTTGCCGTCGAGCGCTGCGAGACCGTGCCCGAGCTCGACTCGGACGCCTACGTGCTGCGCCACACCGCATCGGGCGCTCGCCTGCTGTACCTGGCGTGCGACGACGAAAACAAGGCCTTTGCCATTGGCTTTAAGACGCCGCCGGCCGATTCCACCGGCGTGTTCCATATTCTTGAGCACTCGGTGCTGTGCGGATCGGCCAAGTTCCCCGTCAAGGAGCCGTTTGTCGACCTGATCAAGAGCTCCATGCAGACGTTCCTCAACGCCATGACCTACCCCGACAAGACCATCTACCCCGTTGCCACCACCAACGAGCAGGATCTGTACAACCTGATGGACGTGTACCTGGACGCGGTGTTCAACCCGGCCATCTATACCAAGCCCACCATTTTTGAGCAGGAGGGCTGGCACTACGAGCTGGACCTGCCGGAGGGCGCCGAGGGCGAAGGCAGCGCCGCCAGCCTGCGCGAGGGCACGCTGCGCTATAACGGCGTGGTGTTCAACGAAATGAAGGGCGCGCTGTCCGACCCCATGAGCGTGCTGGACGATGCTGTTAACGCCGCACTCTATCCCGACACCGCCTATGCGCACGAGAGTGGCGGCGACCCGCGCGCGATTCCCGCGCTCACCTACGAGCAGTTCCTGGATACGCACGCGCGCCACTACAATCCTTCCAACTCTTATATAACGCTCTACGGCGACCTAGATGTGGACCGCGCGCTGGCATTTTTGGACGAGCGCTATCTGTCGCAGTCGAGTGCTGCGAGCCGCCGCATGGACGCCGCCGTTGCCGCCGGCGAGGACCCGTCCGCGCTGGCGCCCAATCCGCTGGGCGTGCAGGCGCCTGTGACCTGCGAGTATAAGCGCGTCGAGATGGCCACCACGCCCGAGAACGCCTTGGTGGGCCTGGGTCTGGTGCTGGGTAGCGCGCTCGACCGCAAGCGCACGATCGCGGCGGATATCCTGTTCGAGGCACTGCTGGGCTCCAACGAAGCACCGGTTAAGAAGGCCATTCTGGCCGCCGGCCTGGGCGGCAACGTGGTGAGCTACACCGCGGCCGAGAGCCTGCAGCCCTACGAGCTCATCATGCTGCAAAACGCGCAGCCCGGCGTGGCGCGCGAGCTGCGTCGCGTATTCCAGGACGCCTGCCGCGACCTGTGCGAGCACGGCGTTCCGCGCGATCGCCTGGAAGCTATCATCAGCAGCAACGAATACGACCTGCGCCAGCGCGACTATGGCATCGCCGACGGCGTGGCCATTGCGTGCGACGCGTTGAGCACGTGGCTCTACGATGACGACGCCGCGACGCTGGCGCTCAAGTACGGCCCAGTGTACGAGGAGCTGCGTGGCGAGCTGGACGGCAGCTACTTTGAGGACCTTCTGCGCGAGCTCGTGCTCCAGAACGATCACATGGCGCTGGTCGAGTTGGTTCCGGTAGACGCTGCCGAGGGTGCGGAGAGCGCCGAAGCTGCCGAGCTGGCTACCAAGCGCGACGCCATGACCGATGCCGAGCTGGCGGACGTGGTCGAGCGCACGGCCGCGCTGCGTGCCGCGCAGGAGGCCGAGGACACGCCCGAGGACAAGGCCACGCTGCCGCGCCTGCGTGTATCCGACATTGGCGAGGCGCGTCCCGAGCCGCCGCTGGTTGTGGACACGACCGCGCCCATCCCCTGTCTGCGCCACGGCATCCCCACCAACCGCCTGGCCTACGCCATGCAGTATTTCGACCTGAGCTGCGTCGCATTTGAGGACCTGCCCTACGTGACGCTGCTCTGCCGCCTGCTCAAGCAGCTGCCCACGCGCGAGCACTCGGCCGAGGAGCTCGACAACTTGCTCGCCGGCAAGCTGGGCTTTTTAAGCTTTACGACCGAGGTCATGACGCAGCCCAACGTGGACGGCGTGCGCCCCTACCTGCTGGTGAGCGCCGGCGCCCTGTCCGAGAAGATCGACGCGCTGGCGAGCCTGCCGCGCGAGGTGTGGTCGAGCACGCTACTGGCGGATGCCGACGCCGACCGCGTTCGCGACGTGCTCACGCAGATTCGCATTGGGCTTGAGCAGGGCTTTATCAACAACGGCCACTCGGCGGCGCTGGGTCGCGCGATGAGCTACAGCTCGCCTTCGGCCGTGGTGCGCGAGCAGCTTTCGGGCGTGGACTTCTACCTGTTCCTGCGCGATCTGCTCGAGCACTTTGACGAGCGACTGGACGGCCTGCGCGCCAAGCTTGCCGAGCTGGCAGACCACATCTTTGTGGCCGATGGCTGCATGGCGAGCTTTACCGGCAGCGACGAGGACTTTGACGCGTACTGGGATGCCGCGGGCGACCTGGGGCTTGACGCGGGTGACGGCGCCGATGCCGGCCGCAACGCGCTCGTGGTGCCGGAGCCGCGCGACCGTCACGAGGCTTTCGTCATCCCCAGCGACATCTGCTTTGCTGCGCGCGCGTGCGACCCGCGCCGTCTGGGCATCGACGTGACGGGCGCCTGGGCGGTTGCCGCCAACGCGCTCTCCTACGGCTACCTGTGGAACGAGATCCGCGTGAAGGGCGGTGCGTACGGCTGCGGATTCCGCGCTGCTGGCGAGCGCCAGACGGCGTTCTACACCTACCGCGACCCGGCAATCGACCCCTCGATTGAGCGCGTGGAACGCGCGGGCGCATGGCTCGGCAGCTTTGAGCCCGACGAGGCCGCCTTCGAGGGCTTTATCGTGAGCTGCGTGAGCGGCATGGACGCGCCCGTGAAGCCGTACGCGCTCACCAAGCGCCGCAATACGACCTACCTGGCCGGGCTCGATCCGCACGCGCGCGAGGAGCGCCGCGCCCAGATGCTCGCGGCCACACCCGCTGAGCTGCGCGCACTCGGCGCCGATGTGACGCGCATCGCAGCCGCGTCGCCCACCTGCGTCTTTGGCGGCCGAGACGTCATCGCCAAGAGCAACGCCGGCTTTAACATCGTCGACCTGTTGGGCTAACGCACAAAGGTAGATTTTTGGGACATGACCGAAAATCTACCTTTTTCTTTTGCCGCAGTCTGCCGATTTATCTCGATCTGTAACGCTAAGGCGGCAATATTGGCTCCAGATGTTACAAATCGAGACGTTTCCGGATGACGCCGGCCCTTTGTCTCAATCTGTAACATCTAGGTCCAATTTTGCCGAGTTACTGTTACAGATCGAGACGAACTGCCGCAGACGCCCACTCCACAGCACAGACCACCACAAAGATGCCTGTCCCCATTCTCAGTGGTGATTCGAACACTTGTTCTATACGCACACATGTTCTATAGTAGAGGTGCTTGCAACGACCTGAAATTGCAACTAGAATATAGTTGCAGAATGTGAGGCGGGATGACTCGATCCGATAAACTCATCGCCCAACTGTTTAGCTGCCCTTCAACTTATCGGTATGCGGATTTTTTAAAAGTCATGGCTTCATATGGCTTTGAAATGGACAGCAAAGGCAAGACATCCGGATCGCGCGTTCGCTTCTACAGGCCATCAGATGGCAGGATGTTCGTAATGCACGCGCCTCATCCATCTGACGAATTGACAGCGGGGACCATTCGAAACATCGTTCGCTTTCTGCAAGATGTCGGAGGTAGTCATGAGTAACGTTTTGGCATACAAAGGTTATTTCGCCCCGGTCGAGTTCAATGCCGAACAGCATGTGCTAACAGGTATGGTCGCCGGCATTAGGGACGCAATCGTATTTGAAGGCTCCACGGCTGAAGAAGTGGAGCAATGCTTCCACGACGCCGTCGACGATTACCTTGAGTTTTGCGCCGAGAAGGGCAAGGAACCCGAGCGGGCTTTTAAGGGCTCGTTCAACGTAAGAACGGGCTCTGAGCTCCACAAGCAAGCAGCGCTGGCAGCGGCAAAGAAGGGTGAGTCACTCAATAAGTTTGTGACTGAAGCGATCGCTGCGGCGCTGTGAAGCCAACGTCGAGTCGAAGCCGCCACACAGGGCGCCTTTGTGGCGGCTTCGACGTTTGCCCAGATAAAACCCGCCAAAATAAACCTGTCCCTTTTTGGCAGGTTTGCTAGAGGAGGCTGGGATGGACAAGGCTGAGTTGCGGCGGGCAATGATTGCTCGGCGCGACGATCTCGATTTGGATGTACGGGCGGCGAAGTCTGCTGATATCTGTGCGCGGCTGGTTGAGCTGCTGGGCCGCTTGGATGCCGCGGCGCCGCGCACCGTTGCCGTCTATGCCGCGATGGGTTCCGAGGCAGACCCTGCCGCGTTTGCCGCTGCGGCCGCCGTGCGCGGCTGGCGCGTAGCCTATCCGTGCATGCTCTCGGCAATTGATGCCGCAGCTTGTGGCCAGCGCATGTGTATGCGGGCAGTTGCCGCCGACGATGCGTCCGCGGCTCCGTTTATCGCCCACCCTACGCGGGCCTTCGCAGCCACGGACGTCGACAGCGACCACTTCCCCATCGTGCCCGCCGCCGAGCTCGACATGGTTGTCGTGCCGCTCGTGGCTTTCGACCGCACCGGCGCGCGCCTGGGCTACGGCGGCGGCTGCTATGACCGCTACCTGCCCATGCTCTCGCCCGTATGTCAAATCGTCGGCATCGCCTTTGACGAACAGCGCGTCGACCACATCCCCACCGACGCCCACGATCTGCCGCTGCCCCACATCATCAGCGCCTAACCGCTGCCACATCAGCCACGGCTACAGCGGCATCATCGCAGCCTAGTGCTCCTCGCCGGCGCGGGCCAGGTCGTAGGGCGTGGTCTGGTAGACGTAGTAGTTGAGCCAGTTGGTGTAGAACAGCTGAGCCTGACTGCGCCAGACGTTGCGCGGCTCGGCGGTGGGGTCGTCGTTCGGGAAGTAATGCGCCGGCACCTGAGGGTTAAGCCCGCGCTTCACGTCGCGCTCGTACTCCAAACGCAGCGTGTCGGTATCGTACTCGGGATGGCCAAAGACAAAGAAGCGGCGGCTGTCGGTCGACTTGACGATGTACAGGCCCACCTCGTCGGACACGGCCACGACCTCAAGCTGCGGCTCGGCCTCCACGTCCTCGCGGCGCACATCGGTGTTGCGCGAATGCACGGCATAGAAACGGTCGTCAAAGCCGCGGACCAGCGGGCTTTGCGGCTTCACCAGATAATGCTCGAACACGCCACTCGCCTTTGCCGGCAGATCGTACTTCTGGATACCGTAATGATGGTAGAGCCCCGCCTGCGCGCCCCAACAAATATGCAGCGTAGAGTGCACATGCGTGGTGGACCAATCCATGATCTGGCAGAGCTCGGGCCAGTAGTCGACCTCCTCGAACGGCATCTGCTCCACCGGCGCGCCCGTGATGATCAGGCCGTCGTAGTGGATGTCGCGGATGTCGTCGAACGTGCGGTAGAACGTCTCCAGGTGGCCGGCACTCACGTGCGTGGCCTCGTGCGTTTTGGTGCGCAGCAGGTCCACCTCCACCTGCAGCGGCGTGTTGGAGAGCTTGCGCATGATCTGCGTCTCGGTGGCGATCTTGGTGGGCATGAGGTTGAGGATGAGCACGCGCAGCGGCCGGATGTCCTGGTGCAGCGCGCGGTACTCGGTCATGACAAAGATGTTCTCGCTCTCGAGCTGCGCGGCGGCAGGGAGGGCGTCGGGAATACGAATGGGCATGGATGCTCCTTACGAGTCAGTTGCAGCTATGGTACAACGACCGGCCCCATCCGCGCGAGCGCATCGCCCAGCGATGCCGTCAGCGGCCCAAATCACTCCAAAAGTAGAGATTAAGGCATGCCCAAAAAATCTATGGCGCTTTAGCCTAGCAAAGTGACAGCTGGACGCTACAATGGTCCGACGCAAAAAACTCGGTCGAAAGGATACATATATGTTCCAGACGCGTAAGATCGGCGTGGTCGGCCAGGGCCACGTAGGAGCACATGTCACCAACAGCCTACTTATGCAGGGCATTGCCGATGAGCTGTACCTGTGCGATATCAACGAGGCCAAAGTGACGTCCGAGGTCCAGGACCTGCGTGACTCCCTTTCGTTTGTCCCGTACAACACCAAGATCGTCAATTGCTACGACCACTACGAGGAGCTGGCCTGCTGCGACGTCATCGTCAACGCCGCCGGCAAGGTCGCGCTGGCCGCCGGCAACCGCGACGGCGAGCTGTTCTTTACCACCGATGCCGCCCGCACCTTTGCCAAGCGCATCGTCGACGCCGGCTTTGACGGCATCTTCGTGAGCATCTCCAACCCCTGCGACGTCGTGTGCACCGAGTTGTGGCACCTGACCGGCTACGATCCCAAGAAGATCATCGGCTCGGGCTGCGGCCTGGACTCCGCCCGCCTGCGCACCGAGATCTCCAAGAAGGTCGGCGTGAGCCCCAAGTCCATCGACGCCTATATGATCGGCGAGCACGGCTTTAGCCAGCTTGCAGCCTTTAAGGCCGCGGCCATCGCCGGCAAGAGCCTTAACGAGCTTCAGGCCGAGAACCCCGACAAGTACGCCTTCGACCACATGGAGGTCGAGGAGCTTGCACGCAAGGGCGGCTATGTGACCTACCAGGGCAAGCAGTGCACCGAGTACGCCGTCGCCAACTCCGCCGCGCGCGTCTGCGCCGCCGTGCTTCACAACGAGCACGCCGTGCTTTCCGCCTCCACGCTTATGACCGGCCAGTATGGCGAGGAGGGCATCTTCACCTCCCTGCCGTGCGTGATCGGCGCCGAGGGCGTCGAGGAGGTCTACACGCTGGACCTGTCCGAGTACGAGCTCGAGGGCTTCCACAAGAGCTGCCAGCACATTCGCGACAACATCGCCCAGCTCGACTGGTGGGACGCCGAGGCCTACGACGCAAAGTAGGCCGCTGGCTGCCGCAACCTTGCGAATCTATGCGCGATACTAAGCGGGCCGCGCCGGAAACCCACCGGCGCGGCCCGCTTTTTACGCACGCTGTTCGCTTGCGAATCGAAGGTGAATGCTTTTCCCGTTACCTAGTACTGCTCGATGCCCATGTAGCGACGAATCTCAGGGCTGTGGTCGAACACCTTTCCGCGGGCGGCGCGCAGCTCGCAGCTCATGTTGTAGAAGAATATCGGCTCCAGGTACGAACGCACGCTGGCGGGCACCTCGCCCACGCCGTACTCGAGTGCATCGAGCACCATAACCGTATCGGTGTGCGTGTTGAGGAACGCCAGCGCGCGCTCCTCCATGGGGCGGCACTCGCCCGATCCGAGCTGCACAAAGTAGAACACGCCGGGCTCGGTAGCCTCGAAAGGACCGTGGAAATACTCGCCGGAGTGGATGTAGCAGCAGTGCTGCCACTGCATCTCCATAAGCGAGCAAATCGCCATGGCGTAGGTCTGGCTAAAGTTGGGGCCGGAACCCAGGATATAGAAGAACTTATGCTGCTGGCAGAGCTCGGCAAAGCGATCGCCCAGCTCGGCGTTGACCTTCTCGCGGGCGGCGGGCAGCAGCGCATCCATCTGCTTAAGGCCCTCGTACATGTCAGCGAGTGCCTCGTAGCCTTCCTGCTGGTCGAGCAGCTCGGCGGCGATCAGAGCGCCGATGCCCTGCGGCACCTCGACCTGTGACACGCCCTCGCCCCACGGATAGACCCAGGTGGTCCACTTGCCGTTATCGATCTTGGAGCCCTCGCAGTCGGTGAGGGCAACGACCTCGGCGCCGGCAGCCAGCGCCATCTCGCAGCCGTCGACGACCTCCTGCGTGTTGCCGCTGTGGCTGCAGGCAATAACGAGCGACTTCGGCCCTAAGCTCTTGGGGGCCATCAGGCAAAACTCGCGTGCAGTGTAGACCGTCGAGGTAAACGTGGTGGCCTCGCGCTTGAGCAGCTCGTTGGCCGGCATCAGGTCGATCATCGAACCGCCGCAAGCGATCCAAAAGACGTTCTCAATCTTGCCCTTGCGCTCGATGATTTCCTGAACCAGATCATGTGCGTTCATCCTGGTTTTCCTCCTTGTGTGGCGGTTTTGAACGACGACAGCTCGTACCTGCGGTCGTTCTATGTTGTCCTATTTATAGCACGCACGACGACGCTCGTGAAGTCATTTCACCAAACTTGTTCTATGTTGTTCTATCTATGGACGTTAGATGTCGAACACGTAGCGCGAGCCCACGATCTTTTGGCGTCCGAGCAGCAAGGGCCGCTCGTCCGCATCGGTAAAGTACGCCTCCATATAGAAGAGTGGCTCACCGACCGGGATCTCGAGCAGTGGCGCGACTTGAGCGTCGGCAAGCGCAATCTCCACGGTACAAGGGTCGGATTTGAGCGGCGCGCGGCCCGAATGCTCGGCAACGAGCGCAAAGATTGAGTTATCGGTGAGGTCCTCGTCGGCAAGCGTCTGCAGATAGGGATGGTCAGCCAGCACAAAGGCGTTGTTCTCGAGCATGACGGGCACGCCGTCTGCCGTGCGCACACGCTCGACCACGATGAGCTCGCAGCCGGGTTCCACCCCAAAAAACGCCGCGTCCTCGCGCGTCGCCGCAACCACCGTGCGCGACACCAGGCGTGCTCCGGCCACCATGTCGTTGGCAGCGCAACCCTCGGAAAAGCTCTGAACGTCACCCTTCTGGACAATCTTGCGCTTGAGCTTGGGCGCGCACACGAACGTGCCCCTCCCCTGCTGGCGGTTGAGATACCCCGCGCGCGACAGCTCCTCAATGGCGCGGCGCACGGTGACGCGTCCCACACCATAGGACTTAGCGAGCTCCATCTCGGAAGGAATGCGCGAGCCGGATGCGTACACGCCACGCGCGATCTCGCCCTTTAGGTCGTCCATAACCTGCTGGTACAGCGGAACGGCGGATACCTCAGTGCGCTCGGTTTTATCGTCGAATGCCATCGTTACGCTCCATCCCGTGCATGCTCGGACTCAAACTCTTCAATCGCCGCCATAAACTGCTCGCCAAAGGCGTCGGCCTTTTTCTCGCCAATGCCGTTGACCTGGATAAGCTCGTCGCGCGTCTGTGGACGCAGGCGGCACAGACCGCGCAGGGCCTTGTCGGAAAAGACCATATACGGCGCCATCTCCAGCTCGGTCGAGATCTCCTTGCGCAGGGCACGCAGGCGCTCGAACAACTCGGCATCGTCGCCCACGCGTGGGCGCTGATCCAGCTCGGCCTCCTCGCGCAGCAGATCGACGGCGCGGCGGGCGCGGGCCGAGGCCTTGCGCTTGGACGCGCGACGCTTAACGGTAAAGGCAAACGCCTCATCCTCGACCTCGACGGCACGCGGACCCAGCCCCACGACCGGGTACTGCCCCTGCGAGGTAGCCAGATAACCGCGGCCGCACAGCTGGCCGATGATGTCCTTGATGCGCCCGACCGATTCGCTCGACAGCTCACCGTAGCCACGGTCCTCGTCCAGATGCATCTGGCGAATGCGCTCGGTGTTGCCGCCGTGGAGCACGTCGGCGATCAGCGACTTGCCAAAGCGCATGGGTCGCGCGGCCACGTAGCGCACGGCGGCGCGGGCCATATCGGTGACGTCCTCGACCTCGAACTGCGTGAGGCAGTTGCTGCAGTTGCCGCAGCCCTCGGCGTCATCCGTGGCGGTGGCGCCCGCACCAGCCGCAGCAGCATGCTCGGCCGCGGCCTCGTCGCCAAAGTAGCGCAGCATGTATTCGCGCAGGCAGCCGGTAGTATTGCAGTAGCCCTCCATCTGGCTGAGCAGGCGGTAGCGGTTCTGGAGCGCCCATGCGCGCTGCTCGTCGTCGAGCGCCTCATCGGCAGCATCGCCGCGGTCGATCAGAAAGCGACGCATGCGAAAATCGTTGCCGTTCCACAGCAGGTGGCAGCTGGCCGGGTCGCCATCGCGGCCGGCTCGACCCGCCTCCTGGTAGTAGGCCTCGATGCTCTCGGGCACGTTGTTGTGGATCACGTAGCGCACGTTGGGCTTGTCGATGCCCATACCAAAGGCGTTGGTGGCAACCATCACCTGGATATCGTCGTCGATAAAGGCGCGCTGGCTTTGCCGGCGGGCGTCGTTGCCCATGCCGGCATGGTAGCGGCCAACGCGAATGCCGCTGGGGCCCAGTGCCTCGGCAAGCTCGCCTGCCAGCGCATCGACCGTCTTGCGGGTCGAGCAATACACGATGCCGCTCTCGCTCGAATGCGCGATCACGTAGTCACGCACCCACGCGGCCTTGGCCTTGTCGCCCATCTCCTCGCAGCCAAAGTAGAGGTTCTTGCGATCGAAGCCCGTCACCACCGTCGCGGGGTTTTGCAGGCCGAGCATCTGCTGAATGTCCGCGCGCACGCGCTCGGTCGCCGTGGCGGTAAACGCCGCCACGATCGGGCGCCGCGGCAGCGAATCGATAAACTCGCGAATCTGCAAGTAAGCGGGACGGAAATCCTGGCCCCACTGGCTCACGCAGTGAGCCTCGTCAATGGCCACGAGCGGAACGCCGATGCCGCCTTCGGCCGCAGCTTCCTGCGCAAAGGCCAGAAAGCGCGGCTCGAGCAGGCGCTCGGGCGCCACATACATAAGCTGGTAGCGGCCCTCGCGCGCCCGCTTGAGCACGGTATTTTGCTGGGCCGGGGTAAGGCTGGAGTTGAGATAACTGGGACGCGCACCCGCCGCGAGCAGCGCGCGGGTCTGGTCCTCCATAAGCGACAGCAGCGGACTCACCACAAAGGTGATGCCGGGCAGCATGAGCGCGGGCACCTGGTAGCAAATGGACTTGCCGGCGCCCGTGGGCATAACACCCAGCGCATCACGACCGGCAAGGATCGCATCGACCATGCGGTCCTGTCCCGGGCGAAACGAGGTGTAGCCAAAATAGGCGCCGAGCGTGTCGAGCGCCATCTGCTGCATGCTATCGGTCATGGTTTCCTAACGTCCAAGTCATCTGCCGCCGATTATACGCCGCCACGCGGACAGCAGCACACGGCCGCCGCCCAGACTAGTCGTTTAAGAACGCCCCCAACGGCTAAGGAGTGTCCCCAGGTGCCGGCAGAAAAGGAACGTCCCCAAGTGCCGGCCCGGCAACGCCGATGTTTTGGCGCGGACAGACACTATGACCCAATCCGAGGGCACTAAAAAGATAGGAGCCCCCGCTCGTGACCGCGGGTCGGGGCTGCGACAATGATGTCGAAGTGCCATAGGCGCAGCCGCGCCGCAACGAGGTTGGGAGGCTCCCATGCCAAAGTATTCTACCGCGTTCGGGATGGACGTCCACCTGAGGTCGACCACCGTCTGCGCCCTCGACGCGGACACCGGCGAGGCCGTGACGAGGAGGTTCCCCGGCAACCCCTGGGGCGAGATCGCCGGGTGGATGGATGGGTTCCCCGGGCCGTCGCTCGCGGCCTACGAGAGCGGCTACCTCGGCTTCGCCCCGCAAAGGGAGCTCGCCGGGCTCGGCGTCGAGTGCGTCGTCGCCGCGGTCTCGAAGATCCCCAGGTCGGCCGCCGACTCGGCCTCCAAGAACGACAGGAACGACGCCGCCAGGATGGCCAAGGCGATACTCGCCCACGACATCTCCCCCGTATGGGTCCCCTCCCCCGAGGTCGAGGGCATCAGGGACCTCGCCGGCGCCTACGACGGGGCGACCGCGCGCCTGGCGACCGCCAAGCAGCGGCTGCTCGCCTTCCTCGCAAAGCGAGGGTTCGCCTACGGCGGCACCACGCCCGCCGGCAACCCGAGGAAGTACTGGACCTACGACTTCCTGAGGTGGCTCGACAAGGTCAGGCCGGAGGACGATGGCGGGGTTCGGACGCTCGCCGCTCTGAGGAGCGAGGTCGAGGCCGCGGCGGAGGCCCGGGCGGATCTGCTCTCCGAGTACAGGGCGGCCGTGGATGCCAGCCCGATCGCCGCGGAGGTGGCCGCCCTCCAGTCGATCAAGGGCTGCGCCTTCGCGCTGGCCGCAGCCTTCTCGGCCGAGGTCGGCGACTTCACGAGGTTCCGTTCCGGAAGGCAGGTCACGGCCTATTTCGGCCTTGCGCCGAGTCAGAGGTCGAGCGGCGACTCCGTGCGGCTCGGAGGCATCAGCGGTGCGGGCAACGCGCTCGTGAGGAAGCTGGCCGTTGAGGGTTCATGGTGCTACGCCGCGGCGCGGCACCAGCCGAAGCTCATGCCGAGGGACACGGGCGTGCCCCTCGAGATAAGGATGCACGGGAGGAAGGGATCCGAGCGGCTCCTGCGGCGGCGCGAGGAGATGCTCGCCCGCGGCATGCCCCAGGCGAAGGCCAACGCGGCCACCGCGGCCGAGCTCGTGAGGTGGCTCTGGGCCCTCGGCATGATGTGCCGGGAGGGCGCGGAATAGACATAGCCCCCGCCCCGGCGAGCCGGGCGGCCTTCGGGGATACCCCCTATTTCGCTGTGCGCGCGGAGCCCTCCGCATGCGCCTCGACAGACTTGGGGAACCCCGCCGAAGGAATGGAGTGCGGGCCGACAGAACGGTATCCGCGGATATGAGACTGAGCCGAAGGCGTCGACGACATGCCGGGGGCGGACCGGGACGGGTTCAACGGCAGGCCCCGCCGACCGATTGCAAGCGGTCGGCGGGGCCATTGTGGCTCTTGACAGCGGATTGGGTCATATGAGCGAAAGCCCGCCAGAGCGAGCAAGGTGCCTTGAAACGAGACGGCATTGACCTTCTGGTCATGCCGCCGAAGTTGAAAGGCAGATTGCCGCTCTGGCGGGCTTGCAGCGTCGAGCCGTTACGCGGTTTGGTAAAACCGCGTAACTTACATGACCATAACGTAGCGCGATCCCACGTAGTACTGCTTACCCATCAGGACCGGCTCGCCATTGGGGCCGGTAAAGCCGGCACGCAGATTGAGCAGCGGATCGTGCGGAGCAATGCCCAGCTCGACCGCCTGCTCGGCGTTAGCTCGAACGGCCTCGACCGTACGGTAGCCAACCGAGACAATCGGGATTCCGCCAACACGCTCGACCTCGGCAAAAATCGACTCGTCCTCAAGATCGGCCGTCAACAGCTCGCGGTAGGCATCAAACGGCACAAAGATGTTCTCCTCAAAGATGGGCTCGCCGTCGGCCGTACGCACGCGCTTGATATGCAGCAGCAGCGCATCCTTCTGCAGGCCAAAGAACTCCATCTCGTTTTGGCGCGCCGGAACGATCTGGCGATCGATCACGTGCGCACCGGCCTTCATGCCGTTGCCGGCACACAGCGCGGTAAACGTCTGCAGCGTCGAGGCGTGAAACTGGCGGTTGATGTGCGGCGTGGAGACAAAGGTGCCGCGGCCCTGCTGCTTAACCAGGTAACCATCGGAGCACAGCTCCTCGACAGCGCGGCGCACCGTAATACGGCTCACCTCGTACTGCTCGGCTAGTTCAAGCTCGGACGGAATACGCTCCTTGGGTGCATAAACACCTTTCTCGATCGCATCCTTGATTTCGTCATAAATCTGCTGGTAAAGCGGTGCATTTTTGGGCGCAGGCATATCTGATCACTCTTATCAAAATAGCTAAATTTCTAATACGTATATAACGTCTAGTTTTATGTTACCTCATAATGATAAAACGATACACCCTCCCTACCAAAAAGCGACAGCTTCATTTTGGTAGGTTTTATCTGGGCAAACGAGAGCCTCTCGAAAGCAACGGGGCTTTCGGGGGGCTCGTTCGGATGGGTTGCGCAGGACCGGCAAAATGCCAATACCCTACTTGCCGTCGTCCTGCTGCAGGCTGTCCTGTTCGCTGAGGCGCGCCTGCCTGCTGGCCATGCGTGCGGGCTTGTCGGGATCGGGAACGGCCGTGGGCATGGGCTCGTCGACATGACCACCCCACCAGCCGCCCACAAAGTTGAGCGTGTGGAACACGTTGATCACGGCGCCGGGATCAACGTCGCACACCAGCTTGATAATGTCCTGACTCTCGTAGGTCGAGACAACGGTGTTCAGCAGGTACATCTTTTCGCGGCTATATCCGCCGACGACCTCGGCGCAGCTAATGCCGTGCTGAAAATGGTTTACGTAGGCAGTCATGACCTCGTCTGCCTTACGCGTCGTGATCTGCAGCGTCACGCGATCGTAGCGACGATAGAAACTGTCGATGGTCTTGGTCGAAATAAACTGGAACACGATGGAATACGCCGCCTTGTCCCAGCCAAACATAAAGCCAAAGATCGCCAGGATAAAGCAGTTGAAACCAAAGATGACGCCCCAGATGGTCTTGCCCGTGTGGTTGGAAACCCACAGCGCGATAAAGTCGGTGCCGCCGGTGGATGCGCCGGATTTAAGTGCGATGGCAGCGCCCAGACCCGAGACCACGCCGCCAAAAATGATGAGCATGATCTTGTCGCCCAAAAATGGAGCGAAGTGAAAGACGTTGAGGAACAGCGACGAGAGCACGACCTGCATCATCGAGAAGATGACGAAGCGCTTGCTGATGCCGCTCCAGCATAGGAGCGCCACGGGGATGTTGAGCGCGAGCATACCGAGCGAGATGTCGATGTGAACGCCGCCCAGCGAGGTAACGCGATCGAGCAGGACCGCAACGCCGGTGAGGCCGCTCGGAAGCAAGTCGGCGGGCTGAATGAACGCCTGGATCAGGAATGTCTGGAGAACGGCGGAAATCGTGACCGCCACGGCAGTAATAGCGCGGCGAACGATGGTGAGGCGGCCGAGTACGAGCACTCGGTCCGTGAGCTGATCGATGGCGTTCGCCACGCAGGCTCCTTTCGAAGGCAGATGTGGTTGTGGGGCATGCCCGCGATTGTAGCATGGAGCGTGCGGGGGCGCTTCAATTCAACCTCCCTCGACAACCAAAACGGGACCAGCAACCCCCACGACCAAAGGGCAAAATTCCAAGTGAGTAGACTTTTTACGATCTGCCGAGCACACCCAAAACCGCCACCCCTGTGACCTGCGGTTTTACAAAGGAAGATATGCATTGTGCTCGGCCTGCGCCAAAAAGTCTACTCACTTAGCCCGAATCGAAGCCAAACGGATCAAAATCGAAACCAAATCGAGCCAGTCCACCGCAAAAAACGTTTGAACCAGTGCTTCTCGCGGCGGATTGACACTACAAAGCGGCCAAAATGTCGGTCAGATTATCGATAACGGCATCGGCTCGCGATTGATCGAGGTTGACGCCCTCGTGCGGACGCAACGCCAGGACGCGGGCGCCGGAGCGTTTGCCGGCCTCGATGCCCAAAGGCGAGTCCTCGATAACCAGGCACTCGGCAGGCTCCACTCCCAGCGCCTCCATGGCACGCAGGTAGATCTCGGGGTCGGGCTTAAACGCACTGCACTCGTGACCGCTGATGGTGTAGTCCAGCACGTCGGCGATACCGGCGATATCCACCAGCTCGTCGATCAGCTCGCGATAGGACGAGCTCGCGATAGCGCACTTCACGCCGCGGTCATGCAGCTCGCGCATCACCGGCTCCGTCTGCTCGTTGAGCAGTTCGGCATACGGAACGGGGTGGTCCGGGCTGTAGACCTGCTTGTACTCCACGCGCAGGCGCTCGCGCAGCTCAATATCGTCGGGAACCAGCGCCTCCCAAATGGCAGGCTCGTTAGACCCCGAAAGATCGGGAATCTCGTCAAAGTGGAACCCCTTCTCTTCCATAAACGCTACGCGACGACGGTTGTAGAACCACTCGGTATCGACCAGCACGCCGTCCATATCAAACAGCACTGCCTTGATCATACGCATCTCCTCCCACCTGCCAAAAAGGGACAGGTTTATTTTGGTAGGTTTTATCTGGGGTTTTGCGACACGACAGACACGCCCTCCCCAGAGCAAAAAAGGGGATGGGGCGCAAACCCCATCCCCTCTCAATCAACCCGTAAGGTCTACTTACTTGTGATTAGTAGGAAAGCTTCCACATGTAGCGACGCATGGTCAGCGGGTGCTGACGGGCCTCGGCGATCTGGTTGCCGTACTCGCGCATAACGGCGAGGTGCAGCAGCGGGTTGAAGTAGGTGACGACGCTCGCGGGCACAGCGTCAGCCAGGCCGTAGTCCTTGGAGTCGATCAGAGCGACCTTGGCGCCCATGCGCTTAAGGAAGGTGAGGGCGCGGGCGTCCATCGGACGGGTAGCGCCATCGGACATGAAGAAGACGTAGGGCTTACCCTCGGTGGAAACCTCGAACGGGCCGTGGAAGTACTCGCCGGTGTTGTAGGCGGCGGCGTCGATCCACTGCATCTCGGTGAACAGGAAGGCGGCGTGAGAATAAGCCATCTTCTCGGAGGCACCGGAAGCCATGAAGTAGATCATCTTGTCGTCCTTGAAGTCCTCGGCGAACTTCTTGGCGAGCTTCTTGCAGGACTGAGCAGCGTTCTCGCAGAGCTCAAAGACGTTGGTGAGGCCGGTGATCATGTCCTCGTAGTGGTCATAGCCCTCGGTCTGCTGAAGGATCTCGACAGCAAGAGCGATGGCGTAGCCGGGCTTCTCGCACTTGGCAGCGAAGTTGGCGTGGAAGCCGTGAACGATGACGTAGTCAGCGTCGACGGTCAGAGCGGAGCCAGCCTTGTTGGTGAGGGAGACGACCGGGCAGTTGTGCTTCTTGGCGGTCTTGTTGGCCTCGACGGTCTCGGGCGTGGAGCCACCGAGGGAGCAGGTGATCACGAAGGTGTGCTCGTTGACCCAGGAAGGCGTGTCGTAGTTGAACTCGTTAGCGGTGAAGATCTGAACGTTCAGCTTGTCCGTGTTGTTGGCCAGGAAGTACTTGGCGGGGTAAAGGTCGGACATGGAGGCACCGCAGCCGACGAAGGCGACGCTGTGGATCTCGTGGTTGGACAGGACGTCAGCGACGATCTGCTTAGGGAGGTTAAGGTCGATCTCGTACATCTGACACATTCCTTTCAATTTTTGCGGCGCCACATTGCCGGGCGCTCGCAGGGTTACCGTGATTTGGACCGAGTCGCCGGTCCGTTGAGGATGTGTCAAAGGGACTGCCCTTTGACACATTTAGGGATGGAAGCCTGCCTGGGGTATGGGATGCCAGGCAGGCCCCCGGGGGAAAGCGGTTAGGCGCTTAGTCGCGACTAGGCCAGGATGCCGACCGCGGAGAGGGCGATGCCGCCCACAATGGCGATCACGAGAAGCCAACCGGTGTTGACGTTCTTCTTGATAAGCCAGTACATAAGGCCGGTGAGGCCAAGGGAGATCATCTGGGGCATCATGCTGTCCAGGATGTCCTGGATAACGACAGTACCCTCAGCGAACTGCAGCGGGGTGGTGGCGCCGATCAGCGTGGCGATCATGCCGCCCACGGACATAAGACCCACGATGCCGCAGACATACATGAGCTTCTCCATGAGGTCGCCGCCCTGAAGCTTGCTCAGGTACTCGTGGCCGCCCTGATAGCCCATCTTGGCTGCGAACCAAGTAATCAGCACGGAGGGGACGATGGAGATGAGAAGGGCCAGGATCGGGCCCATGATGGAGCCCTGCTGAGCCAGCTGAACGCCCAAGCCAAAGGCGATAACGCGGATGGTGCCCTGGAAGAAGGAGTCACCGATGCCGGAAAGCGGGCCCATAAGGGAGGTCTTGACCGCGTTAATCGAATCGGGGTTGAAGTTCTCGGGATCCTTGGCGTACTCCTCCTCCATGGAGGCGGCGAGGCCCAGGATGAAAGCGCTCGTCTGCGGGGTGCAGTTGTAGAACGCCATGTGACGGTGGTAAGCCTCTTTCTTAGCAGCGAGCTGCTTGGGGTCGGACTCATCCGGATAGAGGCGATCGAGCGTGGGAACCATACCGTAGAGGAAGCCCATGTTCATCTGACGCTCGTAGTTCCAAGAGGCCTGGATGGCCCAGGAGCGCCAGAAGAACTGGCTGACCTTCTTGTTCAGGGACACGTCCTTGGTTGCGGTTGCCATAGTGTGTTCCTCCTTAGTCTTCGTCGTCTTCGAGCGGATCGTAGTCGGAATCGACACCGGCGGCTGCATGGGAACCGTTGAACTTGAAGCCCATGAAGACGACAGCCAGGCACACACCGATCAGAGCGACCGCGATGACGGACAGGTTGAGGTAAGCGGCGAGCAGGAAGCCGATGAACAGGAACGGAGTCATACCCTTCTTGATCATCATGGTGAGCAGCAGGGCCAAGCCGTAGGCGGTCATGATCTTGGTCGAAACGTTGAGACCAGTGGACAGCCACTCGGGAACCATGTTGACGATGGCCTGAACCAGGTCGGTGCCAACAAAGACGGCGAGGAAGATCGGCAGGAAGTACATGACGGCGTACAGACCGGAGCCGGCGCAGATGTGCATGCGGTAGGCGGTCTTGAACTTTCCGTTATCGATCGCGCTATCTGCCACATGGGTGAGGGCGGCGATGATGGAACGGAACACGATGCCGAGGAGCTGACCCAGGACGGCGACCGGGATGGCGATCGTCATGGCGGTCTCGGCGGAGGCATCGGTCAGGCACGCAAAGGCAGCGGCCACGATGCCGCCCAAGACCATATCGGGCGGAACGGCGGCGCCAACCTGCACCAGACCCATGGACACGAGCTCGACAGCGGCACCGACGGCAAGGCCGGTGGGCACATCGCCCAGCAGCAGACCGACGAGCGTAGCGCCAACGAGGGGCTGCTCGAAGTTAAGACGACCGAGCAGGCGGGAGTCCCACATGCAGAACACGCCGACGAGGCCGACGAGCACCGCACTGATGAACGTATTCATACCCTTCTCCTTTCAGTCAGGCAAAAGCCTGGTTGATTACAGCTTGGCGTCGATGTCGACGCTCTGATACGTAGGGGTCTGCTGGACGTAGAGCTTGATGCCCATGTCGAGCAGCTGGTTGACGTCGGCCTTCTGGTTGGCGTCGAGGAAGACGGAGCTGTCCTTGCCGCCGACCTGATCGGCACCGTCGTGGTTGGCGGTGGCGCCCAGGTTGATGGCGTCGAGCTTGTAACCCTGGCAGAACTGCAGCATCTCGGCCGTGTTGCCAAAGACGAACATGACGCGCTCGCCGAGGGTGTTGAGCTTGTCCATCTTGGCGAGGGCACGCTCGACGGTGAAGACGTTCAGGCGCACGCCCTGGGGCTTGGCCAGCTTAAGGGCACCCTTCTTGATGTCATCGTTGGCGGCAGCGTTGTCGACGACGATGATGCGCTCAGCCTGGACCTTGGTGGTCCAGGTAAAGACGACCTGGCCGTGCAGCAGACGGTAGTCAAGACGCGCGAGGACAATCTTGGCGGGACCGGAGCTGTGACGGGACGCCTTGGCCTTCTTGGCGGGAGCCGCGGCGACCTCGACCGGTGCGTTGGGGTCGGTCAGACCGGTGCGGGCCTCGTTGATGAGGGCCGCGAGGTCGGCGCCCTTGATGGGGGCGGGGCTCATAGCGAGCGTCAGTGCCAGCGGAATGTTGAAACCGCTGATCACCGTGAATGCCGCACCGTTGCGGGAAAGCTCGACCATGCTGTTGTTGACCGAGCTGCCGAGCATATCGGTCAGCACATAGACGGTGTCGTCCGCGTTGAACGTGGCGATCATGGCGTCCACCTTGTTGGTGATGGGCTCCTTGTCGTCACGAGCAAGCGACACGACGTGGACGTTCGACACGTCGCCGAGAACCATCTCGAGCGTGTCTTTGGCGCCTGCGGCCAGGCCGCCATGAGATGCGAGAATGATCTGATTCATCTTGCCTCCTCCTTTTCGTTATGGTCATTATAACGTCTTATACGTTGCGGATATTGCTAATTAGTATAAAGACCGTTCGCGGGTGAAAATCGACCGTTGACGGGTTTAACGTACTTGAAACGTTGGGGCTGGACAGGCCGGCACTGGCGGGATAACCCCAAGTCGGACCCTGCGTGCAATCCTCTATCGCACGAAGTACCAGGGGCTTTCCTGCACGGTGGGCTCCAGCGTAATGCCCGTGCGCTCGCGGAACAGATCCATGTCCTGCGATTTCTCCGTCCACCACGCGTTGGGCTTAAAGGTCATGCTCTCAATGACATGGCCGACAAACACACTGTTGCGCATCTTGGAAAAGTCGGTGTTCATGATCACGATGGACGCGAGCACCAAAACGATGCCCAGAACCTTGATCGCACCGGCGGGCTCGGCGTAGACACCAATGCCCAGCAGCACGGTGACGACCGTCTCGAATGACATTACGACGGGAACTTTCGACGTCTCGAGCCCCATGGACAGACCCTGCATATATAAGACATAGGCCACGGCTGTGGGGATGAGTCCAAAGCCAAGGAACAGCAGCAGCAGCTGTGGCGACATTGCCGCGGCGACATCTGGCCACGGAGCCGCGATAGCCGCCATAACCGCACCGCCAAAAACAAGGCCCCAAAACGTGACAGCCAGCGGGTGGACCGTCTTGGTTGCTATCCGGCTAAACACCGCGAGCGACGCGCCACAAAAGCCCGCAATCACGCCCGACGTGACGCCCCAAACCGAAAAATGAAAACCGGAAAGGTCGCCATCGGTCACTGCAAGTACACAGCCACCGATGTTAAAAGCGATGGCAACGAGCTTGTTGGGAGTCACATCCTCGCGATAAAGTACGCGGCCGAGCATGACGCCAAACACCGGCGAGGTGTAGAGCAGCACCGAGGCCGTGGACATGCCCACCTCGCCCATGCACTCGTAATAAAGAGTGTTAGCGGTGGCGAGGCCGATAATGCCAAGAAGCGCACAAGGAACAAGCTCTTTAGGACTTGCCTTGAACAGTGCCAGGGGACCCGATGCCTTTCCCTCACGAGCACCTCCCTGGCAACCCATGAATGCCAAGACCGGAGCCATTAAGACGGCACCCGACAACAAGCGAAAGGCAGCCATACTCTGGGACGTAACGCCCATGGCCGAGATGCCGTTGACAAAGATTCCGATGCTGCCCCACATAAGCGCGGCGATCAGCACCAGCACATAGCCCAGATTGCTTTTCTTCAACGCAGCCTCCTCGGTATTGTTTCCAATATGTTTCACACTACGTTATAGTCGTTATATACATTTTTCAAGGCACAAATCGGCGAGCGGAAAAGTGATCCGTTTTCCTCCGTCCCCAGCGGATTACTGGGCGGTTGCGGTGAAATAGTTCCTAAATAGAGGCTTCAAACCCCCAAACAGGAACTATTCCACCGCAACTTATGAGGACATCGAGCTGTTAGGCCGCTCTATCCCCTAGTAGTCCAGCTTCCACATGTAGCGGCGCGTCATGTAGTCCTTGTGGGTAACGGCAGAGAGAGCGCGCATGTACACGTTGTTGAGAATCGGGGCAAAGATCAGGTGGTTGAAGTACTCGCTCACGCTGTCCTTGATGTCGTTGAGGCCGAGCTCCTTGGCGTCGAGCTGATAGACGCGCTCGCCACCGTACTGGTTGACGAAGCGGATGCCGCGCTCGTCATTGCAGCGGCTGCGGCCGACGCTGATGAGCTGGAACAGCGAGGTGCGCTTGTCCAGAATCTCGAAGGGGCCGTGGAAGAAGTCGCAGGTGTTGATGGTGCAGGAGTCGATCTGCAGCATCTCCTGCACGTTGCAGATGCTAAAGACGTAGGCGGCACCAAAGAGCGGGCCCTGGGCCATGACGTTGATGCAGGGCTTGTCGGCGTTCTGCTCGGCCCACTTAGCAGCGAGCGGACGGGTGTACTCGACGGCCTTGCGATAGATGGGGTCGACCAAGTCGAACGCGGCCATAGCGGTCTCGTACTCGGCATAGCCCTCGGTCTGCTGCGTGAGCTCCATGGCGATCATGGTCACGACGGCGGAGTTGGTGCGGCCCATGCAGGACTCGTCAACGGCCAAGCTGTCGTACTGGATCTTGTAGTCGCAGACCTCGGTGAGGCCGGACTCGTCAACATAGATGGCGATGGTGCTGGCGCCGTGGTCCTTGGCGACCTGGGCGGCGACGATGGTCTCCTTGGTGCCGCGCATGGACACGACGACGGCCAGGGTGTTCTCGTTAACGTAGGCGGGGGTTGCGTGCACGAACTCGTTGCTGGTGTAGCTGGAGCTCACGACCTGCGTGGCCTCGTGCTCCATAAAGTACTGGGCAGGATAGTTGCCGCCGTTGGATCCGCCGGCGCCAATCCACACGACGCGCTTGATGCCGCCCTTGTCTGCCTTGTCAGCCAAAACCTGGGAGACGACATCCTTAACCTGTTCCTGAGTAGTCATCGTGCATCAGCCTTTCTTCTCGTTTGATGCTCTCGATGGCATACAAGTTACATACATGTTTTGGCTATGTCGACTAGTTGTATGCTATATTTGTCTTAGATATTTTGCTGGTAAAGTTTTCGGCAATCCATTATCAGCGGTTTTGTTGTCATGTTGGATACATGCTTGGTTCAGTAAGCATACAGGTTAGATACAGGTTGGTCGCATGAATGCTTCGTCTAAAAAGAAACTGGCCCAATACGAGCGTCTGGCGGGTACGCTGCGTGACCGCATCGCCGCCGGCACCTACGCACGCGGAGACAAGCTGCCGTCCGAGATGGAACTCATGGACGAATCGGGTCTGTCGCGCAGCACCGTGCGCCATGCCCTTAAGGTTCTTGTTGACGAGGGCCTGGTCCGCACCGAGCGCGGACGCGGCGCCTTTGTGGCCGACACGCCAGCGCTCCACGAGAACAACCTGGTGTTTTCGAGCTACACAGCGCAGATCCAGGGCCAGGGCATGAAGCCCACCACGCGCACGGTGGACTCGGGCTTTGCCAAGGCAACGGGTAGCGTGGCCAAGTTTTTCGATGCCGCCGTGGGCAGCAAGCTCGTCAAGCTTGTCCGCCTGCGCTATCTGGACGACGCCCCGCTGTGCCTGGAGACCACCTATCTTCCGCCAAGCTTTGAGGCGCTCATCGATCGCGATATCAACGGATCGCTCTACGCCACGCTGCGCCAGGAGTTCCATCGCGCACCGGCCCAGGGACACAAGACCTTTGAGGTGTGCTACGCCTCGCAAAACGAGGCGTTTTTGCTCAACGTTGAGCGCGGGCAGGCATTGATCCTTATCACCGACTACGTCTACGACACCGACGGCCGCCCGCTCCATGTCTCCAAGCGCATCCAACGAACCGACCGCGCCAAATACACCGAGCCCATCGGCTAACCACCACGAAAGTGCCTGTCCCCATTGTGGTGGTTTAACCTGTCCCTAAATGGTAGGTTTGGGGAGGTCGGGGAACCAGGTTGGTTTGGGTTGGTTAGGGACGCGCTCGGCTAGGACCAACTCCATCCAACACATGTCGTACCAGCGACCGAACTTCTGAGCGCAGCGGTCGAAGGCACCCACCAGGCGATATCCCATATGGGCATGGAAGTCCTGGCTGTTGTGCGTCAGGTACTCGTCGTCCTTGTCGTGCGGCACGGCGATGAGGGCACACATGTTGGTGATGCCCATCGCGATCAGGCATTGCTTGAGCGCATCGTGCAGCTTGCGGCCCAGCCCGCCGTGGCGCACATCGCGCGCCAGGTAGATCGATGTCTCGACCGACCAGTCGTATGCCTCGCGGCTGTTAAGCGGACTCACATAGGCATAGCCTACCGGACGCCCGTCCAATTCCATCACCAAATACGGATAGCGCTTGAGCGTACGCTCGATGCGCCCGGCGAACTCCTCAACGCTCGGCACCTCGTATTCGCAGGTAATCGCCGTCTGGCGCACATACGGCTCATAGATGGCAAGCAACGCCGGCGCATCATCGGGCGTCGCCAGGCGAATCGTCGGCTCGGACATCTCGGGCATACAGCCCCTCCCCCTCAAAAACAAAGGCCGCCTTGCGCCAAACCCAGCGCAAGGCGGCCTCTCGTCATTACATCAGGCTACAGGACAGCCGCCAGCGCGTCGATATCCTCCTGCGTCGTGGCCCAGCTGGTGCAAAAGCGCACCACCGTGTGGGTCTCGTCGTACTTTTCCCAGTATTCGATCGCCGCATGCTCGCGAATGCGGGCCATGTCCTCGTTGGGCAGAATCACGAACTGCTGGTTTGTGGGCGTCTCCAAAAAGAACTGGTAGCCGCGCTCGTGCAGCACGCGACGCAGCGCCTGAGCGGTCTCAATCGCCTGGCGACCAATCTCAAAATACAGGCCATCGGTAAAGAGCGCCTCAAACTGGACGCCCGTTAGGCGACCCTTGGCCAACAGCGCGCCGTGCTGCTTAATGCGCGGAATGGGATGCGCCGGAGCGTGCATGCCACAAAACACCACGGCCTCGCCGCAAAGCGCGCCACACTTGGTGCCGCCGATGTAGAACACGTCGCACAGCTGCGCCAGCTCGGGCAGGGTAATGTCGCACTCATCGGCCGCCAGCGCATAGGCCAGGCGGGCGCCATCCACAAACAGCGGAATCTCGCGCTTCTGGCACACCGCATGAATCGCCGCGAGCTCGGCCTTGGAGTACAGCGTGCCGTACTCGGTCGATAGGCTCACGTACACGGCACCCGGAAACACCGTGTGCTCGTAGCTCTCGTTTTCGTAGAACACCTGGATATAGTTCTCGAGGTCCTCAGCGTGCATCTTGCCCTCGTAGCCGGGGATGGTGAGCACCTTGTGGCCGCCAAACTCGATGGCACCAGCCTCGTGGCAGGCGACGTGGCCGGTCTCGGCGGCAACGACGCCCTCGTAGGGCGCGAGCAGCATGTCGATCACCGTCGCGTTGGCCTGTGTGCCGCCTACCAGGAAAAACACGTCGGCATCGGGCGCCTGGCAGGCCTCACGGATAAGCCGCTTGGCACGCTCGGTGTGTGCATCGGTACCGTAGCCGGGCTGCGGCTCCATATTGGTGTCGACGAGCGCTTGCAGCACTGCCGGATGTGCGCCGTGAGAATAATCGTTGTTAAACGCGAGCATGGCAATCCTCTCTTACCGGGTATCGGCCAGATGATTCAGATGGGGCTATTGTACGCCGCCCGGATAAGCAATGCGCGCGGCAAGACACTCGAGCGCCAGCACCAGGGCAAAGCCGCAGCTCACGTCACTCAAAAAATGCGCTCCGATCACGATACGGCCAAAGGCGACAAGCGCCGCGACCACAGCGGCGACCCAAAAGACCACGCGGCGGCGCGACGGCTTTTCCTTAAAGGTCGCCGCGGGAAGCCCGGCGAGCATAAGGCCGATCGCCGCGTGCGCGGTGTGCCCGCTTGCAAACGACTTGAAGCCGTCCTTGATCACGCCGGCGGCAATAAAGGCCCACTTGTCGGGGTTACCGATCACCCACCACGGCTGAAAATTGAGCCCCGGCGTGACCTCGATCACGCGCATGCGCGGGCGCGACCACAGCGGCTTGACGATCACGTTGAGGATAATGGCCTGAGCGACCCACACGGCAAGCACCATCAACGCCCAGCGCGTGAGCTCGTCGGGATCGGTGTCGCGTGTGAGGCGGTAGGCGATAAGGTTGGCAGCGATGACCAGCACAAACGTCAGCACCAGCTGAGCTGCGATGAGTTTGCCGCCAACCCTCAGAGACGAAACGACCTCGTAGCCGGCCAGGCCAATGTTGACGAGGATGCCGAGCGCGGCGAGCCATTTACTCCCCCTGGAGTCGGGGCGCACCGCGCGTACGAGCATAACGCCCGCGATGCTCGCCGTCAGCTCGAACGGCAGCTCACCGGTCGCCTCGACAAAGCGACCGTACATGCTGCCGATGTTGAACAGCGCACTCGAGATCTGATAATCGAAGAAACTGCCCACGCCCAGGCAAAGGCACAGGACGACTGCGATGGCGGCAGCATCTTTCTTATAGATGTACCCGAACATAGCTCCCTTTCGATGGGACGAAGCTTTCAACCTGCAACGCGGCGGGGCAAAGACAACCATGTCCCGCCGCGCCACTTACCTGTTAGTCATCGTCGCTCGCGCCCAGCTGCTGCAGCAGCATGAGCGCAGCCGCCACCGGGCCGGTGCCGTCGTTGGCATCGAGGCCGCGACCCAGGCCGCTGCCCGCGCCGGCGCCCGCCTTGTAGGGCACGGAGAGCTTGCGACTCTTGGGAAAGTTCACCGCGCCATAGCGGGTCTTAAGCTCAAAGGCCACCTTCTTGGGCACGTCGACGCCCAAAAACGTGATGCGACCGCCGCTGAGCGTGACGCTCTCGAGCCCCAGGCGCTCGCCGCGAATGCGGATGCGCGCGCGGTTGAACAGGTTGAGTCCCGCCAACGGCAGCTCACCATGCGCGGCCTCGGTCTCCTCCTGCACCTCGTCGACACTCTCCAGGTCCTCGGCCGCCGCGAGCTTACGGTACACGAGCACGCGCTGGTCCACCGCCGGCAGGTACTCCTCGGACAAGAAGTAATCGGCCGGCAGGTTAATGCCCACGCTCGCCGCCTCCACGCCGGCATCGTCATCGCCGCGCGCCTCGGCCACGGCCTGGCCCAGCATCTGCGTAAACAGGTCAAAGCCCACACTCGACAGGTTGCCGTGCTGCTCGGCGCCCATAAGCGAGCCGGCACCACGGATCTCCAGGTCGCGCATGGCGATGCGCATGCCGCTGCCCAGGTCCTGGAACTCGGAAAGTGCGGTCAGGCGCGCCGTCGCCTCCTCGGTGAGCGGCAGCTCGCCCGGGAACATAAAGTACGCGTAGGCCTGCGTGGCAGAGCGACCCACGCGGCCCTTGAGCTGGTAGAGCTGTGCCAGACCCAAGCGCTGCGAGTCCTCGATGATCAGCGTGTTGGCGGTCGCGTTGTCGATGCCGCTCTCCACGATGGTCGTGGCGATGAGCACGTCGATCTTTTTGGTCGCGAACTCAATCATCACGTCCTCGACCTCGCGCGGGCTCATCTTGCCGTGCGCCACGCCCACGCGCGCCTCGGGCGCGGCCTCGTGCACGCGCGCCACGGCGTCGTCGATGGTCTTGACGCGGTTGGACACGTAGTACACCTGGCCGCCGCGGCCCACCTCCAGGCGAATCGCCGCGCTCACCACATCGGGGTCGTACTCCCCCACATGCACGATCACGGGGCGACGCCCGGTCGGCGGCGTGGTAATCAGACTCATGTCGCGCACGCCGCTCGTGGCCATCTGCATGGTTCGCGGAATCGGCGTTGCCGAAAGCGTGAGCACGTCAATCTGCTCGCGCAGGTTCTTGAGCTGCTCCTTGTGCTGCACGCCAAAGCGCTGCTCTTCGTCGATGATCACCATGCCCAGGTTCTTGGGGTTCACGTCGGCAGAAAGCAGTCGGTGCGTGCCGATCAGCACGTCGATCGTGCCCTCGGCAAACGCCTTGAGCGCGCGCTTTTGCTGCGCCGGGGTGCGGAAGCGGCTGAGCACTTCGACCTCGAGGCCAAACGGGGCAAAGCGCTCAAAGAACGTCTCGTAGTGCTGCTGGGCCAGAATGGTCGTGGGGCAGAGCACCATGACTTGGCGGCCGGAGTCCACGCACTTAAACGCCGCGCGCAGGGCGACCTCGGTCTTGCCGAAACCCACGTCGCCGCACAGCAGGCGGTCCATGGGCTTGGGCGCCTCCATGTCCGCCTTAATGTCGGCGATAGCCTCCAGCTGGTCGCGCGTCTCGTCGTAGGGGAAGCTCTCCTCCATCTCGATCTGCTCGGGCGTATCGGGCGGGCAGGCGATACCGGTAATCGACGAGCGGCGCGTATACAGGTCGACCAGATCAAACGCCAGCTTTTTGGCGTTCTTGCGCGCCTTGTTGGTGGCACGCGTCCAGTCGGCGGTGTTGAGCCTGGTCAGGCGTGGCTTGTCGCCGTCGGGGCCAACATAGCGCGTGATGCGGTCGACCTGCTCGAGCGGCACGTAGAGTTTGTCGCCGTCGGCATATTCCAGCAAAAAGTAGTCGCGCTCCTTGCCGCCCACTTCCTGGCGCGCAATCTCGCTAAAGAGCGCGATGCCGTGGGTGGCATGCACGACGTAGTCGCCCGGCTTAAACGGGAAGGTGATCTGCGTAATGTCCACCTTGCGACGGCTGCGGGCGCGGTTGGCGTCCATGCGGGCGTTGAGGTCGGCGATCGAGAACACGGCCAAATTGGCATCGGGCACCACCACGCCCTGCGGCAGGGCAGCGTCCACAAAGGTCACGCGCCCGCGCGAGATGGTGGGCACGGCGGCGCCGGCGGCAGCCTGCGCGGCGCCCGCCTCGAGCGAGCGGGCGTTGAGCGCATCGGCGCGGCGCTCACGAATTGAGGCATGGGCCTGTTGGCGGGCAGCACGGTCGGCAGAATCCGCCGCCGCCACGCGCACGCGGTCGCCGATAGCGCCGGCATTTTCGGGGGCGGCCGTCAGCGACTCCTCAAAGGTAACGCCCTCGTCGCCAAAGGTGAGCTCCATCGACTCGCGCGCACCGCGGTCGGGGATGGCAAACACGCAGGCATAGCGCTTGCCCACGACCTCCTGGATGCGCGTCATAAAACGGTTGTCCGAGCCTGCGATGGCAGGCTGCTCGATCTTGAGCTCTGCCGTCACCGCGCCGCCGGCACGGATGAGGCTCACATAGTTCAGGCGTTGCTGGGAACCAAAGTCGAGTTGCTGGGCACGCACGTACAGGCCGTCCAGACGGTCGACCCCCGCCTCGCCGGCACGCGCCTCGATATCCTCGTAGGCGCGCAGGCAATCGTCGAACAGCGAGCGCGGCTCGGACAGCACCACGAGCGCCTTGCCGCTCACGTGCGACAACGGGCTCACGGTCTGGCCGTACATCACCGGCAAAAAGCGGTCGAGCTCAGGCGTGACGATGCGCGCATCCACCATCTCGAGCAGCGCCGCCAACTTGCTGTCGTCCTGGCTGGCGCGATAGAGCGCCACATGCATGTTGTGGACCGCCTCGTCGGTAAGTGCCAGCTCGCGGCACGGGAAGATCTCGATACTGTCCTCGTTGCCGATGGTCTGACCCGTTGAACTCACCATACGGCGGATGCGGTCGATTTCGTCGCCGAAGAACTCAATGCGCACGGGCGCCTTTTCCTGCGCGGGAAACACCTCGACGGTGTCGCCGTGCACACGGAACAGGCCGGGCGCGCCGGCGGCGCCGGCATTGGTGTAGCCCATGCCCACCAGGCGCTGCGGCACCTCGTCAAAGGGAATCTCCTCGCCCACCGCAAAAGTAGTGGACTCCCAGTAGTGGCTCTCGACCGGCGGCACGCAGCGCAGCAGCGCGCGGGCCGAGGCGACCATGATGCAGTTGTCGCCGCGCACGATGCGCCCCAAAGCCTCGCAGCGCTGGGCCACCACGGCGTCATCGGGCGCCTGCTCGCGCCATGGATAGTCTTTGCGCTCGGGAAAGCGGCACACATGCGCCAGACCCACATAGGCGGCCAGGCTGCGCGCGGCGCGATCGGCCGCGTCCTCGCCGCTCACGATGTAGACCGTGGGACGCGGACGGCGCGCAAACTGAGCTGCCGCCATGAGCGTGCGGCCCGACTGCGACACGGCCAGCGTCACGTCCTCGCCGGCATCGAGTCCGGCCTCGACGGTCTGCAGCGCCTCGGCAGTGTAGAGCTGCGCGGCTATACGGTGAATGAGCATGCTGTTCCTCCGGCATTGCAACGCCAAAAGCCCGCCGAGGCAAGCTCGGCGGGTCGTTCGTCAAATTCGTTGCCTGTCATGGTAACGCATGGAGAGGACTCCAGCTCAAGCGCGTGCCCAGCCCCGCAACAAAAACGCCAGACAGAACTGAACTCACCGGCCTCGCCAAAATCTCCCCGTCACGTCGAACGCCGCAACCACGGAAGGTGCCCCAAGAAACGGCTATTCCTCAAAAAAGCTCGCAACGTTCAGGCGGCTCGTCCACTCCCCTATGGTGTTGGCAAAACCGACGCGTGTGTACACGCCCGCAAAACGGCCGCGATACAGGTACAGGCCTTCCATATTAGAAGCGGGCGCAAAACCAAGATCATCCACAAGTCCTTTGGGCGCCTCTCCTCGATGCGGCCCATCGACAAGCGTTCCGCGCAAGCAGGGAGTCTGATACTGCTGAGCATACTCCTGCACAATCGCCCCAGCTGCCGCAGCGCGAGCAAGCACCTGGGACCATTCCCGTTCCGTGACATCCAAACCGGCTACAACGCCAACCGCGTTGTAGCCGCCGCACGGCTTGACAATCCATCGATCCTTTTCGGCAAATCTCGACAACTGGGTGCTTTCGTCCAAAATCTCGGTATAGGGCACATGCTCCCGTACAAACGATTGCTCCTCCGGGCTCAACAAGGACTGACCGGCCTGAGACCACAAAAACGCAAATACGGTCTTAGTCGCACACGGCCACGTTCTAAAACCACCGACGATGCATGCAAGCCCTTCTTGGGCAGCCTCGATTAAGGCTGAGCGTCCGTCGCACGGCTTATCCCACAGCTCGCCGGTCACCGCGCGCCGCCAAACGCAATCAATAGGACCAACGGCATCGCATAGGCGCCTAGCACCGCCCTCTTCTTCGACAATCCGCAGGTCGCGTACATCCGTAAAGCGCGCGACTACACCCCGCCGCCTCATAAGGTCGACAAAATGAGCCGCATCTTCCAAGTCGATGCTTTCCGAATAGTCGACGATTGCCACCGAAGCGGGATATATCTTTGATTGCGGTGCATAGAGTCCCTCGTCAACGCAGGCCCCGCTGTCCGATCGTGCACTATCCTCGGTGCGACGAGGCTGGGCCAGCTCCCACTCTGCATAGGTCTCAAACAATGCATCTATCCAGCTACCGCACAAATCGTGCTGCCGAAAGCCGGGGTGATCGGATGCAAACTCCTCAAAGGAAGGCGTCATTCGCACTGCCTGACAGACCGCATCGGTTACTACCATTCCAGCACTGCCGTCGGTATTGAGCTCGCAAAACGTATACGAACCAGCGTCCTCGTCAAGAAAGATATCAACGCGCGCAAGGGGAATCTGGCAATCATAGCCGGCATCCATAGCGCACAGGTCAGCAAAAGCCGGATCCATGCGAAACCACGCACGCACGGAGGCATCAGAACAAAACGCCCGCGTCACCTTGTCCATAATGCCGTACATGCGCTCGGCCGCTTCCTTAAGAAGCGCCGTCATATCCTTATCGAATATCTTTGGCGTTAAAGCCCAGGGCGCAGGATCTCCGTGGTAGAGTGCATGGGTTTGAGACAAGTATTCGTCGCCTTTGCGACGACCAGGTAGGTCACCTTCGCGCGTGCGCACAATGCGCTCAAAATAATCTTCAAGCTCTCGCGTCTTCAATGTTGCCACGTTGCCCTCCATTGCTTGATTTTTTGTTCATGCTACGCCAGCACGCCACGACTTCGGTGCGCTTGAATAGGCTTCTAAATTAGCAACACATTTTTGCATGAGGCGGCAGGAAGCAACATATACTCCTGCTCAAGCGCATGCCCAGCCCCGCAGTTCGTGTAAAAATCGGTTCCGTCGGGCATCTCGGAACCACACTTGGTGCAAGACATATTCGGGCATCCCCTCACAACAAACGGCATCTGTCGCCATCATATTGAGCCCTCGCGACCCACATGTGCTGCGCAACATTAGTCGCCGTCTTTGGGTGCCGGCAAAATACGCCGGACCCCTACCCCATCACACGCACGCTGGGGCATAAATCCGCCAGCGGGCACTCATCGCACTTGGGTTTGCGGGCGTCGCAGATCTCGCGGCCAAAGGTGATCCACTGGTGGTTGACCGATCCCCAATACTCGTGCGGCAGAATCTTGAGCAGATCTTGCTCGGTCTTGAGCGGCTCTTTGGCATGCGTCTTGGGGCTCAGCATCAGGCGGTGCGCGATGCGGTTGACGTGCGTATCGACCGCGATGCCCTCGACAATGCCAAACCCCACGTTGAGCACGATGTTCGCCGTTTTACGTCCCACACCCGGCAGCTTGACGAGCTCCTTCATGTCGGCCGGTACCTCGCCGCCGTAATCGGCAACGATCATCTGCGCGGCCTCCACGGCGTGCTTGGCCTTGCTCTTGTAAAAGCCGAGTGACTTGATGGTCTCGGCCACGTCGGTCACACTTGCCCCGGCCATGGCCTCGGACGTGGGCCACTGGGCAAATAGTTGGGGCGTCACCTTATTGACCTGCGCGTCGGTCGTCTGCGCCGAGAGCAGTACCGAGATAAGTAGCCTAAAGGGATTCTCGTGGTCCAAAAAGCACTCGACCGGGCCATAGCGACGGTTAAGGCGCTCGCACACCTCAACGGCGCGCTCGCGTTTGGCGGCATTGGTCTCGCGTGGCATAACGACTCCTCGGATCGGCAGAAACATAACTTCACAAAAACGATTGTCCCACGTACGGGGACCTTAAGCCTCCAAAAATGCGCCGGTCTGGCGGCTCCACAGGCTTGCATATTCGCCGCCCGCCTCGACGAGCTGCGCATGCGTACCGTCCTCGACAATCTCGCCGTCCGCCAGCACCACGATGCGGTCGAGCGCCGCCACGGTGGACAGGCGATGCGCCACCACAATGGAGGTGCGGCCGCGCATCAGGTTCTCGAGCGCTTCCTGCACCAGCGCCTCGGACTCACTGTCCAAGGCAGACGTTGCCTCGTCGAGCACCAGAATCGGCGCGTCGGTGAGGATGGCGCGGGCGATGGCCACGCGCTGGCGTTGGCCGCCCGAAAGCTTAACGCCGCGCTCGCCCACCATGGTGTCAAAGCCGCGGGGCAGGCGGTCGATAAACTCAGTCGCATTAGCCAAGCGAGCCGCCTCGCGAATCTGCTCGTCGGTGGCGTCGGGGCGTCCGTAGGCGATATTCTCGCGAATGGAGCGGTGGAACAGCAGCGCCTCCTGCGGCACGTAGGCAACCTGGCGGCGCAGGCTCTGCTGCGTGCAGCGCGAGACGTCCTGGCCGTCCACGAGCACGCGGCCGCCCTGCACGTCTTCCAGGCGAAGCAGCAGCTTGGTGAGCGTTGTCTTGCCCGAGCCCGATTTGCCCACCAGGCCCACGCGCTGGCCCGCCGCCACATGGAGCGTCAGGTCGTCGAACACATTCTCGCCCGCCGCGGCGTCACGGTATGCAAAGCTCAAGTGCTCAAAATCAATTGCGCCCTCGCGCACCTTGAGCTCGGGGGCATGCGCGTCGTCTGCCACCAGACGCGGCTCGTCCAGCACGCGCGTCATCTCGGCGGCGTCGCCCAGCGCGCGGTTGATACGTTGCATCATGGAGCTCACGTAGTTCAGACGCATGGTGAGGTTGTACGTATAGGTAAAGATCATGACGAGCGCGCCGGCCGAAATGCCAAACCACGCGTTGCCGCCCGCCACGAACACGCTCACCACAGCCATGGTGATGACGATAAGGCCCGAAGTCGTAAAGTTGCGCTGCATCATGGCGTGCATCGATACCGTTTCGGCATCGCGCGCGGCACGGTCGGCGGTATCGAACAGGTCGCGCTCAAAGTCCTCGCGCCCGCAGGTCTTGACGGCCAGAATGTTCGTGACCGCGTCGGAAAGCACGCCCGACAGCTTGTTCTGAGCGGCGGACGTCGCGGCCGAAAGCGGCATGATGCGCTTGTACATAAGCCAGACAAACGCGATGTAGACGACCATGATGCCCACCAGGATTACGGTAAATGCAGGCACCACCGGAGCGAGCGCCGCCACCGTGCAGACAACCGAGGTGATAGTGGGGATAAACGAATACACCGTCACGTCCACCAGACCCGTGTAGCCGCTCATAAAACGGCTCGTCTGGCTCACAAGCGATCCTCCAAATCGGCTGGTGTGGAATGTCATGGATTGATTGGAGAGCGTGTCGAAGCACAAGCGCGCCAGGTGGTAGTTACCCGCGATCTCGAGCTTGTAGACGGTGTAGTCTTGCAGTTTGGAGAGGATCTGGCCTACCAGATTAACGAGCACAAGCGCCAGAATGTAAGGACCAAAGACCTCGAATACTTGATTGCCCGCCACGGGGCCCGCTTGGACGCGGTCGACGATGAGGGCCATCACGTAGGTGTTGGCAAACGTGAGCAAAAAGATATAGCCCGCCGACGAGAACACCGAGAGAAAGACGATCAGCGGCTGCGTGCGCGTGACGTCCCAAAAACGCCGCAGCGTGCGGCGCACGGTGGAGCGCTTGAGCGGGCTGGTGCTTCTCTGAGACATGGGCTTCCTTTCGCATCTGATAGGGCGAAACGCCATTGTTGCACATTGAAGCGCACTCCAGGCAAGCACGATGCGAAAAGCGTCCGCGCCCCGCGTTTACGCCGGCGCCCCGCCGTCCGTTGCGGCTAGTCCTCGTCTTCCTGGCCCGCGAGTATGCCTGCGGACTCCAAGCCCAAAATCTCGTCGGCTTCCCGCGCGTCTTCCAGCGCATCGATATCCTTGAGCTTGCGCTCCATAACGTTGGTACGTGTGGTGATAATGCCCTCGACCGTTTTACCCGCGGTCTCGATCTGCTGCTGGGCGCGGCGCAGCGCCTTTTGATAGCGTGGCAGCTCGGCCTTGACGGCGGAAAGCACGCGCAGCACGTCATCGGTGCGTTTTTGCAACTTAAACGTCTGGTAGCTCATCTGCAGGCTGTTGAGAATGGCGGCCATGGTGCTGGGGCCGGCAACGTTGACGTGATAGTCGCGGCCCAGGGTCTCGATAAGCCCGGGGCGACTGACGACCTCGGCATACAGGCCCTCAAACGGCACGAACATGATGCCAAAATTGGTCGTCGCGGGCACGCTCAGGTACTTTTCACAGATATCCTTGGCCTCGCGCTTCACCATGGCGTCAAGCGTCTTGCGCGCGGTGGCCACAGCCTCGGCATCACCCGACTCTTGCGCGTCGAGCAGGTGCTCGTACGCATCGCCGGGAAACTTGGAGTCGATCGGCAGCAGCACGGGGTCGCCTTCGTCCACCGGCAGCTTGACGGCAAACTCAACCCGCTCCGAGGCACCAGGCTTGGTGGCGACGTTTTCCAGATACTGATCGGGTGTGAGGATATCCGCCAGAATCGCGCCCAGCTGCACCTCGCCCAAAATGCCGCGCGCTTTTACATTGCCCAGCACGCGCTTAAGATCGCCTACGCCGGTGGCAATGGACTGCATATCGCCCAAACCCTTGTACACAGCCTCGAGCTGGTCGCTCACCTGCTTAAACGATGCCGACAGGCGATCGTTGAGCGTGCGGGAGAGCTTCTCGTCCACCGTCGCACGCATTTGATCGAGCTGCACGTTGTTGTCTTTGCGGATGGCGCCCAGCTGGGCATCGACCGTCTCGCGCACTTTGTCCAGACGGTGTTCGATGCCTTCGCGGTTGGCGCCCAGCTGCTGGGCCGTCTCGCGACGCAGGTCGTCCATGCGGTCGCCGGCCTGCGAGAACTCGCGCGCAATGGTCAGGTAGCGTTGCTGTTCCACGGCGGCGTCGGTCGTCTGTTGCTGCGCGATGGCATTTGTCGTGCGGCGGGTTTCGGACAGCGCGACGTTGAGGGTGTCGAGCGCGTTGTTGGCCTGCTCGAGCGCAGCCAGCATCTCTGCCCCGCCATCGCCGCGCTCCCGCAGCTCGGCGCGAAGGCCCTTAAGCTGCAGGGCACAAGCCACAGCAACCCCCACCGCCATCAAGGCGATCACAACAAGCACGATATCAATAGCAGACATAGACTCCGCCCAACAAACTCAATCGACCACCAATCAAAACCGCGATCAATCTTACCCCGCCACACGCACCGGGCGCTCCACGGCAATCGGGCAAATGGATTTTGGGCCACAGGCATCAAAACGCTAACTCTCCCAGCCGGCGCGGATGGTTGTTATGACATCGCCTAGGCGCTGGCCGAGGGCTGACAGATGTTGGAGCACTTCGCTGGGCGAAGCACCGTTGAGGATGCAGGTGAGCGCATACGAGACCAAGAAAATCGCCGCAAGTCCTAACGGAATGAGCACAATCATCGCTAACGTGCGCAGGCGCTGGCCCACGCGACGGTGACGCGTGCGGCGCTTGTCAAACGCAAGCTCCTGTGCATACGAATCTTGTTGTACGGAATAGTTCTCTGGCGCCGATCCGCCCGCAAGCGAAACCGCGGGCGTGGCATTTTGCGCAGGGGGCTGGGCGACTACCCCTTGCATTTGCATCTCCATGAGCCGCTGCTGTTGGCGCAACATGCGCTCGGCTTGCTGCTGCGGGGTCTCAAGAAACAGGTCCATGCTGGCCTCCTCAATCGGAGCATTCGACGCTTGCGCCCAGCATCCCGCACCGCCAAGGCCACGGCAACGCAATCCGTAGCAATAGCCGCAAAGTTTCTTGCTGACAAAAGCTGTCGAAAACCTCAACAACTCCCCTACCAGCACTTTCTTTGAGCTTTTTATCGGATGATCTTTTGCCCTTCCGCCAACCCGCCAACTGACCAAAATCTAACCAAAAGCTTGACGAAAAGTGTGGAGACAGGGACCCCACACAAAAAGTGCCGCCCCAAAGGGGCGGCACACAAACTTATTGTCAGCTTTTCTGTAACGAGCATGCGACGACTCAACGCCGGAGCGCAGGGCGGGGAAACCTTTGCCTCGCGCGACCCTGCGGAGCCGTGAGCGAGAGGGAAAGGTTTCCCCGCCCTGCGCTCCGTGGTCGGTGAGGACAGACTACATGCCCGCGAGACCGCGGGCGGCGGTGGCACACATAAACGCCAGGACCAGGATCACGAGCGAACCGGCAATATCTGCCAACACGCCCGCAACACGGCGCTCAAACAGCCAGCTCTCAAAGTGCGGGGCAACGTTGCGCCAAACACGCCACAACAAGATGCCCATGCCGATGACACCGGGAATATTGAGCAGCAAAATCTCGGAGCACAAGAGGCCGATCAGGTTGCCGGCGGCAAAGCCCGCATCGCCCTCGCAGTACTTGCGATAAATCATGTACAGCATGTACGCCACAAACGGCTGCAGGCACGCAGAGATAAACGTGACCACCATCGAGGGGTCCTGAGAAAAGACGTCGGTGAGCTTATCCACGCTCGCGGCATCCTTAGAGGCCAAGAACAGACCGATGACCACCACAGGCACCACGCCCAAGATGACCTCGACCATCGTAAACAGCTTGGCAGTCAGGTCTTCGCTCGCCGTATTCAAATGAGGTGCCCACTCAGGATGAGCATGCGCGCCGACCTTCTTGTCCTTCTCGGCACGATCGGCCTTTTTGCCCTCAGGAACCCGACGACCAGGATCCTTGCGAGTCCCCGCCGCAGCCACCCGAGCCCGAGACTTCTTACCCATACAAAAACACCCCATCAGGTAGTAGATAAACTAAAAGTCGCTACCCAGTGTACCCCACCCATGAACGGCGCCGTCCCAACCAGCCCCCATACAAAAAACGTGCCGCCCCAATAGGGGCGGCACACAAACTTTTTTATCAGCTTTTCTGTAGCGAGCACGCAACGACCCGAAGCCGGAACGCAGGGCGGGGAAATACCTTTGCCTCGCGCGACCCTGCGGAGCCGTGAGCGAGAGGGAAAGGTATTTCCCCGCCCTGCGTTCCGCAGCAGCCAGCGCCAAGCGCTAGTAGTTCACCACCTGCTCCTCAAAGTACGCCTTCGGGTGGTTACAAACCGGGCACACCTCGGGCGCCTCGGCACCCACATGCAGGTGCCCGCAGTTCAGGCACTTCCACACCTTCACGCCCTCGCGCTCAAACACCTCGCCCGACTCGATGCGCTCGACAAGCTTGTTGTAGCGCTCCTCGTGAGCCTTCTCGACAGCACCGACGCCACGGAACTTTGCGGCAATCTCGGCAAAGCCCTCCTCCTCGGCGGTCTTGGCAAACTCGTCGTACATCGTGGTCCACTCGTAGTTCTCGCCCGCAGCGGCATCACGCAAATTGTCCAGGGTGTCGGGAACGGCGCCGTCGTGCAGATACTTAAACCACAGCTTGGCATGCTCGGACTCGTTGCCTGCGGTCTCGGCAAAGATATTCGAGATCTGAACGTAACCATCCTTCTTGGCCTTAGATGCGTAGTAGCGATACTTGGTGTGCGCCTGGGACTCACCGGCAAAAGCGGTCTCGAGGTTCTTCTTGGTCTGAGAGTTTTCAAAATCCATAGGTGTACTTCCCTTCAACACATGCCGCCCGTAGGCTTCGAGCGGCCTTGTCTTTAGGATGCCCTCATCTCGAAAATCTAAACCTTACAATCCTGTTCTTCAGATTCGGGTGGGCTACACGCTTAGCCAGCGGTCGCCCTCCACGCGGCAAAAGCCCTCACGCTCCAAGTCGGCCAAAATGCCTGCGACGAGATCGTGATCGACCGGCTCGCGGCCTGCCGCCGCCTCCATTTCGTTGACACCCGCCACGGCCTCGGCGAGTGTGATGCCCGCCGGCCGCCCATCGCGCGCAGCCAGCAGCATGCGCACAATATGGGCGCGCTTTTGACGGCGCGAGCCCTCAAACTTGGACTGACGGCTATAGCTCGCCGAGCGCCTGGACGGATTGGGCAGCGTCTTCTTAAGATACGCGCCATAATCCAGCAGCGCGTAATACCATGCGCGCGGTGTGTCGGCATCATCGAGCGGCACGGCAAAGGGAGCGATCTCATCCGCCGTCGTACCGGGAGCCGCCGGACAGGCGGCCTGAATCAGCGGCACCAGCTCGCGATCGGGAACGGCGGGCACATCGGGAAAGAAATGATGCAGAAAGACCGTGCGCACGTTGGTCTCCAGATACACACCCGGTAGATCGAACGCAAACGATCGGATGCCCTGCGCCGTCGCCGGGCCAATACCGGGCAGGGCAACCAGGTCGCGCGTCTCACGTGGAAACTTCCCGTCCCAGTCCTCTACAACGCGCTGAGCGGCCTTGTGGAGCGCCAGGGCGCGTCGGTTGTAGCCCATCCCCTGCCAAGCGTCCAAAACATCGGAAGGCGCGGCCTGGGCAAGCGCCTGCACGGTTGGAAAGCGATCGAGCCACGCGGGCATACGCATCTCCACACGCTGCACCTGCGTTTGCTGCAGCATAACCTCGGAAAGCCAAATAATGTACGGGTCGCGCGTGCGGCGCCACGGAAGGTCGCGATAACGCAGGACCCCTTCCGAACGAATCGTCGAACGAAAGGGGTCCTGAATCATGGCTATGCTCCTTATGCGGCGCTATTCCTCCCGGCAAGCGCACGCACAGGTGGCGTACTCGGGAAACGCATCGCGGTCGGCAAACTTGGGGTCGACGGCCGGGAACTGGCGGTGAGCGACGATATCGCCCAGCGAAACGGAATCGAGGTAGTCGCGCATCAACGCTTGAGCTCCGGCCCACAGAGGATGATAGCAGCACGTGCCCATGCGTGCGCAGTCGCCATCGGGCGCGGTGCAATCGTTCATGACCATGGGGCCCTGAACGGCCTCAACGACCTGGCGGATGGTGACATCGTCGGGGCTGACCTTAAGACGCATGCCGCCATGGACGCCACGCAGGCTCTCCACAATACCGGCCTGAACCAAACCATGCTGGATTGAACGGGCAAACGAATACGGGACATTGACCTCTTCGGCGGCGGTGCGAACAGAAAGCAGACGCTCCGGGTCCTCGGCAAGCATCGCGAGCATGCGAAGGGCGTAATCAGTCTTCCTCGATATGTCCATTTTTCCCCTTTCAAGGAATAGGAACAGCTCGAACGAGCTCCGGGGCCGAGCTTACGTCGAGACGCCAATGACCGTATGGACGCCCAAATAGCAAAACGGGTGCCCACTGAATGCCGCGCTTGAAGCCTCTTGCATCAAAAACGGCACACAGTGCAATTCAGTATAACCTAACCCCCTGCTTCGTTGAACAGGTGTTGCGCAACAAACGTCTTGTTTGAACACTTGTCTCATACGGAGCTTGTCCGGGAATTGGAAAGATCTGCTTTTGGGCGAAAGGAGCCGATGGGATCAAGGTCCTATCAAACGCAAAAAGCCACGTCCGAAGACGTGGCTTTAATTGCGTTGGCGGGAAGTACGGGGCTCGAACCCGCGACCTCCGACGTGACAGGCCGGCGCTCTAACCAAACTGAGCTAACTCCCCAGGCAGTCGTTCGCGTTTGTTTCCGCTCGCGTGCGCTGCGGGGATTAGTATACACAGAAGTCTGTCCGGCGCGCAACAACTTTTTTGAAAAAATTTTTGGGGCCATCCGGGAGGGTCTCCGGGGCCGGGGGCGGGGGTTAAGTTTGCTGCTCTACAGTCCTGCGCAAGACGGAAAGCACATTAAGTGCTTTCCTTTGCGTGCGGAACTCGCGACAAACTTAACCCCCGCCCCCGGCCCCGGAGACCCTCCCTGCCGTCACTTTGTTCGAAGACTTTGTTGCTCGCCGCTTCGCGGCTCGAGGTCCCCGTTCTCCTCGGCGGGGTTGTCTGATGGTCTTGTTGAACTTCGGCCTTTGGCTCAAAGAAAAACGGGGGATGCGATCTGCATCCCCCGTTTTTGTTGCGGTTACTCTAAGTCAATAAATTTGGTGCTTATGACATGGCCGTCTTTGACGAGCATTCTGGCCATGGTGGGGCCTCGGCTGCCTCTGGGGTAGCTGGCGCTGCCGGGATTGAGGACCAGGCAGCGGCCCACTTGGGCTTCTTTGGTTACGTGGGTGTGACCGTTGATGGCTACGTCTACGGATCCCACGGGCAGGTCTTCGCGGTAGTGGGCTACAGCGAATTTGAGGCCTTCGTAGGTAAAGAGGGCCAGACGGTCAACATCCGGGCCGTAGTCGCGGTAGTAGTCGTTGTTGCCTAGGACCGCTCGCACGGGGGCGATGGTGCATAGATGCTCGTAATCCATCTCTGACGTGAGGTCTCCGGCGTGGATGATTAGATCTGCGCCCTTGAGCTCGTCCAGAAGCGCGGGCGAAAGATAGCCGTGGGTGTCCGAGATGATGTCGATGCGCTTGGCGTCTGCACTGTTCATGAGATCCCTTCTGCAAAACCGATTCGGCGTATATACAAAAAGCCCCACGGCTCCGCAGACAATTGGTCTACAGGGCTGCGGGGCCAGTGTGCTAGAGGCTCAGGGCCTTCTTGAGCGGCACAACGCGGCGGCGCGAGACCGGCACGCGTTCGTCGACGCCCGTAATACCCAGTTGGATAGCGCCCGAGGGCACCGTCTCGACATCCGTGACGCACGCCAAGTTGACGATATAGCGGCGATGAACGCGAAAGAAGCCAAAGTCGCAAAGCTTGGCCTCGAACTGCGCCAGCGAAGTCGTCGATAGAAAACGATCGTCGATGGTGTAGATACAGGAATAATCGTCCTTGGCCATGATAAAGCGGATATCATCCACGGGAATGAGGACCTTACGGCCGCCCTTTTCCACCGGAATGCGCTCGATGGTGGCCTTGCTGTCCGTGACGGGCTTGGCGCGCTGCATGACCTTCTCGATCGCGCGATCCAAGCGTGCCTCCTCAACCGGCTTCATTAGGTAATCGACGGCATCTACGTCGAACGCCTCGACGGCATGATCGCTATACGCAGTCACAAACACGATCGCCGGCGGATTCTTAAGCTTATGCAGTGCCTCGGCAAGCTGCAGACCAGAAGCACCGGGCATCGAGATATCGAGAAATACGACATCGACGCGGCTTTCCATCAACATCTCAATGGCGGAGCGGACGCTCGACGCCTCAGTGATCGTGCCGATCTTGCCCGTCTGCTCGAGCAAGAAGCGAAGTTCCGAACGGGCCGGGGCCTCATCATCCACAATCATCGCACGCAGCATAGGGATTAAACCTTTCGTCAACAAACTACGCCGGGCATCCGCCGCTTGGCGTTGAGCCCATAGCCTTTTATTTTACTCTTGAATGTCAAAGATGCTCTCTGACAAATCAAGGTGCAGGAGCACTTTGGTGCCCTTGCCCGGCGCCGATTCGACGCGCGTATAGGAGTGCGGTCCATAAAAGCGATGGATGCGCTCAGAAATATTGTGCATGGCCACACCGGCGCCGCCGCCTTGCGGGGAACTGGCATCGGGGCGGGCAGAGCGCTCATCAAACAGCCTGGCGGCGGTGCCCTCGTCCATGCCCACGCCGTTGTCGGCTACGGCAATCAGGATTGCGTCGTCGCCGTCTTGATGGACGGTCACGTCGATCCGCAGGGCATCGTCATCGCCCATGCCATGCCGCACGGCGTTCTCGACGATGGGCTGGATTACAAAGGCCGGGACCAACGTGTCCTCGACATCCTCGGAGACATCGAAGGTCGCCAGTACGCGGTCCTCGCCAAAGCGCGCCTTCTCAAACGTCAGGTAGCGCTTGGTCTGGGCAACCTCGCGCGAGACCGGGATAAGCGACCCCGAGTTGTCGAGCGTGGCGCGATAGAACGAGGAGAACTCGCGCAGCAGCTCGCGGGCACGCAGCGGATCGGTGCGTGTAAACGACGCGATGGTGTTGAGCGTGTTAAACAGAAAGTGCGGATTGATCTGCGCTTGCAGAGCACGAACCTCGGCACGGGCCGTGAGCTCCTTTTGCACCTCGAGCTCGTGGATGGCGAGCTGCGTGGACAGGATCTCGGCAAAACCCGAGGCGAGCGCATACTGGGTGCGGTCTACGGCGCGCGGGGTCTTGTAGTAGAACTTGAGCGTGCCGACGGTGCGATCGCCCACCTTGATGGGCGCGATGATACCGGCGGGAACATGGTTGTGCGAACCGTCCGAACCCACCACGTCCACCACGCGGTTGAACGACTGCACGATGCCGTGCTCAATGACGTAGCGCGTGGCAAGCGTGTGGATGGGCGAATCGGGCAGCAGCTTTTCCTCGAACTCGCCCGCGCAGGCCAGCACGTTGCCCTCATCGGTGATGGCAACGGTCATGGCACGCGTCTCGGGCAGGATACGCCGGCACACCAAAAGCGCCGATTCTTGCGTCAGACCGCCCTTAATGTCCTCGAGCATGGCCGAGGCAACCGAGAGCGTCTCCTCGGTGTACTGGGAGCGTACCGAATCGGGATTGAGCGTCAAAAAGATAAAGATGCACAGGAAGATGCACAGCAGCGCACAGGCAATCACCGTGGCAATCGGCTCAATGCCAGTCACCAGGGCAAAGATAAAGTACGCCAACACGCAAACGGCGCAGACTACGGCGATGATGCGAAAGATTGAAATTGAATTATCGCGCTGGGCGCGGCGGTCGATCATTCAGCCCCCTCCAGGATGCTAATCAGTTGTGCGTCGCGCCAAAGTTCGTCCATGATCTTGGGCCAGAAACTCTGAAAACGCAGGTAGCTTGCGGCGTTTTGGCGGGCATAGGTCTTGGCCTCGTCAATACCATGACGCCAGATGCGCAGATACCCCTCGTGCTCGCGGGTAAACATGCTGCGAACCATGGCGGTCTTGCGCACGCGGTCGTCGAGCTCGCGCGAGATCCACGGACCCGGATAGGGCATGAGTGATGCGGCCGTAACCGGAATGAGCTCCTTTTGGTGCGCGGCGAACGTCAGCTTGGCCCGCTCGTAGTACCAACGGTACACGTCCTGCATAAAGCGCGGCGAGCGCTTCTCGGACTCGGGCGGCAGGTGGCGCACGGCCCACTCGTTATCGAACCACACGTCATAGCCGAACATGCGCATGTTAAACAGGTAGTCCAGATCCTCGCCGCGGGTGATAAACGGGTCGAAGGCCACACGCGTAAAGGCGCGGGCGTGCAGGGCCATCAGGCCGCCGCATACGTAATTGGAGCGCGAGATGCGGGTGCCCGAGAGCGCCTTTTTCATCCAGCGATTGAACTCGATACGCTTGGTCCACCAGCGATGGCAAATGCCCACTTTGTCCGTGGGAGCCAGCGGCGACCCGTCGCGATCATAAAAGTATCCGCTCTTGACTAAAATCGGCAGGCCCTGACGCGTCTGCTGGCCCAGCGCATAGGTCGCACGCTTCATAAAGTCGGCATCGATGACGGTCTCGTCGTCATCCAAAAACACAACCGCGTCGTGCCCCAGCACCGCCGCGCAGGCAAGACCCATGTTGCGGATGGCGCCGTAGCCGCGCAGGCTCACGCACTCGCCCGAGCCTTTGGGCGCAATCTGTGCCACGCGGTCGGCAACACGCGAAGCCTGAGTATTGGTAACGACGGTGACCTTAAGTGTGGGATGCGCATTAACGATTTCGTGCACGCGATGGGATACGTCGGCCGTGGCAGAAACCGGACAGACCACCAAGAGAATGATGCGCGGAATGTCGCGCACCTGTTCGAGTGAAGTCAGGCAGCGATCGAGTTCCGGGTTGGCGGCATTGAGCGACGTCGAGTGATCGTAGGTGCCGGGAGCGTTTGCTTGGGTATCATCGCCCGCCCAATATGTTGGGATCACAACCGTGGCGTTCATACCTTTACCCTCCTTGCAACACAAAAACGGGGCGCCGCCAAACACAGGCGACGCCCCGCGACCTAGCTGATTCCATCATACCCACTTGGGCTAAACATTGCTCGGAAGTCAGAATGATTTATGCGGCTACTTCCAAAAGAGTACTGCAGATAGGCACAATTGCTGTACTGAGCCCGGTTGCCTTACGCCGCCGCCTGAGCCATGCGGGACAGACGGACCAGCAGCACAAAGCCAACAACCAGCAGAACGCCAATAGAAAGGACGCCCAGCGACGGGTTGCCGGTCAGCGAGGTGACAACCGACACCAGGAAGGTGCCCATGACGCTTGCATAACGACCAAAGATGTCAAAGAAGCCATAGTACTCGTTGGATTTTTCTTTAGGGATAATGCGGCCAAAGTAGCTACGGCTGAGCGCTTGCACGCCGCCCTGGAACAGGCCGACCATAATGGCAAGCACCCAGAACTCAAAGGCGGTCTTTAGGAAGAACGCGGCGAACAGCACAATGCCCATGTAGGCGGCGACCGCCACCAGAATCATGTTGAGCGTGCCCGCGCGTCCGGCGAGCTTGCCGTAGATGATGGCGGACGGAAAGGCCACAAACTGCGTGACGAGCAGCGCCAGCACCAGCTGGGTCGAATCGATACCCAGAGCCGAGCCGTAGCTGGTTGCCATGGAAATGACCGTGTGCACACCATCGATGTAGAAGAAGAACGCGATCATGTAGACCAGCACGGTCTTGTTGTGGGCGATTTCGCGCATGGTATGTCCGACCTCGGAGAACACGCCGCCCACGATGTGGCCGATGGTGTCCTGGGGACCGCGCTCGCGACCGTACTTTTGCTTATAGGTGCGAATGAGCGGCAGGGTAAAGATGAGCCACCAGGCACCGGTGATGATAAACGACAGACGCGTTGCCAGCATGGTGGGGACGCCAAGAGCGGGGCCACCCATGATAAGCGCCAGGCAGATGATGAACGGCACGGTGGAACCGATGTAGCCCCAGGCATAGCCCGAGCTGGACACGGCGTCCATGCGCTCGTCGGTGGTAATGTCGGGCAGCATGGCGTCGTAGAACGTCATAGAAGAGTTAAGGCCGATGGTGCACAGCACGTACACGGTCAAAAATGCCATGGCGGACATGGGGATAGCCTGCGCCAGGCAAAGGACCAGGCCCGTGAGGAAGAAGCCCAAGAAGAACTTGATCTTGTTGCCGGCGTAATCGGCAAGCGCGCCCAGAATGGGCATGAGCATGGCAATGACTAGCGAGGCAATCGTCTGCGCGTTGCCCCAGGCGACCACCAGGTCTGCCGAGGAAGCACCGGTATTGATGGCGTTAAAGTAGATGGGCACCACCGAGGTATTGAGCAGCACGAGGGCCGAGTTGCCCACATCGTACATAACCCAGTTACGCTCGAGCTTGGTGTATTTCATGGACAGGGCCCCTTCGTATTCGCCCGATATACAGTTAGTTCATCGTACCCCAATTGCACAGAGGCACCGGTAAGGATTCGGCAAAGGGACAGGCACGGACCCTATTCCTCGCGGTCGAACTCCTCGTCGGCACCGAGCACGCGGCCGCTGTAGTTGACGTGACCGGTCACGGCTTCCATATCGCCGGTCTCGATAAAGCGGGCGACCGTGCACTCGTAATCGACCAGCGCGCGGTCAAAGACCTCGGGGAAACTCTCGTTCGAGACCTCGTCAGTAAAGGGGTTCTTCCATGCCAAGTGGCCCAGGTTGCCGGTACGCTCGGGCAGCTCGGTCGTCACACGGTGCGCAAGGCCGTCGAGCAGCGAATAATCGTGCACCAAGCCCTCGAGCAGGGCAATCGCGCGCGTCTTGGCCGAACCGGCCGGCTCGATAGTGCGGTAGAGCAGCTGCATGTCGGCTACGGCGCCGGCGTACTCCCCCGCCGGGATGTCGATACCGTACACGCGCCCGGCGACGTAGCTCATCAGCACACCGGCCACGCGATTGATGCGGTCGGTGGTGACGATCTCGCCCGCCGGCGGATAATCCTCGACCGTGGCCCCGTCACGTTTAAGCTGCAGCATCAGCACGTCCAGGTCGCTTTCGAGCACGGCGTGAACTTGACTGCCCGAAGCCTCGAGCTCGGGGTCGGACTCAACAATGCCAAACTGCTGCTCGTAGACAAAGGGGTGGGCATTGCGGTCGAGCACATAGTGCGACAGCAGGCCCAGCGCAAAGGCGCGGCCCAGATTGGCGTCGCGCGGCTGCAGGTGCGACACGCCGTCGCGCAGGCATGAGAACTGGCGCGACATGCGCGAGCGGTGCATGACCTGAGCAAGCAACGTACAGTCGGAAATGCGCGGCGTGAGCATGTGGAAGAAAAACGGGTCGGGACCTTGGTTTCCCAGGATAAAGGCGATGCGCTCCTCGTCGGACGTGATAACGCCCTGCGGAAGACGGTCGATACTTTCTTCGCCAAACAGATGATGCGTAATGAGCGCGGGCATAATGATCCTTTCGATTTCATTCGATGTCACCCATTATGCCCACCGTGCGGTCATGCCAAACCTGCGGCGATAAACGATGGCATGCAGACCGCCTACGCAAGTCCCAAGTGCGCCTTGACCTCGGCAGCGCGACGGCGGGACACGGGCACCGTCGAGCTCACGCGGTCGAGCCTGAGCTCCATCAGGCCCGTGGAGCCGATCTCGACATTATGCACGTCTTCCAAATTGACCAGATAACTGCGGTGGACACGAATAAAACCCTCGGAGGCCAGACGCCGCTCGAGCGAGGAAATCGACTCATTGATCAGGTATGTTCCCTCGGCACAGACCGCATTGCAAAAATCGGCGCGCGCCTCAAAGTAGCAGACATCCGCCACGGGAATGAACACCCTTTTGCCCCCGCGATCCACCGTCAGGCGCAAAGGCTGGCGCGGAGCATGGACGACACGGCGAGCACCCAGAGCAGTCTCGATCTTGTCGAGTGCCTTTGACAGGCGGGCATCCTCGACCGGTTTGACGACGTAATCGACGGCATCGAGGTTATAGGCATCGGCCGCGTACTCGGCAAATGCCGTCACAAACACCACGACCGGCGGCGTCTTTAGGTTCTGCAGCGTCTCGGCAAGCTCAATTCCCGAGCGACCGGGCATGGTAATGTCTAAAAACAGCACGTCGGGCTTGTTCGACAGAATCGACTCCACGGCTTCGGTAACATTGCCCGCCTCGGCAATCTGGCCCACACGCATATCCTTTTCCAACAGATAGCGTAGCTCAGCCCTAATTGGAGGCTCATCATCAACCACCAGGATGTTCCAGCCTTCGGACATATGCGCTTCCCCTCTTTTTCTCTCAATCCAACCGCGTGCTACACCGTTAGCGGCGCCGGCTCATGCGGCTCGCCGTTCAACTCAACGATGACCTGCGTTCCCACGCCCTCCTGGGACTTCACGCGCATGCCGGAATCTTCTCCGTAAAAGAAATGGATGCGCTGAAGCACGTTGAAGAGCGCCAGGCCGCAACCTCGCTTGACGGAGCCGTCGGCGGTAATGCTCTCGGGCTCCTCTCGGCGATGCTGCTCAAACAGATGCGCGCAGACTTCTTCGCTCATACCGATGCCGTCGTCTTCGACGATGATCTCCAAACCGTCATCGGTCTCGAAAGCCCTAACACGAATAGAAAGCGGCTCGGTCTCGCGCTGCGCGTGCTTGATACAGTTTTCGAGCAGCGGCTGCAAGATAAACGGCGGTACCAGGCTGTCGCGCACCTCAAAGTCGATGTCGACCGAGACGCGCAGACGGCCGTCGCCATACCGGGCCTGCATAAGATTGATATAACGAGTGCCCTGTTCCACCTCGTGCTCGAGCGTGGTGAGCGTATCGGAGTCAGAAAGCGTCTGACGATAGTAGTTGGAGAAGTCGATCAGCAGCGATCGTGCCTTGTCGGGCTCGGTTCGAACGAGCGACACGATGGTGCTGATGGTATTGAATAGAAAATGCGGGTCGACCTGCGACTGCAGGGCGCGAAGCTCCACGCGGGCCGTGAGCTCGTCCTGGCGCTCGAGCTCAAAGCTGGCGAGCTGCGTGGAAATGAGATCGGCAAAGCCCGAGGCCAACGCCGTCTGGCGCATATCGATGCTGCTCAGGCGGGGGTAATACAGCTCGAGCGTGCCCACGCAATGCCCGCGCACGGTCAGTGGCGCGACAATGCCGGCGCGCAGACGGGGAAAATAGCCGCCCGTCTCATTGGAGGCGTCACGCGAAAATACACTCTGTTCGCCGGACTCGATCACGTTGAGTGTGGTCTTGAGCACAACCGGGGTGCCGGCGGGACACTTTGTCGAATCCTCGCCCCAACTTGCCAACACCTGTTTGCCGTCGGTAAAGCAGATGGCCGACGCGATGGTCTCGGACAGGATGATTTTGGAAGCACCCAGTGCCGCTTCGGGCGTAAGGCCGCGCGACGTGTAGGCGAATATTTTAGATGCAATGGCGAGTGTACGGTCGGTTGCACTCGATGTGAGGTCGTCGGGGACCACAAAGACATACGAGAAAAAGAAGCACAGCATGACCAGGCCGGCAATAACGACAACGCCCGGAACGGGATTGGGATTATCGGTTAAATCCCAGATAAGCAGCAGGATAAGCGCCGGAACGACAATACCGAGCAGGATGGCCTGAACCACATGCTGGGCCGTACGAAAGACCTTGGTAGAGTTGTAGCTCTTGCCCAGAATCAGCCTGTTTAAATCCACCGTCATCCCCTCTTGTCCGTAGCACCCATAGCAATGGAGAGGGCCGCAAGCGACCCTCTCCATTGCATTATGCAATCAAAAACTGTGTTTTACATCAAGCCATCGACAAACGGTATCTTAGGCGCTGTATTTGTTAGCCTCACCAAAAGTGCCGGCCTCGACGATCCAGCCGTCCTTCATGATGACGTCCATGTTGTCGGTGTTGAGCACGTGGATGTCGGCGGCGACGTCACCGTTGACAACCAGCAGGTCGGCGCACTTGCCGGCCTCGATGGAACCGGTCTCGTCCTCGATGTGGCACATCTTGGCACCGTTGAGGGTGGCGCAGGTGATGGTCTCGACCGGAGTGAAGCCGATCTTGTCGACGAACTCGTACATCTCCTCGATGGAGCAGGTGCCGTACGGGGTGACGAAGGAGAAGGAGTCGGAGCCGATCGTCATGACGACGCCGCGCTTCTTGGCCTCGCGCAGGCAGTCGTAGTTGCGCTGCAGCTCCTTCTCGACCAGGGTGCCCTCGTACTTGTCGTGCAGCTCGGGGACGTAGACGGGCGGATAGGTGGCGTACCAGGTGGGCAGGAAGGCGATCGTCGGGGTGAAGAAGGTGCCCTGCTCGGCCATGAGGTCCATGGTGCGCTCATCGATATCGAAGCCGTGAATCAGCTGCTCGCAGCCAAAGCGAACGGAATCGTAGGCAGCGGCGTGGTTGTTGTAGCAGTGGCTCCACACGGGGATGCCGACCATCTTTGCCTCTTCGACCACGGCCTGGATCTCCTCGGAGCAATAGTGCTGGTCGCGACCGGAGTCCCAGCGCCAGATGCCGCCACCGGTAGCCCAGATCTTGATGGCATCGGGGTTCTCACGCAGGCGACGACGGACGGCCTTGCGCAGATCCCAAGGACCGTCGACCTGGTCGCCCCAGGGGTGGGATTCCTTGTTGAGCTCCTGGGTGCAGTGGTGGGAGTCACCGTGGCCGGCAACGCGGCAGAAGCCCAGACCGGTGGCCAGAACGCGCGGGCCCTTAAAGACGCCCTTGTCGATGCAGTCACGGATCTGGATACCAAAGCGGCCGATCTCGCAGACGGTGGTGAGGCCGTGGGTGAGGCAGTCGTAGGCCTGCTTGACGGCGACGGCCTGCTTCTCGAGGAGCGGCTGCATGACCCAATCGGTGTCATCGTCGGTCAGGTTGCCCGAGAAGTGCAGGTGGGTGTCGATCAGGCCGGGAAGGACGGTCTTGCCGGCGGCGTCGATAACCTCAACGCCCTCGGGAAGGTCCTGCATAGTGCCGGCGTACTCGATCTTGCCGTTGTCGTCGACGAGAACGAGGGAGTTCTCGACCGGCTCGGCACCGGTACCGTCGATGAGCTTGCCGCCAACGATTGCATACTTAGTGGACATGGTTCCTCCTTATGGATCCATATAGTGGGCGAGGCCGTGTTGGGTTAAGGCCTCACAAAACTACCCAAGTGGTGCCGGGTTCGGTGCGCGGGAGAGAGGGCCCCGCGCACCCGATCCGCCCCGGCTAGGCGTTATTTTTTGCGGGAATTGGTGAAGGCCATGAGGGCCAGGCCAACAGCCAGCCAGCCGATCACGATGCTCCACTCCACCATGTTGAGGGAGGCGGGAGAGAACGGGATCACGAGCAGGCCAATGATGGTGCCGCAGGCAACGATAGCGAGGCTGATGCCAAACTTGCCACCGGGCACCTCGTAGGGACGAGGCAGGTCGGGCTCGGTGAAGCGCATGCGCAGGCAAGCGAGGGCGACCATGCCGCAGGAGAAGATGAAGGCGAGAGCCGACACGTTGGTCAGAGGGATGAGCATGTTCTTGCCCAGGAACGGACCGACGACGGTGATGACGCCCAGAACGACGCAGGCGAGCTTGGGAGCGCCGGACTTGGGATCGACCTCGGCAAACTTCTCGGGCAGCTGGCCCTTGCGGCCCATGGCGAGCATGATGCGGCTCGTGGCGCCGTAGAAGGAGTTCATCGGGCCCATGGGTCCAAGCGTGGCGATGACGAGCATGGCCAGGTACAGGAGCATGTTGATGCCCTTGAGGCAGGCAAGCGCGGGAACCGGGCTCTTAACAAACTCATGCCAGTCGAGGATGGTGCCGAACGAGTAGATGCAGACCATGTAGAAGCCGCCGGCGGCCAGCAGGGCCAGGGAGATGATCTTGCCGAACTTGTTCCAGTTGAGGCCCTCGGCCGCTTCCTCAGCCTGCTGAGGAATGGTGTCGAAGCCGGCGTAGAAGAACGGGGTCAGAACCAGGACCGACACGATGCCGGCAAACAGGCTGGTGCTCTCGGTAGCGGCCTTGCCGCCACCAGCGCCGGTGACCTGGGAGAACACAGGCATGGCATTGTCCGGCGAGCCGGTGAACAGCGAGACGCCCATGGCGAGCAGCATGCCGCAGAGCAGGGCCTTGGTCAGGAAAGCCTGGAGCTTGGCGGCCGAGCTGGCACCGCGGAAGTTGAGGAAGATGACGTAGACTGCAAAGCCGAGCGCGATCAGCGTCGGGAACAGGTAAACGTCGGCCCCCAGGATGGTGTAGAGCTTGACGGCGCGCAGCCACTCAAGGCCTGGCAGGCTGCCGAACATCTCGGACACGAGGGTCGAGATGGCGATGGCCTCCCACGGGCACAGGATGCCGTTGCCCAGGGCCAGGAGCCAGCCGGTGATGTAGCTCATCGTACGGCCAAAGCTACGATCGACATACTCGACGATGCCGCCCGAAATGGGGATAGCAGCCGTGAGCTCACCGAAAACAGCTCCGACGGGCACGAGGAAGATTGCGCCCAAGAGGAATGCAATCATAGCGGGAACGGGACCGCCGCCCACGACCATCCAGTCGCCGACCTGCAGAACCCAACCGGTACCGATGATGGCACCGAAGCCAATGGTGAAGAAGTTCCAGAGCGAAAGCGTTTTCTTCATGCCGCCGTTGTCCTCGACTGCAACTTCTGCGTTCTTGTCCGCCATTGTTCCCCTCCTTTCCTTTTTGACGCCCCCTGGCGTCACCCCTTGCGCGGTCCGTTTTGCCGCGCGCTTTTATTCCATGGCTTTAAGATACGGCCTTGGCGCAGCAGCGCCGCTCGCAGCTCGACCGAAGGCAGAACTGCAAAACGAGCGGCGCCGTTTTTGGGACGAACGGCGGGAGACGTCATTCGTCCTGGACGCTTTCATCTTGTCTGCTTTTGAATACCTGTTGCCGTGACGCTTGGCGCGCGGCGCGGCAACGTTCATACCATTTGTCAGGCTTTTGGCGCACATACCCATGTGTCGTGCATCTTTTTATGTAGGATAGACAAGTTACACACGAGGCAAGGTGATTCGAATGGCATACGGATACAATGACGGCGACCAACGGCCACAAAGCGTGCGCCTTGCCGGCCGCACCACGCCAACGCCCAGAAGCACCTCCGACAACGGCAACCAGCAGCGCCCCCAAGAGCAGCCCGGGGCTTCTTCTCGGCAACAAAGCCGTACCGCGCAGCAGTCAGACCGCGTGAGCACGAGCACACGCCAACGCCAGACCGACACATCGCAGCCGCGCCGCTACGATCGCCGTACGACCGACTACTACGTTAAGCGCTCCTTTTCGCGACCTCAACGCAATCGCGGCAATTCCGCCCCTCGCCCCGCGTCGCACACCACAAGCCACGTGCTTCCGGCCCGCCGCCTACGCCTTGCGCTTTGCTCCATTGCCGCCTGCCTCGTCTTTGTGTTTTTGGGATCCTGTATCTCCCACGGATCAGCCGGTCTTGAGCCCACTGCCGAGGACAAGCTGCTTAAAGCTCCTGTCGCTCCCGGCTACTCCTTTGCGTTTTCGACCCCACGCTCGCAGTGGAGTGCCGGCACCATGCCCCACATCTACCAAATTGACCCCGCATGGTCGGAGCTGCCCTATGCCGGTGGCACTATTCGCGAAAACGCTTGCGGTCCCACTTGCCTCACCATGGTCTATATCTTTAAGACCGGCCACACCGATAAGACGCCGGTCGATATATGCGCACTGGCCGAAGCCGGCAACTACGCCCCAACTGGTGCCACCGAGTGGTCGTTTATGACAGGCGGTGCGTGGCAGCTGGGGCTCAACGGAACACAGCTCTATAACGATCGCGAATCGATTACCCAAGCACTTCGCTCGGGTGCGCCCGTCATCGCCGCAGTGCGCCCCGGCACGTTTACCAACGTAGGCCACTATATCGTGCTCTACGGCATCGACGATGCCAACCAGATTGGCGTCTACGATCCCAACTCGGCCAGCCGCAGCGCCCGCCGCTGGGGCGTCGTAGAGGTCCTCAACGAAGTCGAAGCCATGTGGGCCTACTACTAGTCATTGGGGACAGACTTAAATGAGTAGTCGTTGGGGACGTTCTTGTTTGACTAGTCGTTTAAGAACGTCCCCAATGACTACCCGGAATGAGAGTGGATAATCTCCCACTTTTGGCCTGTATGCAGGCTCAAAGTGGGAGATTATCCACTCTCGTGATTTGGGCGCGGCGCGCAGCACTCCTCATGAACAGCGACCTCAATAGCAAAAGCCCCGCAGTCGGAGCGGACTGCGGGGCTCGTGAAGAGAGGCTAGTTTGTGGGCGCTTTGCCTGGCGCCCACGAGAGATGCAACAGAGTAGGGGCTACTCGTGGATGCGGGTGCCGGAGAGGCCGGCCATGGTCTCGGCGGCCTTGTCCAGGGCACCGATGATGCAGGTGCGGCCCTTGCGGGAACGGGCGAACTTGATGGCGGCGCGGACCTTGGGCTCCATGGAGCCCTTGCCGAACTGGCCCTCGTCGGCCAGGCGCTCGGCCTCGTCGGCGGTGAGGTCCTCGAGCTCCTCCTGGTTGGGCTTGCCGAAGTTGATGGCGACATGCTCGACGGCGGTCAGCAGGAACAGGACGTCGGCGTCGCAGTCCTCGGCCAGCAGCTCGCCGCCCAGGTCCTTGTCGATGACGGCGGGAACGCCCTTGTAGCAGCCCTTGTTCTCGTAGTCGCGGACGACGGGGATGCCGCCGCCACCGCAGGCGATGACGATGAACTCGTTGTCGAGCAGGTTGAGGATGGAGTCGGCCTCGACGATCTTCTTGGGATCGGGGGAGGCGACGACGCGACGCCAGCCGCGGCCGGAATCCTCGACGAAGACCTTGGAGGGATCCTCGGCCATGAACTCCTTGGCCTGCTCCTCGGTGTAGAAGGGGCCGATCGGCTTGGTCGGGTTCTTGAACGCGGGATCGTCCGGGTCGCACTCGATCTGGGTGACGACGGTGGCGGCGTGCCAGCGCTTGTAGCGCTTGTGCATCTCGCGGCCGATACCCTGCTGCAGGTGATAGCCGATGTAGCCCTGGGACATGGCGCCGCACTCGGGCAGCGGCATCTCGGGGGTGCCGATGGCGTCGTGGGCGGCGGCGAAGGCGTTCTGGATCATGCCGACCTGCGGGCCGTTGCCGTGGGTGATGATGATCTCGTTACCCTGCTCGATGAGACCGAGGAGGGCGTGGGCGGTGTTGCTCACGGCCTCGATCTGCTCGACGGGGTTGTTGCCGAGGGCGTTGCCGCCGAGGGCGACGACAATACGATCGGGCTTACCGTAAGGTTTGCTCATGATTCCTTCTTCTAAATGTTCTGTATCTTCCAACCCTTAGCGAAGAGTCGCGTACATCATGGCCTTAATGGTATGCATGCGGTTCTCGGCCTCCTGGAACACGCGAGACTGCGCGCTCTCAAAGACCTCATCAGAGACCTCCATCTCGGTCACGCCGAACTTCTCGGCGATCTCGGCTCCGATGGTGGTCTGCGTATCGTGGAAGCTCGGCAGGCAGTGCATAAAGATGGCGCCGGGGTTTGCCTTGGCCATAACCTCGGGCGTCACTCGATAGGGAGAGAGAAGGTCGATTCGGCTCTTCCACAGCTCCTCGGCCTGGCCCATGCCGACCCAAACGTCCGTATAGATCACGTCTGCATCCTTGACGCCCTCGTCGATATCCTCAGTGAGCTGGATCGTGCAGCCATTCTGAGCGGCGATCTCCTGGCAGCGCTCAAGAAGCTCGGGATCGAAGTGCGTGGCGCCCTCGACATCGCCCTTGGGTCCGCAGGAGCAGAAGTTAATGCCGAGCTTGGCGCAGATAACCATCAGGGAGTCGCTGACGTTGCCCTGCTCCTTGCCCATATAGGTGAGCTTCATGCCGCGCGTGTCGCCAAACTCCTCACGCATGGTAAGAATGTCGGCAAGGGCCTGGGTGGGATGGTACTCGTTGGTCAGACCGTTCCAGACGGGAACGCCAGCCTTGGCGGCAAGCTCCTCGACGATCGACTGGTCGGAGCCGCGATACTCAATACCGTCATACATGCGACCGAGCACGCGGGCGGTATCCTCGATGGACTCTTTCTTGCCCATCTGCGACGAGCCGGGGTCGAGGTAGGTCACGCCCATACCCAGGTCCATACCGCCGACCTCGAAGGCACAGCGCGTGCGCGTGGAGGTCTTCTCAAACAGCAGGACAATGTTCTTGCCCTCGAGAAAGCGGTGCGGATAACCGGCACGCTTCATATCCTTGAAGTTCTTTGAGAGGTCGAGCATGTACTCGATTTCCTCGGACGTAAAGTCAAGCAGGGTAAGAACGCTTCGACCAGAAAGATTAAGAGCCATGATTTGAGTCCTTTCGATTGTTGGAACACACAAGGAGGGATGGGCGGCGCAGACGCACACGCGCCGCCCAGATACGCTAACGCTGACTAGATTTCCTCACGCCAGAACGGCATGGTCATGCAGCGCGGGCCGCCGCGACCGCGAGAAAGCTCCTCGGAGGGAGCGACGAGCAGCTCGACGCCAGCCTTGTAAAGAGCATCGTTGGTGACAACGTTGCGCTCATACACGCAGACCTTGCCCGGTGCGACCGCAAGAGTGTTGGAACCATCGTTCCACTGCTCACGGGAGGCCTCGATCGGATCGCCGCCACCGCACTCAATCATGGTGATATGGTCCATACCCGTCGCAAGCTCGAGGATATGCTGCAGGGTGCCCTCGAGTTCCTCGATATGCACCTCCCCCTCTGCATCGCCCTTGGTCAGGCGGTAGGCACGAAGCGTCTGGTAGATGCCGGGATAGACCGTGAACTTATCGCGATCGACCTGCGTGCAGACGGTGTCGAGGTGCATGTAGGCGTAGCCGTGCGGGATCTTGATGGCATAGATGTTCTCGATCTCGGCCTCATCGGAACCCCAGAACATATTCTTGGCGAGCTCATCGATGGCCGCAGTCTGGGTGCGCTCGGAAATACCGATGGCGAGCGTCTTGGCGTTGATGTTGAGGATATCGCCGCCCTCGATATGCCACTCGCTGTTGTGGTCGTACCAGATGGGGCTACCGGCGTAATCGGGATGGTTGCGCAGCACCGTTTCGTAGAAGATTACCTCGCGGTTGCGCTGATTCCAGTACATGCGGTTCATGGTAGCGCCCTTGCCCACGACAGCCAGAGGGTCACGGGAGAAATACGAGGCCGGCATGGGGAACAGCACCATATCGTCAGCCTTCAACTCCTCGCCGTCCATACTGGCAAGAGAACCGCCAACCTTGGGGATCTCGAGGTCGCGAACGTAGAGGCCGCCCATGGCAGCAAGGACAAACTCCTTGTTGTCCTTAATCGAATCAAGCTTCTCGACAACGGCCTGGCGAAGGGCCGCGTTGGAGATGCCGGACTCACCCATGAACTTCGTCATGAACTCTGCGCGAGTGCCCTCGACTTTGTCAAACGTCTCAGCGAGCAGCTCTTCCATGTAGACGACCTCGGCTCCGGCGCCGCGAAGCAGATCGGTAAATTGGTCGTGCTCCTTCTGGGCATAGTCCAGATAGAAGGCGTCGTGGATCCAGACGCGATCGAAGTCCTCTGCCTTCATGTTGACCAGGTCCATACCGGGACGATGCACGCAAACTATCTTGAGAGCACCGATTTCGCTGTGGACGTTCAGTCCCTTACTCATTTTTCGTCCTTTCTTTTGATGACCGATTAATTGATTTCAAAAAACCTTATGGGCTACGCTAGGGGGATAAGACCCGACACGGCGGTAAATGCCAAGCAGACGATGCTAACGACCACGAAGAACTTCCACGCGACCTTCCACCACTGACCAAGGGGGATCTTGCACACGCCGAGTCCGGCAACGAGCATGGCGCTCGTGGGCGAGATAAGCGACATGGCCGCGCTGCCCATGGAGAGACCCGTCACAGCGGCCTCGGGATTAAGGCCCATGAGCTCGACGAGGGGTCCAAAGATGGGGATCGTAAGCGCCGCAATACCCGAAGAGCTCGGAACGAGGATCGAGAGCAGGTTGTCGATCACATAGAGAATGCTCGTGAACACAACCGGGGGAACGCCGGCAAGAGCCGTTGCAAGCGTGTTGAGGATCGTGTCGATGATCATGCCGTCATTCGCAATCACAAGGATGCCGCGTGCAAGGCCGACCACAATGGCGGAGAAGGCGAAATCCGCGATACCCTTGACGAACTCACCGGCGATCTCCTTCTCATTCATGCCGGAAACGACACCGGCAAGAAGGGCCATAGCCAGGAAGATGGCAGAGATCTCGTTCATGTACCAGCCCTGGGTCACGAGTCCCCAGATGATTGCAACGAGGCCGAGCACAAAGATGGCCATGACGGCCTTCTGCCTGCCGGTGAACTCACTTTCGAGAAGGTTCCCGTCGGCGCCGAACTCCTCGCGCTTCTTGATGTCGTCATGGTATGCGAGGGAGGATTCGGGGTTCTTCTTGACCTTGAGGGCGTACACCATGACCCAAGCGACGCCAATGGTCGTAAGGACCACGAGCGCGATCATGCGCAGCCAAAGCTGGGGATTGCCCTGGATACCCAGGATTCCCTGAGCGATCAGGACGTTGAACGGGTTGACAGTCGAAGCGATATAGCCGATTCGAGCACCTACAAATACCGTCATAAACGCTGTGATGGAGTCGAAGCCCATGGCCATCATGATTGGCATGAGGATTGCGAAGAACGGGAGCGTTTCCTCAGCCATGCCAAAGGTGCTTCCACCCAGAGCGAAAAGGATCATCAAGATCGGGATGATGAGAACGTCTTTACTCTTGAACTTCTTGACGACACGCGCCACGCCGCTCGTAATCGCACCCGTCGCAGTGATGACCTGGAACGAACCTCCCACAATCAGGATGAACGCAACAACCTCCACGGCCTGCTGGATACCGACCGCAGGGGCTTCCAAAACATCAAAAACACCTTGACGAAGATCGACCTCGTTGCCGTCCTCATCGGTATAGACCTTGTCGATGGGTTCATAAGTACCCGCGACCGTAACCTCGCGACCGTTAACTTCCTGACGTTCAAACGATCCCGAAGGAACCAACCAGGTCATAACCGCAAAAATAGCCATTAAAGCAAGGATGATGGTGTATACATGGGGGACGCGGATACCGCGCTTCTTCTCTGTCTCTGCCATTTCCCCTCCTTAATTCGTTGGTGTAACCTCTGCCGGCGATTTGATTTTTTCATCAGCCGCATCCCCCGCGTGCTTTTCGTCCACCAGCGCGCTGGTTTTCGCTATAAACGGTTTTCTACTTGACGTTATTTATCAATTATTGCTTTGGATTGATATTTAATGTCAATTCCTTGTCTTGAAAAGCATCTATGAATACTCAATTTATGACAAAAGATGAAATGATTTAAAAATATGTCACTATAAGAGTCGAGATAACGCTACATCCGGAACGAGGATTCATGTCTGCTCTCCAGGTCCAAAATGAAATAGGAAAGCTTCAGAAAGCCCTCCTGCACTGCCCCGGCAACGAAACGCGCAACTATCCAGACGGACAATTCAACCAGGTGTTTACGCTGCGCCCCTCAAACAGCTCCTTTGACCTCGAAAAAGCGCTGGCAGAGCATCGCTCCTATTCGGACATCCTAAAGAACGAGGGCGTGGAGCTCTTCTATGTCGAGGATTTGCTCATCGAAGCCCTCGATCAGTCGAACCGGGCCCGCCAGTCTTTTATCGACCTATATATCTCCGAGTGCGGAGTCGGGGGGATCGAGCTTCAATCGGCCATACGCGATCTTCTCGAGGGCGCCAAAAGCTCTCTCGACCTTGTCCAAACAGCCATCAAAGGCATTCGCTACGGCCAGGTCTTTGATACCGAGAGGGAGGCGCATAGTCTCGCGGCACTGACTGGAGACGCTTACCTCCCCGAGGACCTTCTCGTAAACCCGCTTAACACTATGTGGTTCACGCGTGACCCGGTAAGCGTCATAGGAAGCGGCGCAACACTCAATCACATGTACTGGCCAGAACGAAACCGCGAGGTCATCGCCTACCAGACGATTTTTAACTACCATCCGGCCTTTATGGGAACGCCGCAGTTTTTCAAGCACGAATCTACATATCATCTCGAAGGCGGCGACGTTCACAACCTAAACAGTGAAAACGTAGCTATCGGCATCTCGCAGCGCACCGAGCCCCTGGCCATAGACTCGTTGGCACGAGAGGTGCTGTGGAATAAGGACTCGACCATCGAATCTGTCTGGGCGATCAAGGTCCCCTATGACGAACTCTGCATTCACTTAGACACCTATTTCAGCCGTGTCGACTACGATACGTTCCTCATCGATCGAACTTTGCTGGAGGAGGCAGAAGTCTACCGAATCACGCGAGGGAGACGCGAGTGGACGACCCGTGCCGCAATCGTCGAGGGAGGGATCCGCGAGGCGATTGGGATGGCACTTGGCTCAAATAGTCTGAGGTTTATCCTCTGCGGCGGATCGAACCCCGCTGCCGCCGAGCGCGAAAGGGCCAACAATGCCGCGAGCACACTCTGCCTTAAGCCCGGAAAGGTCTGCGTTTACGGGGAGAACACCGAGACCAACGCCGCCCTCGAACAGGCCGGGATAGAACTCGTGCCCATATCGATCTTTGAACTCACAAGCGGCTTTGGCGGGCCCGACTGCCTCTGTCTCCCCTTGGCCCGCTCAATCTAGCCATGGGGGTCGGAGAGAACATCAAGGCCCTTCGAAAGAAGAGCTCCCTCACGCAAGAGGAGTTTGCAAAGCTCATCGGCGTCTCCAAGGAGACCGTATGCCGCTGGGAAAAGGGCCGGTCGGCGATACGTCAATCGACGCTGCAAACAATAACTTCGGTGTTTAACCTGCAGCCTGACGACCTGACCTCAGAGGCCGCAGGTCTTGCAGCACAGAATGAGTTTCCCAAGAAAAGTAGGCCAGAGGAAAACTGCCAGCCGAGCGAAATGTGCGATGCGTTTAAGATCGCGATGAGCAGCGGCAGAACAGGCCTTAAACGGACGGGAACGGTACCATCGCCCCCCTCGCTACTCGCCCGGCATCCCAACTGCTTCTTTGTCCAAATGGACACCTCAGCCATGTCGAAATGCTATCCAATCGGCTCGCTCCTGCTTGTCGATCCTAATAAAAAGCCATGGAATGGCTGTACGGTGTTGGCAATTGCAGACAATTCGAGAATGGTGATCAGGCGCTACAGCGTCGGCACAAATTCGATAATGCTTTCGTCACACTCTTACCGCACGGCCGAGCCCGACATTGTGCTCGACAAGCGCAGGATTAGAATCCTCGGCGTCATTGTTTGGTTTCAAGCCTCCCATGACCTGGGCGAATAATCACTAGAAAGTAGTACTTATTACAGCAAAAGCCCCGCAGTCGGAGCGGACTGCAGGGCTCATGAAGAGAGGCTAGTTTGTGGGCGCTTTGCCTGGCGCCCACGAGAGATGCAACAGAGTAGGGGCTACTCGTGGATGCGGGTGCCGGAGAGGCCGGCCATGGTCTCGGCGGCCTTGTCCAGGGCACCGATGATGCAGGTGCGGCCCTTGCGGGAACGGGCGAACTTGATGGCGGCGCGGACCTTGGGCTCCATGGAGCCCTTGCCGAACTGGCCCTCGTCGGCCAGGCGCTCGGCCTCGTCGGCGGTGAGGTCCTCGAGCTCCTCCTGGTTGGGCTTGCCGAAGTTGATGGCGACATGCTCGACGGCGGTCAGCAGGAACAGGACGTCGGCGTCGCAGTCCTCGGCCAGCAGCTCGCCGCCCAGGTCCTTGTCGATGACGGCGGGAACGCCCTTGTAGCAGCCCTTGTTCTCGTAGTCGCGGACGACGGGGATGCCGCCGCCACCGCAGGCGATGACGATGAACTCGTTGTCGAGCAGGTTGAGGATGGAGTCGGCCTCGACGATCTTCTTGGGATCGGGGGAGGCGACGACGCGACGCCAGCCGCGGCCGGAATCCTCGACGAAGACCTTGGAGGGATCCTCGGCCATGAACTCCTTGGCCTGCTCCTCGGTGTAGAAGGGGCCGATCGGCTTGGTCGGGTTCTTGAACGCGGGATCGTCCGGGTCGCACTCGATCTGGGTGACGACGGTGGCGGCGTGCCAGCGCTTGTAGCGCTTGTGCATCTCGCGGCCGATACCCTGCTGCAGGTGATAGCCGATGTAGCCCTGGGACATGGCGCCGCACTCGGGCAGCGGCATCTCGGGGGTGCCGATGGCGTCGTGGGCGGCGGCGAAGGCGTTCTGGATCATGCCGACCTGCGGGCCGTTGCCGTGGGTGATGATGATCTCGTTACCCTGCTCGATGAGACCGAGGAGGGCGTGGGCGGTGTTGCTCACGGCCTCGATCTGCTCGACGGGGTTGTTGCCGAGGGCGTTGCCGCCGAGGGCGACGACAATACGATCGGGCTTGCCAAGAGGCTTAGACATTGCTGGAATCCTTTCTGTAAAAGGCCTACAACCCATTAATAACCCGCGTCCGTGCGATACGCGAGTTTATTAAGGATTATATTCTCTTTATCGCTCATTTTATTCATTTTGAAAATAGCGGAACGGTGAACGGTCGTTTTTACCCGCTCAGCGTAAAGAACCCCAGCTCACGCATATCTACGCCATTTACGTGCAACTTTATTTAAATAGAGCAGGGATTAGACCGGATTATGCAAACTATATCTTTGCTAAACACAAAACGGACAGCGCAAAATCTTACTCGCACTATACGAGATTCTATGCACTTATAAGACGAGTATGCACCCCTGCAAAAACATGGGGCTTTTCATCCAACAAAAGGGATAACCCATCGCGCTTCACCCCGCGGCAAGCAACCGTGAGCGAGCTGCATTGCGGCAAAGTGTCCAAAAATTCAAAACAGGGATATTGCTTCTGCCCCCAAGGCGTGATACTTTAGCCGAGTACAGCACGGGCTGGGGCGACAGGCATCTGCCGTGAAGTTTGGGTTCGGCGACCCCGTAGCTGTCTTCTCCTTTATCCGCCAGCGAGCCCCTTGAGCGACGGATTGAGGAGGTCCTTACGATGACAAAAATGCTCAAGATCACTCTGAATGACGAGACGTTTCTCGCCGACATGCTCTGGGACAAAGCGCCCGAGACGTGCAGGCTGTTCGAATCGTCCTGTCCGGTCGAGTCGCGCATCTTCTCGGCCAAGATTTGCGATACCGAGGTGACCTATCCCGTATCGGGTCCCATCGCCAACTACGAGTACATCGAGAACCCCGTCTTTAACGAGCCGGCGGGTGCTGTGAGCTGGTACGGCGGTTGGTCTTCGATCTGCATCTTCTTTGATATTTGCGAGCCCTTTGGCACCTGCAACATGTTTGCCCGCATCTGCGAGGCCGACCGCGAGCGCTTTGCCGCCGCTTGCCGCAAGGTCTGGAACAACCAGGGCATGTGCATCAAAAACGAAATCGTCGAGATCGAAGCGGAGGCCTAAACATGATGGATATCGACACCCTGCTTGCACTCGATCTTGCAGAGTACACCACTTCGCTTGAAGCCCTTGCCGACCAAATGATGCTCGAGGAGCCGCGCGATATCGACTATATGCGCCGCCGCAAGCTCGACACCGGCCGCGAATTCGCAGTATGGAACTTTACCGTCGGCTACTGCATGAACGCCGCCGACGTCCTTTCGCTCCTGCGCGCCCAAACAACCGAGAACGCCAACGGCGACACCGCCGACTTGGCCACCCTCAACAACAGCGCTGCGCGCCTGTGCGACTGGTTCTCGGGCGCCTTCGACGTCACCGGCAAGATGGACGACACGAGCGCCATCCTCGCCCGCAGCCGCGACCTCTACGCCCAGGTAGAGACTCACAAGCAGTTTGCCGCCCTCACCCGCGCCACCGAGCGCTATCTAGTCCAGCTTCAATTTTGGGTCGATCGCCAGATTCCCTGGCCGGCCATCAGCGACTTGGTCCACGGCTACCGCTTACGCACCGAATCCGGCGAGACAAGGTAAGCCGTACTAGTAGCATCAACAACATCCCATCGTGGGACCCAGAGGTGTAATCAGGGGGCTGGAGACGCAAATAACGGCGTCCCCGGCCTTTTCGCGTGGCACCGCGCCGGTTCGGTGGTTTTGAGACCTAAGCGAGTCTTTGCTATCTGCCAATTTTTGTATGATTAGGGGCAAATCTATTTGCTAATTTTTGTATGATTTGTGGTAAATCTATTTGCCAATTTTTGTCATTGAGGGGTTTTAATGCTACGCCGCAAAGTCACTGACAGGCTTTTGAACTGGAAGAATAACTCTAATAAGGCCTTGCTTGTTACCGGTGCGCGTCAGATTGGCAAGAGTTATGCAATTCGCGCGTTTGGAAAAAGCAACTACGCTTCGTATTATGAGGTCAACTTGCTGCTCGATGCCGAGGCAAGGGATGCGCTTGTTGGCGCTAAGAACTCCGTTGACTTTATCAACCGTGTGGCCCTTCTTGCGGATGCGCCACTTGTTGAGGGAGATACGCTTATCTTTGTCGATGAGATTCAGGAGTATCCGCAGATCGTCACGCTCATGAAGGCATTGGTCGAGGACGGACGCTTTAGCTATGTCTTCTCGGGGTCTATGCTGGGGACTGAGTTTAAGGGAATCTCTTCTTTTCCAGTGGGGTATGTTGAGCACATTATTATGCGACCGATGGATTTTGAAGAGTTTTGTTGGGCAAACAGCGTCAGCGAGAATGCGCTTGCAGGCATTCGCACCTGCCTTGTCGAGAGGCGTCCCGTCGAAAACTATATTCATGAGGCGATGCTCAAAAACTTTAGAGCCTATATCGTTTGCGGCGGCATGCCGGAGGTCGTACAGAACTATATCGATTCGGGTTATTCACTCGTGAGGACGCGTGAGCTTCAAATTCAGCTGGTCGATCAGTACAAAAGCGATATCTCTAAATATGCATCGACTCGAGCGTTTAACGTTCGCGCGATTTTCGAACAAATTCCCGTTCAGCTTGAGGCGGAGTCCCATCGCTTTATCGTCTCGTCTCTAGGCGAGGGAGCTCGTCTTCAAAAATACGAGCAGGATTTCCTATGGCTGGTGAACGCAGGCGTTGGACTGATGGTCCCCCAGGTGACGGAGGCCCGGAGTCCTCTTAAGAGGACAGAGAAGGCGACCGCCTTTAAACTATACGAGTCTGATACAGGTATGCTCGCATCACGGTATCCCGGCAGCACGGCACGCGCTGTCTACCTTGATATGAAAACCCCCAACCTCGGCGGTCTCTATGAGAACGTGGTCGCGCAGGAGCTTGTCGCCCTTGGAACTGATGCATGGTACTACCAGACACGCGAGGTCGGCGAAGCTGACTTTGTGATCGAAGGCACCCGCGGGCACGTTGTCCCAATCGAGGTCAAATCGGGCAAGAAGGTTCGAGCCCATGCGGCCCTCGACCGTCTGATGAGCGTGAGCGAGTACAAAATCCCCGAGGCCGTTGTGCTAAGCCACGAGAACCTCAGCAAAGAGGGCAAGGTTCTGTACGTTCCAATCTATATGACATTCTGCCTCGATGAGTTTATGGAAAAGGACGACCCCAACAACGATTTCTCGTTTGCACCCATATCCCTCTAGGCCATCTGGGTCCGCAACCAGGTCCCCCTCTATGCCCAAAGCAGCGCTTGGTTTCGCGGCAAAGCCGCGAAACAGCGAAGTGGACGGAATACCCGACCAACTACGTCCTTCATCCGCCTACACAATCCAAGGACATAGTCATAGCAGGATCTGAGGGCTGACCTTCGCGGACACTCCGCAGGACGAAAGAACCCCCGCCGCACGTAGTGTGCGCAGCGGGGGTTCTTTCATGTCCGAGGACGTCCGCGAAGGTTAGCCCTCAGATCCTGCGGTGGGAGACCTAGGCCTCGTTGTACACCGTCTTGAGCTTCAGCAGGTGCTGATAGCGGTCCATAGCGGCCTGCTCGTTCTCCTTGAAGAGCTCCTCGGCGCGCTCGGGGAAGGAACGCGTCAGCGAAGCGTAACGGGCCTCGTTCATCAGGAACTCCTGATAACCGCCCGCGGGCTCCTTGGAATCGAGCGAGAACTTCTTGCCGGCAGCAGCCTCGGGGTTGAAGCGGAAGAGGTTCCAGTAACCGCACTCGACAGCCTTCTTCATCTCGGCCTGGCAGTTCTGCATGCCACCCTTCTTGATGGAGTGCATCTCGCAGGGGCTGTAGCCGATGATGAGAGACGGGCCGTCGTAGGCCTCGGCCTCGTGAATGGCCTTGAGGGTCTGAGCCGGGTTGGCGCCCATGGCAACCTGTGCCACGTAGACGTAGCCGTAGCTCATGGCAATCTCGGCCAGAGACTTCTTCTTGGTCACCTTACCGGCAGCGGCGAACTGAGCGACCTGGCCCAGGTTCGAGGCCTTGGAGGCCTGACCACCGGTGTTGGAGTAGACCTCGGTGTCGAAGACGAAGACGTTGACGTTGTGGCCGGAAGCCAGGACGTGGTCCAGGCCACCGAAACCGATGTCGTAGGCCCAGCCGTCGCCGCCGAAGATCCAGAAGGACTTCTTGGTGAGGTAAGCCTTGTCGGCGAGGATCGCCTTGGAAGCGTCGCAGCCGCACTTCTCGAGCTCGGCAACGTAGGCAGCGGCAGCGGTCTTGGAGGCCTCGGCGTCATTGACGGAGTCGATCCAAGCCTGGCCGGCGGCCTTGAGCTCGTCGGACGGACCATCGGCAGCGATGATGTCCTGGGTAGCGGCGATCAGCTTGTGCTGAACGGCCTCATAGCCAACGGCCATGCCCAGACCGTGCTCGGCATTGTCCTCGAACAGGGAGTTGTTCCACGCCGGGCCGTGACCGTCCTTGTCCTTGCAGTAAGGAGCGGTGGCAGCGGGGTTACCCCAAATGGAGGAGCAGCCGGTGGCGTTGGAAATGAACATGCGGTCGCCGGCGACCTGGGTCACCAGACGTGCATAGGCGGTCTCGGCGCAGCCGGCGCAGGAGCCGGAGAACTCCAGGTAGGGCTGCTTAAACTGGCTGCCCTTGACGTTGGCCGCGATGAGCTCCTTCTTCTCGGAGACGTTCTCGACCATGTAGTCCCAAACAGGCTGCTGGTCCATCTCCTGCTCGGTGGGAACCATCTCGAGGGCACCCTTGGGGCAGACCTTGACGCAGTTGGTGCAGCCCATGCAGTCGAGCGGGGACACGGCCATGGTGAACTTCATGCCCTTGGCCTTGGGGCCCATGGCGTCGAGCGTGCGGGTAGCCTCGGGCGCGGCGGCAGCCTCGTCCTCGGTCATCGCGAACGGACGGATGGTGGCATGCGGGCACACGTAGGCGCACTGGTTGCACTGGATGCACTTGGTCTCGTCCCAGTGGGGAACGACCACGGCAACGCCGCGCTTCTCGTATGCGGAGGCGCCCAGCTCAAACTGGCCGTCGGCGCAATCGACGAAGGCGGAAACAGGCAGGCTATCGCCGTCCATGCGATCGATGGGCTCGAGCAGGTTCTTGACCTGCTGGGCGATAGCGGACTTGGTCTCCTCGGAGAGCTCGACGGGAGCGGCGTCCTCGGCGGTAGCCCAGTCGGCCGGAACCTCGAACTTACGGAAGGCGGTAGCGCCGGCATCGATGGCCTTGTGGTTGGCGTCGACGATAGCCTGGCCCTTCTTCATGTAGGACTTGGTAGCCGCGTCCTTCATGTACTGCAGGGCGTCCTCGGCGGGCAGGACCTTGGCCAGCGCGAAGAAGGCGGACTGGAGCACCGTGTTGGTGCGCTTGCCCATGCCGACCTTAGCGGCCAGGTCGATAGCGTCGATCAGGTAGACGTTGACGTTGTTGTTCGCGATGTAGCGCTTGGCCACGGCGGGCATGTGCTCGGCGAACTCCTCGTCGCTCCACTGGCAGTTGACCAGGAAGGTTCCGCCCGGCTTGACGTCGCGGACCATCTTGAAGCCCTTGACGATGTAGCTGGGGTTGTGGCAGGCGACAAAGTCGGCCTTGGTCACGTAGTACGGCGAACGGATCGGGGAATCACCAAAGCGCAGGTGCGAGACGGTGACGCCGCCGGTCTTCTTGGAGTCATACTGGAAGTAGGCCTGGACGTACTTGTCGGTGTGGTCGCCGATGATCTTGATCGAGTTCTTGTTGGCGCCGACGGTACCGTCGCCACCCAGACCCCAGAACTTGCACTCAATGGTGCCGGGGGCTGCGGTGTTGGGCGCATCCTCGGCCTCGGGCAGGCTCAGGTTGGTCACGTCATCGACAATGCCGATGGTGAACTCGCGCTTGGGCTCGTCCTTCTTGAGCTCCTCGAAGACAGCGAACGCGGACGCGGGAGGCGTGTCCTTGCTGCCCAGGCCGTAACGGCCGCCGACGACCTTGATGCCCGTCTTGCCGGCCTCGTAGAGAGCAGAAACGACGTCCTGGTAGAGCGGCTCGCCGATGGAACCCGGCTCCTTGGTGCGGTCCATGACGGCAATCTTTTTGACGGTCTCGGGGAGAACGTCGACAAAGTGCTTGATGGAGAACGGACGGAACAGGCGAACCTTGACCAGGCCGACCTTCTCGCCGCGAGCGTTGAGGTAGTCGATGACTTCCTCGAGCACGTCGCAGAAGGAGCCCATGCACACGACGACGCGGTCGGCATCGGGAGCGCCGTAGTAGTTGAACAGGCCGTAATCGGTGCCGAGCTTCTCGTTGATCTTCTTCATGTAGCCCTCGACGACGGCGGGAAGCTCGTCGTAGACCTTGTTGCAGGCCTCACGGTTCTGGAAGAAGATATCGCCGTTCTCGTGGCTGCCGCGGGTGTGCGGGTGCTCAGGGTTGAGCGCGTGGTCGCGGAAAGCCTGGACGGCGTCCATGTCGCACATCTCGGCCAGATCCTTGTAGTCCCACATGGCGACCTTCTGGATCTCGTGGCTGGTGCGGAAGCCGTCGAAGAAGTTAAGGAACGGGGTCTTACCCTCGATGGCGGCAAGGTGAGCCACCGGCGAGAGGTCCATGACCTCCTGGACGTTGCCCTCGGCGAGCATGGCGAAACCGGTCTGGCGGCAGGCCATGACGTCGGAGTGATCGCCAAAGATGTTCAGGGCGTGGGAAGCGACGCAACGCGCGGAGACGTGGAAGACGCCCGGGAGCTGCTCGCCCGCGATCTTGTACATGTTCGGGATCATCAGGAGCAGACCCTGAGAAGCCGTGTAGGTGGTGGTCAGAGCACCGGCGCCCAGCGAACCGTGAACGGTACCGGCTGCACCTGCCTCGGACTCCATCTCGACGACCTTGACCGGGGTGCCGAAGATATTCTTGCGACCCTGGGCCGCCCACTGGTCGACATGGTCGGCCATCGGGCTGGACGGCGTAATGGGATAGATTCCCGCTACCTCAGTGTACGCATACGAAACATATGCGGCCGCCTCGTTGCCGTCCATAGACTTAAACTTACGCGCCATATACCCCTCTCCTCTCATATAGGTATACAGGCCCCGGCGATCGCCGGGATGTTGGCGTGATGGGATTTTCGCTGTTGCTTCCAATCATCTGGCAGGCAGGCTCAGCAGCAGGTACATGGCGTGGAGAGAAGGCATGCCGAGGCGAGGAGGGCTGCACGCGCTCCACAAGCCCAGCTACCCGTCTTGCACATGACCGAGCGCCGCAAAGGCCGCATGCCGGATGCTCCCGGGCACGCCCCGGCGATGGGAAGCGCCCGCAACGGAAATCCGCATGCGGGTTTATTGTACCCCGCCGTCAAGTGTAATTTCGGCAAATATAGGCGGGCGGTAAAGGTTTACCTTGGGTGACTGCCAAGGGGCGAGATGGCCCCTCGGACGGAAAAGTCGCAGCCTGCATCGAGAGTGGATAATCTCCCACTTTTTGCCTGTATCTTGACCAAAAGTGGGAGATTATCCACTCTCATGGGTTGTGCGTCCGAAAATCCTCTCTCGTGCGTCCGGAAATCCACTCTCGTTTCTCTATCGCCGACCACACGGCAGTTGCGGTGAAATGGGGACTGTTTTTGCCGGTCGCGGCCTTAAACAGTCCCTATTTCACCGCAACTTATTTAGGAGATGAGTTAGAGAGCGCCGAGGAGGATGGCGTAGGTGGTGGATTCGCCGAGCCTGAGCTCGTCACCGGGGTTGAGCTGAGCGGAGCGGCCGGGCTCGACCTGGGTGCAGACGTTCGTCGCGCCGTTTACCACCACGGTTCCGTTGGTGGACGACAGGTCCTCGACGTACCAGACATTTTGGCCATCGCACCACACGTGGGCATGGCGAGCCGAAACGTCATCGCCCACATCGGTGATATCGCCTTCCCCCGTCGCCAGCGCACCGATCTCCACGCCCTGCTCACTCGGCTGAATCCAGCGCGGAGCGCTCACCACGTAGCCGTTTTGCACGCGAAGCAGGCCCAGCGGATGCGCAGGCGCCGCCTCGTGATCGCCCGTGACCGTCGAGGTGCTCAGCGAGCGCGGCGTCGACGTGGCGCCGCCGCAGGTCGCATGAGCGTAGTCGATGGCATAGGTCACCGAGGATCGAACATCTGCCGAGCAACCGACGGCTACAAACAGCACCAGCACGGCCTCGGCACGTTCGGCGGGCATAAGCTCCGCCGCCTGCGACAGGCGCTCGACCGCATTGCGGTAGAGGCTCGTATCCTGATGGCATTCCTCGAGCGCCCGCACCATGGGCTCGCCGGCGGGGCCGCACACCATGTTGATCACCGCCGTGGCATTCATGGGATTGCGGCGGTGCAGGGCAAGATGCGACATGATGCGCGCGGCCGAGGTGCCGTAATCGGCAAAATAGCGCTCCTGCAGCGTGCCGACCGGAGCGCGCACGATAAAGCGCGAGACCCAGGAGCGATCAGCGGCGCGGCTCTGGGGGCTGCGGCCATCGGCCAGCGGACGGCTCGAAAGCACCATGCCACATAGCTCGATATGGCTCAGGTGCGCTGCGCGTTTAAAGATGTCGAACATGGCTCCGCACGGGGTGAGCTTGATTTGAGATGCCATGGCCTAGACCTCCTTGGTCGTTGAACTCGTATCGGACGACGTCTCGGTCGTCCCGACAAAGGCGCGAACCGCCGCGGCACCACCGGCAAGCGGCGTCACCGTCTGGGTTTTTGCGCGCCGCGGCGCCGCGACGGGAAGCTCAAAGGCAAAACCCATCGACAGCAAAAACCATACGAGCGCGTATGTTGCAATTAAGGCGGCAACAAAGCCGCTCGCTACGGCGCGCTGGGAAAACACGGTGCATGCAACCGCAATCAGCACCGGAACCCCGCAGGCAGAAAGCGCCAGTACGCCATGCAGGAACCCCGTGCGACGATCGTGCGCCATGGCGCCGGCGGCAATACCCGCCATGCCCGGCAGCGCCAGCGCGAGCGCGGCAACGATACCCGGCAGCGTACCGGACCACGAAATGTACCCCACGGCAACCGTCGCACGAGCACCAGACGCCAGCAGTGCCGCCGACACCACCACAACGGCCCATACGAGGCCGCAGGCAGACGCAGCGCCGATCATCGCAGCGCGACGGACCACGCGGCCGGACGCGTCCATGGGACAGGGCGTGAGCGGCTCGCCGCGAAGCGAGCGACCGACGTTTTGCGCGTAGTGGTCGCAAAACGTCGTAAGCGCCGCCTCCACCGCGGCGGGCTCGGGACGATCGCCCTGATTACACGACAGGCAGGCCATCACCACATCGAACAGCTGAGCGTCGACAAACGCCAGCGCATCGCGCAGATCCTCGGAATTTGGATCGAGCCCCAGCTGCTGAGCCTGTTCGGCCGCGGCAAGTGCCACATCGGGCTCGCGTCGCAGCAGTTGCGTCAAGTCGCAGCCGGGCGCGTGGGCGCCGACGGGATAATCGGGCAGCGTATCCATCTTGAGACGATAAGGGCTGGCGATATCGCGCGTCTTTTTGCGCGAGCCCGAAGTACCCGACGTGCCCGGCGCTACTTCGTACGGCGCGACACCGGCGATGAGCTCATAGACCGTGCTCGCCGCGGCATACACGTCGATTGCCGGCGACATGCGCAAAACGCGCAGGTCGGCAATATCGTCGGTGAGCATCTCGGGCGGAGCGTAGGCGACCGTCGCTCGGCGCAACGTGGCGTAGCGCTCTGTAAAGGACTCCTTGCCGCCGGTTCCCGCCACCGCAGAGGCAGGCTCGAGCGCCAGCGACGAGCCAAAGTCGATCAGGCACAGGTCAAAGGTGCCCTCGGCAAGCTGCCGGTCAAGCGGTAGACGCGCCGTACGCACCATAATATTAGCAGGCGAGATATCGCGATGGACAAAGCCCTCACCCACCAGGCTCATGCGGCAGAGCAGATCGAACAGGTCGCGACCCAGACGTGCCGCCACAAGCGGCGACAGGCGCCCGGCATCATCTACGGCAAGGCGCGAGCGCAGGCGGGCGAGCGTCTCGCCCTCGACCCATTCCATGACAATCGCAGGGACGCCGTCGACCTCGCCCCATCCGTAGAGGCGGGGAAAGCCCTTAAGGCCCGAAAGGGCGCGGTGGCATTCGTATTCCTCGCGAAACGCCGCCTTGAACTTGGCGACCAGCGCCTCGCGGGCTACATCGTCATCAAATTCGTCGCGCGTTGGCAAGATGAGCTGTTTGAGCGCCACGGCCTCGCCCTGCGCGTTGACGGCACGCGTCACACGGCCGATACCGCCGCGGCGCATGGTGGCGTCATCGGCAAACAGCATCGTAAAACGGCGCAGGTAGGCGGGAAGCTCATCCGGGCTCAGCGCAATAGCAGGCTCAAACCCTCCAACGCGCGCCAGGCGCAGGCCCACCATAGGGTCGCGGTCTAGCGCGCACGATGCGCTAGAAGCAAGGCTATTCGTCATAGGGCGATCGCCGCCACATTGTTATTGAAGTTGTTGAGCGCGACGTTATCGTCGCCGTAATGTCCGACCCATTGACACAGGTTTGTGTAGCAGCCCCAAAGGTTGGCGAATTGTCGATACCACTTTGACTGGGGAGGAAACGTCTGCCGGCCAAACTCGGCACGGATGACAAACATGTCATTGACCAGGCTATCGCATGGTCCGGTGTCGCCCGTGGCGTTATAGGTCGACACCACGCTATTGGCGCGGGCGACATAGCCATCGAGCATGTTGTATTTGGTCACGAGCCAACTGTGGATACTCTCCTCCTCGGCAGCCGAGAGGCTACCCGTGCCCGTGTCCCCGCCGGCATCGCCGTCCGTCGAGCCACCACTCGAAGATCCACCGCCAGAGGCGGAGCCCGAACCGGTGCCAGAACCGGACCCGTCCGAGCCGCCGGGCTTACCCGCCTGCTGCGTATCCTGCTCCTTCTGCTGCTCCGCTTTGTTAATGACAGAAGCCACGTTGTTATTGGAAAGCTTCGTAATGACCTTGGTGTTGGTGAGCACGATGGTCTTGCCGTTTGCCAGCGTGATCTCGTTAGACGCCTGCTCGCCCTCGTCAGCAGGATCGACGCCAAACACGGTGCGCCCGACCACGCTCGCCCATGCATATCCGGTTGTCGTCCCCAGGTCGTTCTTGGCCTTGCGCCCTATATGCAACTCGCGCGCAGCATGCGCCTGCACCATGGACGGCACCGTCATGCCATAGGCCGAGACGCCGGCAACGACGAGCGCCAGCGAGCACGACAGCAGCACGTACGCCCGAGGCGCCAGGCCCAGCCGGCGTCGTATGCGCACCGCGGTGCCACGCTTTGTCTGAGTGCCCCCGGGTCGCATGCGCTCTCCTCTAACAAAAACACGCCGCTCAGGAGCGGCGCATTCATTCATATCCATATGTGAGTGTATCAGCGAATCTAAAAGGTTGCGCAACGAATGAGCAAATACGGAGTACAAACGGCCCCATCCACGCGATAAGCGAAAGTAGAGCAGGTTTGTTGCACAACAAACAAGCGAACGCGTGCCTAATTATGAGTACCCCGTGCGGCAGAACGGCCGGCCATGCCGCGGAGCACCCGGCGACTAAATCGTGCGACGGGCCTCGATGGCGCGCCCAAGCGTAAGCTCGTCGGCATACTCCAGGTCGCCGCCCACGGGAAGGCCGCTCGCCAGACGCGATACCTCAACGCCCAGCGGCTTGATAGTGCGGGCCAGGTAGCTCGCCGTGGTCTCGCCCTCGATATTGGGGTTGGTGGCGATGATGACCTCGTGGATGTCCTCGTGGCCCAAGCGTGCCAGCAGCTCACGAATGTGCAACTGCTCGGGACCAATCTTGTCCATGGGACTGATCACGCCGCCCAATACGTGGTAGAGACCGTGGTAGCTGCCCGTGCGCTCAATCGCCTGGACATCGCGCGGCTCGCCCACCACGCAAATGCGAGTAGTGTCGCGCATCGAATCCTGGCAGATGGAGCACTCGTCGGCCGTGGCGTAGTTAAAGCAACGGCTGCAAAAGTGGACCTCCTGCTTAACCTCCAGGATGGCCTCGGCCAGGCGGCGGGCCTCCTCGGCATCGGCCTCGAGCAGGTAATAGGCGATGCGCTGGGCCGACTTGGGACCAATGCCCGGCAGACGGCCCAGCTCATCGAGCAGTTTTTGCAGACTGTGATTCGCACTCATATATATGCGTGTCTTAGAACGGCATGCCCGGGATGTTGAGGCCGCCGGTGATGGCGCCCATCTGCTTGTTGGCGAGCTCGTTGACGCCGCGGACGGCCTCGTTGACGGCAGCCATGATCATGTCCTGCAGCATATCGACGTCCTCGGGATCGAGGGCATCGGGGTCAATAGTGAGGTTGACGAGCTCCATCTCGCCGTTAACGGTCACCTTGACCATACCGCCGCCGGCAGAGGCGTCGACGGTCTGGGACTTGAGGTTCTCCTGCGCGGCGGCAAGCTGCTCCTGCATCTTGCGAGCCTGCTTCATCATCTGCTGCATGTTCATACCGGCCATGATGGCTCCTTTACGTGCGGCCGCACGCCGAGCTGCAAGGGCAGCCGGAGCGCGGCGGGACTTTCAAGCTCAAAAATCGTACCACGGCGTGAGGCCAGCGAACGGGGCGGACACGCTACCTCAGTCGATATACATGTCCTCCAATACAAACCGCACGCAAAGATTATGCAAGGCCGAATTATGCAAGGTTGCATAATATCGCATACTCAATCTAGTAGAGCCGAATCCGGCATTTCATGTGTGCCACTAAATAGCTAAATGCCAAACCGCTGCTCGAGGCGGAGCACATGGCGGCAGGGTATAATTTGATTGTCAAAGATAGCAATTTGGAGGTGCCCCATGAATGCCCCCGACGCGCTCCAAAACATCCGCTCAAAACACCCCGTTGCACATGTGGTTCTCTATCTCTTTGTCGGCTGGGCATTGCTGGTTGTCATCACCCATGCCATAGCCTTTGGAGCAGAACTACTGATAGCCAGCTCGGACCAGCCCGTCGTCAAATGGGAAGCGACCGATGAGTGCACCGACGGAACCCGAACCATTTACTACAACAGCCCGTCCCTCTACCAAGAGTTCAAGGTCAAGATAAAGGACTCCAAGATTGTCGATGCCGAACTGGGCTCTTTATTTACAATCGGAGCAACCGTCAACGCCGAGCAAGTCGAATACACGGACAGCCATGCGACATATCGTATCGACCTCAGCATCCTAGGCCGACCGTCACGCGCCTGTCTGCTCGAATGCGATATACGCGGCACCACACTACACATGTCCGAAATACAGATGCGCCCGAACAAAGAGATCTCTTCTTGAGCAGCGTACCCGCCCGCACAGTTACTCCACCGGTTTGAAGATGGTGGCCTGTCCAAAGACGTTGCGGATGAGGGCTTTGGCCTCATCCTCGGTCTGCGGGATGCTCGGGGCTGCGCCCTGGTGGCCGAAGGGACTGCCGGCGCCGGGGTTGGACTCCCAAGGGGCAGCGGGGGCGTCATCGCTTGTGGGAGCGGACGTCGCAGCTGCGGGAGCCGCGGCTGAAGCGGCAGGGCTGGGCGCAGGCACCGCGGCAGGCACGTCGAACGGAGGAAGATCCTCCCCGCTCGTATCGCCGGCGAAGCCGCCGACCATGGCGTCGTCGTAGGGCACCTGCTCGGATTCCCACGACGCAGTCTGCGCAGACGGCTGAGTCTTGGAAGCGGACGCGCGCTCGGGCGCTCGGGGCGCGGGTTCGGTCGGGAGCTTACCCGTAGCGGGGGCGCCGGCGGGGTTGTCGGAGCGCAGCCAGGGGGCCTTGGCCAGGTCGGATGACTCGGGCGCAGGCGCGGCAGCGGGCTTGGGCGCGGGGACCGGAGCAGCCGGTTTGGGCGCAGCGGGTTCAGGCGCCGACGGGGTCGGTGTCGCTACCGGTGCCGCTTTTGGCTGCATCGCGCTGGCGTTCGAGGATGCAGGGGCCGCCGAGGACACGGGTTGCGGGTCCGCAGATGCCGCAGCCCGTGCAGATGGAGAATGCTCCTCATGTTGAGGAGCCGGCGTGCCACCTCCATCCAAGACATAGTCGACGGTGCGACGACCGAAAACCGCACTGACTGTCGGCAAAAACACCGCCCGTGTATCAGCACGCCCGAGCATCTTGATAGCAAATGCCGTAGGGAACGAGACCGTGAGCTTAGAACCATCGTCTGCCGTAGCGCGAGCGTTCAACAGGAGAGCCGCATAAGAAGGTTGTTGGGCCTTGACGCGCTCGACGACCTCGGCCCATTTGCGCTGGAGCTCGCCGGCATCCTCAACCGCGGGGGTCTCGGCGGCGCCGGCGGCAGCAACCTGGGCGGCGTTGTTGAGCTGGGGCTTAGGTGCCGGAGCGGCGGCAGGCGCGGGAGCCGCAACGGGCTGAGACATCGGAGCCGATGTAGGCTGAGATGTCAGCGCGGCAGGCTTGGGGGTCGGCGCGGGCGCAGGCTGGGTCGCCGGAGCGGCAGCGCCTCGGTCCCAGGGCATGCCGCCCTGGCGCGCGGACGTAGCAGCGGGGGCAGCGGATGCCGCCGGAGCGGCAGCACGAGCGCCCGAAATTAGCGTCGGCTGTTGGGCAGCAGCGGGTACGGATGCTGCAGGCGCGGCGGCCTGAGCAGCAGCCACGCTCGCCGGCACGGCGCCGTTGGCAACCATGGCCTCCAAGCGGGCCACGCGCTCGGCCAATGCCTCAATCGTTAAATCGGCCTCGGGACGTGCCAGGCGCGTGCAGGCGATCTCGAGCACCAGGCGCACGTCGCTCGCGCCCCTCATCTCCAGCGCGGCATCGTCGAGCACCGTCAGCACGCGGGCCAGACGGTCGGCCGGATGCTCGCCAAAGGCAGCAGCCTCGGCAGCAAGCGCCTCGGCCTGCTCGGCCCCGCCCTCAAACAGCTCGGCACGGGCACCGGCAACGCAGGCCACATACACGTCGCGCACATGCGCCACCAGGTCGCGCGTCAGCTCAAGCAGATCATTGCCCTCCTCGACCTGTGCGCGAATGAGCCCATAGAGTTCAGCAATATCACGCTCGGCGATGGCGCGGGCAAACTCGCCCAGGATCTGGTCCGAAACCTCGCCCAAAAGCGAGCGGGCATCGTCCGCATGCACGGCGCCGTTGCCAAAAACGCTCAGCTGCTCCAGCGTGGAAAGCGCGTCGCGCATACCGCCCTTGGCATGGCGCGCCACGATGGTCAGCGCCTCGTCGTCGTAATCGAAGCCCTCCTGCTCACACACGTAGGACAGGCGATGTTCGATATCCTCGTTGCCGATGCGATGGAAATCGAAACGCTGGCAGCGCGAGACGATGGTCTCCAGAATCTTTTGCGGGTCGGTGGTGCACAGCACGAAGATCACGTGTGCCGGCGGCTCCTCGAGCGTCTTGAGCAGCGCGTTGAACGCCGCCGTCGTGAGCATGTGAACCTCGTCGATGATATAGATCTTGTACTTGCCGCGCACCGGGGCAAAGTTGACGGAGTTGATGATCTCCTCGCGCACATTGTCCACGCCCGTGCGGCTTGCGGCATCGAGCTCGTAGACATCGGGGTGGTTGCCCTCGGCGATGAGCTCGCACTCCTCACAGGTGCCGTCGGGCATGCACCCGCTTGCGCCCTCGGCGCGCGCTGCCTCGGCATTACGGCACAGCAGCGCCTTGGCAAGGATGCGCGCCATGGTGGTCTTGCCCGTGCCGCGCGGTCCGCAGAACAGGTATGCGTGGGACAGGCGCCCCTCGGTGATGGCGTGCTCGAGCGTCGAGACGATATGCTGCTGGCCCACCACGGAGTCGAAGGTGAGCGGGCGATACTTTCGGTACAACGATTCCATGGGTGCTCCCCCGGGTATACTGAGTCTTGTTGCCGCGACGGCCATGCGGTCGCACGGCATACTGCATTCATAATAACCCGTACGGCGAGCCCGCCGCGATAGGAGTCCAAAGAGCATGGCAGACGCAGAGAGCAACCTCGTCCCCTCCGAAGCAGCCGACCAGGTCGAGGTCGCGCTCGAGGAGCAGGCCGCAGCCGACGACGGCATCCTGTACCTCAACGAGTACCAGTACGAAAACGACCTGGTCACCGACTTCGCCCGCCTGGTCGCCTCGCCCAGGCGTCGCGGTTCGCTGTATGTCGCCGCGGCAATTGCCGCGCTGATCGGCATTGGCATGCTGGTGGCCGGCGGTAACTGGATCAAGTTTGGCGTCGTCCTGATCGTATTCGGCGCCTTTTTGGCCTGGTGGAGCAAAAACCTGCACCACACGCTCGCCCGTGACTTTATCGACGCCGTCGAGGCCGACGAGTCCATGGGTGGCCGCTATCGCCGCGTCGCTGCCAACGAGGACGGCCTGATGGTTTGGGGCAAGAGCGGCAAGTCGCAGTTCTTCCCGTTTGAGAAGCTCGACCACGTACTCGACGGCGAGCGCATCTTTGTAGCCATGTTCGCCGACCAGGGCGTGACTATCCCTAAGGACACCTTTATCCGCGGCGATGCCGAGCAGTTTGGCCCCTTCCTTAAGGCGCGCATCAACAAAAAACTCCGCATCGAGACCAAACGCAAGAAGATGAAGGCAGAAAAGGCCGCTGCCGAAGCAAAACAGGGCGACAAGCCCCAGGAGACCAAGGGCAAGCAGCGCAAGCAGAAGAAGAGCAAGAAGAAGCGGTAGGCCGGCCGACACCGAAGGCGCCTCGTCCCGCGCCCGATTCCGGGCCGGGGCGCCTGGAATCGGGCGCGCGTACCGCCAATGGACCCGTTTTGCCTTGCTCTCGAGCTATTTCACTTCAAACCTTAAGAGCCTCCGCTCCGGCAGATCGGTCATCTTCATCGTGTAAGTCCCGGGAAATGCTTTCTCAAAACGGACGGTCTCGTAACCTTCGAAATAGTCGTTGGTGTTCTGCATCATAAATGGGACGAGCAACTCGTTTTCTGCCCCAACCTCCACGGCAAACGCAGCAGAGCCGCCAAGGACCGGCATGGCTTGCGTTATCAGATCGGTATTGACTACAAAATCATAGTTTGGCGCAGACTCCGGAACCAGATGCCAAACATACGCTTTGATTCCACCGTCGATATTATCCCTATTTCTGACACGCATCTTTACGGCGATAACGCACGTGATGTCGGCATCCTTCAGTCTCGTTTTCGTATCCACGGTGCCATATTTTGAATAATCGTCATGTGCTCGTTTGAGATACTCGCGCGGCGTGAGCAACTCTGCCCCGTCTATGCAAAACGAATACCCATCAGTCACCACATCCTTCGACCCCAGAAACGCTCCATCCATCGAGAGCCATTCGCCCTCCGCGTAATATTTCTCAGGAATGACCGTCCGGTTCCCGTTAACGACGCTCACCCTCATGCCCGCAAGGCCGGCAGCAGCACAGCAAAAAAGCGCGAGCGCCGATCTTCTCGTCCACAGGGTCTTCTTCATCGCGCTCACGACCTTTCCCGAACTTTCACAACGGCACCGTCGCGCATGCAGTAAACCCGATCGGCCAGTTCCTCGAGCACCTCTCCGTCATGGCTGGACAGAAGGACCTCACGACCCGTTGATGCCGCCATCGCCACAACGCGCTTGAGCATTTCAACGCCCGCTTCGTCGAGGGCATTCGTTGGCTCATCGAGAACAAGCAGCTTCGGCTTCTCCATAATTGCCGCAGCTATCCCCAGACGCTGCTCCATCCCAAGCGAGTATGCTCGGAACTTCTTTTTTTCGTCTGCATCGAGCCCCACGAGCCGCAGGGCAGAGCGAATGTCCTCGGGGGTGGCAACGCCCTTGATCTGAGCGATGAGCTTCAGATTGTCGTAGCCAGACAGATATCCCAAAAAGGAAGGCGCCTCGATCAACATCCCCAGACTCGGCGGGAACGAGATGTCCGCCCCAAGCCTTTGGCCATCGATAGAGATTTCGCCTTCGGTAGGCTTGATCAACCCGCAAACCGCTCGCATGAGCATGGTCTTACCCGAACCGTTTATCCCCTGAAGCCCGACCACAGTCCCAGGGTCAACCTCGATGGACACGTTGCGCAGGACATCGTTTTTACCCATGCGCTTCGATACGCCCCTTACGATCACACTCATATCTTGTCCCCCTTTTCTATAAGGTCGGCCCTTCGAAACCACAGTCCACCCAACGATAGGCATAACGACATAAGCCCAATTGATGACAAGACACTCGAGCCCGCCGCGATTCCCTCTTTGACAATTCCACCCCAGCGCAACAGCATCAAGGCGTTACCCAATAGCGCCCAATGTCGTGCATATGCCGAGCAGATCAGGTAGCTCATTAAAACCACAAACGAGACTGACGACCCAAGCACAAACCCAACCGCTGCCTGCGCAAACGCAAGCGCCTCAAAAGCAAATAAGAGACCTATGAAAAACGGCAGCGCATCTGCCTCGGCAGCTTTGAGAAACCACGGCGCCAAATTAGCCAGTTGAAGCGACTCACCATGAATGACCGCGCTGAACGAGGAGCTCACCACCAAGCTCCAAATCACAACAGAGCAAACCACCACGAGCAGTGAAAATGCCGTTACTGCCGCCACCAAGATAAAACGCGAGACCCACCAAAGGGTTCTTGCCCGGCATCGAACAAGCGCTTGCAAACCAAACCCGTGCAACGATTCGGTCGGATAGTCGAGTGTTGTATAGAGAATAAGCAGAATGAGAAATAGCCATCCTAGCGGAGGCACAAACATGACCCCGGGCCTAGGCTCAAACGGAGCAGATCCGGCAAACACGAGCGCAAGATTATCCGCAAACCCCAAGGTATCCGTTCTAACCCCATACACAGAAGACAATCCGTAGGCGTACACCAAGTTCGCAACGGTCACTGCCGCAATTGCAATAAAAGTGATGATGTTCTTCTTCAAAACGGTCCTCAGGTCCGCGGCGACCAGCCTAAACAGCATCAGACCACCTCGCGTCTTTTCCACGCCCCAGAAAAAGCCAACGAAGCAAGGGTCAATAATATGATTTCCGCAAAACCGGCTCGAATGTCTGGCCAGTTATTCAGCGATTCCGACCTGATGCTGTTGAGGATATTGCAGTTAAACCCCACACAAGCCATTACGCCGAAGATCCAGCCATTTGCAAAATGCCACGCAACCATTAGCAGATACGGGACAATTATCGCTTTGATTCTGCTACGAAACAAAATTGAGAAGCCAGTTACAGCCATGGATAAAGTCCCGAGCGTGACAGCATCGAACAGCGTGTATGCGAGCACATATGACAAAGGATGCGAATAAAATAGACCGGAGAAGTAGCTATGCAGGTAAAGTCCTACGTAAGTCGACTCATCGACCCGAGGAAGATACGCAGGAAAAAGCATCGAGACGATCAGGAAATTGACGAGCAGAGGAATGGCAGTCACTGTAAACGCGGAGAGGAAAGCAGACAGCATCTTTACGTTCACGTACGCCTTTCTGGAAACGCGCGTGCATATCTGCATGTCATAACCACTCAAACGCTCAAAGAGACACGACCAAGATCCAGCCAACATTGCAAGCAGGGGCAGTGCATAGAAAAACACCGACGCAGACAGTGGCGCGTTCGCGCTCACAACAATCCAGTTACCGAAGCTGCTTTCACGTGTTTGACCGAGATAATTTTCGGCTTGCACGCCAACGCCGTAACCAAAAGAAAGAAGGTTGTGGCGCTCTTTTTCCAAATTTGCCCACGGCTCCAGCGCGGCAGCTATTGCAACTGCGACCGCAATCAAGAGAGCAAGGATAAAAGCTGGACGTCTAATCGTTTTCGACAGTTCGTATCTTGCGAGCTTTTGGTTCATACGTCCTCCTCCCCCTTCCGACCCAGAAAGCCGGAAGGGAGCCATTTCAAACAACTATGCGGGAAGCTTGTGGAAATGCCCGACGCAGTCGGGGCTCCATACGCCAATAACAGTGCCGTAGCCAGACTCCGCCCATGCAGTCAGTCGCGCCGCAGATCGCCCGTTCTCACGGACGAGGTTATACATTTCCCACTGTCCCTTGTGATTCGAACGATACGTTCCCTGAGTACAATTCATGCTGCCGCTACCGCTTGTGTTATACGCACCGTCTGTATATAACCGAAGCGGATTTCCCGTATGGCCCTAGATATCCAGATAGAGCGATGAGGAATCATCCTTTTGACGGTAGCCAGTTGCACTCGTCCCGGCACATTGAAAACTAAATGCCTTATCGGCATTGTTCGTACAGGTCGTAATTCCCGTATCGGCGTTTTGAGTAATGCTGGAAACCTGAGAGGTGTCAAACTCCTCTTGTGCAAACGATGCAGCGGGAACCCCTAGGGACAGACCAGCTGCAATCACCAAGCCGACTCCGATTCGAGCAATAGCGCTCCTTGGCTTAATCATGGCCTTCTCCAATCAAAAGCGGTTAACAATGCGTCGACGCACGGCAACCTTCGCATGAATAGAGAAAGATGTCTGTAAACACCCGCTATTGAGTTGATTGCTCAGGCGTTTACACGTTATTTACCTGCGATAACAATAAAATTAGCTCCGCCTTATTCTTGATCTTCAACTGGCGGTAAGATGCAGACCGCAGCGCTTGCACCGTAGATGCAGCGTAACCGACATCCTCCGCAATGGCCTTTGTCGTTGCCCCCTCTGCCGTCATCAGCAAAATTTGCGACTGAACATCAGAAAGGGAGCGCGACGTAAGCAGGGCCAGCTGGCGCACGCGGGCCGTTTCGGTGGACCCGTTCGCCCGGTACTCCAAGACGGCCTTCTCGTCCTCAACCGAGCGGGCGAGCGCGATGTGCGTAACGAACATGGGCACAGACCAGCAAACAATCACCGTTGCCACGACGACATTGACAGCCGAACTTTGCCCCAACAACGACGCGAGGAACAACGGCTCGAAAACCGTCAGATCCTGCACCATATTGAGCAAGACAGCCCAAACAGGAGCCGTCGCCCCGAAGCAAAGCATCCATATCCCAAGCATTTTGCGCTGCGGACAGCTTCGCATCACTATATATGTGAGCAGCACCCCCGTCAGCACCGCAAGTCCATGGATTCGCCCCCTAGCGACCGCATAGATTAAGGCAACCATGCCCATTGACACCAACGGCACGATAGCCCGAGCATGGGCATGCACCTTAAACGGACGCAGCCCAACAGCGAGCGAAGCCGTAGACGCCACGCCGCAAAACAGGACCGGCACAGCCATCAACGGAACGCGTATGCACATCAATGCCGCGATATAGATAAAAGACCATTCCACAGCAGATAGCACCGCCCATACGTACGGGCTTCCGAGCCAAATCGCTTCACCCGCTCTATCCAGCGCAGCGCCACGATTCGCTTTTCCACCCGCGTAGCGTAGCGACAGAAGCAGTCCGAGACCCAATGCGTAGCTTAAGAGGGAAAAGGCGACAGCCCGCGAAACACCGGACCCCCAATCGCTATCCGCCATTACCAAGGGCCCCGCCGCAAGGAGGATAAAGAATAATGTGAGCAGGTATCGAAACAGCCGGCGCGTTCGAGCTGATGCCACTATATCGTCAGCATGCCGCTGCGGTAGCTCATGCCCTACAGTATCGCCCTCACCCGCAAACAGCGCCACGAGCTCGCGTGAGCCCGCAACCGACGCCTTCCCGTATGCTCGGTGAAGCGTTGTTCTCACCGTCGATGGCTTCGTATCCGTCTCCTTGGCAATTTCCGCCGGCGTTTTCCCTTTGAGCAGCAGTCGAACAAACTGCTCTTCTCTAGGCGACAGGGCAGGGGAAAACACCCCCGCATCGAATGTGTCGGACGCACAGGCGATATCCGAATTGTTGTCCCGTTTCCCCCTTAGCAACATGCATACGAAGGCAGCAGCGATAACGGACCCCATCGCCAGCAATGCAATGACCACGGCATCGCTTGCGAAGTATGCCGCCTCAACAGCCGGAATAAGACCAATAGGAACTGCTACGAGCACAGAACAGGCAAACACGTCGCGCCGCCCATGGCCAAAGGCACGAGGGCGGCAAAACGGCGGGGCCACAGTCAATGCGAGATAGACCAACGGAATTAAAAGCGCAAGGCCAATTGACGCGGCCGTTACAGGGGGCATCCCCCATGGCTCGGGAACGACTCTCCATGAAACTCGACAGCAAAACAGCAGGCAAGACATGACGGCTATTGTTTCTGTAAAAATCGCGTCCTGCGGGTGACGAGTTTCCCTTTCGTCAGTCCGTGTCGACCTCTGCGTCAAAGGAGAGTCCGCCGTGCCCCAAATAACATATGAGAGAAGCAGCGACCCAACAAAGCACGAGACACACGAAACGCCATGTAACAACCAAATCGGTGCAAACACGATTGGAATAGAGTCTCCGCGAGCATAGAAAGCCAGGTCGGCCCATTCGGGAACCGTTGCAATAACACCAAGGAAAACACCGATGGCACCGAGATGCCTCGGCCTTCTCATTCCCCCCTTGCATAGCGCAGCACCATGAACAAACGCCGCGAGGCATGCGCCCAGGATAACGAGCCAGGTCATTGCACCTGACGCTAGGCCGATTGAAGATGAAAACCGGTGATAAGGGGTGACCGCCATTACGACAAGCGCAATGGCGCAGGCAAATGTAGCAGAACGGCGGGAAAAGAGCATACGGCCTCCATAGCGTGTCATTATATCGCTCGAGCCGCTCGTTTATCTCTGTTCTCACACCAGCCAGCATCAATGATTCAGGCGAACTCCAATCCGCGCCAGATCACGGTCCGGCTTTTGTTCGCAGTCCCCACATCAAAGCGGGATGCGGTTTCCTTTTGGACGCCGGTTCGGAAAGCGCATCCCGTTCCAGGGCAATATTCTGGGATGCAGTTTCCGCAGCCCACCCCATTTGGAAAGCGCATCCCATAATTTGGCTGAAAACTGAGATGCGCTTTCCAAACGAGCTGAAACGGGCCGAATCGATCGGGCCACCTCGCATCCCGCTATCCTCGCCATCTGCCCGAGCGTGCTACACTAGCAGCATCTATGCCACCGCGAACGGCTCGGCTCCGCGCCCGCCACTCGCAAACGAACTTTAAACGCACGAGGGTTGGCCATGCCGCTTTTCTCGCAACATACCGCCCGGTTCTCGCCGGACGTTCCTTTGGAGGGCACCAGCTCTCGCGAGCTGCTTAAGCGGTACCAGCCGCTCGAGACACTTGCGACCGGCGGTTTTGGCTCCATCGAGATTTGCCGCGACACGCACCTGCGCCGCCGCGTCGCCATTAAGCGCATCCCCCTTATCAACGGCGCCGGCATGCCCGCCAGCGACATCATGGATGTCCTGCGCGAGGCGCACACTGCCGCCATGCTTCAACATCCCAATATCGTGCAGGTCATCGACTTTACGCATGACACCGCCTATGCCTACCTGGTCATGGAGTATGTCGACGGTATGTCGCTGGCCGAGTTTTTGCATCGCGTGGACGGCCACTCGCTCACCTTTGACGAGGCCGCGGCCATTGCCGATGCCCTGGGCCAGGCGCTCACCTTCGCCCATAGCAATGGCGTACTCCACCTGGACATTAAGCCCGCCAACGTGCTCATCGACCACTCGGGCAATGTAAAGCTCACCGACTTTGGCATGGCGCGACTGTCGTCCGCCGGTGGCTTTGGCGGCTCGCGCGGCGGCACCATCGGCTACATGCCGCCCGAGCAGCTCGATATCGAGACCGGCACGGTCGACGAACGCGCCGATGTCTTTGCCCTTGCCTGCGTTATCTATGAGGGCTTGTGCGGCAGCGCTCCCTTTATGGCGGCCACGCCCGCCGACTCGCTCGACCGCATCATCGGCGGCGCCACCTATCCCAGCGAGCTGATACCACACTTTTCCCCGGGAGCCGAGAGCGCGCTCATGAGCGCGCTCTCCCCCATGCCGCAGGACCGCCCCAACAGCATCGAGGCATTTTGCGACCAACTCCTTGCCGGTCTGGGCAGCGTGCGCGAGGGCCGTCGCAGTCTGGAGCAAATGGTTGGCGAGCTTTCGGATGACGAGCAGGAGCTCGACGATATCGAGCCGTCGTACTACGAGGACGACACCATCGAAGTCGACCCCGCACTCGGCTGGGCAGGCACGCGCTGGAGCCATGCGCGCGACTACGCCATGCACGCTATCTCGGCGCTAACGTGCGGCGCCTTTAGCTTTTTGCTGATGCAGACGGCCGGCGTCGCGGCGCTTCCCGGCCTGGTCATTGCGGCTATCGCGATCGGAGCGGCGGCCGGCCTGGCCCCCCAGATTGGCTCGGCCATCTCGGCTGTGGGCTTTTTGGTGCTCATGGCAAACGCCACCATGCAGGCGCAGGGCATCCTGTCGATGTTGCCCGTCGCGGTGATCTTTGCCGCTGCCATGTCCGGTTGGTGGATCGCCTGGGGTCGCACCGAGGCTGCCGCGAGCGCCGCACTCACCTGCGCGCTTGCGCTTGGCTGTCTGACCGGCAATACCTTCCTGGCAGCTGGGGTCGCCGCCGGCGTCGCGTCATTTTGGCTCGGCCCGGCAAGCGCCGCCGCGGCAACGGGCATGGGCGTGCTTTTTGCCCGTCTGGCGACGGTCGCGCTTTCAGCCGGAGGCGTGCTGGGGCTCGGTAACGTTGCCGCAGCGCTGGAAGACCCGCTCCTTTGGGCTGCCTTTGTGCTAGTCGCGACAACTGCCGCAGCGTCATCTGCGCTGCTCAATGCCCATGCCAAGCGTGCCGACCAGGGCTCAAACCTTGCCGCAATCGCCGCCATCGCCGTCACCGGCATCGGCTGCGCAGCGGCATCCTGTCTTGCACACCATATGGAAATTGCCAGCCTTGCAGCCGCGGTCGCCGCCAAGGCGGCAGTTGCGGGAACCCTATCCTCTATAATCGTTGGGATATGCCTATATTTGCTCGGATACCAAAGAACCTATACGGAGAGTGATCTTTCGTGAACTTCCTGAACATCTTCGAGGACCACGTGGCCGGCATCTTCGGTGCCACCCGTGCCCCGTTCTCCTTTAAGAAGCTTGCCAAGCAGGCCGCTCGCGACATGGAGGATCAGACTCTGGTGATCAATGGCGTCAACACGGCGCCGGCACTCTATACCATCCTGATCGCCGCCGACGACGATCCCATGCTCGCCCCGTTCTACCCCGAGCTTTCGCGCGAGGTCCGCGAGTTTGTGAAAGCGCAGGCCGAAAAGCGCCGCTATGTCTTTGTCGGCGAGCCCCTCGTGCGCTTTATGATCGATCCGCAGCTGCGCGCCGGCAAGTTCTCGGTCTTTGCCGAGAACGTCGATGCCCCCACGCTCGGCCGCCTGTACGAAGAAGAGCGCGCCTATCAAAACGGCCTGGGCCAGAACAACTCAGCGGCAAGCCGTGCCGCCAGCGCCCCGCGCGCCGGCCAGCAGCAGTTTGCTGCCCCGCAGCAGCAGCGCCCCGCCACCATGCCCCAGCAGCAGCCGACGCCTCGCGCCGCCGCTCCCGACCCGCTTGCCATGGCAGACCCCTTCGCGCCCAGCGTCCCCGACCCCGCCGCCGCACCCATCCCGGTGCCGCAGACCGTCTCGCGCGACGCGCTTGCCGGCATGGGCGGAGCCGCCGCGACCGGTGCCGCCGTGGGCCTAGGCGCCGCAGCCGGCATCGCCTCCAACATGGCAAGCACTCGCGCCCCGCAGCGCCCGCTCGCCCAGCTCGTCGACGTCGTGAGCGGCGAGAGCCATAGCATCACCTCCGCACAGGTGACCATCGGTCGCGAGCGTTCGGTTTCGGACATCGCCCTGCGCGACCCCAACGTGTCGCGCCGCCACGCCCAGCTCACCTTTACGGGCTCGGATTGGTCGATCGAGGACCTCAATTCCACCAACGGCACGCTCGTCAACAACCGCCGCATTACGCGCTGCCCGCTGCGCAACGGCGATCTACTGACGTTTGGCCTGAGCACCTTTGAATTTAGGGGATAGTCGCTTATGAACATCGATATCGTCCTTTTTGCAGGCCGCATCGTCCTGGTCGCCCTGCTCTATATCTTCCTGTTCGCCGTCATGAAGACCGGCGTGGGACTTGTTCGCGGACAGCGCCGCGACTCGGCTATCTGGACGATCGATGTGGACAAGGGCCCGCGCGGCATCCGTGGCATCCACGTAGACATGCTCGGCCCCGTCATCGTCGGTCGCTCGCCATCTTCGGACATCTGCATCAACGAACCGTTCGTCTCGGCCTCGCATGCGCGCTTTTCGCTGCAGGGCCCGGCGCTCATCATCGAGGACCTCAACTCGCTTAACGGCACACTCGTCAACGGCCGCCAGCTCGTGGAGCCCGCGACGCTGCGTGAGGGCGACGAAGTCCAGATTGGCGACGTGGTCATGAAGGTGAACCGTCGATGATCGACGAGGAGAACAAGTCCGCGACTATGACCGAGGCACCGGCTGCCGCCACAGCTGCGCCGGCCCACGCCGCTCCGGCGGGCTCCGCACCCGTGGAACCCGAGGACACCGTGTTCTCCCTGCCTCTTTCGCATGTAACGCATGATATTTCGGATCTCGCCGATAACGAGGACGAAGAGGATGCCGTAGCGGCGCCCATCGGCGCACATGCCGCGGAACAGCCCACAGCGCCCGAAGCAACCTCGGCGCCAGCTCACTTTGCAGAGCCTGTCGCCGCGGCAATCAACGAGAGCGCTGCGGTGTTTGCGGCACCCGAGCCCGCCGCGCCGGCGTTTCCCATAGCCCCGGCATCCGAGGTTGCGCCCGCGTCTACGCCGGCGCCCGAGCCTATAGACGTCAGCCCGCAAGACGACGAGTCGACCGCCCGCGTGTCCGAGGAGCCCGACTCCCCGGACACCGGCGATTCCGAATCAAACGCCGAGACCGACACCGTCTCTCCCGGTGACACAGCCGAAATCGACGTTGCCGCCGTTGAGGCCAAGCTCAAAGACCCCGGCTCGACCATGAGCTTTGAGCCCCTGACCGAGGAGCGCATCGAGACCGACTCGACCTATGATGCCGGCACCACCACGCAACTCATGTGGGGCGCCCGCTCCGACGTTGGCTGCGTACGCCCGCACAATGAGGATTCCTACCTGGTGCAGTCGCCGCTCTTTTGCGTATGCGACGGCATGGGTGGTCACGCTGCCGGCGAGGTGGCCTCTTCCATCGCCGTTGAGACTATTGCCAAGACGGCCCCGCAGTCCGCCGACGCCGCACGCCTGGCGGCAGCCGTCGAGGCCGCTAACGCCGCCGTAATCGAGGCCGCCTTGAATGGCCTAGGCAAGCCCGGCATGGGCTGCACAGCCACTTGCGCCTATATCGAAAACGATACGCTCGCCATCGCCCACGTGGGCGACTCGCGCGCCTACCTGCTCCACGAGGGCACGCTCATCCGCGTGACCCGCGACCACTCCTATGTGGAAGAACTCGTGGACGCCGGCGAGATTACGGCAGATGAGGCTCGCGTCCACCCCAACCGTTCGGTCATCACCCGTGCGCTGGGCTCGGACCCCGCCATGTATGCCGACCACTTCACTCTGCATATCGAGGAAGGCGACCGCCTGATCCTGTGCTCCGACGGCCTTTCGAGCATGATTCCCGATAGCGATATCGAGAACATCGCCACGCAGTCCTCAACCGCGCAAATCTGCGTCGACAACCTAGTGGACGCGGCGCTTGCCGCCGGCGGCCACGACAACGTGACCGTAGTAGTCGTTGACCTGGTTGACGATGGCGTTATGCGCGAGGCGCAACGCGTGCGTCGCCGCAACGTCACCATCGGCGTCGTCTTAGGTCTCGTCTTGGTGCTGGCGGCTGCCATCTGGGCCTACACGGGTGTCACCGGCTCGTACTACCTGGGTACCTACCAGGGCAATGTCGCCGTCTGGCGCGGCCTGCCCGGCAAGCCGCTCGGACTCAAGCTCCACTGGCTCGAAAGCGAAACCAGTATCAAGCTGTCCGACCTGCCCGAAGACACGCAAAACCGCCTCAAGGCGGGCATTCCGCAAACAAGTGTCGACGATGCGCAGGACACGATATCCAAGTACCGCCACCAGATCGACGAGGAGCAGACCCGCCAGGTGATCGACGCGCAAACGATTCGCGACAACACCGACCAGGGATCGACCTCCGAATCAGATTCCGAGAAAACCGCCGAACAGTCCGCCGAGGCCGAAGCCTCCGAAAAGAACTAGAAAGGGAGTGCCGCTTATGAGTCGCCGCAACACCGAGCTGCTCTTGCTCATCGCCTCGGCGTTCCCCGTCATCCTGCTGTATGCGATGTACGTCCTCACCGCGGGCGCTGCCATCTCCTTTGAGACGCTCGCCGTACCGATCGGCCTCTTTGCCGCCTTTGCCGCGGCCCACATTGCCGTGCGCATCTTGGCGCCCGGTGCCGACCCCGCCATCCTGCCCATTGTCTTTGTGCTTTCGGGCATCGGCATCACGTTCGTGACGCGTCTCGCCCCCGCTCTCGCCATCTCACAGCTCATCATCCTGTTTGTCTCGGTGGCCCTGATGGTGGGAACGCTCGCGTTGGTTAAGAACCTCGACGTAGTCATGCGCTACAAGTACACCTTTGGCATTATCGGCATCATTCTGTTGATGCTGCCTATCTTTATCGGCACCACGATCTCGGGCTCCAAGCTGTGGATTCGCATCGCGGGCTTTACCATCCAGCCCGGCGAGTTCGCCAAGGTCTTTATCGTGCTGTTCCTGGCCGGGTACCTGGCCGAGAACCGCGAGCTGCTCTCCATCTCCAACCGCAAGATCCTGGGCTTTAAGATCCCTCGCCTGCGACTGCTGCTGCCGCTGTTTGCCGTGTGGGGTGTGTGCCTGCTCGTCGTCGTCTTCGAACGCGACCTGGGTTCGGCCGTGCTGTTCTACACCATCTTCTTGCTGATGCTCTACGTTGCCACGGGGCGCTTTTCGTATGTCGTTATCGGCCTTGCGCTCTTAGCCGTTGGAGCCGTGGGCGCCTACAAGTTCCTGTCTCACGTTCAGGTGCGTTTCCAGGTTTGGGTCGATCCGTTTAAGGACGCCCAGGGCCAGGGCTACCAGATCGTCCAGTCGCTCTTCTCGCTTGCCGATGGCGGTCTGGTCGGTGTTGGTATCGGCAACGGCATGGCCAACAACATCCCTGTCGTCGAGTCCGACTTTATCTTCTCGGCCATCGGCGAGGAGATGGGCCTTTTGGGCGGCGGCGCCGTGCTCATCCTGTTTATGCTCTTTGCCGTGCGTGGCCTCACCACGGCTGCCCGCGCTAAATCCGACCTCGCCGCCTTTAGCGCCACGGGCCTTACGGCCGCCATCAGCTTCCAGGCCTTTTTAATCGTGGGCGGCGTTACCCGCCTGATCCCGCTGACCGGCGTCACCCTACCCCTTATGAGCCAGGGCGGTTCCTCGCTGCTGGCAAGCTTTATCATCGTCGCGCTCCTGCTGCGCGCCGGTGACGAAGCGACCGGACGCGAGGCCGAGCTTACCGGCACCGGCACTATGGCCGCCATCACCGATGATCAGGTCGCATCTGCCGCCGCCCCGACGGGCACGCGCTTTGCCACCTCGTCTTCCTACGGCAGCGGCAGCCATTCCGTCGGCTCGCGCATGCGCCGTCGCCTGCTCGACACGCCTGAATCCGGTGTGCTCGGCCGCGTTGCGCTCGCCAACCGTCTAACCCGTGCGGTGCTCGCCTTTACGGCGCTATTCGCCATCCTTATCGGCAACCTCACCTATGTCCAGGTCATCAAGGCCAAGGACTATCAGGACATGCCGACCAACAACCACACCATCGCCCGCTCCAAGTACATCCAGCGCGGTTCCATCATCACGTCCGACGGCGTGACGCTGGCCGAGTCGCTGCAGCAGGAGGACGGCACCTACGTACGCTCCTACCCCAACGGTAACCTGGCAGCGCACGTGGTTGGCTACGTGAGCCAGCAGTATGGCACCACCGCCATCGAGAGCGTCATGAACGACACGCTCACCGGTTCTAAGGACTACTCCAGCTGGAACAACGCCATCGCGTCGCTCGCGGGCCAGACCCAGCCGGGCAACACCGCCAAGCTCACCATCGACTCGCGCATCCAGACGGCGGCCGAGCAGGCACTCAAGGGCTTTAAGGGCGCTGTAGTGGTCATCGACCCGCGTACCGGCGCGGTGCTCGCATGTGCCAGCTCGCCCACCTACGACAACACCAACATCGACGCCCTACTGCAGGCTGGCGGCGGCGAGGACGGCTCTATGTACAATCGCGCCATGGACGCGCTGTACACGCCGGGCTCCACGTTTAAGGTCGTTACGCTTTCCGCGGCACTCGAGACCGGCACCGCCAGCCTTACCAGCACCTACCAGGCGCCCGGCTCCATGGACATCGGCAACGCACCGGTCACCAACTATGCCAACGAGAGCTACGGCACCATCAGCCTGCAGCAGGCCTTTGCCGTGTCCTCCAACGTCGTCTTTGGCCAGGTGGCAAACGAAGTTGGCGCAAACACGCTCGTGCAGTTTGCCAACGCCTTTGGCTACGGCCAAAAGCTCGGCCAGGACCTGACCTCCGCGGCCTCCATCATGGCAGACCCGTCGCTCATGACCGAGTGGGAGACCGCTTGGGCCGGCGCCGGCCAGCCTGTCGGCATGGACCACACGCCCGGCCCGCAGACCACCGTCATGCAAAGCGCCGTGATTGCCGCCGCCATCGCTAACAGTGGCGTGGTCATGGACCCGTACTTTGTAGCCCAGGTACTCGCCCCGGACGGAACTGTGGTCAAGACCACGCAGTCCCGCTCGCTGGGTCAGGCCGTCAGCTCCGCCACGGCCGACCAGGTCAAGCAGGCCATGCTCGCCGTCGTCCAGTCCGGTACCGGCACCGATGCCCAGGTCCCCGGCGTCAAGGTCGCCGGCAAGACCGGCTCGCCCGAGACCGGCGGCACCAACGTCAACTCGACGTTCGTTGGCTTTGCACCTTACGATTCACCCACGGTCGCCATCTCGGTGGCCTTGGAGGATTACGACAAACACGACGTCAAGGCGGCCAAGATTGCCGGCATCGTCCTGACCGCGGCGCTCGCCGCACAGGGAGCGTGATGCCCATGATTGAATCGGACACCCGAGGCGCGCTGCGGCCGAAGAGTTAGCGGCAACGCGCCACACGGCCCCAGCGGCCACATCGTAGGTACTACACACATCGTTGAGCGAATAGTTATGTTAGGAGCAGGAATGGAACAGAGGGTCCTCGGGGGAAGATACCTCCTCAAGGATAAGGTGGGGACAGGCGGCATGGCGACCGTCTACCGTGCACAGGACCAGGTCCTCGACCGCACGGTAGCCGTCAAGATCATGCTGCCGCAGTATGCTGGCGACGCAACCTTCGCCGCACGCTTTAAGCAAGAGGCCCAGGCAGCAGCCGGTCTCTCCTCCCCCTATATCGTGGGCGTCTACGATTGGGGCAAGGACGGCGACACCTATTACATCGTCATGGAGTACCTGCGCGGCACCGACCTTAAGAGCGGCATCAAGAGCCACGGCGCCCTCGAACCCAAGAAGGTCGCCCAGATCGGCTCGCAGATCAGCTCCGCGCTTTCGGTCGCCCACAAGCACGAGATCATCCACCGCGACATTAAGCCGCAGAACATCATGGTGCTGCCAGACGGCAACATCAAGGTGATGGACTTTGGCATCGCGCGCGCCAAGAACAGCCACCTCACGCAAGACAACAACGTGCTGGGAACCGCCCACTACGTCAGCCCCGAGCAGACCCGTGGTCAGGACCTCGGCCCCACCTCGGATATCTACTCGCTGGGCGTCGTGATGTACGAGTGCGCCACCGGCCGCGTTCCCTTTGACGGTGACGACGCTATCTCGGTCGCACTCAAGCAGGTCAACGAGCTGCCTATTCCGCCGAGCCAGATCAACTCCGGTGTCGACGCCGACCTTGAGCGCATCATCCTCAAGTGCATGGAGAAGGACCCGGCAAACCGCTTCCAGACCGCCGACGAGCTGCGTCAGGTGCTCAACAGCTACCTGTCGGGCCGTGCCGTCAACATCTCGGAGCCCACGCGCATCATCGGTGCCCCCGGTGAGCTGGGCGCCACCAAGACTCGCGAGCTTTCCGATCAGACGCGCGCCATGGTGCGTCCCGTCTCGGGCGTGAGCGGCCAGAATACCGCCCGTAGCTCGGTTTCGGGCTCCACCGGCTCCTACGAGGTCGAAAAGCCCAAATCCAACAAAAACAAGATCATCGCCGCCGTGGTGGCAGCCGTTGCCGTCATCGGTATCGTGGTGGCCTTTGCCACAGGACTCTTTGGCGGCGAGCAGGTCACCGTGCCCGATGTGCTAGGCAAGGACCAGCAGACTGCCGTCGAGCAGATCAAGGAAGCCGGCCTCGAGGTCGGCACCATCGACCAAAGCTACAACGACGATGTCGACGAGGGCAAGGTCGCCGAGCAGACGCCCAACGGCAACACCAAGAAGGCCAAGGGCACCAAGGTGAACCTGGTAATCTCCAAGGGCCCCAAGCCCTCCGAGAAGGTCGAGGTTCCCCGGCTGGTCGGCCTGACCAAGGACCAGGCAGAAGCCGCGCTGGCAAGCGTTGGCCTGAAGGGCAACGCCTCCGAGGAGGCCAACGAGGCCGATGAGGGCCAGGTCTTTGAGCAGGGCACCGAAGCCGGTAAGGAAGTCGAGAAGGGCACGACCATCTCGTACAAGGTCTCGAGCGGCCCGGATACCACGTCCGTCCCCGACCTGACCGACATGACCGAGGCCCAGGCGCGCAACGCCCTCGATATGGCAGGCTTTGGCGTCGACGTCAGCTACCAGGAGAACGACTCCGTCACCGAGGGCACCGTCATTAGCTGGAACCCCAGTGGCAAGCAGAAGCCCGGCGCCACGATCACTGTCGTCATTGCCAAGAAGTCCGGCAAGGCCTCCGTCCCGGGCAACCTATACGGCAAGAGCATTTCCGCCGCCGTTACCGCGCTCAACAACGCCGGTTTCTATAACATTGGCTTCTGTGACCAGAACGGCAATCCCGTGAGCGGTAACGAGGATGCCACCGTTACGGGCGTCTCCCCCACCGGCAAGCAGTCCACCGACAGCACGATTACGCTGACGGTTTCGATTTCTGGCTCGGGTTCGGGCTCTGGCTCGGGCACGAGCACGGGCGACGATTCCGGTACGACCAACTAGTCGCCGCCCCACCGCCCATTACGGCTCCCGCCGCAAACATATTCGCTCACAGGCGCCCGCTTGCTCCCCCAGCAAGCGGGCGCTTCGTTTTTGACATGACATGAACCAGAAGAGCCCGGTACCGTGACGGTGTACCGGGCTCGATCAATCTCTGGTGTCCCCGGGCTGATTCGAAAACTCCCCCCCGCGGGGAAATTGGTGACGCGGGTGTCGACGGTCCTAATCCGTCGGCAGCTCCCACAAACCAGAAACGGCGCCGCTCTCGCGACGCCGTTATAATCTTCTGGTGCCCCCGGGCGGATTCGAACCGTCGACACCCGCTTTAGGAGAGCGGTGCTCTATCCCCTGAGCTACGGAGGCATGTTGTACTAGTGTAGCAGATTTACACGTTGTGATGCAGCGTGTAGCCACTCTTCGAAGTTGCGGTGGAACAGCCCTCCGGAAAGTGCGTCCCACTATCCAGGCAAATTCTGGGTCAGACTTTCCCCATGGGACCTCGCTGGGAAACTGTGTCCCAGAATTTCGACTCGAAACGGGACACGGTTTCCCAAACGGGCCCGTTCCGGAAACTACATCCCGCAATCGGCACTCGAACCGGGATGCACTTTCCCGATCGAGCCTCATGGGAAACCGCGTCCCACTTTAGGGGGGCGCTCTTTAATGGCTAGTTGCCTTTGTGGAAAAGGTTCTTGATGACGGAGGGGATGCTCTTGGCGCCCTTGGCCGTCACATCGATAAAGTCGGGCGAACGAACGAGCTTGTCCTCGTCAATGTACTTACGCACCGCGCGAAGCGTTTCCTTGTCATTGCGCGTCGAAAACGTAAAGTGGCCATTCTCTTTGGTAAAGATGGCAAAACGCGTAATCTTCTTGGTGCCGCGCAAAACCTCGGCGGCAATATAGTCGACCTCGTCCCACGGGATTTGGATATAATCCTCGGGATTGCGCTCGTTATAGTACTCAAACGCCTTATTGCCCACCATCACGTTACCGTGACTGGTAAGCCCCATCAGGCAGGTTGCCGGCGTTGCCAGATCGACCGTGCTGTTCTGAGATTGCGCCATACGCGCCTCGCCCTCCAAATAAAACAATCGGACCGCATCCAGTGTACCCACCGGGTGCGGTCCGTTTCAATGGCTCAAAAGCCCTTGCCTAGCAACTCTCGGTCTTAAGCCGAAGCGTGCTTACATGAAGCCGCAGACGCGACCGATGATGCCGACGGCGAAGAGAGCCAGGATGATGACGATCGGGCTGACCTTCTTCTTGAGGAGCTTGCAGACCAGAAGGGTCAGGCACACGGCGGCAAGGCCGGGGATGAGCTGATCGAGGTTGGCCTGAAGCGTGGTGACCTTCACCGGGTCGAGTGCGTTGGCACCGACAGAGCTGTACATCGTCAATGCCTGCTTGATGCCCTCAGAACCGGCGGGCAGGTTGGCCCAGTCGATATAGGCGCCAGCGGACTGCGTGACCTTAGAGACGACCGGGGTGAAGGAGATGGACACCCAGCGCTCGACCAGGGCGCCGATGATGAACATACCCAGGATGGAAGCACCCTCGGTGACCTTGCCCATCAGACCGCCGGAGAGGTCCTTGGCGATGGAGGAGCCGACCTTGTAGCCAAACTCCTGCGTGTACCACAGGAAGGCGTAACGGATGATGTTCCACGCGAAGAAGAACAGCAGCGGACCGGCGATGCTGCCGGACAGGGCCAGGGAAGCGCCCAGTGCACCCAGAATCGGGCGAAGGGTGAACCAGAAGGCGGGGTCGCCGACGCCGGCGAGCGGGCCCATCATACCGACCTTGACGCCCTGAATGGCGACGTCGTCAATCGGAGCACCGTTGGCGCGCTCCTCCTCGAGGGCGAGGGTAACGCCAATGACGGGGGCGGAAACATAGGGGTGGGTGTTATAGAACTCCAGGTGGCGCTTAAGAGCGGCAATCTGGTCATCCTTGCTGGTGTAGAGCTTCTTGATCGCAGGGATCATTGCGAAGCACCAGCCGCCGTTCTGCATACGCTCGTAGTTCCACGAGCCCTGAAGGAACTGATGACGGAAGCAAACCTTCTTACGGTCAGCCTTGGTGAGCTGAATCTTGTTCTCTGCCATATGTATCACTCCCCTCCTACTCGTAATCGTTCAGAATGTCGCCGAGCGGGTCACCGGAGCCACCGCCCATGCCGCCACCCTGCTTGGCCAGATCCTTAAGGCCAAGGTAGATGAGGGCAAGGGAGATGCCGATGAGGCCAAGGGCGATCAGCGTGAGCTGAGGGATGGCAGCAAGGACAAAGCCGAGGATGAAGAACGGCCAGGTCTCCTTGGTGGCCATCATGTTGATGACCATGGCGTAACCGACGGAAGCGACCATGCCGCCGCCGACAGCCATGCCGCCGGACAGCCAATCGGGCATAGCGTTAAGCGCGTTGGTAACGGCCTCGGCCGGGATGATGCACAGAAGTACTGCCGGGATGGCGATACGAACACCCTGCATGAGGATGCCGGCGTACTGCCAACGCTCGATGCCGGCGAAGTCGCCCTTCTCGGCGCAGGCGTCCATGGCGTGAACCATAGCGGTAGCCAGGGTACGGCAGATCATGGTCAGGAACAGACCAGCGACCGATAGCGGGACGGCGACGGCGATGGCGGCGGTAACGGCCTTGGCCGAATCGGTGGCGCCACCGTTGAGGGCGAGCACCATGATGATCGAAGAAGCGACCGAGGCCAGAGCGGCGTCAGGCGCGACGGCGGCGCCGACGTTAGCCCAGCCAAGGGCCATCATCTGGAGCGAACCGCCCAGGAGGATGCCCTCCTGAAGGTGACCGGTTACGAGACCGATAAGCGTGCATGCCACGAGCGGCTGATGGAACTGGAACTCATCCAGAATGCCTTCCATACCGGCAAGCAACGCGACAATCGCAACAAGCAGAATAGTGATTGCAGACATGTATCGGACCCTCCTTTACTATGCTTGAGCGGCCAGTTCGGCCTTAGCTTTCTTCAACATGGCGTCGAGATCCTCGGAGGAATCCGAAGGAACCTTGCGGACCTCGAACTTGACGCCCTTGGCCTTGAGAGCCTCGATGGTCTTGACATCGTCATCGCCCATAGCGACAGCGTTAGTGACGACGACCTTGCCCTTGGAGTGGGCCATGGAACCGATGTTGGCTTCCTTGATGTCGACGCCGGCCTCGATGGCCCTGAGCAGATCCTGCGGGTTCTCGAACAGCAGCATCGCCTTGGTGTCGCCAAAGCGCGTGTCCTTGACGACCTCGGCCATCTTCTTGATAGGCACGACGTTGGCGTGGACTCCCGGAGGGGCAGCCTGCTCGATCATGGTCTTGCGGAGCTCGTCGTGAGCAACGCCGTCGGAGACCACGATGATGCGGTTGGGGTTGATCTGCTTGGTCCACGTGGTGGCCACCTGACCATGCAGCAGGCGCGTGTCGATACGGACGTGGGCGATCTTGATGTGCCCGTCGCCGATCACCGTTCCCGGAGGAATGGCACCCGCAGGAGCAGCGGCGGCCGCAGCCGGCTTCTTCTCCTCGGGCTCCAGAGACTCGGGCTTGACGCGCACGCCGGCCTTAGCCTCAGTCACGAGATGTTTTGCGATCGCATGTGCAGTGTTCTTTGCGTCAAAGCGCTGCGAATATGCCTCGATGAGCATAGGCAGGTTGACACCGGTGACGATAGCCCAGGAATCGTGGCCCTCGATGAGCCCGCTGATCTGGTTGAACGGCGTGCCGCCCCACAGATCAACGAGGAAGAGCACCTGCTCCTGGTCCTCGAAGGAAGCGATTGCCTCCTCGACCTTGGCACGGAAGTCGTCGGGGCCCATGCTCGGCTCGAGCGAGACCACGGCAACAGACGGCTGATCGCCAAAGACCATCGAGCCCGTCTGCTTGATTCCAGCCGCCAAGTCACCATGGCTAGCAAGAACAATACTTACCATCACATAACCTCCTTTTTGTCTACGTAATTCCTACACGACAGTTATGGAGTATAGCTGCAAATACAGCAGAATTGTTTGAAAAACTGCAAAAGGTAGCATTATTTGTTTAAACGTCTTGTTTTGTTACAAGCTGATTACATTCCAGTATTTTGGCTGATTTGCTGCTGAGGATTGATAGCTGATCTATTTACATGACCGAATTGAGCACGCTGTTCATTATTGCCGGTTTTAAACAGACACAAATGTGCTCGCGTTGAGGCTATTTCGTTTAAACAGATGGTGCTTGACTAATGGTAAGAAATATGATCTAGCAAAGTAGTCGTTAGGGACGTTCTTTAATGACTAGTCGTTTAAGAACGTCCCCAACGACTAAGTTAGGCGATGTGGAGGGGGTTGGCGGCGTCGACGGCATCGGGGGCATCGGATAGGCCGTCGGGGGCAGCGTCTGTCGGGTCCTCGTCGGGGGTCTCGATCTGCTTGATCATGACCTCCTGGCCCTGTAGCAGATAGGTCTCGCCGCTACCGCAATGGGGGCAGGTCTTGCCGTGCTCGACCGTCGCGTAGTCGCAGCCGCACGCCTCGCAATGCGTCACGGCCTCGACAGGCTCCACAATAAGCTCCGCGCCCTGCGTGATAGGCTTTTTATCTGCCGCCCAGCGCCAAGCATCAAGCAGCAGATCGGGAACGACGCCCGAGACCTCGCCCAGGAGCAGCGTCACGCTCGAAACGCGACTCACGCCATTGGCGCGCGCCACATTCTCGACATCGCGAATGATGTGATAGACGATTCCTAATTCATGCACTTTTTCTTCCGCCGTTCTAACGAACGGCGGTCGACTTGACGCTGCGCGAGCCCCAGACGGACGATCTGCCTTTCAATCGTCGGGCATGGGCAAAAGCCCTATGCCCTCCTCTTTCAAGGCACCTCGCCACGCCTGGGACTCGCTCGCTGTCCAACCGTTCTCTACGCCGTTCTCTTGTTTGTTGCGTTTTTTATTTCTTCCCAAATTTGATTTTGATTGCACGCTTTAAAGCATACTTGCCAAGGCTCGGGAGCTTTTGCTCGTATTTGACCATCGTGGAGCACTCGGGGCGATCGCGATCCAGATGGATGGCATCGAACGCGCACTTGGTGGTGCACAGGCCGCAGCCGATGCACTTGTTGGGGTCGACGATCGAGGCACCGCAGCCCAAGCAGCGAGCGGTCTCGGCGCGCACCTGCTCCTCGGTAAAGGTCTCGACGTACTCGCTAAAGGGCGCAGCCTTCTCGCGCTCGCGGTCGACACGTGCCACCTCGCGGCTTGCGTTGTCATAGCTCTCAATCACAACATCGTCGCGGTCAAGCGCGGTGTAGCGGCGCTGGTTGCGGCCGATGGTGAGCGTGGAGCCCGGCTGCGCAAAGCGATGGATGGACACGGCGGCCTCGTGACCGGCGGCGATGGCGTCGATAGCAAAGCTGGGACCGGTGTAGACGTCGCCGCCCACAAAGATGTCGGGCTCGGCGGTCTGGTACGTCTGCGGATCGGCAAGGGCACCCTGGCTGCGGCCGAGCTCCACCTTGGAGCCAGCCAGCAGGTCGCCCCACACAATGGACTGGCCAATCGACATGACGACACGGTCGGCATCGACACGGCGCAAGTCGTTCTCGTCATACTCGGGCGCAAAACGGTCCTCGTCGTCAAAGACACGCGTGCAGCGCTTAAAGGTGATACCGCACACACGACCGGCCTCGTCCAGGTGAATCTCCTTGGGGCCCCAGCCGCAGCTAATGTGCGCGCCGTCCTCAATGGCCTCGCGACGCTCTTCCTCGCTGGCAGGCATCTTGACCTCGCTCTCCAGGCAGAACATCTCAACGTGCTCGGAACCCAGACGGCAGGCGTTGCGCGCGACATCGATGGCCACGTTGCCGCCGCCCACCACGATGGTGCACCCGGGCAGCGCGTCGATCTTGCCACTGTTGACCTCGCGAAGGAAGTCGACGGCCACGGTCACGTCCTCGGCATCCTCGCCCGGAATGCCGGCAAGGCGGCCGCCCTGGCAGCCAATGGCAACGTAGAAGGCCTTAAAGCCCTGCGCGCGCAGCTCGTCGAGCGTCACGTCGCGACCGACCTCCACGCCATAACGGAACTCGGCACCCATCAGGCGAATGACCTCGACCTCGGCCTCGATAACGTCTTTCTGCAGCTTAAAGCTAGGAATGCCGTAGGTAAGCATACCGCCCGGGCGCTCGTTTTTCTCGAACACGACGGGCTTGTAACCCTTCTCGGCCAGGTAGAAAGCGCAAGACAGGCCGGCCGGACCGGCACCGATGATGGCAATCTTCTGGTCGAAGCCGCCAGCACGCGTCGGGGTCACCACGGGCGGGACATAGCGGGTCGCTGCGTCCAGATCGCGCTGGGCGATAAACTTCTTGACTTCGTCGATAGCCACGGCGGCGTCCACACGACCGCGGGTGCAGGCATCCTCACAGCGGCGATTGCACACACGGCCGCAGATAGCGGGCAGCGGGTTCTCGCGCTTGATGAGCGCCAGGGCCTCGTCATAGCGACCCTGCGCCGCGAGCTTCAGATAGCCCTGAACGGCAACGTGCGCGGGGCAGGCCGTCTTGCAGGGCGCGGTGCCGGACTCATGCGTCTCGATGCGGTTATCGTTGCGGTAGTTGGGCGACCACTTGGTGTGGTCCCACTTGGTGGCATCGGGCAGCTCCTGGCGCGGATACTCGGGTACCTGTCCGCCGGCCTTTTTGCTGCAGAGCTTTTGGCCCAGCTTGGCGGCGCCGGCCGGGCACACCTCAACGCAGCGACCGCAGGCAACGCACTTGTCCTTCTCGACCTTGGCGACATAGGCCGAGCGCGACAGGTTGGGCGTGTTGAACAGCTGAGAGGTGCGCAGGGCATAGCACACGTTGACGTTGCAGTTGCAGATGGCGAAGATCTTGTTCTCGCCGTCGATATTGGTGATCTGGTGCACAAAGCCGTTGTCCTCGGCCTGGCGCAAAATGTCGTAGACCTCGTCGCGCGTCACGTAATGGCCACGGTCGGTCTCGACCACGTAGTCGGCCATATCGCCCACGGCGATGCACCAATCGGCCGGGTCGTCGGCGCAGCCCTCTCCCATCACGCGACGGCTCGCGCGGCAGCTGCAGGTGCTAGCGGCATATTTGCCATCGTATTTGTCGAGCCAATGCTCGATATGCTCGATCGGCACCGAGGTGCTCGCGGCATCGATGGCCTTCTCGACCGGAATGACATGCATGCCGATGCCGGCACCGCCGGGCGGCACCATCGGCGTGGCCTTGGACAGCGGTCCCTTGGACGCCTGCTCAAAGAACTTGGCATAGACCGGATGCTCCTCGAGCTGACCCATGCGCATGTTGAGGAACTCGGCAGAACCCGGCACCAGCATGGGCAGCACCCACTGCTTGGCGCGCTCGGGGTTTTCCCAGTTGTACTCGAGCAGACCCGTGTAGCTCATGTCGTCGAGCATCTTCTCGATATCGGCTTCGGGCATGCCGGTGAGCTTGACCATCTCGGGCAGCGTATAGGGACGGCGCATCTTCATCTTGCAGAGCACTTCGGCCTGCTCGTCGGTTGCGGCCTCGGCAAACGACCAGTACTCGTAGCCCAGCAGCTCGTCGCGGTGCAGCAGGCGGTTGGTGCAGTGCTCACACAGTTTGACGATGGCCTCGCGCGGATGCTCCGGTATCGGCGGCACGAACTCCGCGCCGATATCGGGCTCGGTATAGCTAATCCCCGGTCCGTTGAGAATCATAGTCGTCCCTTCTCTTGCCACAGCCCGGCGAGACCGCGGCGCCCCTCTTTGTACGGGTTCGACATGCCCCCATGCCGTTCACCCGCTATTGTTGACATTGTGTCAAAAACAGTATTGACGAACCGTCAACAATATTCAAGACTGTTAGGCGAACGGTCAGGCAAAAGAGGATGAAAGGCGGCAAAACATGGGCAACAACGCAGCAGATATCTCTGTGGTCGATGCCGTCCCCGCATCCGATAGCGCGGCAAAACGCCTGACGGGCGACGAGCGCCGTCGCGAGATCCTCGCCGCTGTGCGCGCCGTGAGCGCCGAGCTTGGTGTGTCCCATCTTTCGGTATCGGCCGTGACCAAGCGGGCTGGCTGCGCGCGTTCGCTGTTCTACCACTACTTTGCCGATATGGATGCCGCCGTCACCGCCGTTATGGACGAGGCAATCGACGGCTTTATCGCCGAGCTCGAGCAGTGGAACGCCAGCCGCACGGTTGGCGACATCGAAGGCGCACTCGACACCGTTGCTCCGCTCTTTAAGCGCCTGGTCGTGAGCGGCCACGAGTTGCCGAGCACGCTCACCTCGAGCAGCGGCGCGCTCTACGGCGGCTTTTTGCACAACGTGGTCCAGCGCGTGGCGCAGTATATCTGCGATACCACCGTGGTGGATTTTGTCGCCCATCACGAGCTACGCATCGACCATGTCTACGAGACGTTCTACACCCTCATCATGGGGCTGCTGATGTATATCCGCACGCACCCCGATGTGCCCGACGAGACAGTCAAGGAAATCATCGCCTCGACGCTCCATATCGAGGGCTATACCGCCAAGTATCAGGAGCGCAAGCCCCAGAACTGACGACATTTGGCCAAACTGCCCGCGATCAGAAGAGGGGCCGCGGGCTTGTGAAAGGAGAGCAGCATGCTGTTCGATGTTTAGGGTAGCAATACCCTTATCCACTGGGCCGGCTGGGCCATGGTCTTTATTGGCCTGATCGTGCTCAACGAGGTCGGCCGCCGCACCAAGCTGGGCGCGGCCATCATCTTTGGCGTGGCTCCGCTGGCCATGACCATCTACTGCGTCGCTATCGCCATCGGCGTCTCACAGGGTGCCGAGTGGGCGCTCACCAACCCCACCCATGTGTACCAGAACAGCTGGTTCCACTACGCCAAGGTATACGCGGCGCTGGCCGGTTGCTGGGGCTTCATTGCCATTAAGTACCAGTGGGGCAAGATCGGCAAGGCGCATTGGTTCCGCGCGTGGCCGTTTGTGATCGTCGCCATCAACATCATGATCGCCGTCGTGTCCGACTTTGAGAGCGCCTATCACTTCTTTGTCCTGGGCGAGTCCACCTGGGTCACCTCCGAGGGCGCCACGCAGCTCGCCGGCTGGAACAACGTGTTCAACGGCATCGCCGGTATCATCAACATCTTCTGCATGACCGGTTGGTGGAGTGTCTACGCCTCTGAGGACAAGACCGACATGCTGTGGCCCGACATGACCTGGGTCTACATCATCGCCTACGATATCTGGAACTTCTGCTACACCTACAACTGCTTGCCCACCCACTCCTGGTTCTGCGGCTTTGCACTGCTGCTGGCGCCCACCGTCGCCGCCTTTATCTGGAACAAGGGCGGCTGGATCCAGAACCGTGCCTTTACGCTGGCTATTTGGTGCATGTTTGCCCAGGTATTCCCGTACTTCCAGGAGGAGTCCATCTTTGTGACCCACTCCACGCTCGACCCCGGCGCCGCTACCGCGGTCTCGATCGCCGCGCTGGTCGCCAACGTCGCCGCGATCATCTACATCGTCTACCGTGCCAAGAAGCTCGGCCGCAATCCCTACAAGCAGGACGTCTTTGAGGGCACCAGCGATTGGGAGAAGGCTACCGCTCGCCGCGCCAAGGTTGATTACGCGCACGCCGAGTAACATGCCCGGCGCAAACGCCGCTTGAATGTGAAGCAGCATAGCCGGCTCCGCGCAACTCAACGCATTGCAGAGCCCCCGGAATGTGATTCGTCCGCGTTCCGGGGGCCTTTTGCTGCCGCGAGGATGCGGCCGAACGATGCGCTCAGGTTAAATCGGATCTTATATTTCGTATGCGCTTTATATGGCTCCATTTTTGGGTACAGTGTTGAGCCGATATTGCATTGGGGGATATATGAGCGATGAGACGTATGGCCGCGAGGATGCGGCCCAGGATGCGGAAGCATGTGCCGAAGCCCTGGAGAGCCTTGACCGGATCGCGCTAGACGAGCTCTCGTTTAGCGATTCGGTCGTCGACGCGCAAGACGAGGTGCACGAAGACACTGAGGACGAAGGCGGCGACGCCAAAGACGCTCCTGACGAAGCCGAAGAGGACGATAGCGAGGCCGACGACCAGCCCGAATCCGACACGGGCGAGGAAACCGTCTTGCTCGACAGCTTACCGGCCGAAGATTCGCTGACTCGCGAGCTTCCTGGCCTGGGTTCCGCACCAGCCGTGGATGAGACCATCGCCATGGGCGATATTCCCCTGCCGTCCGTTCCCTCGGCACACGAAGCCGAGGTCCGCCATCGCAAGATGTCGCCCAAGCGCCGCAATCTGATGGTCGCCGGTGTCGTGGCCGTCGCGCTCGTCGCCGGCGGTGCAGGCTATGCTGCCTGGAACGGATATCAGCAAGAGCAGGCTGCCGCTGTCGCCGCCAATGCCCACACGATGATGTCGGTGCAGATTGGCGTGCATGCCGCGGGCCTCGACTGTTCCGCCGGCTCCAAGATTCCCGTACAAGTGAGTGGCCAGGATTCTGACGGATCCTCCGTGAGCGAAACACTCTATGTTGACGAGCACGGCCGTGGCATCAAACTGCTACCCGGTGACTACACACTCTCCATCGCTGCCTCCCCCATCGCGTCCGACGGCACCGTCTATACCGTGCCGACCACCAAGGCGCAGGTCACGATCAAGAGCGACGGACAGGACCTAAGCAGCCAGGCCGCCTTTAAGCTCAAGGTGCCTTCGGCCGACACGGTAACCGACGACCAGATCGATGCCGCCGCCAAATATGCCGAGGAGGGAGGCGCGAGCTCCGCCGCCACCGCCAAGGTGCTCCAGCAGGCGGCAACCGCGCGGCGCGACGCCGCCGTCAATGCCGTGAGCGCGCAAAAGGCACAGGCAGCCCGCGATGCTGACGCTCGCCACAAGGCAACCGACCTCTACCAGCTCGATATCCCCGTCGAGTGGTACGGCAAGGTCGAGACTTGGCAAAATGGCAGCACGCTATGCATCTATCTTGCCGGCGACAGCGATACGCCGATTGTGACGCTCGTCGCGGTGCGCGAGGGCGAGAGCTTTACGCCCGATGAGGGCGATACGGTTTTGGGTGCGGCCAATCTAGGCAACGGTTATACCGTCTACGCCAGCGGCCCCGTCTATCCGTACGTGGTGCCCCAGACCATCAACGGACGGACGCAGAATCCCGTGTCAACCTACCCCATGGACACGGCCATTGAGCTTGTCGAGCTCACGACCGGTAACCGCTACACCTATAGCCAGATCAAGAACGTACTGGTCGGCAAAGACGGCAAGGCAGACGCCGCGACCAAACTCGAGACCGACTACCTCGCCCAGATTCTCCTGCCGAGCATCAAGGCCCAGGACTAGCGGACCATGACACCTGAGTCCTGGCCTCGCAAATCCATAGACGATTAGGAAAGGAGCCACTTCCATGCGGGCACAGCATGTACCACGCCGTGTTTGCATGGAATATCGGCCTGCTCATCCATGGTAACGATTACCGACTCGCCAAGATCAAACTGGGCCATCGCGGCATCGAGCGCGGCAATTTCGCGCTCGCGCGTTTTCTCGCTTGTCATATCCACACTTACCTGAATCAGGCCGTAAGCCTGCATGAGCAGTGCATCCCCAGCCACAAAGTCCACCTCATGGCTTTTATTCTTATCTTTAATCAGCAGGCGGCAAACCGAACCGGGCCGCACGGCGGGGGTCCTTCTTCTGAGCGCATTGAACACCGCGGTCTCGAGCCTCTGACCATGATCCAATGCCGATGCGGGGGAGAACGCTCCGAACATCGCAGGATCGACGGCGTAGACCTTAGACGCAGACCGCGTATTATTTGCAAGCGAACGCGTGAACTCCGGCACCGAAAACAGCAGGTAGGCGTCCTCGTAATACTCAAGTAAGTCGCTGAGCGTATTTCGACTGACGGATATCTGTCTGCTCTTGAACTCGTTGTACACTTTGTTCACTGACAGCTCTCGTCCCGAAGATGCCATGCACCGCGCCAGAAACAGCGAGGCCAAACGGGGGTTCTTGACGTCGTAACGTTCAACGACGTCCATGGCGACCGTTCGCGACGCATATTCCTGTAGCAGCTGAATCGCGTCTGCGGGCGTCTGCTCAAGTGTCGCGATGAATCCCCCTCGCTCGAGATATCCGACCAGATGGTGTCGGAGCAACGCTGCAGCGCTTGAGGAGAAGGGCGCGTTCGACTCAGGAACGCCCCCCGTCTTATATCGGACGTATTCCGAAAAACTCAACGGAAAAAGCTCTCGCACAAGAGAACGGCCCCTGAACTCGCTCTCAAGTTCTGAGGACAGCATCTTAGAAGAAGATCCCGTCACGTAAACGGTCGCCTTCTCCGTATCGACCACGCGTCGCAGAAACGCACCCCATTCGGGTATTTCCTGGATCTCGTCAAAGAAAAGGTAGGCGCCCTCGCCTCGAGCAGCAGGATATAGTGCATAGAATGTATCGAGCACGTCCGCTAGTAGCGATGGCTCATACGGACGCAAGCGCTCATCCTCAAAATTGAAATATAGCATCCGGTCAAGCTCGACGCCTTGGCCCTGAAGCCGCCGCATCTCCTGATACAGGCGATACGTCTTTCCACAACGACGGGCGCCCACAATCACAGATACGATGTTGTCGCGCTTTGGCTCCTGCGGGTTGCCCAGATCAAGGTCGCGCTCAAAGACCTGCGGAATCCCCTGTTGCTCAAAGTCCTTTATTTTTTGAGCCACCAAGTCGTTGAATGCCATAATTCTCCAATCTTGCTCTCCTGCTAATCAAGATTATAACGATTCTTGATTAGCAGGAGAGCAAGATTATGCGTATCTTGATTAATGGATAAGCAAGTTTTCTATTAGTGGCCCCTCCCGGAGGATATCGAGCGGCCGAGGGGGCAGGCATGAACGCCTCTAGCCGAAAACAAAGTAGCTAAAAAAGCCCCGTCCCAAATGAGCTACTTAACGCCAGGGGTCGGCTTCGAAGAGGGGTTCGCGCTCGGGGCGACGATCGCTATAAGGATCGTAGCCGTCGTCATCCTCGTTCTCGGCACGGATATAGGGGTCGCGCGGCTTGGGCGCCGGTTTAGGCGCAGGCTTAGGTGCGGCGGGTGCGGCATCGGTCGCCGGCGTGTTCGTCTTGTTCTTGTCTGTCATCTGCATAGCTCCTTGCCATGTACTCACGTTCAACACCATCGATTGTCGCACGAAAAAGGGCGGCGGACCCGATTGGATCCGCCGCCCTTGGCGTTTTGCGATGAGGGGCGGTTTTAAAGCCGGCCCAAAATCTACTCGGCGTCGGGGACTTCGTAGGTGGCCGCCGGCGTGTTGTCGCACACGACGGTAAAGCCGCCGTCCTTGTCGACATCGACCGTCACCTGATCGCCCTCGCGCACCGTACCGTCGATGATAGCGGCGGCAATGGCATCCACGACCTCGCGCTGCACGAGACGCTTGAGCGGACGGGCACCAAAGACCGGGTCCAGGCCGCCCACGGCGAGCATCTGCTTGGCCGCCGGGGTGATGGCCAGCGTCATGCGCTCCTTGGCCAGACGCGCGCGGACGTCGGCGAGCTGGATGTCGACGATCTTCTCGATCTGCGCCATGCCGAGCGGATGGAACACCACGATATCGTCGATACGGTTGAGGAACTCGGGGCGGAAGGTTTGAGCCATGGCCCCGTCAACCTGATGGCGCATCTCCTCCTCGTCCTTGCCGGACAGATCGGCGATAGCCTTGGAGCCCACGTTGGACGTCATGATGATAATCGTGTTCTTGAAGGACACTTGGCGACCCTGACCGTCGGTCAAACGGCCGTCGTCGAGCACCTGCAGCAGCACGTTAAAGACATCCGGATGAGCCTTCTCCATCTCGTCGAGCAAGATCACGGAGTAGGGACGACGGCGCACGGCCTCGGTGAGCTGGCCGCCCTCGTCATAGCCCACGTATCCCGGGGGCGCACCGATCAGACGCTGGACGCTGAACTTCTCCATATACTCGGACATGTCGATACGCACGAGCGCGCGCTCGTCATCGAACAGGCACTCGGCCAGCGCCTTGGCGAGCTCGGTCTTGCCTACGCCGGTGGGGCCCAGGAAGAAGAAGCTGCCGATGGGCTTGTCTGGGTCGGAGAGACCCGCACGGCTGCGACGCACGGCCGCGGCTACAGCGGAGACGGCCTCGTCCTGACCGATAACGCGCTTATGCAGCTCGCCCTCCAAGCCCTTCAACTTGTCGAGCTCGCCCTGCATCATCTTGGACACGGGCACACCGGTCCAGGCGCTCACGACCTCGGCGATCTCGTCGGAGGTCACCTGTTCGTTGAGGCCCTCGCCGTCCTGCTGCTTTTGCGCCTCGAGCGCAGCCTCGGAATCCTGAATCTGCTGCTGCAGACCCGGGATCACAGAATAGCGAAGCTCGGACGCACGGCCCAGATCGCCGTTGCGCGTCGCGCGCTCCTCTTCGCTCTTGGCCGCGTCAAGCTGGCCCTTAAGCTCCTGCACGTGGTCGATGGCGTTCTTTTGGTTGAGCCAGCCGGCCTTTTGCACGTTGAGCTTTTCCTGGACTTCGGCAATCTCTTGGCGCAGAGCCTCCAAACGCTCCTTAGAGGCGTCGTCGGTCTCTTTCATGAGCGCCTGTTCCTCGATCTGCAGCTGGGTGAGCTGACGCGTGGTGGCGTCGATCTCGACCGGCATGCTGTCGAGTTCCATGCGCAGGCGGCTCGCGGCCTCATCGACCAGGTCGATAGCCTTGTCGGGCAGGAAGCGGTCGGCGATGTAGCGGTCGGAGAGGTCGGCGGCAGCCACGAGCGCGCTATCGGTGATGTGTACGCCGTGGAAGATCTCGTACTTCTCCTTCAGGCCACGCAGGATTGAAATGGTGTCCTCGACGGTAGGCTCGCTGACCATCACGGTCTGGAAACGACGGGCGAGCGCCGCGTCCTTCTCGATGTACTTGCGGTACTCGTCGAGCGTGGTCGCGCCGATCGCGTGCAGGTCGCCACGAGCGAGCGCCGGTTTGAGGATGTTGCCGGCGTCCATGGAGCCCTCGGTGGCACCCGCGCCCACGATGGTATGGAGCTCATCGATGAACAGGATGACCTTGCCTTCGGATTTTTGCACTTCCTTGAGCACGGCCTTCAAGCGGTCCTCGAACTCGCCGCGGTACTTGGCGCCGGCGACCAGCGCGCTCATGTCGAGCTCGATGAGGTCGCGGTCGCGCAGGGTGCTCGGTACGTCGCCGGCCACGATTCGCTGAGCAATGCCCTCGACGATGGCCGTCTTGCCGACGCCCGGCTCGCCGATAAGCACGGGGTTGTTCTTGGTGCGGCGGGACAGAACCTGAATAGTACGACGGATCTCGTCGGTACGGCCGATGACCGGGTCGAGCTTGCCGGCGCGAGCCAGATCGCAGATGTTGCGACCGTACTGCTCCAACGCCTCAAACTGCGTCTTGTCCTCGGCAGACGTCACGCGGTCATCGCCGCGCAGTTCCTCGTAGACTTGCTCGATGCGCTCCTTGGTCACGCCGGCGTCACGCAGCACGCGACCCGCCTCACCCTTGTCCTCGGCAAGTGCCATCAGCAGATGCTCGGTCACCACAAAGCTGTCGCCCATCTTGGTGGCCTTTTTCTCGGCCTTCTCGATCACGCGAACGAGCTCGTTGGACAGGCCCATCTGCTGACCCTCGCCCGACACCTTGGGCGCATGGTCGATGGCATCTTGTGTGGAGCGTGCAAGCTGGGCCGGGTCGGCGCCGATGCGCTCGATGATCACGGAGATATTGCGCTCGCCGGCACCAAGCAGGGCAGACAGCAGGTGAATCGGCTCCACCGCGCCGGCCTGCGCGTCGGCAGCCGTGCTCATGGCGGTCTGCAGCGCCTCGCGCGACGTCATTGCTAGCTTATCGATTCTCATGGAATCACCTCTCTTGGGGCGGCCGCCCTACGGGGCGGCTTCACGTTGTTCGAGAAGTATTGTTGCCAGCTTTGTACGATCTTATACACAAATCTAAGTCTCTATATATAAGATTTTCTGAGTGATTGATGGATAGGGAGCAGGTGCGCTCACCCGCTACGGCCTCGTCCCCTTACTATCTCAATCTGTAACATCTAGCGGCTGTTTATGGCTCTAGATGTTACAGATCGAGATGAAATGACCAGCGCACCCGTTTATCTAAATCTGTAACATCTAGTCAGCAAATAGAGCTCTATCTGTTACAAATCGAGACGAACAGAAAACACCCGGATCAAAAATCTAAATCTGTAACACCAGGCCCACTTTTAGCGGCCAAGATGTTACAGATCGAGACAGACCGAAAACCACCACAAAGAGGACAGGCACCTTTGTGGTGGTCGCGGTTTCTACTCCTTCGCCGAACCCGTACTTCCCGATTCGACGGTCCAGGGCATCTCATCCTCGAACAGCCATGTACGGGCAGACCCACTATCGCGTGCAGTCTGCGGGTCAGGCAAGCAGGTCTGTTTATAGGCATCTTGGATACACTGACCCATAAAATCGTTGAGCTCGGTCTGGTCGCCCTCCATGACATAGGCGACATCGCCGTCCATGATGTAGATGCCCGGACCCTCATTGCCCTCGTAGCCCGGATCGTACGAGACATCACATAACTTTGCGCCGTTTGCAGTGTCCAGCTCGATGGAAGAGTGGCATCCGCCAACCATGTCGTTCGCTTTTGCCCGATAGGACGCATATCCGTACCAACGCTTAACTGTTTTGCCCTTGAGTAGCTCGGACGCCCTATCGATCAGGCTTGTATCCGTGGTATAGCGCATGGCCCCAAGCTGAATACGCGGATAATTGCTAATACCCAGCACAGCCGGCTGCTCATCAAAATCAACGGTAATGGTCTCGGGCTTGTCGTCGCCGGTCAGAAGTTCGACAGATTGAGTCACAGGCTTGACCACCGGCTCCGTCACCGCAGCAGGTAGAAATGCCATACCGACAGCGCCCGCGCCAACCACAGCGATCGCAAGCGCCAAGACAATCAATCCAATACGGGCAGAACGGCTCACGGCAAAACACCCCACAACGCAAACCTTCGCTACCTGCACTAATGATATCGCCAGCCAGCATTATTACCAAAAGAAGCCGCGCGCTCCTCACCACCACAAAGGGGACAGGCACCTTTGTGGTGGTTTTCGACGCTAACGGTCGACCATCTCGCGCCATGAGATTAAACTTGAATTGTTCTCTGAACATATCCATTTCTGCCTATCCTCAACAGATCTTTGTCTCGAGGAGCGCATATGAAGCCGTCTCATTCCACCGGTCGCAACGTCATCGCCATTCTCGCCATACCCATCGTGATGCTCTTCCTTATCGTCGCCACGCCCTTTTCCCTTGGCATCGCCTCGCCCTTCGATTTATGCGGAATGGTCGACGCCGGCTCGCGTGCCACCTCGCTCTCCTTTATCTGTCGCGGCGTGTTCTACGAAGATGGAATTCCCACCGGAATTTGGCGGTCAATGTTACCGCTGCTCGGAACGATTGACGGATGCTTCCCCCATTTCAGCCTTGAACCTCAGACGATGAATTATTTGATCGACGACCAGCCACTCGACTCCATCACCCTCGCTTACGACTATGCTCCAAACACCGATGAGCGTCACATGAACCAAGTCCTCGACAAACTGCTTGAACAGTGCGGGCTCACCGATGAGGTCGGCCGAACCGTCGACAGCGACCAGAAATTAAAGCGAACAGAACTCCGCCGCATTGGAAAAATCAGAGAGCGAGGCGGAGCTGCCTACTGGCAGGCCTGGGCGATACGCGACAAGAGCGAATTTGGGCACAGCACCTATATAGTCACTGTCTACACCAAAGACGGAATTAAGGACAATGTTGACGATTTCGCGTCATCCAAACTCGGCATCCCCAAAACAACCAAGACTCCCGGCTTGGATGAAATCCTGTAGGGACGCCCATTAACATGCCGCTCAACGATCACAACAACATCGAGCTCGTCCCCACCCCCACAAAGGGGACAGGCACCTTTGTGGTGGTTTTCGACAAAAAGAGGCCGCCCCGATAACAGGGGCGGCATCAAGCAAGTCTATTTTTGGCGTCCCTCAAGACCCAACGAGAACGCAGAAATGTAGCCCGGGGCTTGCCCTTTCCCGAACGCGACCCTCGCGAAGCGCGTGAGCGAGCGGGAAAGGGTAAGCCCCGGGCGGACAATTAAGTGCGTTACTCGGCAGCGGCCTTGAACTTGTTGTAGTTGATCAGGCAGCCGGCCTTGACGATGGCACGCTCCTCGGCCGTCATATCGGCAATGTAGAGCTCAATCTGCTCGACCGCACCATCGGCGTGCACCACGTAGGCGGCGATGTCCTTCAGGTCGCCATCGAGCGCGGCACGGATACCCGGCACAAAGACGTAATCGCCCACCTCAAAGTTGGGCTCGGCCTCCATCTGGAAGGGCACCATGCCCCAATTCATCACGTTGGAGCGATAGCGCTTGGTGGCGTACTCGTGGACGATGTTGGCCAGGCCGCCAATTACGCGCTGGCAGCTCGCGGCCTGCTCGCGGGCGCTGCCGTCACCAGGCTTCTTGGCGTAAATCATGGAACCGAACTCGGTCGCCTTGGCATCGGCCGCGACACCCGCGCCGGCCAGCGCCTCAAACACACCGGCAAGCTCGGCATCGAACGCCGCCAGGTCGCCCGCGGACTCGCCGGCAACGCGACGCTTCTCCACAGCGTCGACCTCCTTGGAACGACCCACGTAGGCCGGGTCGCGACGGCTGAGCGTAAACTCGGCCAGGCCCAGCGGGTTGGAGCGGAAGGAGCTCGTCTCGCCCGAGGGAATGAGCTCATCGGTCGTAGTGACCGGGTCCATGATCTTGGAGCACACCTTGAGCAGGATGTCGTCGCCGAGCGGCTCCATCGCGGGCCACGGCTTGATGTTGGGGCCTTCGACCAGCTCATCGGCAGGCTCCGCCTTGCCAAAGCCCCAGTACACGCGCTTCTTGTACGGCGCGTCGTCGAAGGTGTACTCGCAAGCCTCGTCCCACGTCTCCTCGGGCAGGTCGGTCGCCGGCGTCAGGACGCCGCCGTTGGCAGCAGTTGCCGCAATGGAGCGGGCGTCCATCAGGGCCACGGCGCTCAGCTGACCGTTGCCCGGCTTAGAGCCCTCGCGGTTGGGGAAGTTGCGCGTGGTGTGGCGAATGGACAGGCCGTTGTTGGCAGGCGTATCGCCGGCACCAAAGCACGGGCCGCAGAACGCCGTGCGCACGATCGCGCCGGCCTCCATAAGGTCGTAGATATAGCCGCGGCGCGTGAGTTCGAGCGCCACGGGCTGGCTCGTGGGATAGACCGACAGCGAGAACTCGCCGCAGCCGGTATTGGCGCCCTTGAGCACACGGGCAGCCTGCACCACGGAGTCGTAGTTGCCGCCCGAGCAGCCGGCGATAACGCCCTGCTGCACGTGCAGCTTGCCGTCGACGATCTTGTCGAGCAGGCTAAAGTGCGTCTTGCCCTCGCCGATCTTGGCAGCCTCGAGCTCAACCTCGTGCAGGATGTCCTCGAGGTTCTCGTTGAGTTCGTCGATCTCAAAGCCGTTGGAAGGATGGAACGGCAGGGCGATCATGGGCTTGATGCTCGACAGGTCGACCTCGACGCAGCCGTCGTAGTAGGCGACATCGGCGGGCTTGAGCTCGCGGTAGTCGTCGCCACGGCCGTGCATGGTCAGGAATGCGTGCGTGTCCTCGTCGGTTGCCCAGATGGAGGAAAGGCAGGTGGTCTCGGTGGTCATGACGTCGACGCCGTTACGGTAGTCGGTCGTCATGCTCGCGATGCCGGGGCCCACGAACTCCATGACCTTGTTCTTAACGTAACCCTTGGCAAAGACGGCGCGGATGATGGCGAGCGCCACGTCGTGCGGGCCGACGCCGGGACGCGGGGCGCCCGTGAGGTAGATGGCCACGACGCCGGGATAGGCGACGTCGTAGGTGTCGCGCAGCAGCTGCTTGGCCAGCTCGCCGCCGCCCTCGCCCACGGCCATGGTGCCCAGGGCGCCGTAGCGGGTGTGCGAGTCCGAGCCCAGAATCATCTTGCCGCAGCCGGCGAAGTTCTCGCGCATAAAGGAGTGGATGACCGCGATGTGCGGCGGGACGAAGATGCCGCCGTACTTCTTGGCCGCAGAGAGGCCAAAGACGTGATCGTCCTCGTTGATAGTGCCGCCCACGGCGCACAGCGAGTTATGGCAGTTGGTGAGCACGTAGGGCAGCGGGAACTGCTCCATGCCCGAGGCACGCGCCGTCTGGATGATGCCGACGAAGGTGATGTCGTGGCTCGCCATGGCATCGAAGCGAATCTTGAGCGCCTCGGGATCGCCGGACGTATTGTGTGCCTGGAGGATCGAATACGCGATGGTGCCGCGCTTGGCATCCTCGGGCGTCTGCGTAATACCGTGCTCGGCAGCCTCGGCCGCAGGCACCACCTCGCTGCCGCCGCGCAGGTAGATGCCGTCCTCGTACAGCTTGACCATACTGTCTCCCACTCTGCCCAAACAATTTGGGCGCATAGCATACATTCGTTCAATATCGTGCCATAGAACAGTTGCGAGTGGGCTACGAATCTGCGCGTTCACTTTATCTCAGTAAAGCAAAGAACGAGTTGGGTGCCGGGGGCAGACTTAGACGCCGAAATGACGAGAGTGGATAATCTCCCACTTTGAGCCTGCAAACAGGCCAAAAACGGGAGATTATCCACTCTCATTCTGCGGGCACTCATTTAAGTCTGTCCCCAATGAGTGCCCGGCAGCGCCGGCGGAACTATACGTCGCCACCCGTACCTAGCAGCTTGCGCATGACTTGCTCGGGGTTAACCGAGCCGTCGCGCGGGGCCAGGGCGGTGATCTTCTTCTGCATCTTGTACTCGTGCAGCTCGTCCTCGAGCTGGCGCACGCGAGCGCGGAGCTTTTCGTTCTCGTGCTCACGCTCCTCGGCACGCTCCTTCATATCGAGGATGCGCACCACACCGGCAAGGTTGATGCCCTCGTCGGTCAGCTGGTTGATGAGCTCCAGGCGCTCGATATCGGCACGCGAATACAGACGCGTGTTGCCGCCCGAGCGCTGGGGGTTCACCAGGCCCTTGGACTCGTAGACGCGCAGAGTCTGCGGATGCATGCCGGTCAGCTCGGCCGCCACGCTGATCATGTACAGCGGTTTGTTCCTATTGTCCTCGGCCATACTACCTGACCCCTTTCCGTCTCGTTATCGTCCATCATAAGCCCGCGGGCGCGGGCGTGCGCCACGACCGCCCTAGTACGTCGCCTTGTAACGGTTGACCTTCTCGCGGTAGTCGCGCGTGTCGGTCTCCCGCAGCTTGGTCATGGCATCGCGCTCGTCGTCGGACAGGTTCGTGGGGACCTGCACCTTAATCTCGACAAGCAGCGCGCCTGTGCGGCCACGGTGCTTAACGTCGGGCGCCCCCATCTCCTTAAAGCGGAACTTCTTGCCCGTCTGGGTACCCGCGGGCACTTTCAGACGAACCGTCGCACCGCCGGGCGTCGGCACGTCCACCGTGCAGCCGAGCGCCGCCTCATAGACCGAGACCGGTACCTCCATGGTCACGTCGGCACCTTTACGCTTAAACAGCGGATGCTCCTCCACGTGCGTGGTCACGACCAGGTCGCCGCGCTCGCCGCCGGCAACGCCATACTCGCCGCGACGTTTGTAACGCAGCTTGCCGCCGTCGACCGCGCCTGCAGGCACCGAGACCGTAATGGTCTGCTGCTCGCCTGTCGAGGGAATGCGATAGGTGACCTTGTGCGTCACGCCGCGAAACGCGTCCTCGGCCGTTACGTCGACAGTCAGCGACAGGTCGCCGCCCTTGCGCGCGCGGTTGCGGCCCGCGCCCGCACCGGCAGCGCCCGCGGCCCCGGCAAAGCCCGAGCCCCAATCGCTGCCCCAGGCGCCGTTGCCGCTAAAGATGCTGTCGAAGATGTCGCCCCAGCCGCTGGCGCCCGCGCCGGCACCGTAGCCGCCGCCATACGCGCCGCCTGCGCCCGGCATGCCGCCAAACATGAGCATCTGGTCGTACTCTTTGCGCTTCTTCTCGTCCGAAAGCGTCTCGTAGGCCTCGCTGATCTCCTTGAACTTGGCCTCGTCGCCGCCGGCATCGGGGTGATATTTTTGCGCGAGCTTGCGAAACGCGCTCTTGATCTCTTTGTCGGAGGCGCTCTTGGATACGCCCAGGATGTCATAGAAGGTTTTGCCTGCAGCCATCGTAGCTCCTCTCCTGTTTCATCCGCCGTCCAGCGGACGGCGGCTCATGCTTTCATATGGCACTAGGCCAGAAAGGGCCCCGGGTGTTGCCCCGGGGCCCTTCTCAATTACTCCTCGGTGCTCTCGGCCGTATCGGCCGCGGCATCCTCGGGCGCCGCTTCGGGCTCCGGTGCGGGGCGCTTCTCGCCACCGTAGGTCACCGTCACCATCGCGGAGCGCAGGATGCGGTCCGCCATGCGGTAGCCCTTCTGGTACACGTCGTTGACGGTCTCGTCGTACTGCGATGCGTCCTCGACACGCCCCACGGCCTGGTGCTCGAGCGGATCGAACGCCTCGCCCTTGGGGTCGATGGGCTCAACGCCCTCGTGAGCAAACACATCGAGCAGCTTGGCATGCACCGCGTCAACGCCGTCGACGAACTGCTTAAAGTCGTCGGCGAGCTCCTGGCTGCGGGCATGGTCGATTGCACGCTCGATATCGTCAACCACCGGCAACAGCGCGGTGACGAGCTTCTCGGTCGCGCGCTCGCGCTCGGCGATACGCTCGCTAGCGGTGCGGCGACGGAAGTTCTCCCAGTCGGCCTGCAGACGGGCGGTACGCTCGGTGGCGTCCTTTGCCTTGTCCTCGGCGGCCTTCTGGGCCTCTGCCGCAGCATCGAGCTCGCTGCGCACGTCGGCAAGCTCCTTTTGGGCCTGCTCGAACTTGAGCTTAAAGTCGTTGTCGGCGGCTTCCTCACCGGCGCGGATAGCGGCTTCCACCATCTCGTCCTCGGTCATCGTCGCCTCCTTGTTGGAATCCTCTACCTGGTTCTCGGCAGCCTCGGCGGCCTCGGCCTCGTTGGCCTCGGTATCGTCGACGGTCTCTACGGGAATCTTCACGTCCTTCTCCTCAGAGTCAACGGGGGCGGCGCCAGCGGCGGCCGCCTCCGTGCGAGCTTTACGGGCGGACATGATTACTTGTCCTCGTCGTCCACAACCTCGTAGTCGGCGTCGACAACGTCATCGTCGGCAGGCTGGGCACCGGCGGCACCGTCGGTCTGCTGCTGAGCGTCGGCGTAGACAACCTGAGCCAGCTCGTAGGCCACGGACTGCAGGGACTCGCCAGCGGTCTTGATGGCCTCGACGTCAGAGCCCTCGAGCGCCTTCTTGGCGTCGGCGATAGCGGCCTCGGCCTTGGACTTCACGTCGGCGGAAACCTTGTCGCCCAGCTCGTTGAGGGTCTGCTCGGTGGAGTAGCACAGGCTGTCGGTCTGGTTGCGAACCTCGACCTCTTCCTTCTGCTTCTTGTCCTCCTCGGCATGAGCCTCGGCGTCCTTGACCATACGATCGACTTCGTCGTCGGACAGAGCGGTGGAGCCAGAAATGGTGATCTGTTGCTCCTTGCCGGTGCCCTTGTCCTTAGCGGAGACCTTGACGATGCCGTTGGCGTCGATGTCGAAGGTGACCTCGATCTGCGGCACGCCGCGGCGGGC
>JAHYYI010000010.1 GCA_019425045.1 Collinsella sp.
TCCGCGCCGCGCTGGGAAGGGCCGCGTAGCGGTCCAAGAAATCGTCCGCAGTCCCTGGCGTGCTTTTGCGCGCGCATGGGCAATCTGGGGTCCGTCCCATTTTTCGCCACTTGGCGTCGCGGTGGTGGGCCGCACGTGCCTTGGGTGGGGGAGTTTGGGGGCGATGTGAACGGCATGTAAAGGGACGCAAAAATCGCCTCAAGGTCAACTTGAAGGTTGAGGTTCGCGGGCGTGGTTCTACAGGTGGCATCCCGCCGTTGCTGCAAACACAACATATTGTGTTTTCGAACATATGCTCGGGGGTGTTTTACAACATATTGGGGGTGGAATGGTGGGGAGGGGTGGGGGAAGGGGTGGGGAAAGGTGTTGAAAAATGGGGCGGTTCCCCATATTATTGATGACGTCGACAGGCGGGGTGGTTCCCCGCGTACGTGCCATCTGAGTAACCGAGGGGAGGGCGCACATGGGAATGACTGGTGCATACGAGCGCAATCTCGATGCAAAAGGTCGTCTGTCCCTGCCTGCACCCCTTCGCGAGGAGCTTGGAGAGCACGTTCGCGTGTTCAAAGCCCTGGATGTCGATGCTCTGTACGTGTTCTCTGCCGAGGCCTTCGATAAGTGGGTCGAAGGACTCTTCGCGGGTCGTGAGGGCCATGAGGGTTTTAACCCGCGTGACATCAACGACCAGAAGCTCATGAGGGCGATCAACAAGCGCACCACGTCGATGGATGTGGACAGCGCGGGTCGCATCGGTCTTTCTGAGTCTCTCCGCAAGCAGGCGAACCTCGACCGCGAGGTCACGGTTGTGGGCAACTACGACCACCTTGAGGTTTGGGACCGCGCTACGGCCGATGAGGACGATGATGACGAGGCCCTGCTGGACCTCTTCTTCTCGTAAGGGCAAGGCACGAGTAACGGATGGAGCGTGGGATCTTGACACAAGAATATCGGCATGAACCTGTCATGCTCGGCGAAGTGCTTGAGTCGCTGCAGCTAAAGAGCGGCTCCGTCGTCTGCGACTGCACCCTTGGCGGTGCCGGCCATTCGGTAAAGATGGCCGCGCAGGTGGGGGAGACCGGCCTTTTGCTCGGCGTCGATCAGGACGACATGGCCCTCGAGGCCGCTGGCGCCCGTCTGGACCGCGAGGTTCCCGGCGTGCCGCACCAGCTGCTGAAGGGCAACTTCGGCGACTTGGACGAGCTGCTTTGCTCGGCCGAGGTGCCCGGGGTCGATGGCTTCCTGTTCGACTTGGGCGTTTCGTCGCCGCAACTCGATATCCCTGGCAGGGGCTTTTCGTACAACGAGGACGCCCCATTGGACATGCGGATGGATCCGGGTAACAACACCTTAAACGCAGCTGAGGTCATCAACACCTATAACGAACACGACCTCGCCCGGATTCTACGCGTCTACGGCGAAGAGAAGTTCGCCTCGCAGATCGCGCGCGAGATCGTGCGCCGCCGCGAGCATGAGCCAATCGAAACCACCGGTCAGTTTGTCGAGATCATCAAGGCTGGTATCCCCGCTGCCGCTCGGCGGCATGGCGGACACCCAGCCAAGAAAAGTTTCCAGGCCATTCGCATCGAGGTCAATCACGAACTCGATGTGCTCGAGCGAGGGCTTGACGCCGCCACAAGGTGGCTCAACCCGGGCGGACGCATCTGCGTCATCTCGTATCACTCGCTCGAGGACCGTATCGTAAAGAACCACTTTAAGGAGATGAGCCAGGGGTGCACGTGTCCGCCGGAGATTCCGGTGTGCGTGTGTGGCAACGTGCCGATACTCAAGGTCATCACCCGCAAACCCCTGGTTGCCCAACCCGATGAGGTTGCGCGCAACCCTCGGGCGAGATCAGCCAAGATCCGCGTGGCGCAGCGTCTGTAGACGCGACCGCGCGATATTGGACCTCCCGCTCGCACCATAAACGAAGCTTAAACACACTACCAACGTACTCGGGATGGGAGGCGGCATATCATGGGCTACAACACCTCAAACGCAGCACTCGCCTATGATATGAACGCCATGCCCGCCTATCGTGAGGCACCGCAGGCCTCCGTTGCTCCCCGCGAGCAGCGCACGCCGCGCTTTGATGTCTACACGGGCGCGGGCCGTCAGGCAAACCAGGCGGTAAGCCCGGTTTTCATGAGCGTTCTTAAAACGTTTTGCATCATTGCGGCCATCTTTATGACGATCGGTGTCGCCCGTGTGGCGCTCGCCGGCGTTACGGCCCAGGTGCTCAACAGCAATGCCGCGCTTACCAACACGCTCGAGAAGGCGACCGATGAGAGCTCTGACCTGGAGGTCATGCATTCGGTCTATGGTGCCGACACGCGCATTCGCGACCTTGCGGGCGCTTATGGCATGGTGGAGCCCAGCGAGAGCGTTACACTTGATTTTTCGCAGGATGCAGCCGCGGGCGCTAGCTCGACCGCGACCGCTCAGTAACAAGACGGTAGCTGAGTATGACAAATGACTATCGCCGCGGTTCCGACGGGGGTCGCGGTTCTGGACGTCCCTCATCGCGGGGACGTTCTGGTTATCAAGGAACGGGTCGGCCATCTTACAACGCGAGACCGTCCTATGGCAACGACCCCGCGTCGCGTCTCCGTGGCTCGAGTGGTCCTCAAATGCATAACACCAGACCGCGCAAGAGCTCGTCGACCGAATGGCTCACGGGCACGCCGCTGCCCCGTCGCAAAGCCGTCATGGGTTTCATCGGGTTTGGCTTGGGTTTGGGCGTCCTTCGCCTTGCCGACTATCAAATCGTGGAAGCCGATAAGTTACGCGACCGTGCCGATGCACGTCGCTTGCTTGCGCAGACGCTGTATGCCAAGCGCGGTACCATCTACGACCGTAACGGTAACGTGCTGGCGTCGTCGGTCGAATGTCGCAACATCGCTGTGAACCCCCAGCTTGTCGAGGATGTTGACAAGACGGTGTCGGCGCTGGTCAAGGCAACTGGAATCGATAAAAAGACCTGCCGCAAGCTCGTTGAGTCCGATGGAACCTGGGTGTATATCAAGCGCCAGGTGGACGAAGACGACGCTGCGGCGCTGGAGAAGAAGAACCTGCCCGGCGTGCTTTTTGAGCAGGCCATGAAGCGCGTATATCCATACGGCAATCTGGCATCGCAGGTGCTGGGTGTAGTGAATGTAGACAACGACGGCTTGACGGGTCTCGAAAAGCAATACAACAAGCTTCTGACCGGCACGAACGGTTCTCTCGTACGCGAGCGCGCGAGGGACGGCAGCTATATCGCGGGCGGTGCCTATAAAAAGGTGGCTGCGGTCGACGGCATTGATCTCGTGACGACGCTCGACGTCAATATCCAGCGTGCGGCCGAGGATGCCCTGGCAGAGGCTGTCGAGAAGACAAAGGCCAAGAACGGCTCGGCGCTGGTCACCGATCCTACGACTGGCGAGATCTTGGCAGCCTGCTCGTATCCGACCTACGACCAGACCAATTTGGAAAACGCCAAGACCGAGGATATGAACCTGCGCCTGGTCACCGACGCCTACGAGCCCGGCTCGGTCTTTAAGACGCTCGTGGCGGGCGCCGGCTTCGACTTGGGTGTCGTGCGGTCGAGTTCGTCGTTTGAGGTGCCGGCGAGCATCAAGGTGGGCGACGATACCGTCACCGATGCCGACAAGCGCGACTACGCCATGACCATGGATGTGCGCGAGATGATGCGCCGTTCGTCCAACGTGGGATTTGTCCTGGTGGGGCGCAAGATCGGTGCCGACGACTTTGCCGCCTATGTGGACAAGTGGGGCATCGGTCACAGCTCTGGTGTCGATTTTCCGGGCGAGAGCCTGGGCATCGTCAAGGAGCGTGACCAGTATGACGGCGCCACGCTGGGCTCGATGAGCTTTGGACAGGCGCTGTCTGTCTCGCCGATTGAGATCGCACGTGCCGTGGGCGGCATCGCCAACGGCGGCGTGATGATGACCCCGCACTTCTATAAGTCCAGCAAAGGCGACGAGAAGGACTGGGGCGAAGGCGAGCGCGCGATTTCGGAGGACGCCGCATCCCAGGTGACATCGTGCATGCAGACGGTCGTGTCGGAGGGAACGGGCGTTGGCGGCGCGGTTGACGGCTATGACGTGGCGGGTAAGACCGGTACGGCCGAACGTGCCGACGAGAACGGCGGCTACCTCAAGGAGAACTACATGTCGTCCTTTATGGGCTTTGCACCGGCACAATCGCCCAAGGTGCTGTGCTATATCACGCTCGACGGAACGCCGAGCGGCTCAGATGCCGCTGCGGTGCCGTTCCAGTCCATTATGGCCAACGCGCTCGACGTGCTGGGTATCCCACACACGAAGTAGGGGGTTACAATCTTTGGGGCGTGGTTTGTTGTCCCATATGAGGGGTGTTCACATGCCCTGCACCACGCATGCGCGGCGCTGGGATACAATACGCCGATAGCATTATTTAGGTTTACAGGGGAGCTGCAATGATAGAGATCGCCGTCAACAACCTCGCGGCCGCAACAGGGGCCCGAACCGTGACGGGAGAAGTCGATCGGGTATGCCGCGGGTGCGTTATCGACTCGCGCCAGGTCGAGGAAGGGACGATTTTCGTCGCCTTTCCCGGTGAAAACGTCGACGGCAATGATTTTGCTTCCCGTGCCGTCCAGTCGGGTGCCGGCGCCGTCGTGATGACGCGTGAGCCCGAGGCCGAGCTGGTCTCGCTGGCGCAGGACAAGGGCTGTGCCATCTTGCTGACCGATGATCCCGAGGAGTTTCTGCTGCGTTTGGCGCACGCGTATCGCCTGGAGCTTGGCTGCCTGGTCGTTGGCATTACCGGTTCCATCGGCAAGACGACGACCAAGGACGTTCTCGCCGCTGTGCTCGCCAAGCGCTATCGTGTCTGGGCCACCAAGGGCAATTTCAATAACCTGATCGGCATGCCGCTCACGGTGCTTTCCGCTCCGGCCGATACCGAGGTCCTGGTGCTCGAGATGGGCATGAACCATTTCCACGAGATCGAGCGCCTGTCCCAGTCCGCCAATCCCAACCTTGCCATCGTGAGCAAGATCGGCACCTCTCATATCGGCATTTTGGGCAGCCGCGAGAACATCGCCCGCGCTAAGGCCGAGATTGTCCAGGGCATGTGCGCCGCCGGCGACTATTTGCCGCTGCTGGTTTTGGGCGGCGAGGACGATTTTACGCCGTTCATTCGCGATACGTTCGCCCGGCCTGCTGGTATCGACGTGATGCTGGCCGGTGTCTCTGACGATGATGAGGTCCGCGCCCGCGACGTTCGCGTTGATGACGAGGGCCGTCCGGTCTTTACGCTCGATTTTGGTCAGGGCGAGACAATCGATACCATGCTTGCCATCCCCGGCGTGCAGTCCGTTCCTAATGCCGTTAAGGCCGCCGCGGTTGCCTATCGCCTGGGCGTGACGCCCGAGCAGATCGATGCTGCCTTTAGGGGTCTTACGATCACCGGGCACCGCCAGGAGATCAAGCGCGCCAAGAGCGGTGCACGCATCATCGACGATTCCTATAACGCCAGCGCCGAATCGATGGCAGCCGGCCTCGATCTGCTGTGCTCGCTTTCATGCACGGGGTCTCGCATGGCGATCCTGGGCGAGATGGGCGAGATGGGCGATGAGGCTCCTCGCATGCATGAGCTCGTGGGCGCCTATGCCGCCGCCAAGAAGCTCGACATGCTGGCGTGCGTGGGTGGTGAGCTGGCCCAGCTTATGGCCGATGCCGCGCGCATGATGGGCATGGACGAGGACCGCATCCAGGTGTTCTCCGATTATCAGCAGGTGCTCGACCGCATGGGCGGCGCGCTTGAAAAACATGGTGTTGTACTGGTCAAGGGTTCCCGCTTTGTTGAGCTCGACCGCTTTGTGGAAGGTGTGTGCTAGCCCATGTTCGGCAATCCCTCGTATCCAACGTATCAGGCTTTTTTGGGGCTTGGCATCGCCGCAGCCATTGCGCTGCTGCTCATGCCGTGGTGGATTAAGCTGCTCAAGGTCGAGGGTATCGGCCAGCAGGTTCGTGCCGACGGCCCCAAGCGTCATTTGGTTAAGCAGGGAACGCCCACCATGGGTGGTGTTGTCATCCTCGTCGCGATCTCGCTGACCTGCCTGCTGATGGGAAAGCTCACCACCGAGCTCGTGCTCGTGCTGCTCGCCACGCTGGCGACCGGTGTGCTGGGCCTGATCGACGACCTGACCTCCGTTACGCATGGGCGCTCGCTCGGTCTGACGCCTCATGCCAAGATGATCGGCCTAACCATTATCTGTGTCACCTTTACGGTGCTTGCCGTCAACTGGTGCGGCGTCGCCCCCGAGATTCGTTTTCCCGGTGGGTTGACGATTGACCTTGGCGTGCTTTCGACTACCATCTGCGGCTATTCGTTCCCGTGGCTCTATATTGTCTTTTGCTGGCTGATGATTGCCGGTCTTTCTAATGCCGTGAACTTGACCGATGGCCTTGACGGTCTTGCTGGCGGCACCTCCATGATCGCCATGCTCGCCATGGCTGCCATGGCGTTTTTGCACGGAGACGTGAACCTGTCCATCTTCTGCACCGCGTGTGCCGGTGCCTGCCTGGGCTTTCTGTGGTTCAACTGCTATCCGGCGAGCATCTTTATGGGTGATACCGGCTCGCTTGCTCTGGGCGCCGCGTTTGCCTGTACGTCCATCATGACTAACACCGAGGTCGTCTCCCTCATCATCGGTGGCCTGTTTATCGTTGAGACCCTGTCGGTCATGATTCAGGTTGTCTACTTCCACTTTACGCACAAGCGCGTCTTCCTTATGGCGCCCATCCATCATCATTTCGAAAAGAAGGGTTGGGCCGAGACCAAGGTCGTCATCCGTTTTTGGATTATCGCTGCGGCATTTGGTGCCGTTGGCCTTGCTCTGTTCTTCCAGTTGGGATAGTGGTCTTTCATGCCTCTTGCTGATGTCTTTAGCCTGCTCGTTTTGGGTCAGGGCAAATCCGGTCTCGATGTCGCCCGCTGGGCGCTGGCACATCCAGAGCGCGTAAGCGCCGTTACCGTGTATGGCGGCGGCACCTCTGAGCCCAATGACGCCACGCGTGCGCTCGAGGCTGCTGGTGCGTCGTTTGTCTATGGGACCGAACAGGTCGAGGGCGCCTATGACGTATGCGTGACGTGCCCGGGCATCTCGGAGTTCTCGGGCTTCTTTAAGGCCGGGCGCGAGCATGCCGCCCAGATTATGGGTGAGCCCGAGTTTGCCTATCGCCTGTCGCCCGATAACTGGATTGCCATCACGGGCACCAACGGCAAGACGACCACCACGTCGCTGACCGATTATCTGCTCAAGGCTTCCGGTGAGGCCAGTGTAGCTGTCGGCAACATCGGTGAGCCGCCTATCAACGAGATTGACGGCCGAGCCCACAACGAGTGGTTTGTGGCTGAGCTCTCGAGCTATCAGATTGCTACGACCACCGAGCTCCACCCTCGCGTGGCGGTGCTGCTCAACATCACTCCCGACCACTTGGGCTGGCATAAGAGCCATAAGAACTATGCGCTTGCCAAGATCAAACTGTTTGACAATATGGTCGATGACGATCTGGTGGTCGTCGACGTCGAAGACGCCGGCATTCACGAGTTCGATGAGTACATCTACACGCCGGGTCGTCGCATCTGCAAGGTTGCCTTTGACGAGCCAGAGGGTGAGGATGTCGCCTTTGTGCGCGATGGCAAGATGATCGTGCGCCTGAAGGGCGTCGAGACCCCGCTCATCGCTACATCCGAGCTCAAGATCTCGGGCCATCATAATGTTATCAATGCCCTGTGCGCTGCCACGGCTGTCCTGGCCGTCGGTGCCAATCCCGAGGGCATTTGCCGCGGTCTGGCCTCGTTCCAGCCGCTCGAGCACCGCGTGGAGCCGTGCGGCGAGATTGACGGAGTGCGCTACGTCAACGATTCCAAGGCGACCAACACCGACGCGGTCGAGAAGGCGCTGACGGCATTTCCCGATGACAACGTGATCTTGCTGCTCGGCGGCCACGATAAGGGCACGCCGCTCACGGACTTCGCGCGCGTCGTTATGGATAACGTGCGCTCGGTCGTCTGCTTTGGCGATGCGCGCGAGCGCTTTACCGCCGCTATGGACGAGGCCGATGTCGATGGCGATGTGGATATCGCCCAAGCGGATGACCTACGCGATGCCGTGGACGTTGCCCGTTCGCTGTCGAGCCGTGGCGACGTGATCTTACTTTCTCCTGCCTGCTCTTCGTTCGATGAGTTCTCGGGCTATGAGGAGCGCGGCCGCGTGTTTAAGGACTACGTGGCTCAGCTTGCCGCTGCAGCGAAATCGCAAATGGAATAGGGGTTGCCGGTGAGAGAGGAGAGCCCCCGACAAGGTATGAGGAGGCCCGACTCGGACCGTGCTTCCTCGCGGCGCAGCACACCGCGTTCCGGTCGTGGCAGGCAGTCGTTTAGCGAACGCTATATTGCCGGCGTTCCCGCCCGCATCATGCGCCCCCGTCTGATATTTATGGCCTGCCTGTTTACTTTGGTGTGCTTTGGTCTGCTGATGGTGTACTCGGCGTCTTCGGTCGAGGCGCTGCACGAGAATGGCTCGGCGACGTTTTTCCTGGGTCGACAGGCCGCGTTTGCCGTGGTTGGTGTTCTGGCGCTGATTGCCATCGTGCGCGTTTTGCCGGACAGCTGGTTTGGGGAGGATGTGCTTAGGATCTTCCTTATCGGCATGATAGGGCTACTGTTTCTGGTGTTCTTGGTGGGCAGCGGCAGCCGTGGCGCCACGCGCTGGCTCAACATCGCCGGTATTCAGTTCCAGCCTTCCGAGTTTTTAAAGCCATTTGCCATTGCGTATTCGGCCATCATGCTTGATCGCTTCTTTTCGCCCGGTGGCAACATCAACGAATTCCTTCGCAAGATGGGCATCTACCTGGGTATTTCGCTCTTTCTGATCTTTATCCAGCCCGATTTCGGTACTGTCCTGATCATCCTGTTGACCCTCATGTGCATGGCGTTGTTTGCGGGTCTCGACCCGAGATTTATCATCGGCGTGCTAATCTTCGGCATTCTCGTGATCGTGATTGCACTTGTCGCAGAGCCGTACCGTATGGTGCGTATTCAGGTTGCCTTGAACCCTTGGGCTGACGAGTATGGTGACGGCTATCAGGCCACGCTTGCCATCATGGCCTTTGCCTCGGGCGGTCTGTTCGGCCGTGGCATCGGCAACTCAACCATGAAGTACTCGTATCTGCCCGAGGCGCACAATGACTACATCCTGGCCATCATTGGCGAGGAAGTCGGCTTTGTCGGAACCGTGCTGTTCTTCTTGGTGTTTGCGATGCTGATCTACTCGGCGTTTCGCATTGCCGAGCAGGCGACCGATCGTCGGGGCGCGCTTATGGCGTCTGGCTCCGCGGTCATTCTCGCGGTGCAGTTTTTGATTAACGCGCTGGGCATCCTCAACGTGTTTCCCATGACGGGCAAACCGTTGCCGTTTATTAGCTACGGCGGTTCGTCGATTATTGTGTCGCTTATGCTTGCCGGGTTGATCCTGCGCGTTTCGTACGAGAGCGCCCGCCGCGATGAGTATGACCGCCGCCGTGAGAGCTTTGCCGTTATGGACGAGAGCACCGCCGGCGTGGCCCATGTGCGCGGTGAACGACCTTCGCGTAGCGGCTTTACCGTTCTGGATGGTTCTGCATCCGAGCCGGCAGCTCGTCCACGCTCGCGAACGGCTCCGCAAGGTCGTCCGCAGCGCCCCAGCCCTCGCAACGCGGGCGGCGGATATAATCGAATCGATTTGAACTCGGACCCGTCGGCGCGTCTGCGCACCGACGACCAGGGACCGCGTGTACGAAGGGACTACCATGACCGATAAAATGACCGTTGCTATTGCAGCCGGCGGCACGGCAGGACACATCAACCCCGCGCTCGCCTTGGCCGAAGAGCTGCGTGACCGTGGCCACCACGTTGTGTTCGTGGGCCAGTCGCGCAAGCTCGAGGGTCGTTTGGTCCCCGAGGCTGGGTTTGATTTTGTGCCCATTACGGTCACGGGCTTCGACCGCTCCCGTCCTTGGACGGCGCTGACCTCGCTGTGGCGTGTCAATAAGGCCAAGCGTGCGCTCGCCAATCATTTCTCAAAGGTCGGCAAGCCCGATGCCGCCATCGGTTTTGGTGCCTATGTCGAGGTTCCGCTGCTTGGGTGGTGCAAGGGCGCAGGCGTTCCGTATCTGCTGCATGAGCAGAACTCTGTTCCGGGCCTGGCCAACAAGATGATGAACTCCCACGCCGCCCGCGTGTGCATCTCGGTGCCGGCAGCGCGTTCGGTCTTTGAGCGCGAAGGTGACCCTGACCACGTGCTCATGACCGGCAACCCCGTACGTCGCTCGGTGATCGAGGGCGATCGCGCTCGTGGCCGCAAGGCACTTGGCGTTCCCGAGGACGCTACGCTGCTGCTCGTCTTTGGCGGTTCACTTGGCGCCCAGCACCTCAACGAGCGCGTGACTTCGCTCAAAAACGAACTGCTTTCGCGCAAGAACCTCTATGTGTTGCATTCGACGGGTGCCGACGGCTTTGAGGAGACCGAGCACGCTTTGGCGCTGACGCCCGAGGAGGCGAAGCGTTACCGCGCCCAGCCTTACATCGACAACATGGGCGATATGCTGGCTGCTGCCGATTTGGTGCTCTCGCGTTCGGGTGCATCGAGCGTGGCCGAGATCGCTGCGCTCGCCGTGCCCTCGGTGCTCGTGCCGTATCCGCATGCGACGGCCGACCACCAAACCACCAATGCTCGTTATCTGGTCGACGCCGGGGCCGGCGTGCTCTGCGCCGATGCCGATATCGACGGTTCTGCCTTTGCCGATGAGCTGCTGCACCTGGTCGATGACGCGGCGGCGCGCGACGCCATGCGTCAGGCGGCGCGTGGTCTGGCTCAGGATAGAGCCGCCGCTCTTCTGGCGGATGCGGTAGAGGGTTTGCGTTAGTTAGACGGGATATCTTCGGTCGCCCTCGCGCTGATGCGGTAGGTGCGGTACAGTTAACGGGTTACAGGCAGTGTTTACGCAAGGAGTACACGAGCACATGGCTGATTCCCAGACTGCAACCTCCGCGCCCGAGTTTAAGAGCGCCCACTTTATCGGTATCGGCGGCGCCGGCATGAGCGGCATCGCCCTCGTTCTGCACGAGCGCGGTTATGCCGTTACCGGCTCCGACCTTAAGACGTCACGTTATATCCGCCAGCTTACCCGCGCTGGTGTGAAGGTGCATGTGGGCCATGAGGCCGCCACGATCGACGAGGTTAAGCCCGACGTGGTTGTTGTCTCCACCGCTATTCCGGAATCCAACCCTGAACTCGTGCGCGCTCGCGAGCTTGGTATTCCCGTGTGGCCCCGTGCCAAGATGCTCTCTGCTTTGGGCCACGGCTACACCACCGTCGCTGTTGCCGGCACGCATGGCAAGACCACCACGTCTTCGATGTGTGCCACCATGCTCGACCGCATGGGTCTGGATCCGAGCTTCCTGATCGGTGGCATCGTCGAGGGCTATGACACGAACGGCAAGAACGGCTCGGGCGACTACTTTGTCGCCGAGGCCGACGAGTCCGACAGCTCCTTCCTGTTCCTGAACCCCAACGTAGTCATTGTGACCAACGTCGAGGCCGACCACCTCGATCACTACTCGGGTATCGAGGAGATCGAGGCAACTTTCGCCAAATTCATGAGCCTGGTGGGCGAGGGCGGCACCGTCATCGTCTGCGGTGAGGACCCGCATCTGGTCGAGCTCGCCAAGTCGACGGGCCGTCACGTGCTTTCCTACGGCTTTGCCGAGAGCAACGACATCGTCTGCATGCACCCGGATGTCAAGGGCATCCAGAGTGACTTTATCGTTCGCTTTGAGGACGGCACTGAGCGCGCTGTGGAGATCAAGAGCAATCCCGGTCGCCACAACATGCTCAACGCCACGGCGGTGCTCACCGTCGCCCATGTCCTGGGCCTTGACATCGACGCCGCCGCCAAGGCGCTCTCGAGCTTTGAGGGCGTCCGCCGTCGCTTTACCCACGTGGGCGATATCGATGGCATCACCGTGGTCGATGATTACGGCCATCACCCCACCGAGATCAAGGCGACGCTTGCTGCCGCTTCGTCGCTGGGTTACAAGCACGTCGACGTCGTGTTCCAGCCGCACCGCTATTCGCGCCTGCAGGCCCTGTGCGACGACTTTGCCGATGCATTTGCCAATGCCGATAAACTGCTGCTGATTGATGTGTTCTCGGCTGGCGAGATGCCCATTCCGGGTGTCACCTCTAAGATGCTCGCCGATACCGTGCGCGCCAAGCATCCTGGCAAGGAGGTCGTGTACTGCTCCAGCCGTCTTGAGCTCAATCAGGAGCTCGAGCAGATGGTGGGCGAGGGCGACCTGCTGCTCACCATGGGTGCCGGCGACGTTACGACCGTCGGTCCCGAGTTCATTGAGTATCTGACTGCCAAGAAAGACGCTTAAGTCTAATGGGTCTGTTTAACGCCGTCATGGCGCTCTCGGGCATGATCGACACGGATGTGATCGAGGACGAGCGCCTTGCGCGTCATACGAGCTATCGTATCGGCGGCAAGGCCGACCTCTTTGTGACGTGCCATAGCTATCATGCCCTCCGCCGCGCCGTGGCGGTGCTCGATCGCGAGCAGGTGCCGTGGGTCATCATCGGCAAGGGCTCCAATCTGCTGGTTGCCGATGGCGGTTATCGCGGTGCCGTCATTTCGCTCGGACGTGAGTTCCAGCGCACGGTTGTTGCCGATGACGGTTGTACGCTGACGGTCGGTGCGGGCGTGATGTTTGCGCGCCTGGTCAACGATGCCCTGTCGCGTAGCCTCTCGGGCCTTGAGTTTGCCGTTGGCATTCCTGGTTCGGTCGGCGGTGCGATATCTATGAATGCCGGCACGCGGACCGAGTGGATTGGCTCGCTGGTTGAGGATGTCGTAACGTTTGACCCGGCATCCGGTATCAAGCATTATGCGGGGTCCGAGATCTCTTGGGGCTACCGCGAATGTAGCCTTCCCCGCAATGAGATCATCCTCGAGTGCGTGCTCAAGCTTAAACCGGCGCCCAAGGCCGACATTCGCGAGCGCATGGAGCGGTACCTTACAAGGCGCAAGCGTACGCAGCCCATGGGTCGCGCATCCTGCGGGTCTGTCTTTCGCAACCCGCCCGATGCGAGTGTGGGCAAGCTTGTCGAGGATTGTGGATTAAAGGGTTTTTCGATTGGCGGCGCGGAAGTTTCGCCCGTTCACGCTAATTTTATCGTTAATAACGGAACTGCCTCGGCCGATGACGTTGCCGCGGTTATCAGACATGTGCACGGAAAGGTGAGGGAGGCGTATGGCATCGAGCTCAGACCGGAAGTTAAATTCCTCGGCTTCTAGAGCATCGAAACCCACCTTCCGCCGCGCCGGAGGGCGTTCCGGCGCGCCTGCCAAACCTCAACGCAATACCGTCGCGCACTCTAAGTCTGTCGGGCATGCTCGACAGACCAGTCGTCCGGTCGTCGGCTCGCAGCTCGGTAATCGTCCGGCCGCAAAAAAGTCCTCGCGTCCCTCGGTGACGTCAAAGCCTGTTATGGGCGCCAAGCCTGCCCGTCCCATGGCAGCTCCCAAGCCCTCGACGGGAACTAAAGCGGCGCGTCCAGGTCTCACGCTGGGCGCATCGAAACCGCGCTCGCTGACATCGGTGCCGGCTACCGCCAAGAAGCCTTCGAGTAAAAAAGGTTTCAACCCGTTATCTTCACTTGGAGCGATGGCAAATAAAACATCAGACGCCGCTTCTGTCATTACAGGCAAAGGCAAAATCGTGGGCGGCGTTCTGGCCGTCTTGGCCGTGCTCGTCGTCGTTGCCATCGTGGTGATCAACTCTGGACTGTTTACTGCCACTGATATTCAGATTCAAGGCAGCGAGCATGTGACGAAGCACGATGCTATCCAGCTGATCGACTTGCCCGAGGGAACGTCGCTTTTTAACGTCGATCCCGACCAGATTACCGAGGATCTCAAGCAGAACCCGTGGGTTTCGGGCGTGGATGTCCAGCGCCAGTTTCCCCATACGCTTATCATCACGCCGACGGAGCGTAAAGTTATCGCCATTGCGTATATCAGCTCCGACGACCTTGCCTGGGCTATCGGAGACGATGACACCTGGATCGCCCCGCTGTCGACGTCGGTCGAAGTGGACGACCAGGGCAACGTCATCACGACAGGGCAGGGCTCAAATACCTTGACCGGAATCGATGCCGCGCTGGCGCTCGCCAAGCATTATGGCGCGGTGTTGTTGACTGATGTCTCGGCGGATGTCGCTCCGGTTTCCGGCCAGGCGGTGAACTCCAAAGCCGTTAAGGCCGGCCTGGATTATGTGCGTGGTTTTTCGAGCGAGTTCTTGGGACAAGTCAAGGATATTTCCACGCCTTCGGTCGAAGCCATCTCGGCAAACCTCAATAACGGCATTGAGGTGTCGCTGGGCGATTCGGACGATATCGCCAAGAAGGAACGCGTAGTCACCAAGTTGCTTTCGCAGGTAGAGGGCGTAACGTATATCAATGTGCGCTCTCCGGGCAACTACACATTTAGGAATGCTCCGACCTCGTAGCGCTGGTTGATGCTTTGTTGAGGGGCCATACCACGCCGTTTATCTGGTTTGTTTGGTTTTCACGGTCAATTATTTGACTGATACGTTCATAATGTGCAAACATAATACGGTTTACCTTTGCATTTACTTTCAACCTGAAGGTTAATGTGCGCAGGGGTCGACCCATGCTATGGCTATAACCTTTGTTCGGAGGACCGACATGCACGAGACAGAGATCAACAACTACCTTGCCGTCATTAAGGTGGTCGGCGTCGGCGGCGGCGGTACCAACGCGGTCAATCGAATGATCGAAGAGGGCATCCGCGGCGTCGAGTTTGTTGCCATCAACACCGATGCTCAGGCACTCGCGATCTCTGATGCCGATATCAAGGTGCACATCGGCACCGACCTTACCCGCGGCCTGGGCGCCGGCGCCAATCCCGAGGTTGGCCGCAAGGCTGCCGATGAGTCCCGCGACGACATCGCCGAGGCGCTCGCTGGCGCCGACATGGTGTTTATCACCTGCGGCGAGGGCGGCGGCACCGGTACCGGCGCCGCACCCATCGTTGCCGATATCGCGATGAACGAGGTCGGCGCACTGACCGTCGCCGTCGTGACCAAGCCCTTCACCTTCGAGGGCCGCAAGCGTAAGAAGAGCGCCGAGGAGGGCATCAAGACCCTCTCCGATTGCGTCGACACCATGATCGTCATTCCTAACGATAAGCTGCTCGACATCGCCGAGAAGAAGACCACCATGCTCGAGGCCTTCGCGATTGCCGATGGCGTCCTTTCCCAGGGCACCCAGGGCATCACCGACCTCATCACCGTCCCCGGTATCATCAACCTGGACTTCGCCGATGTTAAGACCATCATGAAGCAGGCCGGTACCGCCATGATGGGTATCGGTACCTCTTCTGGGGATACTCGTGCCGTCGACGCTGCCCAGCAGGCCATCTCCAGCCCGCTGCTCGAGAGCTCCATCGATGGTGCCACGCGCGTGCTGCTCTCCATCGCCGGTTCCAAGGACCTGGGCATCCAGGAGATCAGCGACGCCGCCGACGTTGTCGCCAACGCTGTCGACTCCGAGGCCAACATCATCTTCGGTACCGTTGTCGACGAGTCCCTGGGCGATCAGGTGCGTATCACCGTCATCGCTACGGGCTTCTCCGACTCCAACGTCAACCGTCAGGATGAGCTCTTTGCTGCTCAGCAGTCTCAGAGCAAGGCCGCTGCCTCCGCTGAGCCGCAGCGCACCGCTCCGGCTGCCAGCCCGGCTCAGGCCGCTCCGACCCGCAACGTCGGTGGTACCGAGCTGCCCAACTTTGGCAACGACCAGTTCGAGCTTCCCGACTTCCTGAAGCGCGGTAGCTTCTAGTTCGTTTTTCTCAACGACCTGCACGGGGTGTGTCCATTTGGATGCACCCCGTTTTGTTTCTCGTTTGTAAACGAAAGCCTCCAATCTCCTTACGTTCCCTTTACGTTTGGTCCCTACCGCTGCGGGTATCCTTTTAAGGAAGTATGACAGCCGTATAAACGCGGACTGCGCGGCGACGCCGCGGTACTTGTGTTATTAGGAGGCTTTAGTATGGCAGCACGTGCGGACAACGTTTCGCGTGTCGACCATGATGGAGTTACGTTGGTGGAGGGCGCGACATCCGATGTCCGCTTTGCCTTTACCGAGCGCACCGGTGGCGTTTCTGAAGATGCGTACTCCTCGCTCAACCTGGGCTCGCATGTAGGCGATGACCCCTTTGCTGTTCAAGAAAATCGTCGTCGAGTGCTCGAAGCTATGGGCGCCACTGAGTGCGAGCATAATCTGCTCGTGCCCAATCAGGTACATGGTGACCATATCGTTACGGTGACTTCGAGCGGCGCCGACGATCTTGAGGCTGTTCGCGAGCAGATTGCCGAGGGCTGCGATGCCATCGTCTGTACGGCCCATGACGTGCCCGTGCTGCTCTGCTTTGCCGACTGCGTTCCCGTGGTGCTGGTGGCCCCCGGCGGATTTGCCGTGGTGCACTCCGGTTGGAAGGGCACGATTGCACGTATTTCTGCCAAGGCGTGCCAGGCGCTTTGCGATGCTGCCGGCTGCGATGCGAGCGACGTTTCCGCCTATATCGGCCCCCATATCTTGGCTGACGAATATGAGGTATCCCGGGAACTCATGGATCGCTTTGCCGTCGAGTTCTCTTGCATCGATGCGAGTGCCTCTCGCATGCTCGATCTTTCCGCTGCCATTTGTGAGGCGCTGGTAGATGCCGGTGTGGACGCGGATAATATCGTGGATACCCAGCTTTCGACTGTGCGTCAGAACGACCGCTTTTATTCCTACCGTAACGAGGACGGCACCTGTGGGCGCCATGCTGCGATCGGCGTGATGCTATGAGAAAGATCGTATCGGTCCTGAGCGCCGCTGTGCTTACGCTTACGCTGTGCGCCTGTTCTTCGGGATCTTCTACCTCTTCCATTACCGTGGCCGGCTCCACGACCTGCCTTCCTATCGCCGAAATTGCGGCAGAGGGCTTTAAGGAGGAGACCGGCATCGACGTGCTCGTTTCCGGTTTGGGCTCTTCCGCTGGCATCGAAGCCGTCAGCGCCGGCACGGCCGATATCGCCAGCTCCTCCCGTGGACTCAATGCCGACGAACAGGATCTGGGCCTGACTCCCATCGTCATTGCCCACGACGGTATCGCGGTCATCGTGAACGAAGACAACCCCGTCGATAACCTCTCGACCGAGCAGCTCCGCGATATCTATGCCGGCAAGATCACCAACTGGAAAGAAGTCGGTGGCGAGGACCTGAGGATTCAGGTTATCAACCGAGATGAGGCGTCTGGCACGCGTGAAGCCTTCCGCACCATCGTGATGGACGGCACCCCGTTCGATCGCCGCTCCGCCGTTCTTTCGGGCACGGGCCAGGTGCGCGACGTGGTATCTCGTTCGCGCGGGGCTATCGGCTACATTTCGCTGGGCTTCGTCGATAGCCTCAACGCCAAGACCTCGGTCAAGGCCGTCTCGGTCAATCATGTTGAGGCGTCCGAGAAGACGGTCGCGAGTGGCGGCTATCCCATCTCGCGCGACCTTTACTTCTTTGTGAAGGGTGCGCCTTCGCAGCAGGCGCAGGATTACATCGACTACGTGACGTCCGAAAAGATGGACAAGCAGATTCGCGAGGCGGGCTTTATTCCCGTCACCAACGACGAGAAGGGGAGTGAGTAGCATGGAAGCACAGGAAAACTCCCAGACTGAGCAGAATGCTCAGGCGCCCAAGAAGCGCGAGCTGGCGCTCGTATCGCGCAGCACCTATATCAAGGAGAAGGCGCTGCAGTGGATTTTCTTTGCCTGCGCGTTCTTGGCGGTTGTTACCGTCATCCTGATTTTTGTCTTTACCACCTACTCGGCGCTGCCCGTCTTTACCGACATCGGTCTGGCGGACTTCTTTAGCTTTACGTGGGCGCCCTCTGAGGGCCACTACGGCATCGTGTCGCTGCTTGCCGGCTCGGGTCTGGTGACCGTCGGTGCGCTCGCCATGGGTGTGCCCCTAGGCGTGGGCACGGCCGTGTATCTGGTCGAGATCGCCAGCAAGCGCGTGCGCAAGCTCATCAGCCCTGCCGTTGACCTGTTGGCCGGCATCCCTTCTATCATCTATGGCTTCTTTGGCATGATCATCATCCGTCCGTTTATCGCGCAACTGACCGGTGGTCTTGGTTTTGGTGCGCTGACGGCGTGGTTCGTGCTTGCCATCATGATCGTCCCTACCATCACCACGCTCACCATCGATGCCCTCAATTCCATTCCCATGGGTATTCGCGAGGCATCGTATGCCATGGGTGCTACTAAATGGCAGACCATCTATAAGGTCGTGCTACCTGCCGCTAAGCTGGGTATCGTGGATGCCATCGTGCTGGGTATGGGCCGTGCCATCGGCGAGACCATGGCCGTGCTCATGGTCGTGGGTAACGCCCCGGTTATTCCCGACAGCATTGCGAGCCCCATCTCGACGCTCACGAGCCAGATCGCGCTCGACATGAGCTATTCCTCGGGTCTGCACCGCTCGGCGCTGTTCGGCATGGGCGTGGTCCTGTTTATCATCTCCGCCACGCTGGTGGGCATCGTCCGTCTGATTTCCAAGAAGAAGAGGGGGTAGGCTATGTCCGATTCCGTTGACACGACGGTCGATACGACCTCGTCGCGCGAGCGCATCAAGCGTGCCCTTTCCCATGGCAAGAAGGGCCGCATCAACAAGGACCTGTCCAACAAGATCATGCTTGGCGTGTTCCGTGCCGCGGCATACATCACCACGCTGGTGCTTGTCGCTATCATCGCCTACGTGGTCATCAACGGCCTGCCGCATATCTCGCTCGACTTTATCTTCGGTTGGCCCCAGGGCGTCAACGCCGAGGGCGGAATTTGGCCCACGATCGTCTCGACCGTCTATGTGACGGCGCTCGCCATGCTTATCTGCACGCCGATTGCTGTGCTGGCAGCCGTCTATCTGGCCGAGTACGCCAAGCAGGGCAAGGTCGTCGAGCTCATTCGCTACGCTGCTGACGCTTTGGCCTCGGTGCCCTCCATCGTTATGGGCCTGTTTGGCTACGCCTTGTTTGTCGAGGCCATGGGCCTGGGCCTTTCGATGGTCTCGGCCGCTCTGGCGCTCGCGCTCTTGATGCTTCCCATCGTCATGCGCACCACCGAAGAGGCCATTCGCGCCGTCCCGCGCTATATCCGTTGGGGCGCGTACGGCCTGGGCGCCACCAAGTGGCAGGTTGTCTCCAAGATTGTGCTTCCTTCTGCCTTTGGCCGTATTGCCACGGGCATCGTCCTCGCCATCGGCCGCGCCATTGGCGAGACCGCGGTGGTGCTCTACACCATGGGCCAAGCCATCAATCTACCTATTTCGCCGCTCGATTCCGGCCGCCCCATGACGGTTCACCTGTACCTGCTTGCCAACGACGGCATCAACATGAACGCAGCCTACGGCACCGCGCTCTTGCTGATGGTGATCATTCTGGCCTTCAACCTGTTTGCGCGCTTCCTGTCGCGCAAGCGTCGCTAGTTAAGGAGTCCCATGTCCGTTTATCAGTCCGCTCCCACGCTGGAGCAAGCGGCCATTACGGCCAAGGATTTCAACTTTTGGTACGGTGACTTTCATGCGCTGACGGGGCTTGACCTCAACATCGCCAAAAACGCCATCACCGCCTTCATTGGCCCTTCGGGCTGCGGCAAGTCGACGTTTTTGCGCTGCATCAACCGCATGAATGATCTGATCGAGGGTACGCGCGTCGAGGGCACCATGACGCTCGACGGCAATGATATCTATGCCGAGGGCGTCGACCCGGTCGACCTCCGTCGTCGCGTGGGCATGATCTTTCAGCAGCCCAACCCGTTTCCCAAATCCATCTACGAGAATGTCGCCTTTGGCCCTCGTCTACAGGGCGTGACTAGCAAAAGCGACCTCGATGACATCGTGGAAGAATCGCTCAAGCGCGCCAACCTCTGGAAAGAGGTATCCAATCAGCTCAACAAGGATGGTTTGGCGCTCTCGGGCGGTCAGCAGCAGCGTCTGTGCATCGCGCGCGTGCTTGCGGTGCAACCCGATGTTCTCCTGATGGACGAGCCCTGCTCCGCCATCGACCCCACGTCCGTCTCTAAGGTCGAGGATCTGATGGCCGAGCTGGCGCCCGAGATGACGATCATCATCGTCACGCATTCAATGCAGCAGGCAGCTCGTATCAGCGACTACACCGCATTCTTCTTGCAGGAAGTTGCCGGCGAGCCCGCCACGCTCATCGAGTATGGTCAAACCGACGCGATCTTCACCAGCCCGGTGGACTCGCGGACGGAAGACTATATCACCGGCCGCTTTGGCTGATCGGTGCGACTAGTCCCAAGCCGATCGGACCTAGTCCGGTGCGTATTCACTGTGCGGGCGGCATGACCGCACCCAACTGATTGGAGTGAACCATGCGCAAACTGTTTTCCCGTCAGCTCGTCGAGGCCCGTCACGAGATGCTGAGCATCTATGAGGCCGTCGATCTAGCCCTCCACGATGCCGTGAAGGCCTATGTGACCGACGACCGCAAGCTCGCCACCAAGACCAAGAAGCGCACGCTTTCGATTGACGCACGCTGCGCCAACCTGGAGGCCGTCTGCTACAACCTGATCGCCACGCAGTCACCGGTCGCCTCCGACTTCCGCCTGCTTCAGACGATCATCTACGTCGACTTTAACCTGCAGCGCATGACCGATAAGGTCCGTCAGATCTGCCGTGCCACGCGTCATATGATCAAGGCCGACATCTCGCTGCCCAAGGAGCTTGTCGGCACGGTTGAGGCCGAGGCTGAGGCCGTCTACCAGGTGCTGGGCTCTTCGCTTTCTGCGCTCGTCACCAATGATATGTCCATCATCTGCAACCTGGCCGTCGAGGACGAGCCAGTGCACGCTGCCTACGAGAAGTTCTTCCGCACCTTTAACCGTATGGATACGGGCGACTTTATGGACGACGACAGCAACTATGACGACCTGCGCCGCGCCATCATGGTTTCGCGCTACCTCGATCGCATCGCTTCGATTTCCATCGATGCCGCTTGCCGTCTGACCTTCCTGTTGACCGGTCAGCGTATGAACGCCGGCGATATCGCCCGCACTGATGAGGACGAGCTCGAGAGCATGCGCGTGCCTTCGGGCGAGGGTGTTATCATGAGGCCCGCCGTCGACGCGCGCTACGTTGCCAAGGTGCCCGCCAACGAGGTCAGCGAGGGTCTTCGCTACCTGCTCGATCATCTTGAGGACGAGGACGATGGCGAGGACGACGAGGAGTAAGTAGCCCCGTTCGTCGAAAGATTGTAAATACCTAAGTGAGCGCGGCCTTGCACATGCGGGACCGCGCTCTTGCGTTAGCATGGGACTACTTGTTTGGCTGTCAGCGGAGGCGATTAGCAATGGATAACTATTTGGACTTGATGCGCGCTCGCCGCGAGCAGATTCTGGAACGTTTTTATGCGGCGCTCGATCGCGCGGGCCGCCCCCACGACGCCGCGGGCCTCATTGCCGTGTCCAAGACCGTTGGTGTCGATGAGACCGTTGCCGCCATCCAAGCGGGGTATCGCCATTTTGCCGAGAACCGCCCGCAGGAGCTGGTTCGCAAGCTCACGGGTCTGGCGGAGCATCCGGAGCTGCCCGAGGTGCGCTTCGATATGATCGGCAACCTGCAGACCAATAAGATCAATGCGGTGCTGAGCTCAGCCGAGTTGATTCACTCGGTGGGTTCGCTGCATCTGGCACAGGCGATCTCGAGCCGTGCTGTCCGCAAGATTGAGGCAGGCGAGTTCGCCGGCCCCCAGCGTGTGCTCATCGAGGTCAATGTGAGTGGTGAGGAGTCGAAGGGAGGCTTTTCGCCCGATGAGATTCGCGCCGCCGCGGGTGAGCTTGCGGAACTTGAGGGAATTTGCGTACAGGGGCTTATGACTATGGCGCCCCGGGGGAATAAGGATGTGGCACGCCGCACCTTTGCGGGGCTTCGTGAGCTGAGGGATGAGCTGGAGGCGGCGCATCCCGATTTGAACCTGCCTGAGCTTTCCTGCGGCATGAGCGAGGACTTTGAGCCTGCCCTTGAGGAGGGCTCTACGCTCGTTCGCCTGGGCAGGGTAGTATTTAGCCCGGAGTTTGCAGTAAAATAAGGCTCTGAAGTGCGCACTGATTATCGGGGCGCCTGCACTAAACCGCGAGAGGACACAACCATGGGCTTCCTTGACGAGATTAAAAATAAGATGCACCTGGGCGGCCAGCAGGGTTACGACCAGGGTTATGGCCAGGACGACGACTACGGCTACGATGACGGCTATGACGATAGTTATCAGGGCAACGGCTACAGCGGTGCTTCGGGCGAGGGCTTCTACACCCAAGACGAGCCGAGCAACGGCCTGCTTGGTCAGACGCGCCGCGGTGAAGCTGAGTCGGTTGCCGTGTATACGCGCTCCGGTCAGCTGGTCGGCGATGACTCCCGCCATGCCACGACGTATAACCCGCCTTCGCGCTCGCAGGACGGCGTTGCGAGCGGTTATCGTCCTGGTGCCTATGATACGCCGTCGAGCTACGCCGAGAACACCCGCGCCCGTGCCGCCGCTGCACCCGCGCCTGCGCCGAGCGATGCCTCGGCCTATGCGAGCAATATCATCAACGCCACGCCGCAGCTGCCGGCCTATGTCCTGCGCCCCGAGAGCTATGACGACGTGGAGACCGTGGTGCGCCGCGTTCGCACCAAGCAGCCTGTCGCACTGATTTTTGTGGGCGTACGCACCGAAGTTGCCAAGCGCGTCTTGGACTTCTCTTACGGCTTTGCCTGCGGTCTGGGCGCCACGGTCAAGGAGGTAGGCGACCGCGTGTTCATGGTGCTGCCCGCCGGTTGCGAGGTCAAAGATTCCGATCTCAAGAAGCTTCGTGCCGACGGCTACCTTAAGTAAAGACAAGACGAGGAGATTCCCATCAACATCTACACTATCGTCCAGCTGGTCAACACGCTGTTCAACTTCTATTCCACGCTCATTGTCGTCTACTGCTTTATGACGTGGATTCCCATGAAGCAGGGTGGTTTACTTCAGGATATTGCTGCGGTGCTCGATAGCGTGTGCGGTCCGTGGCTCAACCTGTTCCGTCGTTTCATCCCGCCGATGGGCGGTATCGATTTTTCGCCGGTCGTTGCGATTATTGCGTTGCAGTTGGTGCAGAGGCTGGTTCTGCAGCTTCTTATAGGTATACTCGTGTAGAACTGACTTAGTAACTTACGTCGGGCGTGTAGCGCCGAGGCGATGAAAAAGGAGACTTGTTATGGCTATTACCCCTGCAGACATCCAGGCTCAGACTTTCTCTGAGGCCAAGCGTGGCTACGATCCTGCCGAGGTCGACGTCTTCTTGGAGACGCTGTCCTCCGAGGTTGACGCTATGCTCGCTAAGATCGTCGACCTTAAGGGTCGTCTGACTGCTACCGAGCAGCAGCTTGCCGATGCGCAGGCTCAGCTTGCCCAGGCTCAGGATGCCCCCGCCCAGGCCGTTCCTGCCGCCCCCGTGGCTGCTCCCGCCCCTGACTTCTCCGCTCAGGAGCGCCAGATTTCCGCTGCCCTGATCGCTGCCCAGCAGACCGCTGAGACCATCGTCAACGATGCCAATGAGAACGCTGAGCGTATTCGCAACGAGGCTGACGCCAAGGCCCGCGAGGTTATCCGCCAGGCTCTGACCGAAAAGCAGGCTGAGCTCGAGGAGATCGATCGTCTCAAGGCTTCTCGTGAGGAGTTCAAGGCCGAGTATCTCAAGCTCATCCAGCACTTCATGGACGATGCCCAGAACTCCTTCCCGGCCGACCTCATGGCCTCCACGCCGGTCGGTTCTGCCGCTTCTCCTGCGGTGACTGTTCCCGCCGAGCCGCTGCCCGTCGCTGACCCGGTTGTCCCCGTGGCCGATCCCTTCGCCCCGATCGACAACTTCGCTGCCGACGACCTGGACTAACATTCGGCCTACAATTTAGTGCCTAGAAAGGACCCGCAGCTTGCGGGTCCTTTTTTATGACTGTACCGGGGCGCGCAACATAAAAAACCGAGCCCTGCACATAGTGGCGCAGAACTCGGCGAACCGGTGAGCGGTCAAGGATAGGTTTTAGGGCATGTCCCAAAATCTACTTGAGGAGGAAGTCGGAGAGGGGAATGGTACGGGCCTCGCGATGCTCGGAATCGGCGATGTGGTCGGCAGGATATCCGCAGACGAGCATGTGATAGGGATAGACGCCCTCGGGCAGGTTGAACTGCTCCTGTGCCACCTCGGGCTTAAAATGGCATACCCAACACGTTCCCAGGCCCTGCTCGGTGGCCTCCATCATCATCTGATCGCACACTATGGACGTATCGATTTCACTGGAATTCATCTGGTCATACGGGCGTACCCAAGCATCATCGGTAACGCTGCAAATAAGGAAGACAAGCGGAGCCCCAAAGATAGACCCATCACGAGCAAACCGAGGCTGACAAGCAGCAGCCTTCTCCAGAAGCTCGGGCGTATCCAACACCATCACACGAGAAGGATGATTATTACAAGCAGAAGGAGCAATCCGCCCAGCCTCAACAATGGCATCCACCACAGCTTGCTCAACAGAACGATTCTCAAACTCGCGACAAGAATACCGAGACCGAGCCAGATCCAAATAAGACATACAAGCCCTCCAACAATTAAAAATCAAACAAACCCAAAGTAACCCAAACAGTACCCAAAGCAGCAATCAGCCAAACGCTCATCAAGGGCCAAAGTGTCCGAACGGGTACCATAGGTCCCTTCAGCCAAACCCCCATTGCGCTAAACCTATCAGCCAAAGTTCCCAATGGTGGTGCATAAGGGAGCGGGCCCGGCCACTAATAACCTTTTGAACGACTCTGCTTGCAGCCGGAGTGAAAAAGGTTATTAGTGGCCGGGCCCGCGACCGGTGGGACATGTACCCCCAATTAACTGTTCTTCATGACAATCGAATCCACAACATCGGCCACATTCTCGCAGCAGTCGGCGCAGTACTCCAGGAAGGCGTAGACGTCACGCCAAGCGATGACCTCGAGCGGATCCTTGCCGTTAACGTGCAGGTTGCGCATGGCGTTGATGTAGAGCTCGTCGGCCTCGGACTCGATGGTGTTGATCTGGATGACCAGCTCGCGCAGCGTTTTGGACTTGCGGTAGTTGGGAAGCTCGACCATCAGGTCTTTCATGGCGCGGCAGGCGTCAGTCACCTTGTGGGCGATGACGATGGCGTCGGGATGGATGCTCTGAATGTTGGTGAAGTAGACGCGCTGCACGACGCCCTCAATACGGTCGAGCACGGTGTCGAGCGCGCAGCTCATCAGATCCAGATCCTCGCGCTCGAGCGGGGTGATAAAGGCGGTGAGCAGGGCGTCTTCGAGCTCGTGGTGCTTCTTGTCTGCCGCATGCTCAATCGCATGCATCTCCTCGAGCATGTCGTGGATCTGCGCGGGATCAAAGTTCTCAAAAATCTTGATGAGCAACTCTGCGGCCTGGACAGCAAGGTCGGCGCAGGCGACGTAGTTGTCAAAGTAGAACGAATCGGGTTTCTTTGCCATGAGTGGGTCCTTTCGAGGTGAAGACGGGTGGGCGAAGTGTTGCGGTCCAGATGGACGTTCGGTTTGACTAGAGGAACATCATGAACAGCTTGGCCATGACAAAGCTGATGAGTCCGCAGGCGGGGAAGGTGAAGAACCAGGTGAACATCATGTCCTTGACGACGCCGAAGTTGATGGCCGAGAGGCGCTTGACGGCACCGACGCCCATGATGGCGCAGGTCTTGATGTGTGTGGAGGACACGGGGATGCCGGTAAGGGTGGCAAGCAGCAGGTTCGCGGCGCCCGCCAGGTCGGCGGAGAAGCCCTGGTACTTTTCGAGCTTGACCATGCTCTGGCCAACGGACTTGATGATGCGCTCGCCGCCCACGCTGGTGCCGATGCCCATGGTGGCCGAGCATAGCAGCATAATCCAGATGGGGATGCCGGCATCGCCGACGCTCGTCTGGCCGCTGGCAAAGGCCACGCCTAAAAAGAGCACGCCGATGAACTTCTGTCCATCCTGCGCGCCGTGCATAAAGCTCATGGCCGCAGCGCTCGCGATCTGAGCGTATTTAAAGAAGACGTTGGCACGTCGCCTGTTGGCGGCGGCGAAAAGAATCGAGACGAGCTTGCACAGGACCCAGCCCATGACAAAGCCCAGACCGATGGAGAGCGCCAGGCCGTAGATGACCTTCATCCACTCGTGGACGTTGACGCTGCTCGCACCGCCGAGGGCGATGGCGGCACCGGTCAGGCCGGCGATAAGGCTGTGGCTTTGCGAGGTGGGGATGCCAAAACGCGACGCTGTGGCGCCGTAGACGACGATGGAGAACAGCGCCGCGCACAGACAGGCGAGCGCCATGGTGCTGTTTCCTCCAAAGTCGACAATATGGGAGATGGTGTTGGCGACGCTCGCGTTAAAGTGCGTCATGATGAGCACGCCAAGGAAGTTGAATGCGGCACTCATGAGAATAGCGGCGCGGGCGGGCATGCAACGCGTAGTGACGCAGGTCGCGATGGCGTTGGGTGCGTCGGTCCATCCATTGACGAAGATGGCGCCGAGCGCGAGGATCACGGTGACGGCAAGGACTGGGTTCGACACAAGTTGGCCGAGGAAGGTTGAGAACGTTACGTCCATATATGGGCTTTCTCGAAGTTTGCAGGCACGTTACAGAAACATGATAAATCGTATCACCTCCTGCGGGTTTCTTTACCGAGTTCTGATGGGAGCAGTGAATTTTTTGGCACTAAAAATGAATATTAGCCCTGTTGACCGTGGGTGTTCTTTTTGCTAACACACCATGAGGACACGTGCGCGCGCCCCAACACCCCAAAACCACAGCCTGTTCGCTTTACAACATGCAAACATGCGTTCGATAATAGGAGGCATGGAATATCGACAGACAGATGGCAAAACTCGGCGCGTGCACAAGCAGTATGTGGACGTCGTAGCTCGCATCCTCGCGGGCGGACAGGTCGTGCCGGTCACCGTCTGCTGGGTCGACGGTCGCTGCTTTACAATTGACGAGATTGTCTCGTCCACGGGCTTTGGCTTAACGGTTCACGGTGTTCGTACGGCAACGTATAAGGTTCGTTTTGGCGGGCATGCGACCGAGTTGTATCTGGAGGACCAGGCGTGCGGACGGCCGGACGGCTCGCAGGCCCACGTGATGCGTTGGTGGGTCTGGGCGTTTGATCGTACGCTTGAGGGCGAGCGCCGTAGGTAAGGACGCACGGCGTTCGGGTACAATGACAGGAATCTTGTCACCTGCTGCGCTGTCGTGGCGCTTTTTGAAAGGACGAAGCATGAACGATATTCAGGGCTATCAGAACGGCCCCGTCGAGACCGGCGCAAGTCGCGCCAAGGAGATGTCGCCGCGCGCGTACAATCTCGCCATATCTGCCCTGATCTTCTTGGGCTTTTGCGCCATGGGTGCCGGCGCCTACTTTACGAGCACCATGTCGTTTGCGCGCATGATGATGAGCGGCGCCGCCCTGCCACTGGTCTTTGGCTCGTTTATTTTAACCATCGTCGGCATGGTCATGATGTCGGCTGCTGCGGGCAAGCAGTCCGTGGGTCTGTCCCTTGTGGGCTACGTAATCTTTGCGAGTACCTTTGGCCTGACGGCGTCGTTTGGTCTTGCCAACTACGACCTGCCTACCATTAACACCGCCTTTATCGCCACGGCCGCCATCACCTTTGTCTTTGGTGCGCTGGGCGTGACGTTCCCCAAGTTTTTCCAGCGCGTATATGGCATCGGCTTTGGCATTCTGCTCGCCACTATTCTGGTTGAGATCGTGCTGATGTTCATGGGCGTCTCGCAGACCATCACCGACCTGATCGTGATCGTGGTGTTCGCCGGCTTCATCGGCTACGACACCTATGTGGCAACGACGGTGCCGCCCACGCTGCCCAACGCCGTGCTCATGGCATCCAACCTGTTCGTGGACATCATCAACGTGTTCCTGCGCATTCTGAACATCCTCGGCCGTCGCGATTAAAGCGCGGCATTGCGATGCTTCCTGCTGGACACGGTAAAACGATGCGAAAGGCGGTCCTTCGGGGCCGTCTTTTTTGTGCGCGGCGGGGTATCATGGATGGGAAAAGCCGATAGCGGCAGCGACAGGAAAGGTGGCCACGTATGGCAGACGTCGACAACAGGAACCGTAACCGCAGGTCCAACCGAGCGGGTCAGCCCAATCCCAAGCGCGAGGCCCGTGCCAAGGCCGCCGAGCGTCACGTGGCAACTGTGTCCGAAGCGTGCGCCAAGGATATCGAGCGTTCGCTTGCCGGTGTTCGCGAGTTTGACGGTATGCCTGCCGGCTTTGTCGCGGCGATGAAGGCCAAGGTTCAGACTGCTGTGGCCCCCGAAGAGCAGGTCGCCGAGGACGTCGAGAACGCGGAGACTGCCGAGGTCGAGGCAGCGCCCGAGACCGAGGCGGCGCCCGAGCCCGTCGAGGAGCCTGCCGAGGAAATCGCCGAAGCTGAGTCCGCGCCTGCTGAGGAGCCCGCTCCGGTCCTGCCCGAGGTCACTGTGCTTGATGCCTCCGCCACGCAGGCAATCCTCGATAACGGTCGCGGCTATGCGCAGTTCTGCGACATGGCCGTGCTCGCCTTTGCCTCGTTTACCAATCCGGGCGGTGGATATATTCAGGGTTATCTGGGCCAGGAGGCCACGCTGTGCGCCGATTCGTATCTGTACAACGTTCTCGATAGGCAGCGTAAGTGGTACGGCGAGAACCGTCGCCGCAACATCAACTGCGAGCTCTATCGTAACCGTGCCCTAGTGGTGCCTGCGGTGCGCTTCGACCGCAACCACGTGCATGCATACGCCGACGTGATCGTGGCCGCCGCGCCCAACGTTAAGCGCGCCCGCCAGGAGTATCGCGTGAGCGACGATGCTCTGCTGGATGCCCTGCGCGACCGCATCCGCTTTGTGCTCGCCATCTGCGACGAGTTGGGTCGCGAGAAGCTCGTGCTGGGCGCATGGGGCAGCGACAACAACGGCTTTGATGCCGAGGCCGTGGCCGAGCTCTTCCGCAAGGAGCTCGCATCGGGCGACTTCAAGGTCAAGCAGGTCTTCTTTGCTGTGCCCTCTACGCGCTGGGATGAGGACTTCGCCAAGTTCGAGCATGTGTTGGCAAGCTTCCCCGAGCGCAACGAGGAGTCCTATGCCCAGGTTGCCGCCCGCGCTGCGGCCGCCCGTGCCGCCGAGCAGGCTCAGGCCGCTGCCGAGGACGATGAGGACGAGGACGATTGGCGCAAGTACCTGTAATCGGTACGTGCTGACAGATAGGTCGAGCCGACGGGAGAGGCTGCTTCCGTCGGCTTTTTATTGAGTGGGGAGCTTACGATGAAAAACGTTATGTGCTTTGGCGACAGCAACACCTATGGCTATGATCCGGCTGGTATGCGCGATGGCACCGCGGTACGCTATGCGCAGGATGTACGCTGGTGCGGCGTGGCGCAGCGTGACCTGGGCGAGGGCTGGCATGTGATTGAGGAGGGGCTCAACGGCCGCACGACGGTGCGCGACGATATGTGCCACCTGGACACTAACCTCAACGGCATTCGCGCGCTTCCGATGCTGCTCGAGGCCCATAAGCCGCTGGACGCCATTGTGATCATGCTGGGCACCAACGACTGTAAGACGGTCTTTAACGTGACGGCTTCCGATATCGCCCGTGGCGCCATGGCGCTGATTCGCGCCGTCCGCGCGTTTCCCTGGACCGATGCCGCGCCCTGCCCGCGCATTTTGCTGATGGCGCCTATCAAGATTAAGCCGCAAATCGCCGATGTGTATATGACCGATTTTGACGAGCATTCCGCCGAGGCCTCGGAGCATTTTGCCGAGTACTACGCGCACGTAGCCGAGCAGTTTGGCTGCGACTTTTTGAATGCCGCCGACTTTGCCGAGCCGGGCGATATCGACTATCTGCATATGATGCCCGAAAGCCACGAGAGCCTGGGTCACGCCGTGGCAGCCAAGCTCAAAGAGATGCTCGGTGAGTAGCGCAGCCTCAAGCCACCACAAAGGGGACAGACGCCTTTGTGGTGGCTTTGCCCGGGTAAACGAACGGCTTGGCTCCCATATGGGCATGGACGAGCTCATCGACCTCTTTGCCGAGGGCGATGAGCTCGTCTCCAATACCGCTTTCGAAGATTTGGATCTTGCCTATGACGTTGCGAACGGCGCGACCTTCGATGGCGTCGTGTTCCGGTCTTGCGAGTTCGATGGTGTTGACTGGAGCGGCTCGACGTTTCGCGACGTGGTGTTTCGCGGTTGCCGCTTTATCCGCTGCAACATGGAAGGCTGTTGGCTCAATCGCTGCGACTTCGTCGATTGCTCGGCACCGGGACTCAACTTGCTCAGGGCGCGTCTGTCGAGTGTGTCGTTTACATCGTGCGATTTGAGCTATGCGAACCTTTCGGAGGGACGCATTGGCCCCATGGCTGCGCATGACACGCGTTTGACCGAGGCCGCGTTTCAGGGTGCCAAGCTGGGTCAGATACGCCTGGATGGCTGTGACCTGACGCGTATGGATGTGTTTAAGACGTCGCTTTCCGGCGTGGATGTATCGCGTTGTACATTCGCGGCGCCCGTTGTTTCGGGCGATTACCATGAGCTGCGTGGCCTGACGGTCAATGCCGAGCAGGCGCTGGCACTCTCGGGTTTGTTGGGAATTCAACTCGCCGACGACTAGACGCCCCGGCCCTTTGCTCGACCGCTATCTAAAATCAAACCGTCGCAACATCCGATGATTTTTCGCGTTTGCACGATTTTCATCGAATGTTGCGACGGTTTTTGGTGCAAGGTAGCCTGTCTCTTTTTGGCAGGTTACTGGCTATTTAGTACTGCCACATGTGGTTGACGGGGCCGGAGCCTTTGCCCATGTTCAGGCCGGCGGCCAGAGCGCCTGTCAGGTAGGCCTTGCCGGCGTTGACGGCATCGGCAAGATCCATGCCCTGGGCCAGCGCGCAGGCGATGGCGGACGAAAGCGTGCAGCCGGTGCCGTGTGTGTTGTCGGTCTCGATGCGCTTGTGGCGGAACCACGTGGTGAGCGGATCGCCCAGATGGTTGCCCTCGTCATCGAGTGGCGCGGGTTCGGCCAATACATCGTTGGCCTCGTTGACAAGATGCCCACCCTTAACGAGGGATGCGCAACCAAAGCGGCGGGTGAGGAGCATGGCAGCATTTTGCTGTGTGCGCTCGGAGTCGACCTCGTAGTCAAGCAGGGCCATGGCCTCGGGAATATTGGGCGTGATGACGGTTGCTAGTGGGAACAGGCGGCGGGTGAGCGCCTCGGCGGCATCTTCGGCAATCAGCCGTGCGCCCGAGGTGGCTACCATGACGGGGTCGACGACCACGTTTGTCGCGTTCCAGGCGCTCAGGCGGTCGGCGATAACCTCGATAATCTCGGCAGAGAAAACCATGCCGATCTTGACGGCGCTGGGGCGGATATCGTCAAATACGGCGTCGATCTGCGCAGCGACGATATCAGGGGAGATATTCTGCACGGCGGTGACACCGAGCGTGTTTTGTGCGGTGATGGCGGTGATGGCCGTCTCGGCATACAGGCGGTGCGCCGTGATGGTCTTGATGTCGGCCTGAATGCCGGCGCCACCGCTGGAATCGGATCCTGCGATGGATAGAACGGCAGGTACCTTACTGCGATCCATGTTTGCCCCCTTGTTCGGTCGGAATCAAATGGGTCTTTAAGCCAGCATTATAAAGATGCCCGGGCCGACTCTATGTCGAACCCGGGCGGGCGATGCAATCTTTACGCAAATGTAAGCAAATGTTCACACGTCAACAATTGACGAACACCATGTTACCGATTGTGGCTCCGGTGACGAGTTAGTCCTCCATGCCGAGGTCGATCGTCGTGCCTTCGAACACCTTGTTAACGGTGCGGACGGCGCACATCTTGCCACACATGGTGCAGGTGCCCTCGGTGGCGGCGGGGGACTCCTCGTAGCGCTTCTTACCGGTGACCGGGTCGAGAGCACACTCCCACATGGCATCCCAGTCGAGCTTGCGGCGTGCCTGGCCCATCTTGTCGTCCATGTCGCGGGCGTGCGGCACCTTTTTGGCGATATCGGCGGCGTGTGCGGCGATCTTGGTAGCCATGAGGCCATCGAGCACGTCCTGGGCGTTGGGCAGGCACAAGTGCTCGGCCGGCGTCACGTAGCACAGGAAGTCGGCGCCGGAGCTGGCGGAGATGGCGCCACCGATGGCGGCGGTGATGTGGTCGTAGCCCACGCCGATATCGGTCACCAGCGGCCCGAGCACATAGAACGGGGCGTTGTGGCACAGGCGCTTTTGCAGTTTCATGTTGGCGGCGATCTCGTCGAGCGCCATGTGACCCGGGCCCTCGACCATGACTTGGACGCCGGCGGCCCAGGCGCGCTTGCACAGCTTGCCCAGCTCGATCATCTCGGCGGTCTCGGTGGCGTCATTGGAGTCGTAGAGACAGCCCGGGCGGCAGGAGTCGCCGAGCGAGATGGTCACGTCGTACTCGTGGCAGATCTCGAGCAGCTCGTCAAAGTACTCGTAGAAGGGGTTTTCGTTGCCGGTAACCTCCATCCAGCCAAATAGCAGCGAGCCGCCGCGGCTGACGATGTTCATGAGGCGGCCGGTCTCCTTAAAGGTCTTGGTGACCGATTTGTTGATGCCGCAGTGGATGGTCATAAAGTCCACGCCGTCCTCGGCGTGCGCGCGCACGACCTCGAACAGGTCGTCCTTGGTGAGCTTGACCAGCGGCTTTTCCATGTAGCCGATGGCGTCGTACATGGGGACGGTGCCTACCATGAGCGGCGTCTCGTCGATGAGCTGCTGGCGGAACTGGCGCGTCTTGCCCGAGTTGGAAAGGTCCATGATGGCGTCGGCGCCAAAGTCCTCGGCGATCTTGACCTTCTTCCATTCCTCGGCGGCATCGGCTTTATCGCCCGAGATGCCCAGGTTGACGTTGACCTTAGTAGACAGGCCCTCGCCGACACCAAAGGCGCGCATGCCCTTTTTGATATGCACGATGTTGGCGGGAATGGCGATGCGGCCGTCGGCCACGCGCTCGCGGATGTACTCGGGGTCGCGATGCTCGCGCTCGGCAACCTCCTTCATCTGCGGTGTGATCTGCCCGGCGCGGGCGAAGTCGATTTGCGTGACGAGCTTGGGCTCGGTCTGTGTGCTCATTGGCACGGCTCCCTTCGTTGGCATTACCCATATCAGGTTTGCGGGTCAGGGCTGGCGCGCCCAATCTCAGCCTGCCGTCTTGTCCTGCAAGCTCCCCGTTTATGTAATGGGCTCAAGTATAGCTCGAATGGGTACGATTGGCCTAACGAGCGTGCCTGTGGGGAGGCGTACATGGAAGACAAGCATCTATATCGAGAGACACAATGGGATGTATCGGCCGAGGAAAGCCGTGCGCACCATGGCCTTGTCGCGATTGGTTTTGCGGTGCTTGCCGTGCTGGTGATTGCCTTTTGTATCTGGACGTTTGGCGGTCACGGCGGCGCTGCATGGGAGTTCGAGGCCGGCGATGCCCTGCCGATCATGACAGTGAAGGTTACGGGCGGCAATACCGTTGCCGCGCCGGGCGACTATTGGTATTCGCGCGATGGATTTGTCCAGCTTCAGCTGAGCGGTGGGTCTATTCCTGGTGAGGAAATCGAACGCGTGACGTATGATGCGGCGCTCAAAACGCTGACGGTGAAGCTCAAGAATCAGGGCGACGTGCCTACGACTATGGATATCGCGCTGACGGAATGGCGCTTGGAGCCCCCATCGGGTGTTGCGGTGTCCGAGGTAGAGCACGTTAAGATTACCTACCAAGATGGCTCGACAAACGAAGTTGCCAAAGCCGACGGCTTGGCGGAATAGACGCCGTGCCTAGGTAGCACATTCAAAAGTAGCGGTGGTCCTACAAGGTCTGTTCGTTCAGGAAGACCAAAGTGTTCTTATTTGAAAGCTCGGGAAAGTGACGATAACCAACGTCAAACGCGGTGAGCCCGCTTGCATCCTCGAGCTTGTTTTCTGCCATCCACCGCACCATGGAACCGCGCGCCTTTTTGCTGGCGGTCGACCGTTGGATGGGCTTGCCGTTGCGGATGCCTTCGCCAAAGAGGCACGTGACGACCGTGGCGTCGCCCGCGAGATGGGGCAGAACGGCTTTGGCGTACTCTACGCTGGCGAGGTTGACGATCGTGGTGTTTGAGCCTGCCGGGGCGATAGCCCGCGCGAGCTTGTCGCTCCAAAACGCATAGAGGTCTCGGGCATCGTCAACGGCGAGCTTCGCGCCCATTTCCAGCCGATATGGTTCGACGGCATGAAAGGGGCGAACGCACCCGTAGAGGCCGGAGAGGATCCACAGGTGGCTTTGCAGCCATGCGAGCTGCGCGGAATCCATCACCTCGGGCGCCATGCTCTGGTATTGAATGCCGTGGTAGGACATGACGGCAGAGGAGAGGTGACAGGCGAGTGCGGGATTGTCGAGATCGCCGTTTTTCAGGATGGGCCCGAACTCATGCAGGGTGTTGAGGCAAGGCCCCAGCAGTTTGTCACTCACGTTCCATAGCGCCTGCAGGCTGTCGCTGCCTTCATTCCGCTCGATATCTAGCAGTGCGCGGTGGAGGCGAGCCGTCTCGCGCGCAAAGGGTGGAATGCCCAGGACTTCAAAAGCATCTTGGGCCGCGCGCATCTGCTTGGCGGGCGAAATGACGACCTGCAGCATGGACTCTCCTCTGCCAAAAAGGAAGTTGCGGTGGAATACGGTCTGTTTTGGCCGTTTATGGGCCAGTTTAGTCTGTATTTCACCGCAACTGATGAAGGGTTGGTTACGCGCGCTCGATGAAGGCCTTGTAGCCGCGATAGGCCTCGTAGATATCGGCCTTGTTAGCGACCTCCCACAGGGCGTGCATGGACAGGACGGCAACGCCAGAGTCGATGACGTTCATGCCGTACTTAGCCATGATGTATGCGATGGTGCCGCCGCCGCCCGCGTTGACGCGACCGAGCTCGCAGGTCTGGAAGTCCACGCCGGCCTCGTCCATGATGTCGCGGATGAGGGCCACATACTCGGCGTCGGCGTCGTTAGAGCCGCCCTTGCCGCGGCTGCCCGTGTACTTGTTAAAGCACAGGCCGCGACCCATAAAGGCTGCGTTCTTGGTTTCGAACTTGCCGGCGTAGCCCGGGTCGAAGCCGGCGGACACGTCGGAGGAGAGCATGCGGCTGCGGGCGAGCGCGCGGCGCAGGGCCAGCGGGCTATCCTCGCCGGCGAGCGTCATGATCTCGGCGACGGTGTTCTCGAAGAAGCGGCTCGTCATGCCGGTGGCACCCACGGAACCGATCTCCTCCTTGTCGACGATGAGTGTGATGCTCGTGCGCTCCACGTTGGCGACGTTGATCTGGGCGAGCATGGACGGATAGGCGCAGACACGGTCGTCGTGGCCATAGCCCAGAATCATGGAGCGGTCGAGGCCCATGTCGCGGGCGGGGCCGGCGGGCACGACCTCGATCTCGGCGGAGAGGAAGTCCTCCTCCTCGACGTCGTACTGCTCCTTGAGGATGTCCAGGAACATCTGCTTGACGGGCTCCTTGGGAGCGTCCTTGTCGTCCTCATCGAACTTGACGGGGCGGCCGCCCACGATCACGTCGAGGATCTCGGCGTCAACGGCGTCCTTGGCGGGCTTGGCCATTTGCTCGCTCGAGAGGTGGATCAGCAGGTCGGAGATGGTAAAGACCGGGTCGTCGGCCTTGTCACCGATGTTGATGTCGACGGTGGTGCCGTCCTTTTTGCAGATGACGCCCACAAGCGCGAGCGGGGAGGCCACCCAGTGGTAGCTCTTGACGCCGCCGTAGTAGTGCGTGTCGAGGTAGGCCATGTCGCCGGCCTCGAAGGCGGGATTCTGCTTGAGGTCCAGGCGTGGCGAGTCCACATGGGCGCCCAGGATGTTAAAGCCCTGCTCGAGCGGGGCGGTTCCCAGGTTGACGAGCATGAGGTCCTTGCCGTGGTTGGCGGCGAACACCTTGTCGCCGGCCTTGAGCTCGCGGCCCTCGGCGATCACGGTCTCCAGGTCGACGTAGCCCGCCTCCTCGGCCATCTTGATACCGGTCTTGACGCACAGGCGCTCGGTCTTGTTCTCACTCAAAAACTGCTTGTAGCCGCGGCAAAGCTCCTCGAGCTCCTCGATCTGCTGTGGCGTGTACTTTTTCCATGCACAGGGACGCTCCATGACGCAGGCTCCTTTCGGATCGATCGTGCTGGTTGATGTACCGTGAGCCATCGTATCACGCGCGGGCCCGCGGCGGCAGGGAAGCCTGATGTGCGGTGGCCGTGGGGCGGGGAGCGTGTAAACTGGTGTGAGCAAACCGTGCCCAGCCCAAAGCGAGGTATTCAATATGTCTGACAAGCGCCGTACCTTTGCCGTTATCGACGGCAACTCGCTCATGCACCGCGCCTTCCACGCCGTGCCGCCGACCATGAACGCGCCGGACGGTCGCCCCACCAACGCGATCTTTGGTTTTCTGAACATGTTCCTCAAGATGATCGATGCCTTTAATCCCGACGGCGTTGTCGTGGCGTTTGACAAGGGCAAGCCGCGCGTGCGTATGGAGATGCTGCCGCAGTACAAGGCGCAGCGCCCGCCCATGGACCCCGACCTGCACGCGCAGTTCCCCATGATCAAGGAGCTGCTCGCCGCGCTCAACGTGCCCATTTTGCAGTCCGAGGGCTGGGAAGGCGACGATATCCTGGGAACCATGGCGCGCCTGGGCGAGGAGGCCGGCTGCGACATGCTGCTGGTGACCGGCGACCGCGACATGTATCAGCTCGTGACCGAGCACGTCAACGTGGTCTCGACTCGCAAGGGCCTGTCCGACGTGGCGATCATGACGCCCGAGAGCGTGGACGACCTGTATCACGGCATCACGCCGGCGCTCGTGCCCGATTTTTACGGTCTGAAGGGCGATACGTCGGACAACATTCCCGGCGTACCGGGCATCGGCCCCAAAAAGGCGAGTGCGCTCATCGCGCAGTACGGCAGCCTTGACGAGGTCATCGCGCATGCTGACGAGGTCAAGGGCAAGATGGGAGAAAACCTGCGCGCACACATCGACGACGCGCTGCTGAGCCGTAAGGTGGCGACCATCCGCACCGATGCACCCGTTGAGCTCGATTTTGAGGCGACGTCCTTCCCGGCGTTTTCCGCCGATGAGGTTTCCGCGGCGCTGGGCACGCTTGGTATCACCGCCATGCAGAACCGTTTCTTGGCGCTGATCGGCGGCGAGGGCGGGGCAGCTGCCAGCACGTTTGAGATTCCCGCCGTTTTGCGCGCAGCCGCCGGCGATGCTGGCGCGCTTGGTGCCGTTGCGGCTGAGGTCTCCCGCGTGATTGATGCCGGCGAGTGGGTCGCCGCCGTGGTGGACGATGACAAGGAAGAGGGCGCGCTCTTTGGGCTGACGCGCACGCTGTGGTTGGCGACGTCCAAGGGCCTGTTTGCGCTCGAGGAGGGCGACAGCGGTGCGGCGGCTGAGGTTGAGGGCTTCAACTTCGCCCACGGCGTGATTGCCGGCGTGCTCGCGCGTCTGTTTATGGAAGGCCGTGTGGCGAGCCCGGATATGAAGGCGCTTCTGCATGAGCTTTCGCCCATCGATTCTTCTGAGCTCGAGCTCATGGATCCGCTGGCAGTCGATTCCACGCGCATCTTCGATACCGTTGTTGCCGCCTACCTGTTGGATTCCGACCGCTCCGAGTTTGACGAGGTGTATCTGGCCGATACGTATCTGCAGATGGCGCTGCCTGCGGCGCGCGGCGCAGAGGGTGCTGGCGAGGACGCTCCTGCGCCCGCCGCTCGCACGGCGGCCTTGACGCTGGCGCTGGTTGCACCGCTGCGTGACCGCATGGCCCGCGAGAACGCCGCCAACGTGTTCGATGGGATCGAGATGCCGCTCGTGCCGGTGCTTGCCAAGATGGAGCGCGCGGGCATGCTCGTGGACCCCGACCGCCTGCACAGTCTGTCCGAGGGCCTGGCGACCCAGATTGCCGATGTCGAGCGCAGCATTCGCGACCTGGCCGGCGACGAGACCTTTAACATCGGCAGCCCCATGCAACTCTCGCACGTACTGTTTGATGTTATGGGACTTCCGACCAAGGGCCTCAAAAAGACCAAGCGCGGCTACTATTCGACCAACGCCAAGGTGCTGAGCGACCTTGCCCGCGACCACGAGATCGTGCGCCTGATTTTGGACTGGCGTGAGAAGTCCAAGATTAAGTCGACCTATCTGGACACGCTGGGCCCGCTGCGCCGTGGTGACGGGCGTGTGCACACCACGTACAACCAGACCATCACCGCGACGGGGCGTTTGTCTTCGAGCGACCCCAATCTGCAAAACATTCCGACGCGCTCGGAGCTGGGGCGTACCGTCAAGACGGCGTTCTCGGCGGGCGAGGGCAGCGTCTTTTTGGCGGTGGACTACTCGCAGATCGAGCTGCGCCTGCTCGCGCATCTTTCGGGTGACGAGCACCTGGTGCGCGCCTTCAACGAGGGCGAGGACTTCCATGCCGAGACGGCCGCGCGCGTATTTGGCGTGCCGGTGTCCGAGGTGACACCCGACCTGCGTAGCCGCGCCAAGGCCGTGAACTTTGGCATCGTGTACGGCCAGCAGGCCTATGGACTGTCGCAGTCGCTGCACATCTCGATGGCCGAGGCGCGCGATATGATCGATCGCTACTACGAGGCCTACCCGGGCGTGCGCACGTTCCTCGACAATGTGGTGGCGCGAGCCAAGCAGACGGGCTATGCCGAGACCATGTATGGCCGCAGACGCCATATTCCCGAGCTCAAGGCCAAAAACCCACAGCTCCGCGGCTTTGGTGAGCGCACGGCCATGAACCACCCCATGCAGGGCACCGCCGCCGACATCATCAAGATCGCCATGGCCCGCGTAAGCCGTCGCTTGGAAGAAGAAGGCTTTGCCGCCCACATGATCCTGCAGGTACACGACGAACTGGACTTTGAGTGCCCCGTCGACGAAGTCGAGCGCCTCACCGCCATGGTCCGCGACGTCATGGAACACGTAGTAGACCTCCGCGTACCGTTGATCGCCGAAGCCAGCACCGGCATAACCTGGGCCGACGCGAAATAGGGAAGCACTCCGTAAGGCAAGCTCGCCCAAGACGCAAGCCCCCACATACTTAAGATTTGGGACAAACACTACTGATTAATTTGTCCCACAGTAACCAAAACAGAGGGGAGCCCCTCCCAACAAGGAGCTCCCCTCTGCTCAAATCATTTCAGCTAAGTATCTAGACACTCAAGACGCCATCTTGGCGGCAGGAAAGTAACCTAGGACCTGGCCGGGCGGCGCGGATTAGTTTTTCGTAGATTCCGCACGAGCCGGAAAGCACTTAATGTGCTTTCCGAGCGAGCCCAGGACCTGACCGAACGAAAAACTAATCCGCGCCGCCCGGCCGGGTCCGACGAGCCCCGTTAACGAGCCGCCAGGATGGCGTCGATGAGCGTCAGTACGCCCCCGTCGTTGTTGCTCGGAATGCGCCACTTGGCATGCGCGTTCATGTGCTCCTCGGCATTGTCCACGATAAAGCTATGCCCGACGCGCTCGAGCATGGGAATATCGTTGTAGGTGTCGCCCACGGCGGCGGCGTCGGCGATATCGATGCCCAGGTGGTCGCACAGGTGCGCTACGCCCGACCCCTTGTCGACGCCCAGGTTCATGAAGTCGATCCACTCGCGCCCGGCGTTGGTGACGTAGAGCTTGTCCGAGAACTCGGGGCTGTAGTCCTCGCGAAACGCTGGCTCGGCATCGTAGGCGGGGAAGAAGATCGAAATCTTGTTGGACTCGATATCAAGGCCCTCAAAGCTATCGACGTAGTTGATCGTGTTGTAGTACACGCTGATCTCGTCGTGGTACTGATGGTCGCGGGCGAGCACATAGAACTCGTCGTAGCAGCACAAGACGGGAACGGCACGCGGGTCCTCCGAGGCACGGGCGAGCACCTGCTGATACAGCGCCACATCGATGTTGCTCTTATAGATATAGCTGCCGCGATAGATGACGCAGGCTCCGTTGTCGGGACAAAAAGCAAGGCGGTTCTTAATGCTTTCGAACATTTCCTCGAGTTTGGGGGCGGGGCGTCCGCTGGCGGGGCAGAATACAATGCCTGCGTCGGCGAGCTTGTCCAGGCGCTCATCAAGACCCTGCGGCAACACGCGCTTGTCGGTGAGCAGCGTCTTGTCCATGTCGACGGCGAGAATCTTAATGCTTCCGATATTGGTGTCCGATTCGTAAGTTTGCATAAAAGCGCGCCTTTCGTTTCGAAATTGTTTCAGACGTTATAACCATCAACCAGTAACTGAGCGTATTGTCGCAGGAACGGAGCGTATTTGCACCACGCTTCACAAAGTAATGAAAAAACTTTTCAGAAATTTGAATTTGTCGCTTGTGCTGCGGGCACTTTAGCGTAATATAGCGACCATCGAAAACGGAGACGGAAATACAACCGCTTACCGAAGAAAAGGTACCGTTTACGATATTAGAATTGCGCCCGGCGATAGGTGAAAGGAGAGGCAGATGCAGTTCGTAAAGATCATCACCACTGCAGATAATGCCATCCGACGCCAGCGCGCAATTTCCCGACGACGATAACAATCGTCTCTGTTCGTATGGGGTGAAATGCCCCAACAGAGTCATTTTGGGGTCGTTGGGTTTTAGCACGATATAAACGCATGTTTCTAGGGCATGCTGTGCTGCTTTTTGCTATTTAACCTGATATTGCACGGTTTTTTGACCTCGAAATGACTTGCAACTGACCGATGTTCTAACTAGCTACCAAGGGCGAAAGGAAACAGCCATGAGCAAGGAAAAAGTCGTTCTCGCATATTCCGGTGGTCTTGATACATCCGTATGTGTCAAGTGGCTCCAGGACGAGAAGAATCTCGATGTCGTTTGCGTCTGCGGCAACGTGGGCCAGGAGGAGACCGGCTTGGATGCCAAGAAGCAGAAGGCGCTTGACCTGGGCGTTCTCGATTGCCAGGTGCTCGACCTGCGCGACGAGTTCTCCGATGAGTTCCTGACTAAGGCCATCGCCGCAAACTCCATGTACGAGAACAAGTACCCGCTGCTCTCCGCGCTGTCTCGCCCGCTGCTCGCCAAGAAGCTTGTCGAGGTCGCTCACGAGTTTGGCGCGACCTACGTCGCCCACGGCTGCACCGGCAAGGGTAACGACCAGGTTCGTTTTGAGGCTGCCGTCAAGGCCCTCGACCCCGAGCTTAAGGTTATCGCCCCGGTTCGCGAGTGGGATCTGAAGTGCCGTCCCGATGAGGTTGCCTATGCTCACGCCCACAACGTGCCGGTTCCCGAGGGCGCCAACGACAACCCCTATTCCATCGACGACAACCTGTGGGGTCGCGCCATCGAGTGCGGTCACCTGGAGGATCCCTGGAACGAGCCGCTCGACGACGCCTGGGTTATGACCAAGAACCCCGAGGACACGCCGGACACCCCGACCTACACCGAGATTGAGTTTGAGGCGGGCAAGCCCGTCGCCGTCGATGGCAAGAAGATGAAACTCTCCGAGATCGTCATCGCCCTCAACAAGATTTCGGGTGACAACGGCTTTGGCCGTCTCGACCTGGTCGAGGATCGTCTGGTGGGCCTCAAGAGCCGTGAGTGCTACGAGGTTCCCGGCGCCCTGACGCTCATCACCGCCCACAAGGCGCTCGAGGACATCTGCGTCGAGGGCGACCTGCTCAAGACCAAGATTAAGCTCGAGCAGGATTGGGCCACCGCCGTGTACAACGGCCAGTGGTACAGCCCGCTCAAAAACGCGCTCGATGCCTTTATGGCCGACACCCAGAAGTTCGTGACCGGCACCGTCCGTCTGAAGTTCTTTAAGGGCAACTGCCATGTCGTCGGCCGCAAGAGCCCGTTTAGCCTGTATGACTACGGTCTGGCTACCTACGACCGCGACACTACGTTTGACGAGAAGGCCAGCGCCGGCTTTATCGAGATCGATACGCTGTCGCTCAAGACGTGGGCTAAGGTCCAGGGCCCCAGCTCTGCTGCCGCCCAGGCCTAGCGCCTCCTTCCTTTGGTATCCGCGCGGCCCATCCGCGTGATACATAACGGGCGCATGGGGTCCCTACCTTTCGTTATGCTTGCTGACACTTCTTAACATCGGTGGCCCCTACGTTCCGCCCGCATATATGATGCCGCGTCTGCGGCTGAGTCCGAGCCCCGCCGGGGTTGTCCGGCGGGGCTCCTCCTATCAATTTGACGGCCCTGCGCCTATATATATATGGGGAGTATCCATTATGTTCAATGCTATCGCGCATGCTTTACTTGCCCTCGCGCCCGAGTTCGATGCTGCAAAGGTCGAGGACGTTCCTATGAGCCTAAAGGCCTGGATCGATGGTTCGCAGGGCAACATTCGGAGGGAGACGTTGGGCGCCAAGTGCATGGCGCGTCACTTCTTTGCAAATTAGCTATATGGCCTCGCACGTGGTGGGGAATATGCAAAACTAGCGGTTGAGAAATCGCTTTAGCGACAGGGCGCATTGCTTTGGGCGCTTGTTTTGGGATTTGATGAAAGGGGACGGTTCCATGGCTCTTTGGGGCGGTCGTTTTGAGGCAGGCGTGGCCGAGGTCACGCAGGAGTTTGGCGCGTCGTTGCCGGTTGACAAACATCTCTATAAGCAGGATATCGCCGGATCTAAGGCACATGCCAAGATGCTGGCGGCCCAGGGCATTATCAGCGCCGAGGACGAGCAGGCGATTGCCGAGGGCCTGACCGGAATCGAACAGGATATCGATGCCGGCAACTTCACCTTTGATATCAACGACGAGGACATTCATATGTCCATCGAAAGCGAGCTGACGCGTCGTATCGGCGAGGCTGGCAAGCGCTTGCATACTGGGCGTTCGCGCAACGATCAGGTGGCGACCGATACGCGCCTGGGCGTCAAGGCGCTGGCCAAGGAGCTCATGGTGGCCAATCTTGAGCTGCGCCATGTGCTGGTGGATGCGGCCAAGAAGTACGACAAGGTGATTCTTCCGGGCTACACGCATATGCAGCACGCTCAGCCCGTGCTGCTCTCGCATCATCTGCTGGCGTATTCCTGGATGTTCGCGCGCGACTTTACGCGCCTGAAGGCCGCCTTTGATGCCGCCGACAACTGCCCGCTGGGTGCTGCCGCGCTTGCCGGTACGAGCTATCCGCTCGATCGCCAGATGACGGCTGCCGAACTTGGCTTTGCGGGCGTGATTCCCAACTCGCTCGATGCGGTTTCCGACCGTGATTTCCTGCTCGATCTGCATTACGCCGGATCCGTCATGGCGATGCACCTGTCGCGTCTTTCCGAGGAGATCGTGCTGTGGTCGAGCTCCGAATTTGGCTTTATCACGCTTTCAGACTCCTACTCCACCGGCTCGTCTATCATGCCGCAGAAGAAGAATCCCGACTTTGCCGAGCTTATCCGCGGTAAGAGCGGTCGCGTGTACGGCAACCTGGTGCAGCTGCTGGTAACCATGAAGGGCCTGCCGCTCGCTTATAACAAGGACTTGCAGGAGGACAAGGAGGGCGCGCTCGATACCGCTCACACGCTCATGCAGTGCCTGTCCGTTATGGCCGGAATGATTTCGACCTGGACCGTCAACGAGGATGCCATGGCGCGCGAGTGCGGCGTGGGGCACCTTGCCGCCACCGATGTTGCCGATTACCTGGCAAAGCGCGGTCTACCGTTCCGCGAGGCACATGCCGTGGTGGGGCACCTGGTCCTGATGTGTGAGAAGCGCGGCTGCAATCTTGAGGACCTGCCGTTTGAGGTGTTCCAGGAGGCAAGCCCGCTCTTTGAGCGCGATATTACCGAGGCGCTCGATATCCCGTCGATTGTCGCCGCGCGCACGACCGAGGGCGGTACCGCCCCTGCCGCCGTTGCCGTGCAGCTGCAGCGTGCCGAGGCGCAGCTCGTGGCCGACGAAGGCGTGTTTGGATCGCTAACCAAGGTTGTCGAGATGGGTCACGGGGCAAAGTAGAGGTTTGGCTGAAGACGTATTGTCCATTTATTGATAAATCGTTTTAGCTTTACGGGCGTCTGCTGATGCGGGCGCCCCTATTTTGCTGCTATGGGGGAGGGGCTTGTCGAGAACTTCTGTAGGACCTTTGGGCAGGTTGTGAAGGGGGTACGTTCGCGGGTGGCAACCGACCGCCCGCTCTGTTCCATGTGGTTGATGAGCGGTCGGATGGTACTCTAATCGGGCTTCGAAACAGAAGTGACACATATGGAGCGCTTTAATAAATTGCAGCGTTTCAATAAACAGCTTTTTGTTTAACTGCAGCTAAAACTCTGTTACGATGCAGTCCAGGCGGGTGCCGGAATGGGACTTGGGCACGCGCGAACCTACTTGAAAGGCTACCTTATGGCTATCGAGAAGACCTTCATCATGATTAAGCCCGACGCGGTGCGCGATCGCAAGATCGGCGAGATCGTTGCTCGTATTGAGCGTAGCGGCCTTGTCATCGAGCGCATGGAGATGACCACGCTCGAGCGCGCTACCGTCGAGGAGCACTACGCCCATCTGGCCGACAAGCCCTTCTTTGGCGGTCTCTGCGACTTTATGACGAGCGGTCCGGTCGTCAAGATGGTTGTTTCCGGTCTTTCCGCTGTCTCCAAGATGCGCACCCTTATGGGCGCCACCAACCCGCTTGATGCTGCTCCTGGCACCATCCGCGGCGACTTCGCCGTCGATGTCAACGCCAACGTGATCCACGGCTCCGACTGCCTGGAGAACGCCGAGATCGAGATCAAGCGCTTCTTTGGCTAAACCAGCTTTGACTCCTTAAAGCTGTTAGCGTGTGGCTTGGGCGCCGCGGAACTCCATCCGCGGCGTCCTTTTATATTCCAGTAGATTTTTGGGACATGTCTAGAAATCTACTAAAGAGCCCCCGCCTGGAATGTGCGTGCATTCCAGGCGGGGGCTGTCGCTAGCGTATGGCGTTGTAAGTTTTTAGGCCTCGTCGACGACCTTGAGACCGCGGGTCTGGTCGATCTCGTTGAGGAGGTTGACGCGACGCTCGTGGCGGCCGCCCTCGAACTCGGCGTCGAGCCACTCGTCGACGATCATCTTAGCGAGCTCGGAGCCAACGACGCGGGCGCCAAAGGCCAGCACGTTGGTGTTATTGTGCATACGGGAGAGCTTGGCGCTGAAGGGCTCGGAGCACACGACGGCGCGTACGCCCTCGACCTTGTTGGCAGCCAGGCTGATCCCGACGCCGGTACCGCAGATCAGGATGCCCAGGTCGACGTCGCCGTTGACAACGGCCTTACCCACCTTGTAGCCGGCGATGGGGTAGTCAAAGCTCTCGGAGGTGTCGGTGCCAAAGTTCACGACCTCGCAGCCGCGCTCCTTCAGGTGCTCGGAAATGATGTTCTTGAGCTCGACGGCGGCGTGGTCGTTACCGATACCGATCTTCATAGATGGTTCCTCTCTGGTCTGTGCGGCGCAAATGCTAAAGGTGTTTACCGCGTTCGACTGCATGATAGCGCGACTTTTGTGTAAACGCTCGGGCGTTTTTTGATCAAACGCTTTAGCAGGCAACAAGACCCGCTTTTCATGAATGAATGCCGCCAGTTTGTGCTTGAGCGCCGTCCGCCGGAACCATGGTTGCGGTTTTTGATGCATTGTTATCAAATAGAAGAGCTAATTATTTTTGAGAGACCAGCCCGTTATGCAAGCAGGAGATACCTATGCCTACCGATTCCCTTCGTGATGCCGCATTTTGCGATGTTTTGAACCGCGAGCTTGTCTGCGCGCTCGGCTGCACCGAGCCCATTGCCGTTGCCTATGCGGCGGCGCTGGCGAGCCAAACGCTCGGTTGCGAACCCGAACACATGGATGTCGCCTGCTCGGGCAACATCATTAAGAACGTTAAGAGCGTGACCGTGCCCAACTCGGGCGGTATGCACGGTATCGAGGCTGCGGCCGTGCTGGGTGCCGTGGGCGGTGACGCCAAGAGCGCGCTCGAGGTGCTCGAGAGTGTTGACGATGCAGACCGCGCTCGCGTGACCGAGCTGCTCGCCGATGCCGGCTATTGCGACGTGTCGCTTGTCGAGGGCGTGCCCAACCTCTATATCAAGGTGACTGCTACGGCCGGGGGCCATACCGCGGTCGTCGAGATCACCGACCACCACACGAATGTCACGTGCCATACGCTCGACGGTATTCCGGTGTGTGGCAAGTCGGCGGGGGAGTGTGCCGCCTGCGCCGAGCGCGTCGTGGCCGAGCGTGCCGCCGATAAGGCCGACACGCCCATGTCGATCGAATCCATCATCGACTTTATCGAGGGCGGCGACATCGAAGGTGCTCGCGCCGCCGTTGAACGTCAGATTGAGCTGAACGGCGCAATAAGCGCCGAGGGCCTGGCGCACGCTTGGGGCGCCGAGGTAGGCCGTACGCTGCTGGGCGCTCGTGCCGACGACGTCGCCTGCTGTGCCCGTGCCCGTGCGGCCGCCGGGTCCGATGCCCGCATGAACGGCTGTGCGCTGCCGGTCGCCATTGTGTGCGGCTCGGGCAACCAGGGCATCACCTGTGCGCTGCCCGTTATGGAGTATGCCGACTACCTGCGTTGCGACAACGAGCACCTGGTGCGCGCCGTGATGCTGTCCGACCTTATCGCCGTGCATATCAAGAGCTATATTGGTGCGCTCTCGGCGTTTTGCGGCGCTATTTGCGCCGCGTGCGGTGCCGGTGCCGCGATTACCTGGCTGTGTGGCGGCACGCGCGAACAGATTGGTGCGACGGTCTCGAACACGCTCGGCAACGTGGGCGGTATCGTGTGCGACGGCGCCAAGGCGAGCTGTGCCGCCAAGATTTCCGCTGCCGTCGATGCGGCGATTCTGGGCCACGATATGGCCATGCAGGGCCGCGGCTTCCGCGCCGGCGAGGGTCTGATCCAGGATACCGTCGAGGAGACGATCGCGAGCATGGGCTATGTGGGCCGTGTGGGCATGAAGGATACCGATGTCGAGATTCTCAACATCATGATCGGCAAGACCATCGTCGACTGCTAGGGGCTCTGGGGCACTGCATCTTGTTGTTGAAACTATCGCGCTTGTGGCTGTAAAGCACCTGTCTGCATTGCGGACAGCGAGGACCTCGCGGTATGTCACCAGGTCGTTCTCGCGCTTGATGCGCTCGAGGACGGTTGCGACAACAAGCGCCGCTATCGCCGGCAGGAACGTCGCAGCCGCGGCGACGCCGGCGCCCCAGGTGCCCTCCATCCAGTTAAACGCCGGCGACAGTATCAGTGCGAACGCCACCGCCAGCAACGCGAGCATCAGCACGGCCAGCCATAGCATCCGCGTTCCCATGCGCTTGCGATCTCTTTCGACTGCCTCTTCCATAACGGTCACGTCTCCCTTCACGAGCGTGTCTATGGAGGTGCCGAATAGGATGCTCAGCATGAGCAGGCTCTGGACGTCCGGATACGTCTTGTCCCGCTCCCAGTTCGAGATCGTCTGACGCGACACGTAGAGTTTCTCGGCGAGCTGTTCTTGGGAGAGCCCCATCGCCTCGCGCCTCGTCTTTGCTCACCGGCACGTCGAGCGTCTCACCGAGGGCGACGAGCATCTCCGCGTCGGGCACCGAGAGCCCGCGTTCCCATTTGGAAACCGTCTGCCTCACCACGTTCAGCTTGAGCGCGAGCTCCTCCTGCGATAGCCCTTTCGATTTCCTGAGGGCCTGGATGTTCTCGTTCAGCATGGTGGATCCTTTCTCTCGCCCGGTTCCTACGTTACCGCAATGCTGCCCGCAGATGGTCCGTTGCCGCAAGCAACGGGTCGTAACATCGGCGGGGATTGTTTGAGTTCACAGGGGATGCAAGCTCCTTATAATATGACGTCCATTTAATCTACCTGCGGTTTGCAACCATAGGGTGCCTGCAGGTTGCGTAAAATGAAGCCTCAAGTTGGTGGTTTCCGCCATGTGGCTACCGTAGTGTGTAAGTCGCCGGCAGGAAAGCACCGAACGCTGGGATGCCGCGCCCGCGCCGTCGCCGTGAGCCAAGATCATGACGCCCGAGCGGTCGCTCCCAGCCAACGAGAGGACCTACTATGAGCTTCCGTACCAACCTTCAGTATCTGCGCGCCGAGCGCCATATGACCCAGGAGCAGCTCGCCATGCTGCTTGGGGTGTCCCGCCAGTCCGTCACCAAGTGGGAGGCCGAGAAGTCCTACCCGGAGATGGATAAGCTCATCAAAATGTGCCAGATTTTCGAGTGCTCGCTCGATGACCTGGTGCAGGGTGACCTTACCGATCGCGCTCCGGCACCCGCCGTCGCTACCGTGCCGCCCGGTCCCGCGACGGATGTGTGTGGCTATGACGACCACATGCGCTCGTTTGCCAAGCGAGTTCCCACGGGTGTCGCCGCGTTTATCCTGGGCGTTGTGGGGCTCGTGCTTTTTGAGGAAGGGACGGCTCTGCGCGGCCTGTTCAATAGCAGTATGGCTGCAAGTTGGGGCGAGCTTCTGGGGCTGGCCGCCCTGTTCTCCGGTGTGCTTGTGGGCATTGGCATCTTGGTTTCTGCTGGCATGGAGCACTCTGCTTTTGTGAAGGCGCATCCCTTTATCGAGGATTTTTATACTGACGATGATCGTCTTCAGGCGCGCCAGGTGCTGGTACGCGGGTTGGTTACCGGGCTCATGCTCATCATGATGGGGGTTCTGCTGGGCAACTTCATCGAGCATGAGTCTGGCGCGGAGGCTCCTGCGGGCGCTGCGCTGCTCGCCCTGGTCGCGGTGGGCGTATGGCTGATTGTCCATGCGGGCATGATGTACGGTCGCGTGGATATCGATGAGTACAACCGCGATGCGGTCGAGGAACTCGAGGTTGAGGACATCGCCCGCATCGATGTTCCCGAAGCGGTGCGCAACGAGCTGCGCTCCGCAAAGCGCACGCACGAGAAGATCGAGGCTGCTTGCGGTGTCATCATGCTCGTTTCCACCATCGTTGCGCTGAGTTGGCTGTTTTTGGGTCCTTCGTTCGCTGGGACCACATGGGACGCCATCGGTAGTGGGCGTCAGGCGGCCGATTCCATCGTCGGCTACTTTTGGCTGCCTTGGCCAATTGGAGGCATTCTCTGCGGCATCGTCAGCATTCTCATGAAGGCCTTCGGAAGGGACCGTTGAGTAGCTGGAATTTTACTAGTGCTTGCAGTCAATTTGAAGTCTTCGGCTGCGGGCACCTTCGAGTCCGCATCACGAGCGCACGCCGCCGCCCAAAAGCGCTGATTCTTGACGCGCGTGATGCGGACTTCGGCAGATGCTGCCTCTAGTTCAGCAACCCCCACACGGCAAAGCCGAGTGCTCCGCCGATGGCGGCCGCGGCGATGAAAGTCAGCAAGTCGTACGCCAGTCGATGCTTCGTCGGCCACGCGCGGCGGGGGAGTGCCCGCGGATCGCGCTCGATGTTCGCCTCGCCGTTCATGAAGGCGAGGATCTCGCGGTATGTCACCAGGTCGTTCTCGCGCTTGATGCGCTCGAGGACGGTTGCGACAACAAGCGCCGCTATCGCCGGCAGGAACGTCGCAGCCGCGGCGACGCCGGCGCCCCAGGTGCCCTCCATCCAGTTAAACGCCGGCGACAGTATCAGTGCGAACGCCACCGCCAGCAACGCGAGCATCAGCACGGCCAGCCATAGCATCCGCGTTCCCATGCGCTTGCGATCTCTTTCGACTGCCTCTTCCATAACGGTCACGTCTCCCTTCACGAGCGTGTCTATGGAGGTGCCGAATAGGATGCTCAGCATGAGCAGGCTCTGGACGTCCGGATACGTCTTGTCCCGCTCCCAGTTCGAGATCGTCTGACGCGACACGTAGAGTTTCTCGGCGAGCTGTTCTTGGGAGAGCCCCATCGCCTCGCGCCTCGTCTTTATCTGGTTGCTGATGTCCATCGTCACCTCCCGGTCGTGAAGGAGCGTCCCGCGAACACGCCGGGTGCGCTATCGAATCTGTTGTACATCATATGCGGCAAGGCTTGCCGGGCGCTGCAAAAA
>JAHYYI010000011.1 GCA_019425045.1 Collinsella sp.
ACGGCAACGCTCGTAACGGCAACGATGATCGGCAGCGCCGTGGTGCAGTACAGGGCCACGGTAATGCGACCATACGCCGACACATCGCGCGTCGCAGGACAAATGCTCATGGAAATAAGAATGGGCACGGCACGAATAATCAACAACGCCACGATAAAGCCCGCGAGCAAGCCCGGGCGCGACGCCACGGCCGTCAGGTCGATCTTTGCGCCCGACACGGTAAAGAACACCGGAATCAAAAAACCGTAGGCCAGACCGTCGAGCTTGGTCTCGAGCGTATGGTTGCCCTCGGGGATGATATAGCGCAGGACAAAGCCAGCGGCAAAAGAACCCAACACGATGTCGAGATCAAAGACAGCCGAGAATGCCACGAGCGTGACCAGGATGAGCACCGTCAGGCGCACGAAGGTCTGCGACGTGGTATCGGCGCGCTCCTCAACAAATGCAAAGAAGCGGCTGCCGACGCGCTTGGAGCGGCTCGGGACCACGGCCAGCAACACGCAAACCACCGCAAACAAGCCAAGGATAACGAGCGTTTGGATGCCAGTGCGGGCAGACAACAGCACCGACATGGCGAGCACGGGACCGAGCTCGCCCCAAGTGCCATACGCGAGAATCGAGTCGCCCACGCGCGTGCCGGTGAGCGAGCGCTCACGCATGATGGGCACAAGCGTACCGAGCGCCGTCGAAGTGAGGGCAAGCGTCACGGCGATACCGTCGAAATGACTGACTGAGAACCACGGGGTAAAGCGCACGGCAAGCCAGGCGATACCAAACGTGACGACCCACGTCGCCAAGCCGTAGCGCCCCTCGACGCCCGTGATGCTCTTGGGGTCGATCTCAAAGCCGGCAAGCAGGAACAAAAAGGCCAGGCCCAGCTCGGACACCAGCGAGACCTCAGCATCTACATGGATGACGCCGAGCATATGGGGTCCCAGTACCGCGCCGAGCACGAGCAAAAAGACCGTCTCGGGAACGGGTTTTCCGGGAATCGCCGAGGCGATAAAAGGACTCGCAAAGGCCACGAGTGCGATGATGGCGAGCGAAACGAATGCCATGTGATGCCTTTCTCTTGTTTGCGCTTCACTGTAGCACCCTCGCCGTCCTCAACGCGCCGCGAGCTGTCGTATCATAGTGAGGTTTACAAACATGTGGCTCAAGGCGACCGCAGGGCAGACCCCGCAAACCGACCGCTGCCGCATACCGTACCGTACGCCCAACCGATCAGGAAGGCAGGAACCAATGGTCTCTCGTATCTACGTGGAGAAGAAACCCGGGTTCGACGTCGAGGCTCAGCAGCTCAAGGGCGAGCTGACCGAAATTCTCGGCATCAAGGGCATCGAGGCCCTGAGGATTATCAACCGCTACGACGTCGAGGGCATCGACAAGGAGCTTTTCCGGTCCTGCGTGCCGACCGTCTTTAGCGAGCCCCAGGTCGATGTGACCTACGACGAGCTCCCCGCAAGCGATGGCGCCGTCTTTGCCGTCGAATTCCTGCCTGGCCAGTTTGACCAGCGCGCCGACTCCGCCAGCGAGTGCGTGCAGCTCATCAGCCAGGGCGAGCGCCCCGCCGTGCGCTCCGCCAAGGTCTATATGATCTCGGGCGCTCTGGACGAGGCCGCCATCGATGCCATCAAGCACTACGTGGTGAACCCCGTCGAGGCGCGCATCGCCTCGCTCGACCTGCCCGAGACGCTGTACATGGAGACCCCCGAGCCCCAGCCCGTCGAGGTGCTCGACGGTTTCCGCGAGCTCGACGAAGCCGGCCTTGCCGCCTTTATTTCCGAGCGCGGCCTTGCCATGGACGAGGCGGACATCGCCTTCTGCCAGCAGTACTTCCGCGATGAGGATCGCGACCCCACCATCACCGAGATCCGCGTGATCGACACCTACTGGTCCGATCACTGCCGCCACACCACCTTCGGCACCGTCCTGGACGACGTGACGATCGACGACGCCGTGGTGCAGCAGGCCTTCGACCGCTACATGGAGATGCGCCACGAACTCGGTCGCGACACCAAGCCCGTCTGCCTCATGGACATGGGCACCATCGGCGCCAAGTACCTCAAGAAGACCGGCGTCATGACCGATGTCGACGAGTCCGAGGAGATCAACGCCTGCACCGTCAAGGTGAAGGTCGATGTCGACGGCGAGGACCAGGACTGGCTGTTCCTCTTTAAGAACGAGACCCACAACCACCCGACCGAGATCGAGCCCTTCGGCGGTGCCGCCACCTGCGTGGGCGGTGCCATCCGCGACCCGCTGTCGGGCCGCAGCTACGTGTACCAGGCCATGCGTGTCACCGGCGCCGGCGACCCCACCGTCCCCGTGTCCGAGACGCTCGAGGGCAAGCTGCCGCAGCGCAAGCTCGTAACCACCGCTGCCGCCGGCTACTCCAGCTACGGCAACCAGATCGGCCTTGCCACCGGCCAGGTCAACGAGCTCTATCACCCCGGCTACGTTGCCAAGCGCATGGAGGTCGGCGCCGTCGTGGGCGCTACCCCGGCAAACCACGTGCGTCGCGAGTGCCCCGCCCCCACTGACAAGATCATCCTGCTGGGCGGCCGCACCGGCCGTGACGGCATCGGCGGCGCCACCGGCTCCTCCAAGACCCAGAACACCGAGTCCATCGAGACCTCGGGCGCCGAGGTCCAGAAGGGCAACGCCCCGGTCGAGCGCAAGCTGCAGCGTCTGTTCCGCCGCGGCGACGCCTGCCGCCTGATCAAGCGCTGCAACGACTTTGGCGCCGGCGGCGTCTCGGTCGCCGTGGGCGAGCTTGCCGACGGCCTGTATGTCGACCTGGACACCGTGACCAAGAAGTACGACGGCCTGGACGGCACCGAGCTCGCCATTTCCGAGTCCCAGGAGCGCATGGCCTGCGCCGTCGCCGACGGTGACGTCGAGGAGTTCATGGGCTACGCCGCCGAGGAGAACCTCGAGGCGACCGTTATCGCCGAGGTTACCGCCGAGCCGCGCATGCGCATGGCCTGGAACGGTGTCGCCATCGTCGATCTGTCCCGCGAGTTCCTCAACTCCAACGGCGCGCCCAAGCACCAGGTCGCCCACGTCTGTGCCCGCAGCGTGTGGCAGCCCAGCTGGGCCGGCACCACGCTTGCCGAGCGCATGACCTCGCTTGTCACTGACCTCAACGTCGCCTCCAACAAGGGCCTGTCCGAGCGCTTCGACTCCACCATCGGTGCCGCAACCGTGCTCATGCCCTTTGGCGGCAAGACGCAGCTCACCCCGAGCTCGGCCATGGTTGCCAAGTTCCCCGTGGACGGCGAGACCACCACGGCGAGCGCTATGGCATGGGGCTTCAACCCCTACCTGATGGAGGCCGACCAGTTTGCGGGCGCCTACCTGTCCGTGGTTGAGTCCATCGCCAAGCTCGTGGCTGCCGGCTTTGAGCACAAGCGTGCCTATCTCTCCTTCCAGGAGTACTTCGAGCGTCTGCGCACCGAGGCCGAGCGCTGGGGCAAGCCCATGGCAGCCGTCCTGGGCGCCCTTATGGCCCAAGTCGATCTGGGTGCCGGTGCCATCGGCGGCAAGGACTCTATGAGCGGCTCGTTTGAGGACGAGGCCGGTGAGCTCAACGTTCCGCCGACCCTGATCAGCTTCGCTGTGGCCGTGGGCAAGGCCGCCCGTGCCGTCTCGCCCGAGTTCAAGGGTCTGACGCATCGCGTCGTGCGCATCGCCCCCGCCACCTATGGTGAGGACTACCGCCCCGACGCTCAGCAGCTGCTCGCCGCGTTTGACGCCGTCGAGGCGCTCACCGCCAACGGCGACGCCCTGGCCGTCTCCACGCCCGGCTACGGCTGCGGCGTCGAGAGCCTCTTTAAGATGTGCGTCGGCAACCAGATCGGCATCGAGCTTGCCGAGGACGTGGACGTGGAGAGCCTCTTCACCCCGCTCTACGGCAGCTTTATCGTCGAGCTCGCCGAGGACGCCGAGCTGCCCGAGGTCGCCGACGGCGTTGTCGTCGAGCCCCTGGGTACCACCGTCGAGGGCTATGTCATCGACACCGGCTCCGAAGTCATCGAGCTCGCTGAGCTCCAGGAGGCCTGGGAGAGCGGCATCGAGGGCGTCTTCGCCTACCGCAGCACCGGCGAGACCGCCGAGGTCGAGACCATCGACTTCCGCGCCAAGGATATCCACGTGTACGGCGGCGCCAAGATCGCCCGCCCGCGCGTAATCATCCCCGTGTTCCCCGGCAACAACTGCGAGTACGACAGCGCCCGCGCCTTCCGTGCCGCCGGTGCCGAGGCCGACACCTTCGTGATCAACAACCTCACGCCCGAGGCCGTCGCCGAGAGCACCCACGAGCTCACCCGCCGCATCCGTGCAAGCCAGATCGTCATGATCCCCGGTGGCTTCTCGGGCGGTGACGAGCCCGATGGCTCCGCCAAGTTCATCACGGCGTTCTTCCGCGCTCCCGAGGTCACCGAGGCAGTCCGCGACCTGCTCAAGGCCCGCGACGGCCTGATGCTGGGCATCTGCAACGGCTTCCAGGCTCTGGTCAAGCTCGGCCTGGTGCCCTACGGCGACATCGTCGACGCCACGCCCGATGCGCCCACGCTGACGTTCAACACCATCGGTCGCCATCAGAGCCGCCTGGTGCGCACCCGCATCTCGTCCAACCTGTCCCCGTGGCTGTCGCAGTGCAGCCTCGACGACCCCTACACCGTCGCCATCAGCCACGGCGAGGGCCGCTTTGTCGCCAACGACGAGGTGCTCGCCCAGCTGATCGCCAACGGCCAGGTCGCCACGCAGTACGTGGGCGAGGACGGCAAGCCGAGCATGGACCTTTCCATCAACCCCAACGGCTCCGCACTTGCCATCGAGGGCATCACGAGCCCCGACGGCCGCGTCCTGGGCAAGATGGGCCATGCCGAGCGTCGCGGCGACAACCTGTACCGCAACGTGCCCGAGCATGTCCCCGGCGACAAGTTCATGCCGATCTTTGAGAGCGGCGTAGCCTACTTCGCTTAAAGCTTTCCCATCGGGTACAATCCCCTCGGGTAACAACACCCGCCACCGGCACACCCGGTGGCGGGTTCTTTTTTGCTTCGCGCATACAGGAAGGACACCATGGAAAGCCGCAAGCCGTATCTCGCCACCCTGCCCGGACTCATCCTGGGCTGCCTTGTTTGTTGCGCGCTCTGGGGGTCGGCCTTTCCCTGCATCAAGATCGGCTACGCACTCTTTGGTATCCCGGCGCACGATAGCGCCTCGCAGCTGCTCTTTGCGGGCTTGCGCTTCACGCTTGCCGGCGCCCTGGTTATCGTTGGGATGAGTGCGGCCCAACGCCGCCCCCTCATTCCGCAGGCTCGCGACATCAAGCCCATCTTTGTCTTGTCGCTCTTCCAGACTATCGGGCAGTACTTCTTTTTCTATCTGGGCCTCTCGCGCGCCAGCGCCATGTCGAGCTCCATCATCGAGGCCAGCGCCAACTTCCTCGCAATCCTCTTTGCCGCCCTGGCATTTCACACCGAGAAGCTCAATACGGCCAAGGTGCTTGGCTGTGCGCTGGGCTTTGCCGGCGTCGCGCTCGTCAACCTCTCGGGCGCAGATGGCACCTTTGGCTTCAGGCTCGATGGCGAGGGCTTTATCCTAGCCTCCACTGTCGCGGGTGCTCTTTCGACCTGCCTGATCGGCATCTTCTCGCGCAAGCACGACGGCGTCTTGCTTGCCGGGTGGCAGTTCTTGGTCGGCGGCCTGGTCCTCACCGCCATCGGCTTTTTGATGGGTGGCGCGCTCTCCCCCACGGCGATTGTCCCCGCCATCGTGCTCATCATCTACATGGCGCTTATCTCCGCGGTCGCCTACTCGCTGTGGTCGCGCCTGCTTGCCGTCAACCCCGTCAGCCGCGTCTCGGTCTTTGGGTTTATGAACCCGGTCTTTGGCGTACTGCTGAGCGCACTGCTGCTTGGCGAGGGCGCCGGCACGAGCCCCGTTACCGTCATCGTTGCCCTGCTCTTGGTCTGCAGCGGCATCATCATCGTCAACAAACCCAAAAAAGCCTAGCGAACTGCCCTTATTTAGCAGAGAGATTCACATACTTTAGTTTAATGGAGTACATCGGTGAGCTGAAGGCCACCACGCACGCAAGCGTGCGCCCCTTTTTCTAGCGTATCTGGACGCCGGCTTTCTTTTTCTCGGCCTTGACGCGGTAGAGCTCCGCATCGGCAGCGCGAAGCAAGTCTTGCCAGGTATCGACACCGTCACCGACCCGTGCGTAGCCGATGGACATCCGCAACAGATACGGCACGTCGGCACGTGCGAGCTCATCGTTGATTGCCGCACACAGGCTTATGATGTCCTGCTCCACCGTCGCCTTTTGGAGCACCACGAACTCATCGCCGCCATAACGTGCGATAAAGCCGCCAGACGCCGAGCAGACTTCTTTGAGCGCAGCGGATATGACCTGAAGAGCGTGGTCGCCCTCCACATGCCCATAGCGATCGTTAATCTGCTTAAAGCCGTCGGCGTCCATCATAAGCAGATATACATCTTCGGCCTGATCCACATTTGAGAAGAGCGACAGCATATAGGTCTCAAAACGGTTGCGATTGTTAAGTCCAGTCAACGGGTCGGTCGAGATGAGCTGCTCCTGGTAGATGATGTAAAGCAGCAACATGCTAATCATTATGCCGACACAAAGGCCGGGCACCGAGTATACGACCTGAAAGGTACCGCCCACCAGGGCCGGAATGGCGAAAAATGCCAAGGTTCGATAGATGGCCTTCGTCTGCAGGCTCTCGACCCTGCGAGATTGCACAAACGCATGCAGGGACGTATGTATAACGTAACAGTAGCTGACGATGGGCTGGATCATATAGGCAAAGCCGCGACGATACACGCCCTGCGAATCGATATAGAACAGGGCGTGCGTCCAGTAACTGGTAAACGCCAGCACGACCACCAGAGCCGTAGGCAACGCTACAAGCACCACCCTATAGCGCGAGGTCAAAAGACGAGAACCCTGCACCGTCTCGGAATAGATAAACCAAATGAGACACGCGATAGCAAAGAGCGAAAACGAAACCGCGTTGGAAATCCAGTTGGCAGCAATGCCCAACGTGCCGTCCACACCGTCCGAAAGCGTCCAGATCATATCGAATAATATGTACGCGGCAGAGGTGTAGCCAAACATGCTAAACAATAGCTGCTGGGTGCTCGAGAACAAGGAGCAACGACTTCGCACGGCAAGCCCGATAAGAACAATCATGCATAGCACGAATATCTCAATCTTGAGTGCCTTAACCACTAGCGCCATCCCTTCAATACCCAAGTGGTCAGAATCGCCCAATTCGAATCAGGGCAATAAACACCCCTTTACTCCGCAGGGGTAAAGGGGATAATAGCAGAGCGCCCGAACATCACTGCAAAACAGTTTCTGTTCGGGCGCCCATACGGCGCGAATTGCACACGCCGGCATCATTGATGGGTATCGATTGCTACTCGCCATCGATGTCAGTCGCGACGGCCTCCTCGATGGCCTCGACACCGACAGGCGACAGATCCTCCTTGCCTTGGCAGAACTTCTTGTCGACCCAGCCAGTCAGAATCGGAGCCATGATCGCCGTGATGATAACGGCGGTGGCGATCTGAGCGTACGCGGTGGGCGCAAGCTCGGCGTAACGCGGTGCGACCTCGGCGAGGGCAACCGGTGTGGTCATAGCCGTGCCGGCAATGGTGGAGCAAGCCACAGCGGCCTTGCCATTGCCGCCGCACAGACGCTCGAACGCAAAGGTGATGGGACCGACGACAAACAGCGTGACAAGGCCCAGCAAGATGCCGGAAATACCGCCGGTGATAAAGCTCGACAGGCTCATGGACGCACCGAGCTGAAATCCGATGACGGCAATCGCGGGATTGGCACCGGGAACCAGCAGGTTCTTGATAAACGGGAACAGGTTGCCCAGAACCATGCCAATAACGAGTGGCAAGATGGAGCCGATAATGGTGCCAATGGGAATGTTGGCGAGGCCGGAAACACCGAGGATGATCATCGTGACGGCGGGGCCAGCCGTAAAGAACAGGATACCGACGGCGCCCTGCTCGGACTCATCGCCGAACTCGCCCATGATGCCCGTATAGAGCGCCATGTTGCAAAACGTGATGCCGCCGATGATAGACACGGAGCTCAGACCCAGGAAGTTGTCGTTAAAGAAATATGCCACGCCCAGGCCGAGAGCCGCTGCGACGACCAGCTTGGGGATCAGCACGACGATACCGGTCTTGATGGCACCCGGCGTGGACTTAAAGCTGATGCCGGCGCCCACAAACAGCAGGATCGCGGCGACGATGGTATTGGAGCCACCGCGGCAGGCAGCCGTAAAGAAGCCGCCGATCTCAAAAACCTGCGGGCAGAAGGTGTTGAGCAAAAGACCGACGATCATCGGATAGATCATGATGTCGCCCGGGATGCGCGGGACCTTGAATTTCTTTTGCTCGTTGGCGGTCGCTTCCTGTGCCATGAAACCCCCATTTCCGCTGACGGGGTACAAAAGCCCACGTCACGCTTTGCTACAGTAAAGTTTGACCATGGTACCAGAAGAAATAGACCAGCTCGGTGAAAAATTGGATTCGTTGGCCGGGATGCTAAACGTGTCCCGCTCTTATACGAGGCTCAAAACGATATAGAGCACGATGCCCGAAACACAGCACCACAACATCGACTTTGTCCTGATTGCCACCACCACGACGCCGGCAGCCGCAATCCAGGGAACCAAGGCAGGCCAGAGTCCCGCGTCGAACGCCCCGGGGCTCACCAAGTCGTTGGCGACCAGCGCGGCAAAGGCAGCGGGCGGGATATAACCCAGGGCCTCGGTAATGCGGGGCGACAGCGTTCTCCCGCGCAAGGCAAACGCCGGCGCGATGCGAAAGAACGCGATAGCAGCCCACGACGACAGCCACAGAACCAAGAACTCGTTAACGGGCATCGCGGGCACCTCTTCCGTCTAATACAGCATCGCACGCCAGCGCAATGGCAATGCCGACCACGACGCTTGCCGGCACGGCAATATTCGTGAGGCCCAAGAACTTGCATACGGCGACGGACACCGCGCCCGAAACCGCCGCGACAACGTTGCCGCGCGACAGCCGCTGCGAAAAGAGTAGACAGATAAAGAGCGACGTGCAGACGAAACTCGCAATAGCGGTGGGAACATCGACAACGGCACCGACGATGGCACCCATCGTGCACGAAGCGCCCCATGTCGCGATGAGGATCACGTTGAGCACGAAGGATTCGCGCGGGCCCCAATCCTCCCCCTCAACCAGCTTGGCAAGCGAGATGCCGTATGCCTCCTCGGTGAGCGTCGCGGCAACAGCCAGCGTCTGACGCTTCGAGGCGCCCGCCAGATGGGGTGCGATCGATGCCGAGTAAAGAGCGAAGCGCGAGGAGATGGCGGCGACGCTCGCGATAATCGAAGGTGCCGGTACGCCCGCCAGCCAAAGATTGCAGATCATAAACTGGCCGCTGCCCGTCACAAACGTGCTGCTCAGAGCAAAGACCATCCAGGGCTCCATTCCCGTCTGCCCCATGATCATTCCGCACGGCGCGCCTATTGCAACATAGGTAAGCATCACTGGCCAGACGATTTTAAAGATCCTAAGGACCATGCCACTCCCATTCTGGTAAGTCGTCTGCAGCGCGCCTTGCAACGCAGCAGAAATATCAACCGGTGGCAATAAAGTTCACCTACAATTGCCACCGGATCGAAAGACACAACTTTTTAGGAAGTCATTATGACAGCTATCGATCGAGACCGGGCGCGCGCGGCCTTCAAAAGCTACACCGATGCCTACGACGCCACCAACCCACGCATCGCGCTCAAAATCGAGCATACGTACCACGTGGCCGAGGCATGCGATGCCGTAGCGCGCGAGCAGGGCTGGTCGTCAGAAGATATTGACCTGGCATGGCTTTGCGGCCTGCTGCACGATATGGGCCGCTTTGAGCAGCTGCGACGCTGGGACACCTTTAAGGACGCCGAGAGCATGAGCCATGCAGTGCTGGGCATCGAGGTCCTCTTTGGCGAGAATCCCGCCGATGCACCCGCCGTAATGAGCATCCGCGACTTTATCGATGACCCGGCAGAAGATGAGCTCATCCGAGCGGGCATCGCCTATCACAGCGATTTCCGTCTACCCGCACAGCTCGACGAGCGCACGCGGAGCTTCTGCGACATCGTGCGCGATGGCGACAAGATCGACATTATGCGCACCATCGCCGACAGCACCGTCGACACCGTCCTCAAGGTGGATGAGGACACGTTTCTCGCCAGCCACTTCTCGACACCGGCGCTTACCGCCTTTGACGAGCACCGCTGCGTCGCGCGCGATGAGCGCGATGAGCCCGCCGACTTCTTGGTGGGGCTTATCTGCTTTATGTTTGAGCTCGTCTATCCGGCAAGCCGCGCGCTGGCGCGCGAGCAAGGCGATATCTACCGCCTGCTCGACGCGCCCTTTGGCATTACGCGGCCCTTTACCGACCCCGCCACGCAGGCAACCTGGAGCCGCCTAAAGGACGAGATGCGCGACTGGCTGGCGCGTGCCTAGCGCTCAAACTGGGCCAGCAGCTCCTCGACGACCTCGACGGCATCACCGACAACCTTGTACTGGGCAGCACCAAAGATGGGGGCATCCGGGTCCTCGTTGATGGCGATAATGCACTCCGCCCCACCGATGCCGGCAAGATGCTGGATGGCGCCCGAAACACCGATACTCACGAGAAGCTTGGGCGAGACCGATACACCCGTCTGGCCAATTTGGTGGCGATACTCCAACCAGCCTGCCTCCACAATGGGACGCGTGCAACCAAGCTCGGCACCCAGGGCATCGGCGAGCTTTCGCATCAGGGGCAGATTCTTCTTGGAGCCGATGCCGCGGCCCACCACGACCAGACGCTCGGCATCGGCAATTGAGGCCTGCTGTCCCCACTCCTCGGCGGGAATCGAGATCTCGACGCGGGCCTTAACGTCATCCGCAAGCACTACCTGGGTAATCGTGCCGGAGCGGCTATAGTCAAACTCGGGCGCCTTAAAGATGCCGGGGCGCACCGTTGCCATCTGAGGACGGTGGTTGGGGCAGATAATGGTGGCCATCAGGTTGCCGCCAAACGCCGGGCGCGTCTGCTGCAGCAGACCCGTCTCCGTATCCATAGAAAGCACCGTGCAATCGGCCGTAAGACCCGTCTGCAAGCGCACGGCCACACCGGGCGCCAGCTCGCGACCAAAGGCGGTCGCGCCGTACAGAATGGCCTCGGGCTTGCGCTCGGCTACCAAATCGCAGATCAAGCGAGCGTAGACCTCCGCGTCGTTCTGACGCAGGCGCTCGTCACGACAGACCAGAACTTCGTCCGCACCGGCGCAAATCAGATGCTCCAGGTCCCCGAGTGAGCCCTCGGGGCTCATGCCGACCAGTGCCACCAGACGGCAGCCGCGGGCATCGGCAAGCTCGCGCCCCTTGCCCATGAGCTCGAAGGCCACGGATGCAACGGCATCGTGCTCGTCAGTCTGCACGAAGATCCAGATGTCTCGATATGCGTCAAGGTCTGCCGCGCCGGCGGCCTCGTCGCGCTCAATCGAGATGGCGTTGACGGGGCAGGCGTCGACGCACCCACCGTACAGGATACAGCCGTCGGTTACGCGGGCACAGCGATTGGGGCGCTCACCCTCCACCACAATGCCGCCCGAGGCGCAGGCGCGAACGCAGCGACCGCAGCCGATACAGGCTTCGCTATCGATAATCAGCCCGCTCATCTATGCCATCCCCTCGATAATCTTGGCAAGTTTTACCGCCTGCTCGGACGCCGTTCCCTCGACGGCCTCGCACGTTTGGTCACGGTCGGGCACAAACGAGCGCACGACCTGCGTCGGTGATCCGGCAAGGCCGCAACGCGAGGGGTCGGCGTTTACGTCGGCAGCGCTGGCCACGCGCACGTCTGCATCCTCGGCCGCGCGAATACCGGCAATACTCGGCATGCGCAGCTGGCCAATCTCCTTGGCAGTCGTCATCGCACACGGCATCTCCAGGTACACCGTCTCCTCGCCGGCATCGCAGCCGTGAACGAGCGCCAGCGAGCCACACGTCGTAAATCCCGCGCTCTGCACACAGCTCACGTCGGTCACGCAGGGGACCCCAAAGGCGCCGGCCAGCTCGGGGCCGATCTGGGCCGTATCGCCGTCCACCGCCATCTTGCCGCAGATGAGCAGGTCAAAGTCCTCATCGAGTGCCTCGATGCCGCATTTGAGGGCATAGGTGGTGGCTAGGGTATCGGCGCCCGCAAAGGCGCGATCGGTCAGCAGCAGCGCGTCGTCGGCACCGCGGGCGATGCAGTCGCGCAGCAGCGATTCGGTCGCGGGGATGCCCATCGACACCACCGTCACACGCACGTCCATGCCAAAGCCGATAAAGTCGTCCTTCAGCGCTAGCGCACATTCGAGGGCACTTGCATCGAAGGGATTAATGACCGCCTGCTTGCCATCACGCACGATAGTATTGGTCTTGGGGTCCATCTTGACCTCGGTGCTTCCGGGCACCGCCTTGACGCACACCACCATATGGAAATCACTCATCTTCACGCGCCCCCTTTCTGGACGAGTTCATCCAAGAGCTTCTCCGTAAACAGGTTGCCGCGACCCAACTGGCCGGCAGGATCGAGCTGGAGTTTGAGGCGCGCCGACTCGACCATGGCCTCGTGGCCGTACATCGTCTCCAAGAAGCCCGCCTTGATCTTGCCGACGCCGTGTTCGGCAGAAACGGCACCGCCCATGGCCGTGACCTCGGAAGCCCACTGGGCAAAGAGCTCTCCACCACGACGGTAGTCTTGCGCATCGCGCGGCAGGATGTTCACATGCAGATGGTTGTTCCCGATGTGTCCCCAGGCAGCAGACTCAAGCCCGCTTTCGGCCAGCGTGCGGCGATAGAGGGCCATGACATCGGCAAGGCGTGCATTGGGCACCGACATATCCGATCCCAGCTTGGTAATGGTGGGGTCGGTGCGGCGACGCTCGTCAATGAGCATGTTGACGCTCTCGGGCACCGCGTGGCGGAAGAACCGCTGGCACTCGCGATCGACTTCGGTGCGGGCGACCCATGTCGCATCGTCGCGGCCGCCCGCAAACTCCAGCACCCATCCAAGGTGGTACAGCTCCTCGGTCGCCTGCGCCTCGTCATCGCAGTCGAGCTCCACGTAGACACAGACCTTTGCCTCGTCGTCGAGCGCCGGCAGCGAGGCAAACGCTGTCGACTGCTCGCGCTGGCGACGCAGGATATCCAGGGCGCCAGCATCGAAATACTCAATAGCGGCGGCATGGGACAGCACGGGACGCACGGAATCGGTAAAGGACACGGCCTTGTCTTCGCTATCGAAAAAGCAACTCACACCCCATACGACCGAAGGTGCCGCCTGCAGGGCGATCTCGAGCTCGGTAATGACGCCGAGCGTGCCGCACGCACCGATAAAAAGATCGATGGCGTCCATATCGTCCGCAACAAAATACCCCGAGGCATTTTTGGTCTTGGGCATGGTGTAGTCAGGAAGATCAAGCTCGAATGTATGACCCTCTGCCGTCACGAGCGACAGGTGGCGGCCCTGGGCAAAAGCCTTGCCGCGCTGAAGCTCAAGCAAATCGCCATCAGCCAGCGCGACGTGGAGTCCCGTGATATGCGGGCGCATGGGACCGTAGGCGTAGCTGCGGGCACCAGAGGCGTTACATGCCGCCATGCCGCCCAGACAGGCAGACGTCTCGGTGGGATCGGTGGGAAAGAACTGCTCGGGGGCCTCTTGGAACTCCTCGTAGGCCTCAAGCGATGCCTGGTCCCAACCAGCAGTCGGCAGCACCTTCTTGCTCAGCTGCTTGCGCAGCTCCGAGAGCACAACGCCCGGCTCCACGCGCAGCAGAAATTGGCCTTGTTCATCGCGGCGAAGGCCCAAGTAGCGATTCATACGGGAAGTATTGAGGATATGCCCGCCGTGGGGCACGGCACCGGCGGCAAGGCCGGTTCGGGCGCCCTGAACCGTTACCGGGACACGCTCGGCATGGAGCTTTTCCAAAATGGCACGGACCTCGTCTTCCGTTGTCGGAAACGAGATGCTCGAGGCCTCGCCCGATGCGCGAGACTCATCGCGACCATACTCTTCGAACTCGTCGGTGAAGGGTTTGATGGTTGCAGACACGCGAACTCCCCCTTTAGCTAACTACAGTGTTTGCAGGGAGATGTTACCGCATCGTTTCGTCGACGTGTTTGAGACCGTCTCCATAATTGGCGATTTTTACGTTCGTGCAATTCGGCGAGCGGCTTGATTTCCTCGGCAGACGATGCTTTTGACACATATGGCCCCGCCGTCGCCGACCGCGCGATTGTCACTCGAAAAAAGTTGGAGTATTTTTTGCCGCCTTTTACCTGCGGAGACACCAATCCGTCAAGCATTTGGTCAGCAATTGGTCAAGTAGCGGCTGATACCGTCGGCATCGACAGCCAAAACCGACAGAAGTTTTGGCCCCAGAAGCAGGGAGGTTCCCATGGCATATTACTGGCCCCAGTACGGCATCGCCATCGAAGTCGACGACGATCCCCATCTCCTGCCTTTCGACGAAGAGGCATTCCCCGATACGACGGTCTACCACGTTACCACCGATGTGATCTGCGACCCCGAGTCGTTCTCGGCGCTCGCCCACCACATCGCGCATATCCACGACATCGAGCTCCCTCCCGACTTCGACGAGCTTGTCTACTCGCGCCGCCTGATGCTTCACATGCTCTTTGGAGCGGACCCGTCCACCTTTGCGCGCGTCTATACCACCAAGGATGCCGCATGAGCGCGAAGAAGCCACCCCACTTTGCAGGCCTGGGTCGTCGCAAGAAGCTCATCGTTGCCTGCTTGGCCATCGTCTGCGCCCTTGTCGCCGTAGGACTATACGCTTGGCAGTCGCAGCCCGTACCCGAGGCGGGCGCTTCGGTTACGACGGCCGAGGGCAAAACGCGTCAGGAAATCCAAGATGAGCTCGACGCCATCGTCCGCGACAACATGATGACGATTTCGGTCGCACCGGTCGCCCAGCTGCAAAAAGGCGGCAAGCTGCGCGTCAACGTACAAAACGTCCAAGACAATAAATTTCCCCAGCGATTCCGCGTCATCCAAAACGACGAGACCATGTACGAATCCGGTGTGGTCGAGACCGGCAAGACAATCGAGACGTGCCCCGCCGGCGACATCAAAGAAGGCGAGGCGTACATCGAGATCCAGGCACTCGATGCAAAGACCCTCGACAGCCACGGCAATCCGACACGTGTCAAGGTACGGGTTGAGCAAGCCGAGAACTAGCTTTCCGGCCGACGCGGCACCGCACGCAATTCACCAGCATTCGTCCAATCATCGCGGGGACGGCCCGCGGCGAATAGAAAGGAACGACCATGGACATCACCAGGAACATGAACGGAGCCAGAGCGCTCGTCGTGGGCGCAGGGCTCGCGCTCGCGCTCGCAATGGGCGCCGCCCCGACGCCAGCTATGGCAGCCGGGCGCGTTGGAACCACGAAAGTAATGGTCAGGACCGAGATCGACAACGTTGAGTTCAAAGTTCCGACGGTTATTCCCTTCGTCGCCAAGGCCGACGGCACGCTTCAGGGCCCCTCAGAAGACGCAACCACCATCGACAATCATTCGGCCTACGGCATCCATGTCACCAACATGAAGATCGACGCCATGAACACCTGGACCATTGCCGCCGACGCCAAGGCCGGAACCGCGCAGAACTCCATCGACTTTAAGGTCGGCCCCGACGGCGCACTCCAGAACGCCAGCGCCGCAATGCAGGGGACGGGCCTCGATCTTTCCAAGAACGCAGCCTTCGACATGGGTTACCAGGGCATTGCCGGCGGCAAGGACAAAATTAAACTCAAGACAAGCGGAAACGTCGCCCGCGTCACGCGCGACATCTTCCGCGCAACCGGCGAAGGCGATCAGGTTGCAACGATCACCTGGACGGTCGAGCCCGGTGCGCACACGGCATAAGGCCGTCGCCCTGGCCGCCGCCGTCGGCATCCTAGCGTTTGGGCCAGCCATGGCCTTTGCCCAGCAAGAACAGGCGCAGGCCGCCACGCAAGTGACGGTCGACCTCTCGGAGCTCGACCGCGGCGACCGCGAGGAACCGTTGGCGCAGACAGGCGACAGACGATGGCTCTTGGCAGCAGGCGCCACAGCAGCAGGCGCAGGAACCGCCGGCCTCGGTCTGCACATCAAACGCAGCCAGAAACAAAACATGGACAGGCCGCACTAAATTAGCTAAGGAGACCCCATGGCATCGAAGAACCTTTTGCCCGTCGTCGCACTCTGCGGCGCGCTCGCAACCGGAACGCCTGTCGCCGCTTGGGCGACTCCCGTCATGGCAGACTCCTTACCAGCAGCCCTAAGTTCCGCCCCAAATCCGTCGAGCGCCATTGCGTGCAAGCGTTTTTCGATCGCACAGGCCGCGATCTCAACCTCGGGATGCCTTCGTCGTAATACGGACGGCTCGATAGTCGTGGATATCAATCGTTCGAACAAGGCAAGCGGCTCCCAGGCGGGGTGCGCCGTCTGCACGTGGCGCTCGGTTGTGCTCGATGCAGATGGCGATCCATGCAATTTAGAGCTGCGCATCGACATCGCTTCGGTCGATGACTCGGCGAACGGAGCGAAGGTCGTCTTCGACGATACGTTTTTTGAGAAAGGAGGCGGTATATGTCTGGGCTGCGCCGCCGCAAATGCAGACGACACGCAGCCCACCCTCTCATTCACGGCATCGTTGCAGCTGACCAAAGCCGGCACCGATGCCGTCGCGGCGGGAGAAGCGTCCCTGCTGTTCTACGCCGTCAGCACCAAAGACACAGACGCTCATTTCGAGAAGTCAGACGGATCACTCAGCCTTACACGAGGGATAGAGGCAGGCCCTATTGAAATCGATGCCCACGCGCAAAGCAGGCAACGCATTCTTGCCGACCCGGTGCTTCTCGAAATGGAGTGGAACGGATCCGGAGCCATCGGAATTCTCCCCTCCGCGCTTGACGCCAAGACGCTCCCCTCAAACGACGAACCCATCAACGCAACCACACAAGAAGAGAGCGCGGACAAAGAAGCAGGTGCGGGCGACACGCCGTCGCCGACAAACAGCGTCCCAGCTTCTTTCGAAGCACCGAATGAGCCCGCTACCGATCCAAACGATCCCGAGCTCGCGGACAGTCTGGGGCTTGCTGATCCTCAAGAAATCGATGAAGGTAACTGCTGCGTGCTTGCCGCGCTCGACCACACGGAGGTCATCGACGCTGCGAACATCGAAGTTGCCGCCGCCAATCAGCCCGTCCGCAAGTCGGCCATCATCGCATTTCCCGAGTCCATCGAAGTCGTCTTTTTGCCATCGGGCGAGGTCGTGGCCCCAACACTGCTCACCCTGTTGGGCGCCAAGAATACTCGAAACGAAATTAAAAAGGTCACGGTTGTCGACCCTGCAACCACCGCTAAACTGCGTCTATACGCCGTTGCCCCAGACGGAGGCAAAACCTTGGAATTCGATGGTGACACACTCCTAGCCTGGCGACGTCTGGACATTATGCAAGACGTCTCGTATCAGATCGAACTCGAAGGGTTTGATCGCGCCCGCGATGCCAATATCATCGCCGCGGCTATTGAATCCCCACAGCGGCTTATGACACTGCGCTTTGACTACTATCCCTATGTCCCGACAACCACCTGAGGCTTAAATACTGCGCGTCGTTGCTAATACCACTTATATAACGTATTAGATGAGTCGCGATGTGTCTCGCATTCCATTCTGCTACGATTGCCACGTTGGCATCAATACAGGAGGGCTCATGCCGGGCTTGGGAACAATCATCAACGTTGTCCTTTTAGTTGCGGGCGGTCTTTTGGGATTAGCGGGCGGTCGCTTTATCACACCGCGTATCCAAGACACGCTCATGAAAGCGTCGGGGCTGTGCGTCCTGTTTATCGGCCTTGGCGGCACCATGCAAAAGATGCTCCTTATCGATGGGAAGGCGCTGGTGACCACTGGTACCACCATGCTCATCGCCTCGTTCGCCCTCGGCTCGCTCATCGGCGAGGCCATCAACTTGGAGGCCGCCATTGAGAACCTTGGCGAATGGCTCAAGCGCAAAACCGGCAGCGAGGGCGATAACGAGTTCACCAACGCTTTTGTCTCGACTTCGCTCACCGTGTGTATCGGCGCCATGGCCATTGTGGGATCGATTCAGGACGGCCTGCTCGGCGACTGGTCAACGCTTGCCCTCAAGGGCGCACTGGACTGCATCATCGTCTGCACCATGACGGCCTCACTTGGCCGCGGCTGCATCTTTTCCGCCCTGCCCGTCGCCGTGTTCCAGGGGACGATCACGCTGTTTGCCGGTGCACTCTCCCCCATCATGACCACGGCAGCCCTCGACAGCCTTTCGCTCGTAGGCTCCATGCTCATCTTCTGCGTCGGCGTCAACCTTATCCGTCCTCAGACCTTCCGCACTGCCAATATGCTTCCCTCCGTCATCATCGCCGTCATCTACGCCCTCCTGTTCTAAATCTATCTACGTAGCGGTATCTCGAACATCTGTTTGATGCTGTGCTATGATATGAGGTCACCGTAGCTGTGTTCGAGAGGAGGAGCGGTGGCCGACCAGGACATCAAGATGCTCATCGAGCGCATCATGGCCGAGGCCCGGACCCATCAGTCCGCCCGCTTCTCAAACGAAACCTACGCAGACGAGCCGATTCTCAAAACCGGCCGACAGATGCAGAATTTCCTCCCCGACCAGTACCGTAAAATGCGCGAGATATCGCGCTGGCAGGATGACCCCAAGGGCGGTGCGGGCCGCTGGCTTTCGGAAGCCGAGCTTTTTTACCGCCAGGGCCTGCTGATGGCCGACTTTGAGGACGACTGTCCCTACAACGGAACCTTTAAGTCGTACTTTCCCACCTACAACGCCATGAGCGACCGGCAACTGCGCGGCTACTTTACCTGGCGTGCCCAAGTGCGCCGCGGAACCGTCGAGGAAACGTCTACGTCCTTTGCCTTTCTGTATCTCTATGAGCTGATCTGCGGCATTGGCGTAGATAATCCACTCGATGGTTTTAACAAGATCAAGGCTTTTTGGGATGTCTATCGCGCCTTCGAGCCCGGCATCGACCGGTTTGCGCGCGTGTGGCTGCAAGATTACGCCGTGTTCCACGGGCTCGACCCCAAGCTGCTTCGCGACTCTAAAACCGTCATGTTCGATAACGCCCTTATCGAACTGCGGCGCGCGGCACGAGACCTTGTACCGGCACCGTCCGGCCAGACCCCTAAGCGTCGCAAAACCTCCGAGCCCACGCTCCCCCTTCCGCCCGATGAGGTGCGCGAGGAGCGACTCATGGCCGCCATCAACGCCCTCTCCACGTACAACCTAAGTAGCTCGCGGCTCGACCGCAGCCACCACCGCGATCTGCGCCACGTGGCGTGCGCCGTGTATGTCCGCATGGCGCGCTACTATGACACGCACCGAAAGACCGGCATCGTGGCAAGTTTATTTGGGGAGGAGACGGCAATGCCCTACACTATGTTTGCCTCGGCCGTATTCTTTGCGCCCGAGCGCCACGAGGACTGCGAATACCGTCTGGACCCCATCCATATCTACCGTTGCCAAAACGGCTTTTGGGAATGCATGCGTATCCACGGTAGTAGGCAAAAGAGCAGCAAGCTCGGTGAAATGATGCGCGCCTGCGACCAACGCCTGCGCCTGGCGCTGGACCCTGCCCATCCCCTTAAGGAAGAAAAGGTCCCCAAATATCTGGCCAAGATTATCGATGACGAAATCACGGCATGGCTTTCATGGGATGCCGCACATCAGCCCGTCAAGATCGATATCGACCTGAGCCAGCTGGGGCACATTCGGAGCGCCGCCGCACAAACGCGCGAGGCGCTTTTGATCGACGAGGAGCGCGAGGACGATGCGCTCGCACAGGTTGACGTGGCGGGCTCCGAGCAGCTGGAAGCCAAACCCGCGTCCGACGTGATTGCCGAGGCGGTCACGGTGCCCATGGGGCAGGATGATGCCGACGAGCCGACCATATCCACCGACCAGTTTGGTGTCGTGGCGCCGCTTCTCGCGCCAACGCCCACGTCCGCAGCAACTGCCTCCGCTGACGCTGCGAACGAACTCGCACCAGCCGCAGCCGTCTATCTGCGCGCACTGCTCGAGCAGAACACGGCGCAGGCGGCGTCGGCGGTTGAGAGGTCGGGGCAGAGCGAGGACATGCTCGTCGATACCATCAACGAGGCGCTCTTTGACCTGGTGGGCGACACCGTAATTGAATTTAGCGCGGCAGGGCCGCAGATTATCGAGGACTACGAAGCAGACGTGAGAGGATACCTAGACCATGAGTGATACCGCATCCGCAGCACCTCGCGTGCCCAAGCGCGTCGCTGCCGTCATTCTCAACTCGCTCAAGGGCGGCGTGGTCCCGCGCATCGGCCTTCCTTACATCACCGTAGGGCGCGAGGTCGAGATCCGCGCCCTGCTCACCGATCTGAGTCTCATCGCCGACGGTGGCGCGAGCTTCCGCTTTCTGGTCGGTCGTTACGGCGCCGGCAAGAGCTTTTTGCTCCAGACCATCCGCACGCACGCCATGGGCGAGGGATTCGTCGTCGCTGATGCCGACCTGTCGCCCGAGCGCCGCCTGCAGGGCGGTCAGGGACAGGGCCTTGCCACCTACCGCGAGCTCATCCGCAATATATCGACCAAGACGCGCCCCGAGGGCGGTGCGCTCAACCTTATTCTGGATCGCTGGGTCGCCTCGTGTGCCGACGTCGACGAGTCGGTCGTCAATGCCCAACTGGCCCCGCTCGAGGAGATGGTCCACGGCTTCGACTTCACCCGCATGCTCCGCCGCTATCGCATGGCCGCATCCGGGGGCGACGAAGAGGCCATGAGCCGCGTGACCAAATGGATTCGCGGCGAATACCGCACCAAGAGCGAGGCACGCGCCGAGCTGGGCTCCTCGACCATCATCAGCGATGACGACTGGTACGACTACGTTAAGCTCATTGCGCGCTTTTTGGTCTGCAGCGGCTACAAGGGCATGCTGGTGCTCATCGACGAACTCGTGAATCTGTATAAGATTCCCAACGCCATCACGCGCCAATACAACTACGAAAAGATCCTGACCATGTACAACGACACACTTCAGGGCAAGGCGCAGTACCTGGGCATGATCATGGGCGGCACGCCAACCTCCATCGAAGACCGCCGCCGCGGCGTGTTCTCCTACGAGGCCCTGCGCAGCCGACTCGCTCAGGGTCGCTTTGCGCGCGAGGACCTTAAGGACATGCTCGCGCCCATCATCCGCCTGCAGCCACTCACCTATGAGGAGTTGCTGGTGCTCATCGAAAAACTCATGCAGATCCATGCCGGCTACTTTGGCTGGACACCCACGCTTACCGAAAACGACTTGGTGGACTTTCTCAAGATTGAGTTTGGCCGCGTGGGGGCCGACACGCATCTGACGCCCCGCGAGGTCATCCGCGACTTTATCGAACTGCTCGATATCCTGTGTCAAAACCCCGATGCTAACGTGGCCGAGCTGCTGCAAAGCGTCGGCGGCGACGCGTTGGCGCCGCCAGCTGCAACAGGCGACACCGATACCGCAGGCGGCGACCGTAACTTCGCCGAATTCACCATCTAACCTGCCAATAAGCGACAGGTTTATTTTGGCAGGTTTTATCTGGGCAAACGTTGAGACTGTAATGCAGCAAGCCGTTGTCGGCAGCGTTGAGAAATTCGTTTTTGAGAGGAGGCCCCGTGAACGCCTTTGACCGCTACGCCCCGTTTATCCAAGACTTCATCTACTCCCACGATTGGGAGAGTCTGCGCTCCATCCAGGTTGCGGCGGCAGATGCCATCTTCAACACGCAAGACAATGTGCTCCTGACGGCATCCACGGCATCTGGCAAAACTGAGGCGGCCTTCTTTCCCATCCTGACCGAGTTTTGGGAGAACCCGCCCGCGAGCGTGGGCGCCCTCTACATTGGCCCCCTCAAAGCACTCATCAACGATCAGTTCGTCCGCCTCAACGACCTCTGCGAAGAGGCTGATATCCCTGTCTGGCACTGGCATGGCGATGTCTCGCAATCACACAAGGCTAAACTCATCAAAAAACCGAGCGGTATCCTACAGATTACGCCCGAGTCGCTCGAGGCGCTCCTGATCCATAAGCACATGGCGATCCCGCGCATGTTTTGCGACCTGCGCTATGTGGTTATCGACGAAGTCCATTCGCTCATGCGCGGCGACCGCGGCGGGCAGACGCTCTGTCTTATCGAGCGCCTCTCGCGCATGGCAGGCGTGCAGCCCCGCCGCATTGGCCTTTCGGCCACCATCGGCGACCCCGAGCGCACGGGCGCCTTTCTCTCGCAGGGAACGGGGCGCGACTGCGTTATCCCCCGCTTTGAGGAACCGCGCCGCGTGTGGCGCATCTCCATGGAGCACTTCTACAACTCGGGCCCCCAGGCACAGCAGCGGGGATTCGTAGGCACAGGTCCGCAGGAAGCCGAAGTGCTCGCATGCGAGCGCATCGAGGCGGTGGCGCCCACGGCACTGCCGGCCGACACCAAAGACATGCGCCGCAGCGGACAGCTCACACAGGAGGAGCGCCGTCAACGTCGCGAACGGGCACAGGATAAGGCTACCTCCGGGAACCGCCGCACTTCTTCGGCCCCCGAGGGCGAAGTCGATATCCCTCGGGCCGCTGAGCAGGCGCTCCTCAACCCCACCGACACCGCGCCCGAAAACGCCGATCCCGGCATGGGCTATATCTTCGAACACACCCGCGGGCGCAAGTGCTTGGTCTTTGCCAATTCGCGCGAGGAGGCAGAGGCCGTGTGCTCCATGCTGCGCAGCTACTGCGAGAGCCGGCACGAGCCCGACCGCTTTCTCATCCACCATGGCAATCTTTCGGCATCGCTGCGCGAGACGGCCGAGGAACTCATGCGCGATGAGGAGCAGGCGCAGACAACCGTCACCACCTCCACGCTGGAACTCGGCATCGATATCGGCCGTCTGGAACGTGCGTTTCAGATCGATGCGCCGTTTACCGTCAGCTCCTTTTTGCAGCGTATGGGGCGCACGGGCCGCCGCGATCTTCCGCCCGAGATGTGGTTTGTCATGCGCGAGGAGGAGCCCGAGTCGCGCACGATGATGCCCGAAACGATACCTTGGAAGCTCCTGCAGGGCATCGCGCTCGTACAACTCTATCGCGAAGAAAAGTGGGTCGAGCCACCCGAGCTCGATCGACTCCCCTACAGTTTGCTCTATCACCAGACCATGTCGACGCTCGCCAGCACCGGCGAGCTCACACCGGCCGAGCTTGCTCAGCGCGTGCTCACGCTGAGCTATTTCCACCGCGTCTCGGCCGATGACTATCGCGTACTGCTGCGCCACCTCATCAAGATCGACCACATCCAGGTCACCGAGGGCGGTGGGCTCATCGTGGGCCTCGCGGGCGAGCGCATCATCAACAACTTTAAGTTCTACGCTGTGTTCCAGGAAAACGAAGAGTTTACCGTTCGCAGCGAATCGGCCGAGCTGGGCACGATCGTCAATCCCCCACCGCCCGGTGAGCGCATCGCTATCGCCGGACACTGCTGGATTGTCGAGGAAGTGGACTGGAAGCGTCATACCGTCTTTGCCACGCAGGTCAAGGGCCGTGTGCCGGCCTACTTTGGCGACTGCCCCGGCGACATCAATACACACGTACTCGAGCGCATGCGCAAGGCGCTCAACGAGCACGCGGCATATCCGTACCTCATGGGCAACGCACGGGCACGCCTTGCACAGGCTCGTCATACCGCCGAGATTTCGGGGGCGGGAACTAAACCGCTCATTAACCTGGGTGGCGACACCTGGGTGCTCTTCCCCTGGTTGGGAAGCTACGCCTTTTTGGCGCTCGAGCGCATGCTCAAGATTAAATGTGCCGCGGAGCTGGGCCTTCGCGGACTCGACCCTTCACGACCGTACTTTATGCAGTTTAAGATGAAGGCCGACGAGAAGACGTTCTTTGAGGTGCTCGCAGCCGAGGTCGAAAAGGACTTCGACCCCATCGAGCTCGTCTATCCCGGCGAGGTGCCTTATTTTGATCGCTACGACGAGTACGTTCCCGAAGAGCTCGTACGCAAGGGCTTTGCCGAAGGCGTGCTCGACATCGATGGTATGAAGCAGCGCGTCCTCAGCTGGCGCGACCACGCCTAAGACCAGTCTTTTTTGGGACGGGGAGACTTACTTGTCGTGAAGGACGGTGCCGAGGAAGTCGGTGTCGAAGGGCACGGCTTCGGCAAAGGCGTAGTCGCCGTCGCTGGCGATGAGCAGGTAGTTTTCCTCGCCGCCGAACTTCACATCGCCACATGGGACCACCCAGGCGTGGACGAATACCTCGAGTGCCGTGGCAGCGCAGTCGCGAAGGAACGTCACATCGCTCCCCTCGTTTGCGCTCACAATATTGGCCACGTAGATACCCCCGGGCTTCAGGCTGCCTCGCACCAGGCGCAGCGCCTCAACCGTCGCCAGCTCGCGAACGGGCTCGGCACCGCCAAAGCAATCGCTCACGACCACGTCGTAGCGACGATGGCCCACGCTCGTCACACCCAGATACGAGCGAGCCTCGGCGGTAATCACCCGCAGGCGGTCGCCCACCGCGCGCTCCAGCTCGTCCAGGTAGAACCAACGGCGCGCCAAGCGCGTTATCTCTCCGTCATACTCGATAACGTCCATACGCAAGCCCTCGTGCGACACCAGCGCATATTTGGGATAGGCAAACCCGCCGCCACCTAGCATAAGCATACGGCTGATACCGTGACCATAAGCGTCGCGCATCGCATCCTCGGCCTCAAACACGTCGTCAAACGCGCGATAGTACGCAAAGACGGGCTCCGCCCAGCGCTCGCCAACGTAACTCGCGCTTTGGTAGACGCCGCCTTGCACCAATACGCGAACTTCGTCGCCGCCCTCATCGTGCACGCGCTTTACACGCGCCAGCCCATTGCGGGTCCTCGCGACCTGCAGACAGGCAGCGCGAACAGCGACGGCGGCCGCACCAAGTGCCGCGGCTCCCAGGGCAACGCCGGCAACGACACCAGCAGAAACACTCGGCTTGTTCATCTAGAGCTCCTTTTGCAGATAGAGTCCATGGTCGTAAAAACCCAAATGACGATAGTACTCACGCGTGCCGATCGCGCTGATCACGTTGATGCGCGCATAGCCCGCGTCCCGCGCCATCTGGCACGCACGCTCCACCAGCGACCGCCCCAGTCCATGATGCTGAGCCGCCTGGCCTTGATCGCCCACGCGCGCTGCCATGCCATACACGTGCACCTCGCGAATCATCGCCTCGTCCGGCGTCGTCGGCAACTCGTCCGCATGCGCGGCAACAAACGCGCGGTCGGGCAGCGACAACCGCAAAAAGCCCGCGATCTTGCCCTGCGGCGTCACCCACTGCAAAAAGCGCTCGTGCGTCACCGGCGTCTCGTACTCCACTTCCTCATCAAGAGATAGCTCATCCAAGTCGGCACCCGCCGTGCTGATCTCGCGATAGCGAATCTCGCGCACCATCGCACCGTCACCCCGAGCAGCCAAGCGGTTTTCGACGAGCTGACGCAGGTTGGGCTTCTTGTTGCCCACCATGATGTCGTCAGAGCTAAAGTCGCGAATCATGCGGCTGATGCGGCAGAACGCCGGCGTCACCACGATGTCATCGGCCAGTACGTCGAGCAACTCGTCCTCGGTATAGGGGCGCCACTCGCCACGCTCATAGCAGCCCACCAGACGCGAGCCATCGATGAGCGCACACGGGTAAACCTTGACCTCGTCGGGCATAAAGGCCCCTTCGGTCATAAAGCGCTCGTAGTCGCGCTTGTCCCCCTCGGGCGTGGCGCCCAGCAGGTTGAGCATAAAATGCGCGTGGATCTTAAAGCCAAACAGGCGCGCGAGCAAAAACGCCCGCCCGATCTGCGCCACCGAAATGCGGCGCTCGTTGATATCGAGCAGATGCTGGTCGAGACTCTGGATGCCCATCTGAATCTTGGTGCAACCCAAGCGGCGGATAAGCGTGAGGGCCTGCGGCGTTACAGCATCGGGGCGCGTCTCGATAACGAGCCCCACCACGCGATGCTTCGCCGTCTCGTTGATGCGCTGCTGCCGCTCAAGTTCCTCCATCGTCGCCGTCTGCCACGCGGCGACCTCGCCCCAGGGCGTACCGGGGCCATATAGGCGACGCACCGCGCGATTATAACCACCCACGGCGGCGTCCACACGCCCTTGCTCGCCGGCAACGCCGGCAGCAAGCTCAGCCTCATCGGTCGCAACACCAGCGGCCCTATAGCGCTCGCGACGCTCCGCCACCACCGGCGGCAGGGCGTCGGCAGGCGCGTCATCGAGCAGGCGCCCCGCCTCGGCGCGGCTGATGCCCGGACGCGCCAGCATGGGGTTAGCTGCCACGCCAGCAACGGCGTCATCGTTCAACGCGCGGAAAAGCTCCGACATAAACCACGTTTGATACCCTTGCGGATAGTCGCTCCAGGTACCACCGAGCACGATGAGCTCTATCTTGTCGGTCGCATGCCCCATCTGCGAAAGCGCCGTCAAACGGGCACTCACCTGCAGATACGGATCAAAGCAGTTTTGCTCCGCACGGGCACACGCCGGCTCAGCGTGCAGATAGCTCTTGGGCATGCGCAGATCGTTGGGACAAAATAGGCAATCGCCCGAGCATGGCCAGGGCTTGGTGATAACGGTAATGGTCGCCACGCCCGAAGCCGTGCGGCGCGGCTTCATGCGCAGCACCTGCAGCAGCTGGCGTTCCAGATCGGAATCGACATTCCACGCAGCCCACCGAGCCGGCTCCTCACGTTTAACCCGCTGGTAGAACGGCAGCAGACGGCGCTTGGCCAGGTCGCGTTTGTCGGCGCCCTCGCGGCGCGCCTCGGCATGTATCAGTTTGACGAGCGCCTTGTCGTCCACGGTCTCACCGCGACGCAGGGCCTCGAGTATGTTCAAGATAATCTGTTCCATGTCCCCATTGTAAAGGCAAAGGCGCCGAAGCCGACCACGGCCCCGGCGCCTCCATCAAAGAGTATGCCTATATGTACCGAGCTCCGAAAACCGCATGTCACTCCGGATCAAACGACATGTCGCCCAAACCGACCTTAAAACGATACGTGGCAGACTTATCGCCGTTATCGAATTCAAGATTCAAAATGGTCTCGCCATCGTAGCCAAGCGGAAGGAAATCGCTCTCAAAATCGCCGCTGCCCACAGTAAGGCTCGCCTTAAAGCCCGTAGAATTCGGAACCGTCATCTCCACATCGCCCGAGTCCACGCTCACGTCCATCGACTTCGCGGGGGCCTGGTAGAGCTCGAACGTCGCATCGCCCAAACCGACCTCGGCATTCAGAGTGTCGGTCACGGCGCCCGTAAACGCGACGTCTCCCGAGTCCAACGTCAAATCAAAGTCGTGGCACGCAATGTCCGCGACCGTCAGGTCTCCCAACCCCACCCTCGCCGTAATGCCGACCAGGTTATCCGCAACATCCCGCGGCAGCTCGATGGTGACCGAACGATCGATAGCGCGCTCGTCATCGCAATCGAACTGGCGAATCTTGAGCGCAGAACCCTTAACCACGGCCAGATTCTGGGTTGCCGCATCGTAAGCAGCTACTCCTTTTGCGACGCGGCCACTCTCGATGACACGTACCGGCCCGTCGGAAACGCACTTGACCTCAACCGTACCCGACGTCACATCCAAGTCAAGGGATGTGAACGCGTCGGCATCAAACGTTTCGCTCGAAAGCTGTTGAGGCCGAGCGGAATAGTTACCGCTATTCAAGGAATCGTCCTCGTCGAACGCATCGCCCATACCAGACAAGCCGGATACAACATCGTCGAGATCCCACGGGCCATCAAAATGAATCAAAGTCCGCGAAATGCCAAAAACAAGCCCGATGATGAGCACAAACGCTCCGATGCCAATGCCCAAGCGCCTCTTAGACTCATGCGAGAGCTTCATCATTCATCACCTTCTTTGGCACTCGACTCAGTGGTGGTCGCGGCAGCCATGTCAGCGTCAACCGCTGTGGAAACGTCCTCCCCCTTAGTCCTAGCGACCGCCGGCGCCGGACCAACCTGGATATCCCCGCGCGCCCAATCGCCATCGAGCGCACGTGCCGCCCAGTGATAGATGGGGATCGTAAAGAAAATCAGCGCGGCAAAGGGGCCGGCGCCAAACAGGAACATCAGCAAAAAGAACAGCAGCCAGCACACGGCCCAGTACGGGAACGACTGGAACGGACCCTTCACCGGAGTCACGCTGGTCGCACCGGCACCCGTCACCTGAGCCGTCGCCGCATTAGCTGCCTGCGCGCTCCAGCTTGCCGCTTGCGCCGCCTTGGCGGCGGCATCACTCGCCTGCGTTGCCGCCTCGGTAGCACGTGCCGCCGCCTCATGGGTACGGGCGCGCTCCGCCGCCTCGGCCTCGCGCTGACGGGCGCGGTCCTCGTTCTCAAACTCGATATCGTCCTCGATCTCATCGCTCGGATTGAGGAGCTCGTCCAAACTCACGCCATAGAGTTTTGCGAGCGAGATCAGGTTCTCGGTATCGGGCGAACTCTCCGCACGCTCCCATTCACTGACCGCCTGGCGCGACAGCCCCAGCTTTCGCGCCAGCCCTTCTTGGCTAAAACCCTTGCTGCGACGAAGGCCGGCGAGCCGCTGCGCAGTTTCTACATTCATGGTTCCTCCTATGTGATGCCAGCCGTGCCGCCGGACCGTTTTTGTTCTTAAGGCGCCTTGCACAGTTAAAAATCTATCCGCCACCGCCAAAAGCATGCCACCTATTCTAGTGAGATTTTTGACAACCGGCGGTTGCGGGCACATATGAGCTGCGGAAATGTGTCCAAACAAAGCAATGACCCGCAGCTCGGTTGTCCCCGTTGCGGCGTTAACGGTAGTATGGTCGTACTGTTTATTCCGCACCGCCAACGGAGGGAGTCCCGCGCCGTGAACCGCGATTTCGCCTCATCGCTCATCCAGCTCAACAATACGTTCTATCGCGAGCACTCCGCCTCCTTTTCCGATACACGCCAGGCCCCTTGGCCCGGCTGGGTGCGCACCATGGACATCGCGCTCGACCAGCTCGATGTGGTCACCATCGAGCATCCCGTCCGTGTCTTCGACCTTGCCTGCGGCAACATGCGATTCGAGAACTTTGCCGCCGGCGGCACGCTGGCTGCCAAAGGCGTAGACGGCGCAAGCCCCTCGGCAGACGCCAGCTGCCCCTTCGAGTTCTATGGCGTCGACTCATGCCAGGACCTGGCCATCGATGCGCGCGGCCACGCCCTGCGCATCCCCAACCTGCACTTCCAGGAGCTCGATGTGCTCGATGCCCTCATGAAGCTCAACCCCGCCGAGACACCCGACGTGCTTTTCGACGCCCCGCTCGCGGACATCTCGGTCTGCTTTGGCTTTATGCACCACGTGCCGTCGTGCGAGTACCGCGTACGCGTGCTCGACGCCTTGGTGCGTCAGACGCGCCCGGGTGGCATCATCGCCATCAGCTTTTGGGAGTTTATGAACGACGAGCGCATGGCGCGCAAGGCCGTTCGCGCCGAGGCCCGTGCCGAGCTCACCCCGCCGTTTGAGGGTTACGATTCCGCGCAGTTTGAAGCCGGCGACCACCTCATCGGCTGGCAAAACGACCGCCACGCCTACCGCTATTGCCATCACTTTGACGATCAGCAGATCACCGACCTGGTGCGCGGCGTGCGTACGTTCTACAAGAGTGGCGAGGTCCCCGTGCGCGAGCTTGAGCGCTTCCATGCCGACGGTCGCAGCGGCGAGCTCAACCGCTACGTGATTCTCAAGCGTCTGTAGGCACCGACGACTCGCCGCCGAGCCGCGCCGCATCTTTTGGGTAAGCTATGCCCATCCGTTTTCCAACCCACCGACGGAACGCGCAGCCACGCGTTCCATACGTATGACCAAGGAGCCTCATGGGAGCCGTCCACGTTCGCACGCCCAAGAACTTTGTGCTCGAGGAGCGCCTGGAGCGCTACGCCGATGCGATTGAGACGAGCCCCGAGGCCTATGCCGGAGATTGGCGCGAGGCTTGCGCGCCAGTTGGCAGCAAGCCCTTCGAACACCTTCACCTGGATCTTGGCTGCGGCAAGGGAACGTACCTTGTAGAGCGCGCGGCCCACGAGCCAAACGCCCTCTTTATCGGCATGGACCAGGAGCCCATCTGCATCGCCTATGCCGCGCAGAAAATCTGCGAGCAAGAGCTATCCAACGCGCTCGTCCTGCCCCGAGGTGCCGCATCGCTGCCGCAGCTGTTTGCCGCAGGCGAGCTCGATGCCATCATCATCAACTTTCCCACGCCGCAGCCCAAGGCCAAGTACGCCAAAAAACGACTCGTCCATGTCGACCATCTGATGCTCTACCGCCCGCTCTTTGCAGCCGGCGCCACCGTCACACTGCGCACCGACAGCAAGCCACTGCGCGACTACGCCCTAGGACAGTTTGCCGCAGCCGGCTACGACACGCTTTGGGTAAGTGACGACGTGCGCCGCGACCATCCCGAGCATCCCGAGACCGAATATGAATGCCGCACGCGCGAGATGGGTGCCGTCGTCTATGGCATTTGCGCCACACCCGGCGCACGGCCCAGCGATGAACAGCTCGCGGCGGGCCGTGCGCAGGAGCAAAGTCTTGCCTGCTACCTGCCCGAAAACCTCGATGAGCTCGCCTATGTACCCCTGGGTATGGAAGAGGCCGTTGAGAACTTTAAAAACCGCGCCCGCAAGGGCAAAAAGTGCCTGCCTCAGGAACGCTAGTACCGCGCGCCCATTTCCTGCATTTTCTCGCGCGCTAGCACCCCGCGCCGCCGCTACGCCATAATAGTTGGCGGACAAACGGCGAGAGAAAGCAAACACATGGCACAGACCACGACAGATACCGCTGCCAGCACCGTCTCCGGTGCCGGCGCCGCCAGTTCATTCTCGGGCGGCACGGGAACCGAAGCCGAATTCGGCTCGCTCGGCGCGTTCTCCCCCACCTGGTGGGAGCCCGAGGGCGGCAGCGATCCCGAACCGTGGCTCACGCCCGATCAAGCCTTCGAGCGCTTCTTTGAATGGACGAGCGATCGCGGCATTGAGCTGTGGGATCACCAAGAAGAAGCCCTCATGGACCTGGCCGCCGGCGATCACGTCATTTTAGGCACACCGACCGGATCGGGTAAATCGCTCGTCGCGCTGGGCATGCTCTTTATGGGCATGGCTCAGGGCAAGCGCTGCTATTACACGGCCCCCATCAAGGCCCTGGTCAGCGAGAAGTTTTTCGACCTTGTACAGGTGCTCGGCCGTGATAACGTTGGCATGATCACCGGCGACACGCATATCAACACCAAGGCGCCCGTCATCTGCTGCACGGCAGAGATCCTTGCCAACGACGCACTGCGCGAGGGCGAAGATGCCGATGTTGGCTGCGTCGCCATGGACGAGTTCCACTACTTTGCCGACCCCGACCGCGGCTGGGCCTGGCAGGTACCGCTGCTCACCCTGCCTCACACGCAGTTTATGCTCATGAGCGCCACGCTCGGCGATGTCACTGCCATCGCCGCCTCACTCGAGGAGCACACCGGCGCTACCTGCGACTTGGTCGTCGATGCCCCGCGTCCTGTTCCGCTGAGCTACGACTATGTGACGACCTCCCTCGAGGGCACGGTCGAGCTCGCCATGCGCCGAGGCGAGGCCCCGCTCTATATCGTGCACTTTAGCCAGGATGCCGCACTTGCGACGGCACAGTCGCTCGCCAATTTTGGCATCGCCAGCAAGGAGCAGCGCGAGGCCATCAAAGAAGCGGCAAAGGGAACGAGCTTTTCCACGGCCTTTGGTAAGATTCTCAAACGCCTGCTTGGATGCGGCGTCGGCGTGCACCATGCTGGCATGTTGCCGCGCTATCGCCTGCTGGTCGAGCGCTTGGCGCAGCAGGGTCTGTTGCCCGTCATCTGCGGCACCGATACGCTCGGCGTCGGCATCAACGTACCCATCCACACCGTGGTGCTCACCGCGCTCACCAAGTTCGATGGCTACAAGATGCGTCGCCTACGCGCCCGCGAGTTCCACCAGATTGCCGGCCGCGCCGGCCGCTCGGGCTTCGATACCGAGGGCATGGTGATTGCCGAAGCACCCGAGCACGAGATCGAGAATGCCAAGCTTATGGCCAAGGCGGGCGACGACCCCAAAAAGCTCCGTAAGATTAAAAAGAAAAAGGCTCCCGAGGGCTTTGTCTCCTGGAACAAGCAAACCTTTGAACGCCTGATCGAGACGCAGCCCGAGACGCTCAAGCCGCGCCTGCGCATCACGCACTCTATGGTAATTAGCGTGGTCGAGCAGGGCGGTAACGCCCGCGCCCGCGTGCACGACCTTATCGAGACAAGCCTGCAGACCCCCGAGGAAAAGGCCAAGCTTGAGGTTCGCGCCGACGAAATCTTCGCCACGCTTATCGATTCCGGCGTCGTCGTGCGCACCGAAGTGCCGCCCGCGCCGGATGCCCCGGCCGACGCCGCACCGGACATCGACTATGCGCTGACGGTCGATCTGCCCGAGGACTTCGCACTCGACCAGCCGCTCTCGCCGTTTTTGCTTGCCGCGCTGGAGTTGCTCGATCCCGAGAGCGAGACCTATACCATGGATCTAATCTCAATGGTCGAGGCAACGCTCGAGGATCCCAAGCAGGTGCTGCGCGCACAGGAGCGCGCCGCACGCGATCGCGCTATGGCCGAGATGAAGGCCGACGACATCGAGTATGAGGAGCGCTTGGAGCGCATTCAAGACGTCACGTACGAAAAGCCGCTCGAGGAATTGCTCGACGCCGCCTTTGACAAGTACCGCCAGGAAGTACCCTGGGCAAACGACTACCAGCTCTCTCCCAAGAGCGTCCTGCGCGATATGCTGGAAAGCGCAAGCGATTTTAAGGGCTACATTCAAAAGCTGGGCATTGCCCGCTCCGAAGGCATTTTGCTGCGCTACCTGGCAGAGGCTTACCGTTCGCTCGATCGCACCGTGCCCATCGAGAAGCGCGACGAGCGTCTGCGCGACATTATCTCGTGGCTGGGCTTTGTGGTGCGCTCGGTGGACTCGAGCCTAGTGGACGAGTGGGAGAACGCCGGCAACCCGGCCGCACTCGACGCCGCGCCGCCGCAGGGCATCGACGAGGTCGTGGCGGACCGCCGTGGCTGCACGCTGCTGGTGCGCAACGCACTCTTCCGCCGCGTGACCCTTGCCGCCCGCGGGCACGTGCGCGACCTAGGTGACCTCGACGACGACTGGGGCATGAGCGAAATCCGTTGGCAAAAAGCGCTCGATGCCTATCATGAGCAGCACGAGGAGATTCTTACCAACGGCGACGCGCGCTCCTCTGCTATGTTCTCGATCGACGAGAGCGACGAGAAGGCCGACCACCTATGGCATGTGCACCAGGTCTTTGCCGACGAGGACGGCGACCGCGACTTTGGCATCATGGGCGATGTCGATCTGGACGCCACGCAAGACGGCGGCGAGGTCGTCTTCAAAAACTACCGCGTCGGCTTTATCGAGGACTTGCTCGAGGACTAGCCGAACATATTGAAGCGAAACGAAGCGGGGCCGCTGGCAACATCGCCGGCGGCCCCGCTTTTACACGATCTGCTATGCCCTACTCGGCATCCTCGACCTCATACGAATCTGCCTCGGCCGGATCATCGTTTGTCTCTGGCGCGGCCTCGCGCGCCTCGTCAAACGCGGCCTTCATGGTTTTGTTGCCCCATGTGAGCTTGCGAATGGTAAGCTCATCAGCTTTGTTGTGGGCCAGGCGCAGGTTCTCGGTGCTGCGGCGCAGGTCGTCCTTGGTCTTCTCGAGCTGCTTGATGGCGGCATCGATTTCCTTGATCGCCGACTCGAATTGCTTACTCGCCAGGTTGTAGTTACGCGAGAAGCCATCCTTAAACTTTTCCATCTTGGCTTCGAAGTTCGTAACATCGATATTCTGCTGCTTGTACTCCGCCAACTCCTGCTTATAGCGAAGCGAACCCATGGCGGCGTTGCGCAGCAGTGTGATCATGGGAATGAAGAACTGCGGGCGGATCACGTACATCTTCTCGTAGCGATAGCTCACGTCCACGATCCCCGCGTTATAGAGCTCGCTCTCGGGCTCGAGCAGCGTGCAGAGCACCGCGTACTCACAGCCTTTCTGGCGACGATCGTGATCGAGCTTCTTAAAGAAGTCCTCGTTTTTATGCTTGGTCGCGGTCTCGTCGTTCTCGTTTTTCATCTCGAACATGATCGAAACGATCTCGTTGCCGCTCGCATCGCACTCGCGGAAGATAAAGTCGCCCTTGGTGCCCTCGGACGCATCGTTATCTTTCTCGAAGTACGCGTTAGGAAACGCCGTCATGCGCAGACGGTTAAACTCGGTCTCGCAGTGCTGCTCGAGCGACTCGCCCACCATCTTGGTGGACAGGCGGACTTTCATGTCCTTAAGGCGCTCGATCTCTTCATCCTTGTAGCGAATCAGCTCATCGTTCGCCCGTTTGGTCTGCGCAAGCTCGAGTTCGTGTGCCGCCTTGGCCTGCTCCTCGCGCGAATCGCGCACCGCAAGCTCGCTCGTCAGTTTGGCACGCGCCTCGTCGCGCTCTCGCTCCGCCGCGGCAACCGCCTCCGACAGATTCATTTTTGCCCTCAGTTCCTGCTCGCGCAGCTGGGCGCGCAGCCCCTCGGCCTCCTGCTCAGACTGAGCCTTTGCGGCGGAAAACTTCTCCTGCACCTTAGCCTGATAGTCGGCAAGCGTGCGCTCGGCCTCGCTGCGAGCGGCATCGAGCTCGCGCTGTGACTCAGCCGCGGCAGCGGCAAGCGCCATCTCCTGGGCCTTGTCCGCTGCGGCAAGCTTGGCCTGCAGCTCGGCAATCTGGGCATCACGCACAGCCACATCGTTTTGGGCAGCGTTGCGCGCCGCTGACTCGGCAAGCTTTGCTTCGTCATCCTTGCGCTCTAGCTGCGCACGCAAGTTATCGACTTCGCGTTGGAGCTCAGCATTCTCCTTTTGAGCGTCGGCGCGGGCCTCGACCGCCGCGCGCTGGCTTGCGCTCTCGCGCTCCGCGGCAGCGCCCTCGAGCTTGGCGCGCAGCTCGGCAAGCTCGGCATCGCGCTTGGCGACCTCTTGTGCCAACTGTTGAGCTGCAGCGTTCTTTTGCTCGACAAGCTGAGCGTTACGCTGAGACTCCGCCTTTTGCAAAGCGGCCGTCGAACGCGAACGCTCAAGCTCCAGCGCCTGCTCGCCCTCGCGCTGGACTGCCTTCACACGCTCTGCCAGGTCGTGCGAGAACTCGGCATCGCGCACTTGCTTGACGATATCCGCATAGCCGGACGCATCGACCTTAAATACTTCGCCGCAATGCGGGCACTTAATCTCGTTCATGGCAGCTCCTCGATGGACGCAAACTTCAACCGCATACACTCTACCGCGCCGCACGGACAAAAAAAGGCGCCGCCGCCATAATGGCAACGGCGCCAGAACCACCACAAAGGTGACTGTCCCCTTTGTGGTGGCTTGGATCCTTACAGGTCGCGGTAGTCGATCAGGCGAAGATTGGGTTGAGACTCAAGCCAAGCGCAAAGCTCGGGGTCGATGAGTGCATCAACTTCCTTGGCACGATCGGTCGTAAGCGAGCTGCTCTCGAGGATAAAACGATCGAGATAGCCCGGATGGCACACAAAGACGACCGTCTCGCCGTCCTCCATCTCTCGAACCGCCTGCATAATCGAGTCCTTGGGTTCGTAGCCCGGCTCCATCGAGTGCATCACCATCCGCAGGTCGGTATCTCCGCAATGCACCACCGCCGTGGGGTCGAAGCTCGCCTTTTGCTCCTTAAGGCCCAGCTCTTGGGCAACCGTCGAGATCGCGCGGTTAAGGTTTTTGCTCATGACGGCATGGGCCTCAAAATAATCGGGTTCGCGGCCCACGATCTCGACAAAGCGGTCATGCTGCGCGCGAATCTCGATGCAGGCCTCGTCGAAGTCTATCAACTCCTCGCCGCGCTTAAAGTGCTCGCGGAAGGTACGGCTGCTATGGAACTCACCGTTCTCGTTGAGCATGCTCGGAATGAGCGCCGGGTCGGCACACGGCTTGCCCAGGCATACGTTGGTATGCTGGCCCACCGCAATGCCGGCATCCGCCACGAGCGACCAGCCGCGCTCAGCTTCGGGCATATTGGGCATCAGGCCCGCCGAGCGCACCAGGCCCTCATTGATACTGCGGGCAATCCCCAAGTCAACGGCATACGAATAACCAATATCATCGGCACGAATGAGCAATTGCTTCATATTGACCCCCATCTATGGAAAGGGGCACTTGAAGTGCAACCAAGTGCCCCAGGCAATTATCTTACCGAACAGACGCTTTAGGCCTTGGCGGCGGCAGCGTCCTCATCGAGCTGCTCTTTGGTGAAACCAAAGAGATAAGCGATGGCGGCGGCGGAAACAAACGCGGCACCCGATGCAATGCACCCCCATACGAGATTGGCAGTTCCGCCGGCAACATATCCGGTGATACCCAGAATATTCGTCGCGCCCAAAACATACGTCGTCACATTGGTAAGAGCCGCGATCAGGCCGCCGATAGCGCCGCCCGCGACCATGGCACCCAGGCAGCGAGTATACTTAAAGCCGCAGCCATACAGCGCGGGCTCCGTCACGCCACCGACAATGCCGGAGAGCGAGAAACCAAGCATAGCGCCCTTTTCGTCGACCTCCTTAAGGCGCAGGAAGGCACCGAAGGCCATGCCCCACGTGGCGAACTGAGCGATAGCACCCGCGACCATAACGCAGGAGTCAGACCCTGAGGTGAGCACCTGCACAATGCCGAGGGCAATCAGAACCTGGTGCATACCGGTCATAACCAGGAACTCCCAAAGCGCGGCAATGGCGACGAGGGAGAGGATCGTGACGATGCCGCCAGCGTTTCCGAGGCCGAACATAAAGTTGCCGACCAGGTCGCCCAGAATGGAACCAATCGGAGCTAGGGCGCACAGGGAAACGGGGGTCATCACAGCCATGGTGCACACGGGCACAAACACCGTGGAGAGCATGTCGGGGATGATCTTCTTCATGAACTTCTCGACGACCATCAGCACCGGCATAGACAGCAGCATGGGGAGCACGGTCGCAGAATAGTTGTTCAGCTGAGCCGGGAGCACGCCGTAAACCATCGTGGTCGTAGCACCAGAATCCGCAGCGGCGTTGACCAACGTCATGAACTCGGGGGCAATGAGCACGCCGCCGAGCATCATGCCGAGCGGCTGGCTGCAGCCGAGCTGCTTTGCGGCAGCCCAACCCAGATAGACAGGGAGGAAATAATAGCCGGCGTTGTAAATCCAGTTGTAGAAGAAGTTGTAGATGTCAGAATCTGCAGACCAGATACCGAGCATGCCGTCGCCGCAAAGTACGGCAAGTGTGCGGAACATGGCGGCGCCCATGATAATGGGGATCGTCATGCACATTGTCTTGGACAGGTAGTTAAGGGCCTTCTTGCCCGCAGTCTTGACCGTCAGTGGCTCCTTGGTGCCGTCATCGAGGTTCTCGTCAATGGAGCCTTCGCCCTTGACGCCCAGCGCAATGGCGGCGTCATAGACCTTCGGCACGTTCTGGCCAATGATGACCTGATACTGGCCGCCAGACCACTGTGCGCCCAACACACCCTTGATCTTCTTAACTTCATTATCATTGGGAATGGACTGATCTTTGAGGTTCAGACGCAAGCGGGTCATGCAGTGCGTCGCGTTCGTCACATTGGAGGCGCCGCCGACGGCAGCGAGCACGTCCTCGGCAATCTTCTTGTTATCGACAGTCATGTCGAATCCCTTCTCTTCCAACTAAAGGCCGTGGGACTTCACGGCACCAAGACGCACGATTCCGCTCGCGCCTGCGCAGCGCGCGATACCAGTTGGCAAGAGATTGATTTGCATGTGATTCCCGGGTGGATCGACATGAAAAAAGCCCCGCGCACAACCGACAGAGACCCAATTATGGTCTCGGCAGAATCGGTAGTGCCTCTCGGAGCTGCGCCGTGAGTAACACCCAACACACGGCGAGTATATGCGGCAGATGCGTTCGTTGCGGCTCAGATTTCCGACGAACGGTAGCAAACGACCCGCGAACGGTCGCCATGACGGAAAGGAAATACCAGAGAGCCTATTTATCCGAGTGGACAGAAGCCACGCGATTCACATGCATGATCAGATAGACGAGCTCCTCTTGGGCCAATGGCTCGCCAAAGGTCTCTTGAATCAGATCGTCGACACGGTGAGCGCAACGCGATGCCGCCGGATACTGCTCCACGAGCACGTCGTAAAGACCGGAGTTCTCGGTATCGATCGGCTCTTTCTTTGCCACGCGGTCGAGCAGATAGCGCACATGAGTGGCAAAGCGGGCAAAGGCGAACGACGAGCGATCGACCGTCACACCCAACTCTTCTTGAATAATCGCGACCGTCATATCGAGCAGTCGCTCCTCGTGCTGCTCGGCAAGCACGCGCCGCTCGCTCGGCTTAACCGATGCGTTGACAATCGACATGGCAATGCCCGCGGCCTCGCTTCGGGGCATGCGCACATGAAAGCTCTTCTGGATGCCGCGAACAGCCAGCTCGCCCAAGCGGTATTCGATGGGATGCAGCTGCTCCAGATCGCGCTCAAGCGGCAACGACACCACCATGTGTTCGCGGGCGCGCTTAATGGCAAACTGAATATGGTCTGCCAATGTAATGGGAAGGTTAGGACTCAATTCGTACGAAAGCTGTCCGGTCGCGATATCGGCCAGCTGAGCAGAAAACTCCAGCACCTCGGGGTCGACCTCATCGATAAACGCCAGGTACTTTGAATCGATGCCGTAAAAGGTACGCGTGATGACATCCAGGTCGACCTCATGCGGCATATCGCCAAAGCCGATACCGCGGCCCAGCGCGATAAGCTGACGCCCCGCGCCATCTTCGCAGATGGCAGCGTTGTGGTTAATGCGCTGGATAGCCCTCATGGAATCATCGCTCCTACTAAAACGCGCCGTGCAGACCATCCGCGCGGCGCGTTCATTCTACCTGCACTTACAGCTAGAGTCCAAAGAAGCCCAGGATCTGGTCGCGGCTAACGGGCTTGTAGTTGTTGGCATCGAGGCCAACGTCGTAGCGAAGGACTGGGCGCTCGCGATCGCGATTGCGCGCGTTGGTGCGGTCTCCCCTGCTGTGAATGTGCCCGTGCAGCATGATGGCGCCGCGCGCCTTGCCATTCCAGCTGAGCATGGGGTAATGGCTCATTACCAGGCGATGGCCCTTAGCGTAACCGGGGGCGACCTCCAGATAATCGCGCACCTCATCCCAAATGTGCGGCGCGTCTGGATCTTCCCAGTCGTCGTCATGGTTACCGCGGATGAGCGTTACGTTCTGACATTCGATGCGCTCGCGCAGGCGCACCGCCTCCACCAGGGGCAAACGATAGGTAAAGTCTCCCAAGATATAGAGGCGGTCGTCCACAGCCACGCACTCATTGATGGCATCGATGACCTTGCGGTTCATCTCCTCGACCGAATCAAACGGTCGATCCATGTCGTGCAAGATATTCGTATCGCCCAGGTGCAGGTCGGCGGTAAACCACATCATCGTCTCTGTCCTCATTTCGCAACGCGTATAAGACCTGTTTAGTATACAGACGCGGCGATGAGACAGTCACCCAAAGAGCCCGCCGAACAGACCTCGGCGACGCTTGTCCTTTTTATTCGAACCTTTACCCCGGGCGTTCTTATCCTTTTGCTTCTTACGGTCCTGCTCCAACTCATCGTCATCGAGTAGCATATCCCACTCAAACGGATCGTCTGTCAGATCGAACAGGTCATCGTCATCAAACACGTGCGCCTCCATTACCGATTAGCGAGCATCCACAACGTAGTTGAGAAGTCTACGGGCCCGTGCGGACACAAATTCATCCTGTCTGCGTCTTTCAATCGTTTGCCGCAACGCTTGCGCAACGGAACGCTTGCAGATAAGATAGGAACACGGATGGCACCCGTGGCAGCGGGTCTTGCCAACTCCGATACACGTTTTCATCGTGAGAAGTGGCCGTCTTCGCTTACGCGGGGGCGGCCACTTTGTTTATCCCTATGTCATCTGATTCTAATGCACAAACATGCGCACGAACTTGTGCTTCCAGCTTGCGTAAGGAGCGTAGCGGAATGGCACGTCCAGCCACGTTGCCTTGTTCACGATGCTCTTCTTGTGGCTAAACGTTTCGAAGCTCTCGCGTCCATGGTACTGCCCCATACCGCTCGCTCCCATGCCGCCAAAGCCCATATGGCTCGTAGCCAGGTGCATGATGGTGTCATTAACGCAGCCGCCGCCAAAGGGTACGTAGCGCACAAAGCGCTGCTGAACCGCGCGATCCTGACTAAAGACATACAGGGCCAGCGGCGTCGGGTGATTCGTGATGAACGCCTCGGCCTCATCCAAGCTCTCAAACGTCAGCACCGGCAAGATTGGGCCGAAAATCTCCTCCTGCATTACGGCGTCCTCAGGCGCCACGCCGTCCAAAATCGTCGGCTCAATCTTGAGCGACGACTCGCGCGCGGTACCTCCCAGCACAACCTTGTCGGGGTCGATCAGCCCGCGCACGCGCGCGAAATGCTTAGCGTTGACAATATGACCGTAATTCTCATTGTCGAGCGGATGCTCGCCAAACATGCGGCGGGCCTCCTCCTTGATGAGGTCCAGCAGCTCGTCGTGCACGCGCGCATCGACCAGCAGGTAGTCGGGCGCCACGCAGGTCTGCCCCACGTTGAGCCATTTACCAAAGGCGATACGCCGTGCCGCGACCTTCAAGTTTGCCGTCGCATCCACGATGCAGGGACTCTTTCCGCCCAGTTCAAGCGTCACAGGCGTAAGGTTTTTACTTGCGCGCTCCATGACGAGCTTGCCGACCGGAACGCTACCGGTAAAGAAGATCTTGTCCCAGCACTCATCGAGCAGCGCTTCGTTCTCGGCGCGCCCGCCCTCGACAACTGCCACCAGGCGCGAATCAAACGCTTCTTCGCAGATTTGCTTGAGCACTGCGCTCGATGCCGGAGCATAGGCACTCGGCTTGATGACCACGGTGTTGCCCGCGGCAAGAGCGCCAGCGAGCGGCTCGAGCGTCAGCAAAAACGGGTAGTTCCACGGAGCCATGATGAGTGTGACGCCATAGGGCACGGACTGCGTCTTGCACACACTAATAGCATTGGCGAGGTCGCACGGGCGCAAGTGGGCACGGCTCCATCGGGCCACATGCGCAATCTGATGTCGAATCTCGGAAAGCGAGGTGCCGATCTCGCACATATACGCCTCGTCATGTGACTTACCCAAATCGGTCTTGAGCGCATGGGCAATATCGGCCTCGTGGGCCCGCACCGCATCGCGTAAACTCACGAGCGCACGACGTCGAGCATCGACATCAAACGTGGCGTGCGTCTTAAAGTAGGCGCGCTGATCGCCGACGATGCGCGCAATTTCCTCGGTGTTCATGGGCCCTCCTAGTTCTCGTCTTCAAACATACCACCCGCAACGACCTCGTACATATGCTCGAGCTCCAAACGGTCCATTAAAAGCGGAACGGGGTACAGGGGATTGGCCTCGGCATCGGCATGCGCCGCCATCTCAGGAATGTCGGAGTGGCGAATGCCCGTCACATATTTGGGTATGCCCAAGGCGGCGTTCATGCGGTCGACCCAATCGATAAAGGCCTCGGCCGCCAGGCTGTCCTGCGCGTTAGCCGGCGCGATACCGGCCATGCGGGCGAGATCGGCGAGTTTAGGAGCAGCAGCTTCGCCATAGGCACGAAGCATATGCGGCAGGATGATAGCGTTGGCCAAGCCGTGCGGAATCCCGTAACGCCCGCCCAAGCTGTGTGCGATGGCATGCACATATCCAACATAGGAGCGCGTAAAGGCAACACCCGCTTTATACGCCGCCGAAAGCATATTGCGGCGCGCACGCATGTTGCCACCGCACTCATAGGCCTCGAGCAAATTGTCGTGGATGAGCTGCACCGCCTGGCGCGCCATCTTGCGCGTATAGGGCGTGGTGCTGCGCCCGATAAAGGCCTCGACGGCATGCGTCAGGGCGTCCATGCCCGTTTGCCCCGTAATGGAGGCGGGCAGGCCGCGCGTAAACTCGGGGTCGTGCACCGCAAAGCGCGGGATCAGCACAAAGTCGTTAATGGGATACTTGTAGTGCGTCTCGTCGTCGGTAATTACCGCTGCAAGCGTGACCTCGCTTCCCGTGCCCGCCGTGGTGGGAACGGCGATGAGCAGCGGCAGGCGACGATGGATACGCAACAGGCCGCGCATCTTGTTGATGGGCTTCTTTGGCTGCGCGATGCGCGCGCCCACGCCCTTGGCGCAGTCCATGGCCGAACCGCCGCCAAAGCCGATAATGGCCTGGCAGGCGCTCTCTCGATACAGAGATGCCGCTTCCTCCACGTTTGAGACCGTGGGGTTCGCACGCGTTTCGGCATAGACCGCAGCGCTAATTCCCTTGGACGCGAGCGCTGTCTCGAGCGGTGCCGTGAGCCCCAGACGGGCAATGCCGGGATCTGTCACGATAAGAACATGGTGTATTGAACGCTTTTGAAGCACTGCGGGCACTTCCTCAGCGTGCTCTAAAATGCGTGGCTCGGTATAGGGCAGCACCGGCAATGCGATGCGAAAAACCGTTTGATACGTTCGGCACCAGGCGCGGCGGGCTAGATGCATAAAGGAAGCTCCTTCATTTGTTGATTGGTCAACATTTGCTCGACCGATTGTACTCATCGGAGGTCGCACGAGGTCTAGCAATCGTTAATCAATCAACATCTACACATGCTTAAATTGTTTTATTAAAAATCATTCCTAATAGGCTTCACATTCGGTCTCATTTATGGATAATAGAACTCGTCAAGACGCACGTCCGGAGAGGGCCCTTACGGGACCGGACGAGCGCACCATCGCCATCGATCGAAAGGATCGAATCATGAAGTTTGTTTGCCCCGTTTGCGGTTATGTGGAAGAGTTCGACGGCGACCAGCTGCCCGAGGATTTCAAGTGCCCCCAGTGCGGCGTTCCCGGCTCTCGCTTCCTGAAGCAGGAGGAGGGCCAGCTCGAGTGGGCTGCCGAGCACGTCGTGGGCGTCGCCAAGATGGAGGGCGTCTCCGAGGACATCGTTGCCGATCTGCGCGCCAACTTTGAGGGCGAGTGCTCTGAGGTCGGTATGTACCTGGCCATGGCTCGCGTCGCTCATCGCGAGGGCTATCCCGAGATCGGCCTGTACTGGGAGAAGGCTGCCCACGAGGAGGCCGAGCACGCCGCCAAGTTCGCTGAGCTCCTGGGCGAGGTCGTGACCGACTCCACCAAGAAGAACCTCGAAATGCGCGTTGAGGCCGAGAACGGCGCCACCGCCGGCAAGACCGATCTTGCCAAGCGCGCCAAGGCCGCTGGCCTCGATGCCATCCACGACACCGTGCACGAGATGGCTCGCGACGAGGCTCGCCACGGCAAGGCTTTCGCCGGCCTGCTCAAGCGCTACTTTGGCTAAGCCAGCAGCCTGAGAGATAATCTCTAGCTTCATAAGGCCCGGACTGCATGGTTCGGGCCTTTTTTCGTGTCTCGAGAACTCGTAAACGCCCTGAAATAGAGCTATCTTCGGCATCGGTCTCTCGTCAAAAACTAAGTGAGTAGACTTTTCGAAACTTGCCGAGCAGACCATCCGTATTGCTTTATAAAGTCGCAGGTAAATGACTTGTTTCAAAACGGCCTGGTCGCCAAAGTGCCAAAAGCCTACTCACTTAGAACCGCAGCCGTCCACGATCGAGCTGTTTTGTGTCTAACGGGCATCTTTCCGTCAATTACTCCCAATTTTGTCCAGTCAACGAATAGTTCAGACCGGAGTAATGTCTCAGCCCTTTGCTCATCTGAGCTTTTATCACGATATTCAGCATCGAGCATCCTGCATACGGCCTTAACGATCGCGTGGAATCTACCCTCATCGGATATCTGTCTGTGTGTCAGGAGAAGTACATCGTAGCCCATGGCCTGAAGGGCCGTCATGCGGTCAGCGTCACGCAAGCCATCCCCTGCGCGTCCGTGCGAGGCCTTTCCCTGACATTCAATGGCCACCTGTCGCCTGCCGTCCGGCGAAGAAAGAAGTAGGTCGATATATACACGGGACTTTCCCACAATCGCTCGAGCACTTGTGCTTAGCATCACTTCAACATTAAGCTCTATGCCGCAAAAACCTTCGCCTCCCAGGGATCGCGGCAGTGCAAGTAGCAAATACGCCTCGACCTCAAAAGGCGACGCGGCGCCCAATGGAACGAGTTGCGATACCGCTATAAATCTATTGCCGTAACGCATCCCGCAAACATCTGAACAAAAACGGTCAAGGTCTCCGCCCAAAACCAAAGCGTCTCGACGCCATAAATTTGAGGCGGTGCCGTCCTCGGACGGGCAGCGCACCCAACCGAACGTTGTCGAAATCGCGCCCGAATCAATTGCACGCGAAAGCTCCGCCTCAAGTGCCGCCGGCAGGGCACACACCGCAAACAAGCCACACATCTCCGCCAATACCAAAAGAAGCTGAAGATCCGTCAGATGCCGCAACATGATGAATGCCGTCAGTAGAGGAGACGTAATCAAAACCCCATGCTCCGTTTCCAGCACGGATTCCCTGGGAAGCTCACCAAGAAACAGCCGCTGCCTAATGCTGGCAGGACAAGTCCGTTTGTTTCTCGACCGAACCAATGTATACAACGGAAAACCGAGCGCGACCGCAGCCGTCGGGTTGCGGGCGAGATCATATCGCTGCCGGTCTTCTTCCGGTCGTGGAAGCGGCGGACACAAAGCGCGGACTTGAGGAGGCAAACGCCAGTACCTAAAAGCTGATATGTCACAAAGTAAATCCTTCATAGGCACAGGAAAACACGAATTTCAACCCAGTCAGTCACGCATTGGCGCGAACGCACCAAAAATGGCGCCGAACGGACTGCCAAGTTTTCAACAGCCCTCCCCAACTGGCCAAAAGCTTGCCGAGAGCTGGACGAAGCCCTGTTGAAAACCCCATTTTTTTCTCATGCAGGAGCTTTGCGCGGCAAGTGAGTAGACTTTTTTGAACATCCCGAGCAGGCCGGTCATCCTGCTTTTCAAAACCGCAGGTAGATAGCTTGTTACAAAACTGCCTGGTCGCCAAAGTGCTAAAAGTCTACTCACTTAGGTTGCAGAATGCCCCCCCCCATTAGCTGCAATTCCAAGGTAGTTAGTACTTTTGGACTCAGATCGTCATACTGAACAAGAATTTGAGTTGAGTTTTCAGGGACAGATGCGCCATCGGCACACCAAAAACAGTCACCGATATCGATAAAAGGGATGCTCGAGCGCGTGAGGGCCCGTGCAAAAGAGCTTCCGCCCGCGTCACGCTCCACGGCCACGACGCAGTAAAGGCCGGCGTCCGCGTACTCGATCGAGACTTCCCCTGCCGGAAACGCTTTCCGTACAAGCGCCGCCAGGCCATCACGCGCCTCGCGAGCACGAACGCGCACGCGGTTCACATGTCGCTCGTAATCACCCGATTCCAGCAAACGCGCCAAGGCAACCTGATCAACAGAACTTACCGACGAGGCGTAGAAACCAAGGTTGCGTTTAAACCTCTCCATTAGCTCATCGGGCAGCACCATGTACGCCAAACGCAACGCCGATGAAAGGCTCTTCGAAAACGTGTTGGTGTAGATAACCGACTGGGCGGCATCGATCGACGCGAGCGCGGGAATCGGCTTGCCGGCAAGGCGAAACTCACAATCAAAGTCATCTTCGATGAGATACCGACCTGGTCGCTCGGCGGCCCAGCTCAGCAGCGCATAGCGACGCGCAATGCTCGTCACAAGACCGGTCGGATACTGATGAGACGGCATCAGGTGAAGGACATCGGTCCCGGTTTTCTGCAGCGCGCTCAAGTCCACGCCCTCAGCATCCAACGGGACATGCCGCACTTCGCAACCCATGACCTGATAGATGCGCGTCAAGCGCAAATAGCCTGGATCCTCGACGGCATACACCTTGTCCGCGCCAAGCAACTGAACCAACATGGTATCGAGCAGCTGGGCGCCCGCACCGATAACGATGTTGTCGGGGTCGACATTCATGCCCCTTGTCCCGCGCAGATGGTGAGCAATTGCGCGTCGTAGCCGAGCGGTGCCCTGTGCCGGCGCGGTCGAAAAGATTTCGCGTTCGTCTTCGGATGCCAGCGTCGCCCGTAGCGCGCTTTGCCAAAGCCGCGCCGCCTCCAAAGCGGAAGGAGAGAGCGCATCGAATCGCTCGACCTGTCCGTTGACATCATACGCGCTGGGGCCCACAGAGACGGCATCTCGGTCGATGCCCTCCGCAGCCGAAGCCAAAACCGGTGCATCCGGAAGTTCGCAAGCGTAGTAGCCACGACGCGGCATTGAGCAAATATAGCCCTCGGCAAGCAACTGGCTATATGCATTCTCGATAGTAATGACACTGATTCCCAGATGACTGGCAAAGGCGCGCTTAGACGGAAGATGCTCCCCCGCCGCAATGCGTCCAGCAACGATATCATCTCGAATTTGCTGATAAATATACTCATAAAGCGATGCCTCGCCGCGTTTTTCCAAATTGTAGTCAAGCATGAGTTTGTCACCTGACCTTATTAAGTCATTCATTCTGGTATTAGTCTGACCTTGTAATTATCTCGAAAACTGAGTATTTCGCCATACCCAGCTTCCCGATAGGATGTTCCGTCAAGCAATGCACATGCCAACCAAGGGAGCAACCATGGCAGAACAGACCAACAAGGCCGATCGCGTCAAACTCAATCGCGAGCTCGCGCAGATGCTCAAGGGCGGCGTCATCATGGACGTCACCACGCCCGAGCAAGCACGCGTCGCCGAAGAGGCAGGCGCCTGCGCCGTCATGGCACTCGAGCGCATCCCGGCCGATATCCGTGCCGCAGGTGGTGTGTCGCGCATGAGCGACCCCAAGATGATCAAGGGCATCCAGGAGGCCGTCTCCATCCCCGTTATGGCCAAGTGTCGCATCGGTCACATTGTCGAGGCGCAGGTCCTGCAGGCCATCGAGATCGATTACATCGATGAGTCCGAGGTCCTCTCCCCTGCCGATGACGTTTATCACATCGACAAGACCCAGTTTGACGTGCCGTTTGTCTGCGGCGCCCGCGATCTGGGCGAGGCGTTGCGCCGTGTTGCTGAGGGCGCCACGATGATTCGTACCAAGGGCGAGCCGGGCACGGGCGACGTCGTTCAGGCCGTGCGTCACATGCGCAAGATCCAAAAGCAGATCCGCGACGTTGTTGCTCTGCGCGACGACGAGCTCTTTGAGGCAGCCAAGCAGCTGCAGGTTCCGGTCGAGCTGGTGCGCGAGGTCCATGCCACGGGCAAGCTCCCCGTCGTAAACTTTGCCGCCGGCGGAGTCGCGACCCCCGCCGACGCCGCGCTGATGATGCAGCTGGGCGCCGAGGGCGTCTTTGTTGGCTCGGGCATCTTTAAGAGCGGCGACCCCGCCAAGCGCGCCGCCGCCATCGTCAAGGCCGTGGCAAACTTCACCGACGCCAAGCTCATCGCCGAGCTTTCGGAGGACCTGGGCGAGGCCATGGTGGGCATCAACGCCGACGAAATCGAGATCATCATGGAGGAGCGCGGGCGCTAGTCCAGCAGAAAGGATCGCACATGAGCGATTATGCAGACCAAACGGTCGCCGTGCTGGCGGTCCAGGGCGCTTTTGCCGAGCACGAGGCAAGACTGTCCGAGCTGGGCGCACGTTGTATCGAGATGAGGCAGGCGGCCGATTTGCAGCAGAACTTTGACCGCCTGGTCCTCCCCGGCGGCGAGTCCACCGTTCAGGGCAAGTTACTTGCCGAGCTTGGTATGCTCGATGAGCTTCGTACCCGTATCGCTGAAGGCATGCCCGTCCTGGGCACCTGCGCCGGCCTGATTCTGCTGGCTCACGACCTTGCCGCTCATGACGATAAGGGCACGCCGCGTTTGGCAACCATGGATGTGCTCGTTGAGCGCAATGCCTATGGCAGACAGCTCGGCAGTTTTCGCACCAAGGGACAGGTAGACGGCATCGACGGTGAAGTGCCGCTGACATTTATCCGCGCGCCCCGCATCGTCGAGGTCCACGGCGACGCCAAGGCCTTGGCAGAGGTCGATGGCCGCATCGTCGCCGCCCGCCAGGGCAACCAGCTCGGCGTAACCTTCCACCCCGAACTCGATGAAGACACCCGCCTCCACGAACTGTTCCTACAAATGTAGGTAGAACAAAAACGAGAGTGGATAATCTCCCACTTTGAGCTTGAATGCAGACTCAACCCGGGAGATTATCCACTCTCATGCTATGTAGTCGTTGGGGACGTTCTTAAACGACTAGTCAAACAAGAACGTCCATTACAGTCGAAATTGTCAGCCCGGGACCGTCTCGGGCTACGATT
>JAHYYI010000012.1 GCA_019425045.1 Collinsella sp.
ACAATGGCGGCCAGACCAACAATAACAACAACCAGGGCGGCAACACGCCGGCTCCCGCACCGCAGCCTGCCCCCACGCCCGCTCCGGCTCCCACGCCTTCGGCACCGAGTCAGTCTGTTGATGGTGGCTCCGTTGTTTCGCGCGCCTACAGCAAGCTCGGCTATGCGTATTCTTGGGGCGGCATTGGACCGAACAGCTTTGACTGCTCCGGTTTTGTAAGCTATTGCCTCACGGGACGCTACTGCCGTCTGGGCACCACGGTCGACTTCATGGGTTGGACCCGTGTGTCCGATCCGCAACCCGGCGATGTTGTGGTTAACTCCTACCATACCGGCATTTATATCGGTAATGGTCAGATGATCCATGCTTCCGACTACAAAACGGGCGTCATCATCAGCTCCGTTGCCGCCGGCATGAACAACAATTATATTTTCGTTCGCTACTAAGTGGTTTAGCTCAGCAAGCAAAGATGGACCTCGTATCCTTGGGGAGCGAGGTCCATTGTTTTATCTCGAGCGCCCGTTTTGCATGTAAGCAACAATCTAGTTTTGAATACTAGATATGCGCAGCATCTGTCCAAAAGATAGCTATAATTGTTGAGGAACAACTAGAAAGGACCCTCAATGAGCTGGGCACTTATCTCAGATTCGAGCTGCAATCTTCGCGATTGGCAGCCAACCACACCTCATACCACCTTTGCATTTGCACCCCTTAAGATCCGAGTGGGGGAGCGCGAATTTGTCGACGACCTCTCGCTCGATGTTCATGAGCTCAATTGCACCGTGCAGGCGGAGTCGAGCGCTTCTTCGAGCGCCTGTCCAAGCGTAGGGGAGTGGGCCGAACTCTTTAGGCTTGCCGACAAGACGATTTGCATGCCCATCTCCGAGGGAGTCTCGGGAAGCTACAATGCCGCGGCCACCGCACGTGACATGGTGCTTGCCGAGGAGCCGGACCGTCAGATTCATTTGGTTAACTCGCGAGCCGCAGGTGGCAAAATGGATTTGATCTTCCTGCTGTTCGACCGCTATCTTGCAAGCAACCCAGATGCCTCCTTTGAGGACGCCTGCGCCTATTTCGATAGCTTGGAGCAGAACAGCAAGATCCTCTTTAGTTTGTGCAATTACGAAAACCTTGCGAAGGCCGGACGTATCCCTAAGGCGGCCGGCGTTATTGCTAACAAGCTCAATATCCGCATTTTGGGCACGGCGAGCGAAGCGGGCAAAATTGAACTCGTTGGTCACACCCGCGGCGAAAAGAAGATGCTCACCAAGATTGTCGACACCATGGAGGCCGAAGGCTTTACTGGCGGCGAAGTCGTTATCGACCACGTCGAGAATGAGGTAGGCGCCCAGGCACTTGCCAGCCGAATTGCGGAGCGCTGGCCAGGCTCCAAGACTATCATCATGCCCTGTAACGGGCTAGATTCATACTATGCCGAGATGCACGGCCTCATCATCGGCTACGGCATGGGCGTGGCTTCGGGCCGATAAAATCCAACTAAACAAAAACACGGGCGGGACAAAGTGTCTGATGGCTCTTTGTCCCGCCCGTCTTGTACGTCGGCCAGCTATTTAAACCCATTGAACTTTAGATAGCTCATCAGATACGCCTTCGATACAAAAGACGAAACCGCACTGCGCACGAGCAGCGACTCGCGCGTGACCTGATGAGCCGTATCGGGAACAGGAACCTGCTCAATTGAAAAAGCCGCACGAATCGATGCCTCGAGCTGATCAATCACATAATCAAAGGCGGTCGGTGCATCGTAGCTCAGGCGCTGAATGTTAAAGAGTGCCTGAACCGCAGCGATAGGCAGCACCTGCTTAAAGATACAAATGGAGATGAGACGCGCAATCTGCTCGCGACCATATTGCTTTTTTACCGGAGCGGGAACGAGGCCGACCTTTACGTAGTTATTGATCATCGATGGCGTAATGACGGGCTGCTCCACACAAATCGAAAGCGGCTCCATCCACAGCTCGATGTACTCAATGACCTGGTCACGGTAGAGCGTTACATTCGGCAACTGGTTATAGCGCGGCAAGCTGAGTGTATTGAGTTTACGGACTATATCAGACTGGATAAATGCATCAGGTAGCACCGTCGGCTGAATATCCTCCGGCTTAATGCTGACCGATGTATCGGACATCGGGATAACATGTTTGACGTGGTTCATAAGGATCCTCCGTTCGTTATCTATATTGTATTCTAGGTTATCTAGTTTTGCATATCACATAGCCGCTAAGTAAAAGTGGTTGGACAGCACATTGATGCACTGCCCAACCACTTTGTTTGAAGATAACAACCTTACATAAGATATATTATCGTACTTATCCGTGTAGGAAAGCGTATGCGCTGGTAGCCGCTATGGCTCCGTCCGAAACGGCGGTCACAACTTGGCGTAAACGCTTGGAACGGATATCGCCGGCAGCAAATAAGCCAGGCGTGCGGGTGGCCATCGATTCGTCGGTCACAATACCGCCGTCGGGCGCCAGATCCACCAGATGCTCTACAAGCTCGGTATGGGGCTGCGTGCCAGCAAAGACAAATATGCCAAACGAACCAGGATCGAAGGACTCGGAATAGGTGCCACCGGTAGCGTTGTCCTTAAACGTGATAGTCGTGGGCATGGTCTCGCCTGATAGTTCCACAATACTAGTTTGGTACCTAACTGAAATAGTATCTTTTGCGAGCACCTTTTGAACCACGCCATCGGGGGCACGGAACTGATCGCGTCGCAAGACGATGGTCACGCTGCTGGCGATTTCTGACAAGAACAGGGCTTCCTCGCAGGCAGCATTACCGCCACCGATGACAAAGACCTGTTTACCGCGAAAGAACATGCCATCGCACGTCGCGCAATAAGAAACGCCACGACCGCGATACGTATCCTCGCCAACAAAACCAGCAGATCGCGGCGTGGCACCCATGCAAGCGATAACGCTCGAGGCCAGCGTATCGCCCATATCGTGATGCACCGTAAACAGCGCCGCATCCGCATCGTAATCGATACCCGCAACCATGCTCCATGCAACCTGTGCTCCCAGGCCCTCTGCATGTTGCTGAAACCGCTCGCCGAGTTCGGCGCCACTCAAGAGCGGAATGCCCGGATAGTTCTCGACCTCATTGGTTGTGGCGATCTGTCCTCCCGACATACCTTGCTCAATCACGGTCGTCGTTAGGTTGGCGCGCGCCGCGTAAATGGCTGCAGCATAGCCCGCAGGCCCGCCGCCGATAATCGCAACATCGATCGGCTGATGAGTAGTCATGAAGAGACCTCCTGTCGAAAGATTGGCGTTCTTTGCGCTCATACCCAAATTTATGCGAACGTGACACTCATGCACTACAATGATTCTCTGTGAAACAAAGATGAAGGGGAGATATCGATGGATCAGACGCAGACGAGCGACGACGCTCCCCTGCTCACGCACAGCACTCCCCAATCGGAACAAACCACGCTCTTGACTCAGCAAAAACCTCTCGTGACTATCGTGCACGCCTCGGTCGGCTCGGGCCACAAGGCCGCCGCAAATGCAATTGCGCAGGCATTCGACCTCATCCGCGGCACCAATGGCATCCCAGAGGATGTTGAGATTGAAGTGCTCGATATCCTTGATTTTGGACGCATAAAATTCGACGGCAACAAAACGGCCGCCTCGTTTACCGGCGCCACGCGCCCAATCTATGACTTGACCTGGCGTTATACCCTTACCGGACACCTGCTTTGGGGCGGTGGCACGGCATGGTCGCGCATCATGTTCCCCGCATTTAACGAATACGTTCGAACTCGCAGGCCCATTGCCGTGGTAGCCACACATATCACGGCAGCCAACGTCGCCGTCGGCGCGCGCGTCATTACGGGCATCGACTATCCCGTCATTTGCGTACCGACCGATTACGAGGTCGAGGGTTGGTGGCCCCATAAGGACACCGACCTCTTCTGTGTGGCAAACGAGTTTATGGCCGAAACACTCCGACCCCGTAAGGTTCCCGAGGCAAAGATCCGCATTACGGGCATCCCCATTCGCGCCGGGTTTGATACGGACTACAATCGCGAGGAAGAACTCGAGAAGTTCAATCTCCCCACAGACAAGCTCGTTGTGCTGGTAATGGCCGGCGCCAGTTTGCCTCAACCGTACGTTCGCTTTCGCGCGGAGATGGACCGCACTCTCCCCTTCCTGCGCAGCTTCGAGGACATGCACTTTGTCTTTTTGCCGGGCAAGGATACCGAATATGCCACCCGTCTCAAAACGCTTTTCGATGCCATGAAACTCGAGAACGTCACGGTTCTTGACTACGTCGATGACATGGCAGCGCTTATGCACGGCTGTGACCTGGCAATCCTCAAATCTGGCGGACTCACTGTTACCGAATGCCTGTGCGCACACCTGCCTATGATTCTGCTGGGCAAGTCATATGGCCAGGAAAAGGCCAACACCACCATGCTCACCGGCATGGGCGCCAGCATGCATGTCACCACCGCACGAGAGCTCATCGTTACCCTACGTCACTTGCACGACCATCCCGAATCACTCAAAGCCCTACTCATCAACGGCGAAGTTCTACGCCGCCCCCACGCAGCCGAAGACATAGCCATCGCAACCATGGAGCTCGTAGGCAAACCCCAAAAGCGCAAAAGAGCCTTTTGCCGCTTCTACTGGGGCGGAAAACCCGCGCATATCCGCTAGCGTCTTTATGTCCGCTTACCTGCGGGAGGCCCCTATATATCATCCCATGCTCAAACATTCTCGCTTCGCTGCGAAACTGCGCGTGGGACGATATATAGGGGCCTCCCGCAGGTAAGCTGCGTTTACGTACTAGCAGCTATACCAGATTCCCCACCACTAGAACCTTCAAAGGCGAAACCGGAAAATCTAAATACAGTAAGCCAATGCGACAAAGGGATTGTTCCTTTGTCGCATTGGCTTACTAGAATGTAAATATTTTTTCAAGCGAGTAGCCGCCCGCCTGCCTCTCACACATATCGTTCCACGCGCAGTTTCGCAGCGAGCGAAGCGACGCGAGAATGTTTGAGCATGGAATGATATGTGTGAGAGGCGGGCGGGAGGGATAAGAGCGTCCCTAGGCGACGCCGCTGGAGCCGAAGCCTCCTTTGCCTCGGTCGGTTTTGTCTAGTTCTTCTACTTCTACGAGGTTGACCGTGGGGACTTCTTGGATGACGAGCTGGGCGATGCGGTCGCCTTTGTTGATTTGGATGTCGTTGGTGGGATCCAGGTTGATAAGGATAACCTTGAGTTCTCCTCGGTAGTGGGCGTCAATGAGGCCCGGCGTGTTGACTATAGACAGGCCCTGCTTGATGGCCAAGCCGCTGCGGGGCTGGACGAAGCCGGCGTAGCCATCGGGCAGGGCGATGGCCAGCCCCGTAGAGACCAGACGGCGTTCGAAGGGCTTCAGGACGCAGTCTTCGTTGGAGCGTAGATCCAAGCCGGCATCGGTGGGATGGGCGTATTTGGGAAGCTCGAGGGTGGGGTCGAGACGCTTTATGTTGACGGTAATGTTGGACATGGAATCACCTTAGCTTGTCGAGCTCTTGCAGAAATTCATCGACGTCTTTGAAATCGCGGTAGACCGAGGCAAAACGGATGTAGGCCACCTTGTCGATCTTGGCCAGGCGCTTGAGCACCATATCGCCCAGTTCGTGGGACGTAACAGCCGTCAGCGTACGCGAACGCAACTCCACCTCGATATCATCGATGATCTCGTTGAGCTTTTTCGTGTCGATATCGCGCTTAATCGTGGCGCGCATCAGGCCGACCAGCAGCTTGTTGCGATCGAACCGCTGCTTAGACCCGTCGGATTTGATAACCTCGATGGGATCTTCGCAGCGCTCGAACGTCGTAAAACGATAATTGCACGAACAGCATTCGCGACGACGCTTGATAGTGTTGTTCGACTCCTGCATGCGGGAATCGACAACGCGGGTATGTGCCTTGCCGCATTTGGGACAGCGCATGGTACCTCCTCCTAAACGATAACAAGGGTACCATGCGACCGAGCGGAAATCTTACGAACGAGCCGGAACTTTCAGAACTGCACCGGCATCAAGGGAGCCGCGATCGAGGTGATTGACACTACGAATCATGTCGGAAGTCTCCTGCGTGGAAAGGCCATCGATGGGATGCTCCTGGGCAAGCGACCACAGGGAATCGCCGGACTGCACACGAACCGTCTCGTAGGTGACGTTGGCTACGGAATCGGCATACGATGCTTGACGAGCAGAAAAAACTGACGTGGCGAGCACAAAGAACAGGGTGAATGCTACAGCAACAGCAACAATCGTCGAAGCCTTCAGGGCAACAGGAGCCGAAGCAGCGGCTGCACGCTGGGTGCGAACGGGTTTAGTGGCCACGGCCTGAAAATGAGAGCGTCCACCCTTCACGACCGTAAAGGCAGGCGAGGCGGGCGTCTCGAGCTTAAGGGCGAGGTTTCCCTGGACCATATCCGCTGCGTTCATTCTGTTCTCCTCTCGTTTGTTTTGACGAGAACTGTTTTATCAAGCCGCGGGGACAAAAAAGTCTAGCGCGGGAACGAGTGTTCGGTTATTATTATCTTCGAACAGTTGTTCCTGTCAAGCAAAAATAGAACATTTGTTTGGTATGAGTAGAGAGGAATCCCTGATGGCTCGCAAAATTACCAAGCGTCAGCAGCAAATTTACGACTTCATCAAGGAATATCAGCAGGAGAAGGGCTATCCGCCCAGTGTGCGCGAGATGGCTTCGGCTGTGGGCCTTTCCTCCCCTAGTACCGTACATGCACATCTCTCCGCACTCGAAGCGCGAGGCTTGCTCAAGCGTGACGCCACCAAGCCTCGCGCCCTCGAGCTCTTTGACGAGGACGGATCTTCCGTATCCATCTCAAAGTCCGATGAGCCCACGGCGCCTCGCGGCACCGTATCGCTGCCTCTCGTAGGCCGTGTCGCTGCAGGGATTCCTATTCTTGCCGAGCAGAATATCGAGGACACCTTTACCATCCCAACCGAGATCGCAACGGACCAGGGGTCCTTTATCCTCGAGGTCCACGGCAATTCGATGATTAACGTCGGTATCTATAACGGCGACTACATCATCGTCCGCGAGCAGAAGAGCGCCATGAATGGCGAGATTGTCGTGGCCATGATCGATGGTTCCGCAACAGTCAAAACGTTCTATAAGGAACAGGGACGCGTTCGCCTGCAGCCCGAAAACGACACTATGGAGCCTATCTATGCGACAAATCCCACAATCCTGGGCAAGGTCGTCGGCTTGATGCGCCGGCTCTCGTAATGCAAAAACGCATCACGGTCTTTGATACCATTCGCGGGTTTACCATGCTGTCGATGGCGGGATTTCATGCCTGCTACGACCTTGCCTACCTATATGGTTGGAAGATGCCCTGGTTTACCCAGACCATCTTCCAAGACATCTGGCGCGCCAGCATCAGTTGGGTATTTTTGTTTATTGCCGGCTGGATGTGCACCCTCTCGCGCAACAACATCAAGCGTGCCGCCAAATATGCCGTTGCCACTTTAATTGTATGGGTCGCAACGACGCTCGTCTCGGTCGATGACTCGGTGAACTTCGGCATCATTTTCTGCATGGCGGCATGCACAGCCATTGTTGCACTCGCGCGCCCGGCTCTCGATAGGTTGCCGGCGGTATGGGGTATATCGATTTGCCTCATACTCTTTGCCTGTACCTGGAGCATTCCTAAAGCGGTCTACCCTATCCCCTATCTAGCTTGGCTGGGTTTCCCAAGTCCAGACTTCGTCTCCGGTGATTACTATCCGCTCATACCATTCTTATTTATGTACCTCACAGGCTTCTTTGCCGCCCGCACGGTACAAAAAGCAAACCGTAAAGCGCCAGCATGGGCCTATGAAAATCCTATCCCGGCGCTCGCAAGCCTCGGACGCCATGCACTGCCGTTCTACCTGCTTCATCAACCGGTTATCTTGGGTGTACTGGAGCTGATTTATTCCGTTCGGTAACGCTCAAGACGTGGTGCGATACGGTCCGGAAGCTTTGCCACAATACGAACGCCGTCCTCGAGGTATTCCTCGTGCAGAAGGGTTCCCTGTTCGTGCACGAGCGTGATTAACGCGCCCTCTCGATACGGGATATCGGCCGAGAGCAACACGTCCGTGGCGGCCGCTTCACGAGCGATGCGGTCGACTAAGTCATCAAGACCCTCACCCGTCTGAGCCGAGAACAGCACCGCCTCGGGATAGCGCCGGCGAAAGCTCAAGCGATCGACGCTATCGAGCAGATCAATTTTATTGAACACGGTAAGCGTCAAGCGCTCACCGGCACCGATCTCGTCAAGGACACGATCAACCGCCTCAAGCTGACGCTCGTAATCCTCATCGGAAGCATCCACAACTTTAAGAATCAAATCGGCGCCGAGCACCTCAGAAAGCGTAGATTTAAACGCGTCGACCAGGCCATGGGGCAGCTTTTGAATAAAGCCGACGGTATCGGTGATCGTCATGCCACGGCCACCGGGCAAACGGTACGAGCGCGTTGTAGGATCGAGCGTGGCAAACAGCTTATCCTGCGAAAGTACCGTGGATCCCGTCAAACGATTAAGCAACGTCGACTTGCCGGCATTGGTGTAACCAGCCAGCGCCACGCGAAACGCCGGCGATTCAATACGGCTTTTCGATTGCACATCGCGACGTTGCTCAACCTGTTTCAGTTCGCGTCGAAGCGCCGCGATCTTATTGCGAATCAGGCGACGGTCGACCTCGAGCTGGCTTTCGCCCTGGCCAAAACGCGATCCAATGCCGCCACGCGTCTGTTCCTTTGCAAGATGGCTCCACATACCTCGCAGACGAGGCAGCAGATACTGCAACTGTGCCAGCTGAACCTGTAAGCGGCCCTCACGCGTCTGGGCATGCAGGCCAAAGATATCCAAAATCAACGCCGTACGGTCAATAATCTTGACCGGTTCGCCCACGGCTTTCTCAAGATAGGACTGCTGTGAGGGCGTCAGGTCGTCGTCGAAGATAACAACATCCGCATCCATGCGATGCACCAAACCGCACAGCTCCTCGACCTTGCCGGAGCCGATAAACGATTTGGGATAGGGCTTGACTAGGCGCTGCGACAAGCGCGCCACGCATTGAGCACCAGCAGTGTGGGCCAGACGCTCAAGCTCATCGAGCGAACGGTCAAGCGGCCAGGCATTATCGCGCCACTCAACACCAACCAAGATGGCGCGCTCGGGTTCAGGAGCCGTGGGGACCAAAGGGAAACGAGCCATTAGGCAGCCTCAATACGATGCAGGATATCCTCAACGACCTCATCGATCGTACATTCATCCATATCAAACCACGCGATACGGTCATCACGCTTAAACCACGAAAGCTGACGCTTGGCATAACGACGCGAACGCATCTTAATGAGTTCGCGAGCCTCATCCATGCTCATCACGCCATTGAAAGCATCGATGATCTCTTTATAGCCAATTGCCTGCATCGACGTCAGGGCATCACCCAGCCCCTGGCCCATAAGACCGCGGACCTCATCGACAAGACCCTGCTCAAACATCAGATCGACGCGCAGGTTAATGCGCTCGTAGAGCACCTCGCGATTACGCGTCAGACCAAACCATAGGGCATGATAATGCTCGTGCGGAACACTAAACTGCGACTTTTGCTGCGCATAGGAGACGCCATCATCATGCATCTCAAGCGCGCGAATCACACGCCGCACGTTATGGGGATGAATAACAGCAGCCGATTCTGGATCGCGCTCGGCAAGCAGGGCATGCAGCTCTTCCTCGCCAATACGCTCGAAAAGCTCCTGATAGCCCGCACGGCGATCGTCCTCAAGTTCACCCGAGGGAAAGTCCATCTCATCGAGGGCAGCCTTGAGATACAGCCCCGTACCTCCGCAAAAAACCGGCAGGCAACCCGAACCAAGGAGACGTTCAACATGCGCGCGAGCGTCAGCCTGATAAAGCGCAGCAGAATATGCCACACCCGGCTCTACAATGTCGACGAGACGCAGCGGCACCGTGCACTCATCGGGCGCCATCTTTGCGGTACCGATGTCCATGCCGCGATAGATTTGCATCGCATCGCACGACAGCACTTCGGACGAAAGACGAGCTGCCAAACGGTCGGCAACATCACTCTTACCAACCGCCGTCGGACCGACGATCGCAACGGCGGAAAGACCTGCCCCAGGAGAAGCCATTAGCGCGGCTCGCCCACAACGGAGCCGGACAAATACCAGGTCTTGGCAACGTCAACGTCAACATCAACGATCTTGCCAACAAGCTGATCGATGCTGTAACCCTCGGGGATAGGAGCATGCACGGTCTGATTCTTGGGACTCTTGCCCAGCAGGACCGCGTCGTTCTTTTTACTCGTTCCCTCAATGAGCGCCGGAACCACAGTATGAAGCTCGCCCTGGTTATACTCGTGTGCCGTGGTCTCGATAACCTTAACCAGGCGGTTGAAACGCTCAAGAATAACCTCATGCGGCGTAGGATCGTCAATTTCGGCGGCCGGAGTACCGGCGCGCTTGGAATAGATGAAGGTATAGGCCTGAGCATAGCGGACCGTCTCGGCAAGTGAGAGCGTCTGCTCAAAGTCTTCTTCAGTCTCGCCCGGGAAGCCAACGATAATGTCGGTCGAGAGCGCGATATCGGGCATGCGGTTGCGAATGCGATCGACCAGGCCCAGATAGTCCTCGCGTGTATAACGACGATTCATCTCTTTGAGGATCCGCGTCGAACCTGACTGGACGGCCAGGTGCAGTTGCGGCATAACGGCAGATGTCTCGGCCATGGCGTCGATGGTCTCGGGCAGCAGATCCTTGGGATGCGAAGACGTAAAGAAGATACGCTCCACGCCCGTATCGCCCACGGCACGCAGCAGATCGGCAAAACGCGGCTTGCCAAACAGATCGCGACCATATGAATTAACGTTTTGGCCCAACAGCGTAATCTCACGCACGCCCTGGCGCACCAAACCGGTCACCTCGTCGACAATCTCCTCGAAGGGGCGGCTCTTTTCGCGACCGCGCACGTACGGCACGATGCAATAGGTGCAAAAATTATTGCAGCCCGTCATGATGGGCACCCAAGCGTGATACTGAGTCTCGCGATGCCACGGCATGCTCATGGCGTCCGTATCCTCATGCTCATTGGTGCGGATATGACGCTTGCCATCAAGGAACGCCTCGGCAATGAGCTCGGCCACATGCGCGATGGAATGCGTGCCAAAGATGACATTGACGTTATCGACGTTGGTGAGCAGGCCCTCGCCATCGCGCTGCGCGATGCAGCCACCAACGGCAACCACGCGCTTGCCAGAAGGCGAAGGCGGCAGGCTTTTGCAGGAATTGCACTGACCGTACAGGCGAGTATCGGCGGCCTCGCGCACGCAGCACGTCATGAAGACAACGATATCGGCATGCGCGGGATCGAGCGCCATGAGGCAGCTATACGAATCAAGCAGACCGCTCACGCGCTCGGAATCGTGCTGATTCATCTGGCAGCCAAAGGTGCGGATAAAGTAGGTTTTACCGGCAAGAATATCGCGTACGGAACGCTGGTCCATGTGCATAAGTCCTAACGATGGGGAGCGAAACAAAGCAAGCAGAAGCTATGCCACAGGCTTAACATCATCAATGACGACGTTATCCATAGCAGCTCGATTGATCTGGTGAACGTAGATAGAAAGGCGGATGGCCGTGCGCGACTCCCCGTTAATGAGGATGTCGGAGAACACGGGCGCGCAGGAAATATCAAAACCGGTTGGAATCAAAAAACCGCGCGCGATAGCAACGGCCTTAATGGCCTGGTTGACGGCACCGGCGCCGACACACTGGATGTTGACGGGTACACCATCCTTGACCATGCCGGCGATGGCGCCGGCAACGGACGCGGGCGATGATTTGCTTGATACCTTCAGGCAATCCATGAAGAAACTCCTGCATTTAAAAGTACGTTTTAACTGCAATAACTGTATCGTACCGAGTGGACTCGGTAAAGGCACTATTCCTCTTTGGCAAGATCAAAGGTCACGGTGATTCGATCACGCGAAACGCGAATCTTTGGGTCGCCGCAAAGGTTGAGATAGTACCGGGCAGCAAGGTCATTAAAATCGCGCTCCACAGCACGCGAAAACTGTGCCATGTCATCCTTAGCAATACGTAGCCCGCGACGATCCTTCGCGAGATCGACAGGAGCCGGCGCATGCGAGGACGAGTCGCGCTCGCGCAGCAGACGCGCGGTCACACCGCGAACAGGCTTAATCTGCCCTGCCAAAATGCGATGGGCCGTGCGCTCGGACATCTCAAGACCCAAACCCGAACAGATACGGATAAAGTCCTCGGCATCAGAAGCAAGGCCTAAACGATCGACAACCGGAAGCTCGCTCTCGTCATCAATGAACAGGAGACGAGACGTATCAAGCCGGCTTGACGCCTGAGCATAAAGGGTCGCGGCAATCTCGGACGGAGAACCAAGATAGACATCGCAACCACGCAACTCCTCGAGCGCAAACTCACAAGCAGCGCGAATAATATTATGCGGACCGCGAGCACAGACATAACGTCCGTCCTCATCCTTGACGGCCTGGGGCCAGCTGGACTGATCGGCACGCTCACTGAGGCGGTCGGCCGCGACGCTCACCTTAAAGGCTGAACCAAGATCGACGCCGGACGTGACCACACGGGCCTCATCGGTGTTCTGCTTGATCGAAAACAATGCCATGCCACGACCGTGAACGCCCCAACGGTCCATCTTCATGCTCTCGAGCTTGGAGGTAACGCGGGCATCAAAGATTCGCTCTTGCATATCCTGCGGAACGCCCGAACCGTTATCCAGAAAGACAAGCGTGCGGACGCCGTCTTCCTTGGTCGTGGCGAGATAGACCTTGTCGGCGCCGGCATCGCGAGCATTACGGAGCATTTCGATGACGATATCCTCGACATGCTGAATGTCGTGCTTTGCCTGGCGCCGCTCGGCCTCCGAAACGCGGAGGCGGACATACCCCTCGCCAAGGTTCTCCTCGACGCGAAGGTTGCCCTCCCCCGACATCGACGCGATAAATGAGATGAGCTCGTTCGCGTCGCTCATGTTATTTAGCGATATCGACAGCGCGGCTCTCGCGAATCACGACAACGCGCACCTGACCGGGATACTCCATCTCTTCCTCGATCTGATGGGCGATATCGTGAGCCAGAACCGTGGACTGGGCATCGGAAATCTTGTCCGGCTGGACCATGACGTGGACCTCGCGACCGGCCTGCATGGCATAGGTACGTTCGACGCCGTCATGGGAGTTGGCGATCTCCTCGAGCTTCTCAAGACGCTTGATGTAGTTCTCGGCAGACTCGCGACGGGCACCGGGGCGAGAGGCAGAGACAGCATCAGCGGCCTGCACCAGGACATCGAGTACCGTGTTGGGGTCGACATCGGCATGGTGAGCCTCAATAGCGTGGACGATAACGGGCTTCTCGCCATAACGGCGGGCAAGCTCGGCGCCGATGACGGCATGCGGGCCCTCGACGTCGTGGTCGATTGCCTTGCCCAGGTCATGAAGCAGGCCGGCGCGCTTGGCGGTCACAACGTCCAGGCCAAGCTCGGAAGCCATCACGCCGCACAGATCAGAGACCTCGAGGGAATGCTGAAGCACGTTCTGACCAAACGAGGTACGGTAGCGCAGGGCACCAAGGGTCTTGACGATCTCGGGGTGCAGATCGTGGATGCCGGTATCGAAGGCAGCCTGCTCGCCAGCCTCGCGCACGCGCTGCTGAACCAGGTCGGCGGCCTTGTGATACATCTCCTCGATACGGGCAGGGTGAATGCGGCCGTCGGCGATGAGGTTCTCGAGGGCGACACGGGCGGTCTCACGACGGACCGGGTCGAAGCTCGAAAGAACGACTGTCTCGGGCGTGTCGTCGATCACGAGGTTGACGCCGGAAACCTGCTCGAAGGTCCGGATGTTGCGACCCTCGCGACCGATGATACGGCCTTTGAGGTCATCAGAGGGAATGTGCACGGAGGTAACGGTGACCTCGGCAGTGTGATCGGCAGCGCAGCGCTGAATCGCCAGAGACAGAATCTCCTGGGCGGTCTTGTGGCACTCGGCGCGAACCTGCTGCTCGGACTCGCGAATGATCGTGGCGGCCTCGTGGGTGACCTCGCCGCGAACCTTATCAAGGAGCTCCTTGTGCGCGTCCTCGCGGGTAAGGTCGGCGATACGCTCGAGCTCGGAGGTCTGCTTTGCGCAGAGCTCCTCGAGCTCACGGGAGCGCTTCTCGACCTGACCGGCCTGGCTGGACAGCTGATGCTCGCGCTTGTCGAGAGCGTCGTTGCGGCGATCGAGAGATTCCTCGCGCTGCATCACGCGGTTCTCGAGCGTACGAATCTCGTTCTTACGCTGCTTGTCCTCGGCCTCAGCGGCCTGCTTGTTCTTGATGATCTCCTCTTTAGCCTCGAGCAGAGCCTCTTTTTTGAGGGTCTCGGCCTGACGCTTAGCATCACCGATCAGGGACTCAGCCTGTGCGTGTGCCGACTGGATTTTTTCGTCGGCCTCGTGAAGACTACCCTGCTTGGCGGTGCGCATGTAGGCAATGGCGGCGATGGCACCCAAAACGATGCCAACGAGCGCTGCGATGATAGGCATGCTCACTCCTTTTTATGGATTCGTTACACAACAAAGCGAACCGTCCTTACGAACGGCTCGCGACATTTGAGTAATATGGGCGCAGCTTATGCGGGTCGGATACAGATAAACATATAAACAAACTCATCACAGATGAGCACATATCACAAAGCAAATGACAGTGTTTATCGTACGTTGAACCACAACAACTGTCAAATAAATGGCCCCAGCACGGCGGCTAAAACGCGGTGAACGGCAGGGCCACAAAACGCATACGCCTAAACCGCACATTCCTCACGTTCGGCATCGAGACGTGCCTTAACGGCATCGGCGGCGATGTGATACGAGAAGCCCTTGCCCATCAAAAACCGAACCAGTTTTTCGAATCCGCGCGTCTCTGGAACACGCCGCTTGGCGAGCAGGGCTGACGCACGCGCCAAATCGTCTTCGACGGCAAAATAATCCTCGGGATAACCGGGAATGTCATCGAGCACGACATGACGGCGCTTGAGCTCGGTCTCGATTTTACGCTGTCCCCAACCGCGCCGCTTGCGTTCCTCGATAAAGTACGAGCAAAAGCGGTTCTCGTCTAAAAAACGATACTCGGTGGCGCGCTCGACGGCGAAATCGATCGCGGACTGGTGAAAGCCGTAGCGAGCCAGCTTGTCACGGACCTCACCCGTCGCATGGTCGCGGCGCGATAACATCTCGGTCACCATGGTAAGCGCACATTTACGCTCGATGAGCTGCACCGCATCACGATAGTTATCCCAATCACAGGGAAGATCGGGGCGGTTTTTGACATACAGCCGCGCGACCCGCACGGGGATCCAAATGGACCGCTCAAAACCGCCCTCAAGCTCACAATCGATATGTGCGCAAGGCTTTTTGGACGCATACCCGCTCGAGAACGAGGAGGCCGCCTTCTTATCGGGAAAAACGACCGTGGCCTCGGTCACCGTATACGACATGAGCGTAACCGCTACTCGTCGTCATCATCGAGCATGGCGGAACCATCGATGGCGTAAAGCTCGTCAAACTCCTCAGGCGCAGGCTGATCGGTCAGCTCGACCTCGGACGGAGCATCGTCATCAAACTCAAGCCCGCAGGCAAGGCGGACCTTATGCTCAATCTCGTCGGCGCAATCGGGGTGTTCGCGCAGGAACGCCTTGGCGGCCTCGCGACCGTTGCCGAGCTTGTCCTCGCCATAGGCAAACCAGGAGCCCATCTTCTTGCAGATGCCGCACTCGACAGCCATGTCCAGAATCGAGCCCTCCTTAGAGATGCCCGTACCGTACATGATGTCGAACTCAGCAGAACGGAACGGAGCTGCCACCTTGTTCTTAACGACCTTGGCGCGCACGCGGTTACCGATAACCTCATCCTTAAGCTTAATGCTGTCGATGCGGCGAATGTCGATACGCACCGAAGAGAAGAACTTAAGGGCGCGGCCGCCCGTCGTGGTCTCGGGGTTGCCGAACATGACGCCGATCTTCTCACGCAGTTGGTTAATGAAGATGCACGTCGTGTTGGACTTGGACAGCGAGCCGGCAAGCTTGCGGAGCGCCTGGCTCATCAGGCGAGCTTGCAAGCCGACCGTGGTATCGCCGATCTCTCCCTCGATCTCGGCACGCGGGGTAAGCGCGGCGACGGAGTCGACGACGATGGCATCGATGGCGCCGGAACGCACGAGCATGTCAACAATCTCGAGCGCCTGCTCACCCGTATCGGGCTGGGAAATCAGTACCTCGTCGATATCCACGCCAATGCGCGCGGCATACGTGGGATCGAGCGCGTGCTCGGCATCGATAAATGCCACCACGCCACCCATTGCCTGGGCCTCGGCCAGGATCTCGAGCGAAAGCGTCGTCTTACCGGAGGACTCAGGACCGTAAATCTCGACGATACGGCCGCGCGGCACACCGCCGATACCCAGAGCGGCATCGAGTGCCAGAGCGCCCGTGGGGATGGCCTCGACCTCAAGCTCGGGGCCGCCGTCACCATACCTCATGATGGAGCCTTGACCGAACTTCTTCTCAATCTCGGCCTTGGTGGTGGCGATCATCTCTTCGCGCTCTTTACCCGTCGTGGGTGCATGAACGGTACGTACGGGACCTGAATTCTTGGCCATGAATAGCCCTCCTCTTAACAACCTGCATTGATAGTAAACGAACGGCTGTTCGTGGTCAACCGTTCAGGCCAATCATATGCAGGCAGTCTTTCCAAAACCCAACCAAACGCCGACCAAACACTGACCAAATGCTTGACCACAAAGGGCCGAATAAGAACAAGGAAGGCAAGAATACACCTATAACCAGCGCAAACGCTACATTCGTCAGGGGTCCCTATCTCCACAATTAAGGGGCCCTAAGGCCCCTGAAAACACGTCTATTCCATAGAGTTGAGCACAAGGGCAATGCGTCCCAATGCCTCCGCGACCGCATGGGCACGAACACACGAACGGTCGCCCTCATAGTGGCAGCGCACAGAGTCCACGACCGGCACTTCCCCATCAGCCGCGCGATACGCCCAGCCAATATAGAAAGTGCCAGCCGGATCGTCCTCAGTGCCGCCGCCGGGGCCGGCATAACCCGTTGCGCTCACGGCAATATCGCTCTGGTACAGCTCCAGCGAACCCGCCGCCATCTCGCGCGCGGTCTGATGCGACACCGCGGTATAGCGGTCGAGCGTCTCCTGATCAACACCCAAAACGCGATGCTTGATCTCATCGCAGTAGGTCACCGCACCGCCACGCAGCACCGCCGAGGCGCCCGGGATATCGGCAATCGTCGAGGCGATCATACCTGCCGTCAGCGACTCAGCCGTCGAAACCGTCACGCCCCGAGCGCTCGCGCGCTCGACAATATGACGCGCCAGCTCCTCGTTATGTGCGGAAATCTGCTCAAAAGAGTCCGTCATACCCACCAGAACCTAGACCGAAAAGACGATCTTGCGGCAGTTCCAGAAGTACTGGGCGCCCGAGATAACGGTCAGGACAACGGCAACGGCGTACAGGAAGCGCGACACCGAGTAGATGCCGAGCGTCAGCATCAGCGGGCCAAGGTGCAAGCCGGCCATCGCAAAGACGCACAGGTAACCGCAGATGGAGACCATCGTGGTCGCCGTCTTGTACTTGCCAAGCTTATCGGCGGCAACGACCACGCCGGCGGCACTCGCAACCATGCGCAGGGCACTTACCAACAGCTCGCGGAACAAGATGATGAACACGGACCAAACCGACACGGCGCCAAAGTCCAAGAACAGCAGCAAGGCCGAGAACACGAGCAGCTTGTCGGCAATGGGATCCAAGAACTTGCCGAAATCGGTGATCTCGTTGCGCGAACGAGCCAGGTAGCCATCAACCTTATCGGTGCACGACAGGATGACGTACAGAATAAATGCGGCGGCGGCGAGCGGGCCGTCGAAGGTGCTCCAATCCGTACCGGCAACGCTCGTGTGAGACAGCGCCGACACGATCATGAACACCGGAATAAAGACGATGCGCACGCACGTCACGACGTTGGCGGGCGTCCAAACACTCGTCAGTTCCTTATTGCTCTCGTTAGCCACGACGCTCTCCTACTCCACAACATGACCGATAAGCTCGTAGCAGAAGCTATCGGTAAACTCGACCGTCAGAATATCGCCCACAGATGCCTCGCTGGCATCCAGATGCACCGCACCATCGGAATCGGGAGCCTGGAACCAGGCATGTCCGATGAGCTCAGCGCCGTCCTCGGTCTCCTCGATGCCGTCGACGATCACCTGGGCGCGTTCGCCCACATGGGCCGCCGTGGCGGCAAAGCCGAGCGACTCGGCCAGATCCATAGCCTCCTGGGCGCGCTCGAGCTTAACCTCTTCATCGACCTGACCCTCCATCTTGGCGGCCAGGCTGCCCTCCTCACGCGAGTAGGCAAAGACGCTCGTGTAGTCAAAGCCGACGGTGTCCATAAAGTCGATAAGATCGCGGAACTCGTCGTCAGTCTCGGTCGGGAAGCCGACCATAGCCGTGGAGCGGATCACGATACCGGGGATACGCTCGCGCAGGTCGCGGAACAGGTCCTCGAGCTCCTGACGGGAACCGGAGCGGCGCATGGCCTTGAGGATGCGCGCGTCGCAGTGCTGCACGGGAATATCGATATAGGGCAGCACCTCGGGCGTATCGCGAATGGTTTCGATAAGCTCATCGGTCATGCCCTCGGGCTGCAGGTAGAGTACGCGGACCCACACGTTATGAGGACGCACCGCCTCAGCAACGGCCTGCAGCAGCTGCGCCAGATTGCGCGGCGAACCCTCGGCGAGGTCCTCGTCGGCAAAGTCGGTACCCCAAATGCCCGTGTCCTGACCGATAAGAACGATCTCGCGCACACCACCGGCGACCAGGTCGCGCACCTCGGAGATAATGCTCTCGGCATTGCGCGAGTGATAACGACCGCGGATATAAGGGATCATGCAGAAGCTACAGAAGCGGTTGCAGCCATCAGAGATCTTGACATAGGCGACAGCGCCCTCGACGGTACGCTTGACCTGCGGAATATAGGCGGCAATCTCGCGCTCAACACCCAGCACGTCATCGATGACCGCCACGATGCCGTCTTCCTCGTCGGCCTTCACAAAGGCCGCGACCTCGGGCAGCTCGTCGGGCAGATCGTCACCGTAGCGTGACGGCACGCAGCCGCACATGACGATCGGGCAGGAACGTACGCCGTCCTGCACCTCGTTGGCAAGCTCGAGCGTGGTCTCGATGCTCTCGGACGTTGCAGAGGCAAGGAACGAGCACGTATTGACGATGGCGATATCGGCATCCTGCGGATCGAATGCCTCCTCGTAGCCCGCGGCGGTCAGCAGCGAACGCATACGGTCGGTATCGACCTCGTTCTTGGCGCACCCGAGGGTGATATAGAGCACGGAGCCCAACGGTGTATCCATGTTGGAGAGCGGTCCTTTCGAATGAATTAGCGGTAGTTGGTGAACTGCAGCGGCTGACCGTAGTCCTGGTCGCGCAGGAACTGGATCACGGTCTGCAGCGCATCCTTGGAAGCAGAGGAGACGCGCAGTTTGTCGGCCTCGATCGTCACCTTGACCTTGAGCTTCTGATCCTTAATGTCCTTATTGATCTTCTTGGCAGTCGCTTGGTCAATGCCCTCGACGATGTGACCGAGCACGCGCACGGTACCGCCCGATGCAGCCTGAGGCGCATCCCAGGACACGGCCTTAAGATCGATGCCGCGCTTGATGAGCTTGGAGCTCAGGACATCGATGATCTGCTTGGAGACAAAGTCGGCCGGGGCGTTGACCGTAAAGAGCTTGTCGCCCTTCGAAAGCTCGATGGTGGCGCCGGAGTCCTTCAGGTCATAGCGCTGGGAAATCTCGCGCGTGGTCTGCTGGAAGGCGTTGTCGACCTCCTGCATATTAACCTCGGACACGACGTCGAAGCTGGAATCTTTAGCCATGGTTAATCCTTTCGCTTACGAGCGGCTTAGTAGCTGTCGTACGAATAGTCGTCTGAATAGGGCGTAGTCTGCCCGTCGGTGGCGGCATCGGTGCCGTCCGTGGACTGGGCGTCGGTTCCATCGGTTCCGTCGGTACTTTCGGTGCCATCGGTGCCGTCGGAGCTCTCGCCGTCCTCGGAGTCGGTCGTCTCCTTCTTGGGAACGGTGATCGTCACGCGTGCCACGCCCGACGTCTTAGTGTCGTAGCGGACCTTTTCACCGTTCTTGGTAACGGTGACATCGGAAGGCTTGGACGTGGTAATCTCGATCGAGGACTCCGGCGTGTATTCCTGCTCAAAGGGGCCGGTCGCCTGGGCGCCATAGACCGACTTGCCATCAACCTTGACCTCAATCCAAGCAGTCTTGCCCTTGGCAACGGAGATCTTGACCTTTGTGACCTCGTTCTCTTCCTTCTTGGCCGTCGTCTTGGCAGCGTCCGAATCGGTCGACTCGTCAGTCGTCTCATCGGTGTCCTCATCCTCATCGACGGATTCGGTCTTCTTGGAGGACTTATTAGTCGTTGTCTTGGTGGCAACGGGCGTCTCGGGCGTCGACTCGGGCGCCGAGGAGCCACAGCCACGCAGGAGCACCGCGATGAGCACAATCAGCAGCAGCGCCACGGCGCCGATACCGGCGTAAACGATACGAGGATCGAGGCCGTTGTTCTGGGGAGCACGACCACCGCCGCGCCCGCGATTGGAGCCACCGCGACCAGTGCCTTGGGGCATACGACCGCGGTTATTGTCGGAACGTCCGCGATAGCTACCCTGGCGCTGCATATTGCGCTGGCCCGAGCGGGGGGCGAGTTCGCCACGACCCTGGTAGTTGCGCTGGCCCGAACGAGGCGCTGAGGAGCGCTGGCTGTAGGGCTGCGACTGAGATCGAAGGCGAGGCGTCACCTGCGTAGTATCGGCGTCTGCATAGCCGCCGCGCGGACGACCGGAAGAAACGCCACGATACCCGCGATCGGAATAACCGCCATCGCCGTAGCCGGCACGAGGGTCTCGTGCGACACCGCGGGCAGCGGGGAGTGCGCGCTCCTCGGGCGCCGGCGTGCTGCGAAAACGATCGCGCTGGGAACGAATCTCCTCGCTCGAGCCCGTCTCGGTAATATAGCCAGCCTGCTGAGGGCGCTGACCATAACGCGTCGAACGCCCGCCCTGAACCATCAGGAAACGGCCGTTGTCGACCGAGGAACGCGAATTGACGTAGCCGGCGGCGTCCTGAAAACGACCGCCCTGCTGCGACGTCTCGCGTTCATATGCCATGAGTTCATCAAAATAAGCGTTGACGACCTCGCGCGGATTGAGGCCCAAAAAGCGTGCGTAGCTCGAAATCATGCCCTGGGCATAACCGCGCGGGGGCATCGATGCAAAATTACCGGTTTCGAAAAACTCGATGATCTGCGGCCTGATTTTGATGGTGTTGGCGACCTGCTGAATGGAAAGGCCCATTCGGCGACGCTGCTCGAGCAGCATGTCACCAAAGCGTGCAGCCATCAGAATCCTCCAAACTCACGATCTTCACGTGCCATCTCGGCGTCGACGGATTCCAGCGCGGCAAGGCCTTCTTCATCCAGCAGGACCTCGCGCGGCTTGGAACCGTCGGGCGGTCCGACGACACCCTTTTCTTCCAGCATGTCCATAATACGCCCGGCGCGCGCATAGCCAACCTTCAGGCGGCGCTGCAGGCCAGATGTGGAGCCCAGCTGCGATTCCACCACAATATGAGCGGCTTCCCAGATAAGCGGATCGTCGTCCTGGGGCTCGGCGACGCCGGTGCGCACGATGCCGCCGCCACCCGTCATGGACATGGAGGCAGGTGCCACGGCCGATAGGATCTCCTCATGGTAGTCGGGCTCGCTTTGCGACTTGACGAACTCGACAATCTCGTTGATCTCGTCATCCGAAACAAAGCAGCCCTGGATACGGCGGGGCTTGCCCCAGTCGACCTTTGAGAACAGCATGTCACCCAAGCCGGTGAGCTTTTCGGCACCCATCTGGTCGATGATGACGCGGGAGTCGATGCCCGTTGCGACGTTAAAGGCGATGCGGTTGGTGATGTTGGCCTTGATGAGACCCGTCACCACGTTGGAGCTCGGACGCTGAGTCGCCACGATAAGGTGGATACCGGCGGCACGGCCCAGCTGGGCGATGCGCACAATCGATGCCTCGACGTCTTTGCCGGCAACCATCATCAGGTCCGAAAGCTCGTCGATGATGATGACCAGGTAGGGCATCTTTTGCGGCGGGTTATCGTAATGCTCAAACTCGCCGGCGGCCTGCTTTTCGTTATAGGTCGAGATCTTGCGCACGTTAAGGCGCTCGAAGACCTTCAGACGGCGCTCCATCTCGGACACCGCCCACTGCAAGGCACTCGCGGCCTGCTTGGGCTCGGTCACTACGGGCACGTAAAGATGCGGAAGGCCGTTATAGCCTGCGAGCTCGACACGCTTGGGATCGACCATAATCAAGCGAACGTCCTCGGGAAGGGCGCGCATGAGCAGAGTCGTGATGATGGAGTTGATCATGACCGACTTACCGGAACCCGTGGTACCGGCGATCAGCAGGTGGGGCATCTTGGCGAGGTCGGCGACGACCGGCGTGCCCTCTGCATCGCGGCCGATAGCAAGCTCAAGCGGACCGCCCTTAACATAGGGCAGCACGTCGCCCAAGTTGACGTTCTGACGCTTGCGATTGGGAATCTCGATACCCACGAGCGAGGTGCCGGGAATCGGCGCAAAGATACGCACGGACTGAGCAGCAAGCGACAGCGCAATATCGTCCTCAAGGCTCGAAATCTTGCTCACGCGCTCGCCCTCGCCGGGCTGCAGCTTAAAGGTCGTCACCGTGGGGCCGGCAATCCAGCCGACGACGCGAGCGCTACGGCCAAACTCAAGCAACGTGGACTGCAACGACTCGGCGGTCTGTTCCAGCTCCTTGTCCGAAGACGCGGCAGAAGCGGACTGCGGGTTTGCATGCAGGATTTCGAGCGGCGGAAGCTTAAGGCCGTCCTCTTCTTCGCCCTCGTTATCCGCGGGGGCATTGCCCGCTCCCCCATCGCTAGAAGTAGACGCCTCGGCAGCGCCCGCGACAGCCGCATCGGCAACCTTGGGATGCTTCAGGAAGTCGGGAATCTGAGGTGCGGCCGAGACGGGATTCACGACAAACGGCGGCTCGGACTCGTCGATCTTATCGGAGTCGTCTTCCATCGAAAGCTGGCCGGTTACCTGGCCGCGCTTTGCATGGCGACGCGGCAGCAAAGTTGTCTTTGCGGTCTCAATCGGACCCTCGTCGTCCTCGTCATCGCCCTCGGTGAGCTCAATCTCGCTATCGGACCAAGACGGGTCGGGCTCACTCGTATTGAGCTTAGGCGCAGCCTTGCCCTTCTTGGCATGGCGACGCGGCAGCAGCGTGGTCTTGGCCCGCTCGGCTTCAACCGACTCGGATACGTCGACAAACGGGTCATCGTCCTCGTCGTCATCCAAAACCGGGTCGACATCGCCACCCATGACCGTGGTCACCGCGGCGTCAGTCCCCTTCTGGCGCAGAATGCTCAGGTGCGGACGAGCGACGCCGGGAACAGACAGGGCCTCTTCATCGCCCCACGGGCTGGCGTTGACATCGGCACGACGGCGTTCGGCAAAATCTGCCGCACGATCGCGTGCGGAGCGCAAAACGCCACCCACCGAAAAGCCGATAATGACCAAACCAACGACGACAAGCCCCAGCAAGACAACCATGGCGATAGGTTTACCCAGGGCGTTTTGCAAGGCACTTGCGATAAAGGCGCCAATGTAGCCGCCCGACACGGAAAGGTTCTGCGGCGTAAACATAAGGTCGCACGAATCGCTCGTGCCCGGCACCATCAGCGAAAGAATGGAGACGACGGCGATAAAGACCACGGCGCCACCCGCAACCGAGCGAATGTTGAGCGGCGAGTCCTCACCCAAAAAGAGCGTGGCGGCAAACAGCAAGATGACGATCGGCAACACGTAGGCGCCCAGGCCAAAGCCGAGGTGATAGAAACCGGCGACAGCAGCCGTCACGGGCGCCGTTGCTGGCGAAATCACGGCAATGAAGGATGCAATCGCCAAAACGGCAATGACCACGCCGGCAATATCGCGATTGGCCGAAGGCTCGACCAGGGGCTCGAACTCATCGAACTCCGCCTCGTGACCCTTATTGGCACGGAGATGGGAACCGGCACCCTTAGCAGATGCCGGTTGATTGTTGGCTTTATTGCCTTTGGCGTTTTGTGCAGATCCGCGCGCCAAACTAAACCTCCATGACGACCGGAATGATCATCGGACGGGTGCGCGTACGGCTCCAGATAAAGTTGGAGAGCGAATCGCGCACGGCCTTGCGAATGGCATCGGAGCCGCTGCTGGTAAAGCTAAACTTGCCCTTCTCGATCGTCTTCATGATGGCTGCGGAGGCATCCTCGGAGAACTGGTCGTCGATAGCAAACGAAACACCGCGGCCCGAGAACTCGATAGCCTCGATCTTCTTGTGTTTGAGCGAGACGATGGCAACGGCCGTGACCATACCGTCGTTGGCGAGCTTTTGGCGATCGCGCAGAACGATGGGATCGGTGTCACCGATGCGCAGACCGTCGACATAGACGACGCCGGACTCGACGGGCGTACCGCGCTTGACGATACCACCGCGCATCTCGAGCGTGTCGCCGTTATCGAGGATAAAGATATGATCGTCCTTGATGCCCATCTTGCGGGCCAGCTGGGCATGGGCGCGCAGATGCACGGCCTCACCGTGAACCGGCATAAAGTACGTGGGCTTGGCCATGGCCATCAGGAGCTTGAGCTCCTCCTGGCTACCGTGACCCGAGACGTGGACGAGAGCGCGGTTCTTATCCCACACGTCGCAGCCGAGCTTGGCCAGGCTGTTGACGACCTGCTGGACGGCCTTCTCGTTGCCAGGAACGGGAGTTGCCGAAAGGATAACGGTATCGCCCTCGTGGATGGAGAGCGTCTTGTGCTCGCCATTGGCCATACGGGACAGGGCCGACAGCGGCTCGCCCTGCGAACCAGTGCACATGACGACGATCTTGTCGTCAGGCAGGTTATCAATATCGAAGGCATCGATGATATCGGCATCATCGATGTTGAGATAACCGAGCTCGCGCGCCGCGCGGGTGTTCGTGAGCATGGAGCGACCGGTCACAACGACCTTACGGCCGCACTTGCGGGCGGCATCGCAGATCTGCTGCAAACGATGGATGTGGCTCGAGAACGATGCGACGAACACGCGACCCGGGGCGTTCTTGATGGCGTGCAGCAGGTTGGGACCAACCTCGGCCTCGGACTTGGTAAAGCCGGGAACCGTGGCATTGGTGGAGTCGGAAAGCAGCAGGTCGATGCCCTGCTTGGCAAAGCGGCTGATAGCGGCATAGTCGGGCGTGACGCCATCGATGGGCGTCTGGTCGAGCTTAAAGTCGCCGGTGTGCATAACGGTGCCCTGATTGGTGCGGATGAACACGCCCAGAGCGCCGGGGATGGAGTGCGTCATCGAGAAGAAGTCGAGCGAGATGCCGCCGAGGTTGACATGGCTGCCGCCCTTGACCTCGCGGAACTTGGGTGCGCGGATGCGGAACTCGGAGAGCTTGCCCTCGATAAAGCCAAGCGTCAGCTTGCTCGAAAAGATGGGAACCTTGTTGTTGAGGTCCTGCAGCAGATACGGAAGCGAACCGGTGTGGTCCTCGTGGCCGTGAGTGACGACGATACCTCGGAGCTTCTCCTCGTTCTCCAGAACATAGGTGTAGTCGGGAAGCACCAGGTCGATACCGGGCTGGGAGTCATCCGGGAACATGAGACCGGCGTCGACGAGCACCATGTCGTCGCCGCACTCGAAGACCGTCATGTTCTTGCCGATGCCGTCAAGGCCGCCGAGCGGAATGATCTTCAAAGGAGATGATTTTTTAGCTGCCATAGGTAAGTGTGGTTTCCTTTCTTCGAAACGGGTCTGGAACAACCGACGGGGCGCTTCTGGCAAACCGACCGCCGGGAACATACAAACATGCATCGCAGAGTCGATGCAATAACCACAGTATGATACCCATTTGCACAACAACAGACCACCCATGCATCAAAGCCCCATCTGAACCGGTCTATCCCGCCGGTCTGGTCTCAGCGGGCCCGGCACGGGCTAAGTTTCCTGCTCTACAGTCCTGCGCAAGACGGAAAGCACATTAAGTGCTTTCCTTTGCGTGCGGAACTCGCGATAAACTTAGCCCGTGCCGGGCCCGCTGAGACCAGACCTGCCAAAATAGGACAGCTTTATTTTGGTCGGTTTTATCTGGGGCAATGACGCGCATGCGATTGTCAAAAGATCTGAATTCAAATAACTGAATAGACTGTCTGACAAAATCGCAACCCGCAGCAACCAGACCTTTTGCTATTCCCGGCGGGGGCCGCGGGTAAAGTTTATCGCGAGTTCCGCACGAACAGGAGGCCACTTAATGTGGCCTCCGTCGTGAGCAGGACTGTAGAGCAGGAAACTTTACCCGCGGACCCCGCCGGGAATAGCAAAAGGGCGACTCCATGGTGGAGTCGCCCTTTATTGAGCTGCTTATGTGTTGCTGTTACTCGGCGTCGTGGTGGCGGCGGGGCTTGCGGCCTCCGTTGTCGCCGGGACGGCGCGGACGGTCACTGCGCTCGGAGCGCTCGCGACGCGGACGCTCACGGCGCTGGAAGTGCTCGCCGTCGCCCTCGGAGGAACCCTCAGCGCGAGCCGGGGCCTCGGGCTTGTCGAGACGATCAAGCGAGATCTTGCCGCGATCGTCGACCTCGATGACGACGACCTTGACCTCGTCGCCCACGTTGAGGACGTCCTCGACCTTCTCCACGCGGCCCTTGGCGACGCGGGAGATGTGCAGCAGGCCGTCCTTGCCGGGCAGCAGGTTGACGAAGGCGCCGAAGGGCTGGATGGAGACCACGCGACCGGTGTACTCCTCGCCCGGCTCGGGGACCTTGATGATGAGCTTGATGCGCTCGACGGCCTGGTCGACGGACTCGCCGGTGCCGCCGACAAAGACGGTGCCGTCCTCCTGGATGTCGACCGAGGCGCCGGTCTCGTCCTGGATGCCGCGGATAACCTTGCCGCCAGAACCGATGACGTCGCGAATCTTATCGGTCGGAACCTGGATGGAGACGATGCGCGGAGCGGTGCTGCGCGTGGTGTGGCGAGGCTCCGGGATCACATCGAGCATCTTCTGCAGGATGAAGGCGCGACCCTCCTTGGCCTGCTGCAGAGCGCGGGCCAAGATATCGAAGGTGAGGCCGGTGGCCTTGTTGTCCATCTGCAGGGCGGTGATGCCCTCGGTGGTACCGGTGACCTTAAAGTCCATGTCGCCCAGGAAGTCCTCGAGACCCTGGATGTCGGACAGGACCACGGTCTTGCCCTCCTCCTGGATCAGGCCCATGGCGATACCGGAGACCGGGCGCTTAATGGGCACGCCGCCGTCCATAAGGGCGAGCGTGGAGCCGCAGGTCGAAGCCATCGAAGAGGAGCCATTGGACTCCATGACCTCGGAAACCACACGGATGGCGTAGGGGAACTCGTTCTCGTCGGGGAGCACCGGAAGCAGGGCGCGCTCGGCAAGGTTGCCGTGACCGATCTCGCGGCGCTTGGGGCTGCCCATGCGGCCGGTCTCGCCGGTGCAGAACGGCGGGAAGTTGTAGTGGTGCATATAGCGCTTGCCCTCGGTGGGCTCGATGGTATCCAGGCGCTGGCCCTCGTTGAGCATACCGAGCGACAGAACGGAGAGCACCTGGGTCTGGCCACGCTGGAACAGGCCGGAGCCATGAACGAGCGGCAGGTAGTTGTCCTTCACCATGATGGGACGAATCTCGTCGGCGGCACGACCGTCGACGCGCTCTCCGGTCTCGACGACCATGGTGCGCATGGCCTTCTTCTCGAGCTTCTTGAGCGCCACGGGGATCTCGCGCTCCCAAGCGGCCTGCTCTTCCTCGGTGAACTCGGCGCGGATGGACTCCTTCAGAGCCTCGACCTTACCGATACGGGAGAGCTTGTCGGCGTCGCGAAGGGCAGCTGCCATCTCGTCGTAGTGGGCGAAGATGCGCTCCTGGACCTCCTCGACGGGCTGGTCGAGCGGATACTCCTTCTTGACGATGGGGCCGTTGACCTGCTCCCACTCGGCGACGAACTCGTCCTGAGCCTGGCAGAAGGCAGCAAGGGCCTCCTGGCCAAACTTCATGGCGGCGAGCATGTCGTCCTCGGAGATCTCCTCGGCGCCGGCCTCGACCATCGAGATGAAGTCGGCAGAGCCGCCCAGCTCCAGGTCCAGGTCGGAGTTCTCGCGCTCCTCATAGGTGGGGTTGACGATAAACTCGCCGGTCTCCACGTTGCGGCCGATGCGCACGCAGGCAAGCGGGCCCTCGAAGGGCACGCCGCCGAGCGTCATAGCCAAAGAGGCGCCCATGACGTTGATGACGTCGAAGGGGTTGACCTGGTCGGCGACGAGCGAGGTGGCGACGATGTGGACCTCGTTGCGGAAGCCGTCCGGGAAGCTCGGGCGAATCGGGCGGTCGATCATGCGCGCGGTGAGCGTGGCCTTCTCGCTGGGACGGCCCTCACGCTTGAGGTAACCACCCGGGATGCGGCCGGCGGCGTACATCTTCTCGTTGAAGTCGACGGTCAGCGGGAAGAAGTCGTAGTTCTTGCGCTCCTTAGAGACGACCACGGTGTCGAGCATCGTGGTGTCGCCCTGCTTGACCAGGCAGGCGCCGGTGGCCTGCTTGGCAAGCTCGCCGGACTCAAAGGTGTAGGTCTTGCCGTACAGCTCAAAGGTCTTGGATACGAGTGTCATTGTTCTCCTTTACCCCACAGGCCCCTTGCCTGCGGGCTTCTCATGTGACGCGGACCCCCTGCCCCCGCCACGCTTCAGAGCGTGATTGTTCGCGCCCTTACACAAAAAGAGCGCCCCGCTGCGCAGGACGCTCTTAGCATGTACAAATCCTTACTGGATGTTGTCGCGGATGCCCAGAGCCTTGATGAGCTCACGGTACTCGACGATGTCGTTCTTCTTGATGTAGGAGAGAAGACGACGACGACGGCCGACGAGCATGAGCAGGCCACGACGAGTGTGGAAGTCCTTCTGGTGGGACTTCATGTGCTCGGTCAGCTCCTTGATGCGCTCGGACAGGATGGCGACCTGAACCTTGGGGTTGCCGGTGTCGACCGGGGTGTTACCGAACTGGGCAGTCAGCTCAGCCTTGCGCTCTTTGGAAACAGTCATTGTTTCACCTTTCGTTTCTTGTCGCCCGCGGGCGACGCTATTCGCCTCGGACTGGGAAGCCGCCGGTGGAGCGAGCATCCAAGGTCGAGGTACCAACAGGTCGGTATGTTACCACAAGCAGCCCACGCCTGCGCATCATCACCGACCCAACATGAATTCCATCGCACGGAGGCGCTGATCGGTGTGCGTCGCAGCCCAAACATGCGAAAGCCCCAATAAAAAGGCAGCGGTATGGGGATCGATCCTCTCGGCCATGAGTGCATCGAAGGTCATGGACATGAGGGCGCGCAGCCACGCGACCTCACCGGTCGACACCAGCTCGGCACCCGGAACGCTCGACGCGCACGACCCGCACATGAGCCCGCCCGCCCGGGGCGAAAAATACGACAGCATGGGGTCTCCGCACAGCACGCAGGCCGAAAAATCGGGTCGATAGCCAACGTGCGACAGCAGCTTAAAAACATATGCCGCCACAAGTAGATCCATATGTGCCGTGTCGAGCCCGCTGCCCACCAGGGCAAGCGCTCGCTGCGTGATGGCAAAGGTAAACGGGTCCTCGGCGTCCTCGAACGAGCACACACGCGCGACCTCGGCGATCGCGCTTGCGGCGCAGGTCGCCTCGTAATCGGGCGCAGCGCCGAGCGGCGCCTCCATAAGCTCGGCCTGGGAAACCACGTCGAGCGACCGTCCATGCGCGAGCAGCATATCGACGGTGCAGAACAGCTCGCAGCGCGCAGCAAGGCGCCCACCGGGTTTGCGGGCGCCCTTTGCCACGGCGCGAACCTGCCGACCCCGCTCGTCAAGCATCGTCAGAATCAGGTCCGTCTCTTTGAGCTTCGTCTTGTCGAGGACGAGCACCTTCGTGCGATATGTCCGGGAGCCTGCCATGCGCGCCGCGCGTCCTTAGTCCTCGGCGTTGTAGCCAAAGCGGCGAATCTGGGCCTCGTCGTCACGCCAGCCGGCCTTGACCTTCACGTCCAGCTCCAAAAAGACCTGCGTGCCAAAGATGCGCTCAAGATCGCGACGGGCGTCGATACCGATATGCTTGATCATCTCGCCGCCCTTGCCGATGATGATGCCCTTTTGGCCCTCGCGCTCCACGTAAATGATGGCGTGCACGCGCAGCACCTTCTTGGTCTGCTCGAGCGCATCGCAGATCACGCCCACGGAGTGCGGGATCTCGTCGAGGGTGCGGCGCAAGACCTTCTCGCGCACAAACTCGGCAACAAGCGTCTCGTCGGAAGCATCGGTACCCATGTCTTCGGGGAACCAACGCGGGCCCTCGGGCAAAAAGTGCGCAACGGTCTCAATGAAGGCGTCGACGTTGAAGTTCTTCACCGACGAGGTCACGATCTCGTCGTCGTATTCCATAAGCTCATGCGCTGCCTTGAGCTGCTCCATGACCTGCGCGGGGTCGGCCTCGTCGGCCTTGGTGAGCACCAAGACCTTCTTGCAGCGGGCGCCTCTGACGCGCTCGGCAACCCAGGCGTCTCCCCTGCCGATTGGCTTGGTGGCATCAATCAAAAACGCGACGACGTCGACATCGTTCAGCTCGAACAGCGCGCTTTTATTGAGCTCGGACCCTAGGCCGTCCTTGGGCTTGTGAATACCCGGGGTATCGACAAAGACCAGCTGGTAGCCGGGACGGTTGACGACGGCGCGCATGCGGCGGCGGGTCGTCTGGGCCACCGGCGAGGTGATGGCGACCTTTTTGCCATAGCAGGCGTTGAGCAGCGTGGACTTGCCGGCGTTGGGACGACCGACCAGGGCGACGAAACCACTGCGGAACCCGGGCTCAACGTCGCCAAAGCCCATGGACACCTCGTCCTCATCGCACAGGGCGTCGAGCTCCTCGTCGCTCATGCCCTCAAACGGGTCGAATTCCTCGACATCCTTATAGGCCTCGTTCGCTTCGGCATCCACCGCATCCAGGGACTCGTCGTCCAGAGTTTCGTCGATAGGCTGCATATTGTCGGACATGGAAATCCCTTTCTAAATAAAACCGAGCGCGTGGGCAAAGACCAGCAAGCCCACAATCGCGGCGGTGATGGAAAGTACGTATACGGAGGCGGCGGCGATATCCTTGGCGCGCTTCGCCAGCGGATGAAGTTCCTGGGTCGCCAGGTCGACGATCGCCTCCATAGCGGTATTGCACAGCTCGCCGTGAATCACCAGGCCACAGCAGATGATAACCGTGGCCCACTCGGCAATGTCGAGGCCGACAATGCAGCCGGCAATGACGGTACACACACCCGCCGCGAGCATGACCTTGATGTTACGCTCGGTTTTAACGGCGGTGACAAAGCCCTCCATGGCGTAGGAGAACGACTTTAAGAAGGACGGATGGTCCTTGTTCGATCCGGGAATCATAGACGGCTCCTAGTCGTGGGCATGGTTGGTGATGGGACCGACGTGGACCAACTTGGGGTCCTCGCCGCGCTCGAGCGCCAAATCGCGCAGGATGGCATCCTCACGGGCCTCCATGACCTCGGCCTCGTCGTCCTCGATGTGGTCATAGCCCAGCAGGTGCAGCATGCCGTGCACAAGCATCAGCCGGCACTCGTCGGCGGGACTGTTGCCAAAACCGGGAGCCTGACGAGAGATGACCTGCGGTGCCAAGATAATATCGCCGAGCTCGATCGTCTCGTCGGCGGGAATGTCCTCGTCAAAGGCAGAGTCGCACTCAAACGAAAGCACATCGGTGGTACGGTCGATACCGCGCCACTCGTGGTTGAGCTCGTGCATCTCGTCCTCGTCGACATACGAAAGGGAAATCTCGACTTCACGCTCAACGCCCTCCGCGGAAAGCACGAACTGGCAGATGTGCTCCACCTCCTGCGCGTCGAGCAGCGTATCGAGCTCGGCATCGTTGCTGATCAATACACTCAACGGGACTCCTTTCGGTCGCGCGAGCGCTGCTCACGCACGTCATCATAAGCATCATAGGCCTCGACGATCCTGCCCACCAGGGCATGGCGCACCACATCGGCGCGCTCCAAGTGCGAAAATGCCACATCGTCGACACGGCCCAAAATCTTCTCGACATCGGCCAGGCCGCCGCGGCGACCCACCAGGTCGCGCTGGCTCAGATCACCGGTAATCACAAACTTGGAGTTAAATCCCAGGCGCGTCAGGAACATCTTCATCTGCTCAGGCGTCGTGTTTTGCGCCTCGTCGAGTACCACAAAGGCGTCGCTCAGTGTTCGGCCGCGCATGTAGGCGAGCGGGGCAATCTCGATCACGCCACGCTCCATAAGCTCATCGGTACGCTCACGGTCCATCATGTCAAACAGGGCATCGTAGAGCGGACGCATGTAAGGGTCGATCTTTTCCTCGAGGGTGCCGGGCAAAAAGCCCAAATTCTCACCCGCCTCGACAACGGGCCGCGTAAGGACCAGGCGACCCACCTCATGGCGCTTGAGCGCGTTAACGGCGAGCGCCATGGCTAGATAGGTCTTACCGGTACCGGCGGGGCCCAGGCCAAACGTGATGGTATGCGAGCGGATGGCGTCAACATAGCGCTTTTGGCCGAGTGTCTTGGGACGAATGACGCGGCCTCGATACGAAAGCAGCACGTCATCGCGCAACGACGAGGCATCGTGCTCTCCATCGCGCAAGACAGCCAAGCAACGCGAGACGTCGTCGGCAGACAGCGTGCGACCGGCAGCCGCCTCGCGAAAAGCGTGTTCGAAAAAACGCGCCACGAGTTCGACCTCGTCCGGGTCGCCGCTCACGGCGATCTGGTCACCGCGCGCAACCACATGGGCGCGAACCAAGCCTTCGACTGCGCGAAGAACAGCGTCGCCGGCCCCCAAAACGCGTGAGGGGTCAATCCCCTCGGGAACGATAAGTCTAATCTTCGAGGCTTCCATGGACCTCCCTGCGAGCATGGACTAAGCCGGAATCGTCGACTCCGATGATAGCAACATCGAGTAGGCACGGGGCCTTGAGCCCGCAGGCATCGTCAAGACGGGCATGATGGAACGAGCCGAGTGTCAGGTTGTCGCCATACTCGAGCACCGCACGCTCGACCGTGCCCACGCGGCGGCGGGCATCGGCGATCGCGAGCTCCTGTGCGACGGCACGCATGCGGCGGCTGCGTTCCGCCATAATCTCGGGCGGCACCTGATCGGGCATATCGGCCGCAAGAGTACCGGGACGCTTGCTATAGCGGAAGACATGCATGCGCGAAAAGCCCACGCGACGGCACAACGCCAGCGACTCCTCGAACTCCTCGTCCGTCTCGCCGGGGAAGCCGACGATGACGTCGCAAGAAAGTGACGCCTGCGGCAGATTGGCACGAATCATGCGTACCGTGTCCTCAAAGGCCTCCGCACTATATGGACGACCCATGCGATGCAGGGTCGCCGTACAGCCGGACTGCACGGGAAGATGCAAAAACGGCGCGATGCGCTGCGGATAGCGCGCCATCACCTTGAGCAGGCGCTCGGAGATGTCCATGGGCTCCACTGAGGAAATGCGCACGTGGGCAATCGCGGTGCGCTCCATAATGGCCTCGAGCAGCTCATCGATCTCCACATGTTCGTCAGTCGCGCTCTTGCCGTCATAGGCGCCCAGGTTCACGCCAGTCAGCACCACCTCGGGCACACCGGCCTCCTGGGCCTCGCGCACCTGCTCGAGCACGGACTCGACGGGCACGGAGCGCTCGGGACCGCGCGCCTTCCACACGATGCAATACGTGCAGCGGTGATTGCAGCCGTCTTGGATCTTCACGCCCAGACGCGAGCGCCCCAGAGCATCGACCACATCGCTGTCGCTGCATGCGGCCACACGATCGGATTCGACACCCAGCACCTCGCAGACACGCTCGGCGACGTCAATTTTCGACGGCTCGGCAATCACACGGTCCGAAAGCTCTAGGAGCTCTTCGGGATGCAAGTTGACGACGCAGCCGGTCACGACCACGTAGGGCTCACCTGGATATGACAGCGCATGACGGACGGCCTTGCGGGTCTTAGCCTCGGCCTCGCCCGTCACAGCGCAAGTATTGATGACGATCAGGTCGGCATCCTGGGGCTCCACCATCGCAAAGCCCTGTCGCATAAGATCGGCAGTGATACGGTCGGACTCAACCCGGTTGACGCGGCAACCAAGGTTGACGACGGAAATATGGGGTGCGAGCAAGCGGGCTCCTTAATCGAGGATATCGTCGAGGGCGCTCTTGATACGATCGGTTACCGACTTCTTGCCGGAAGCGACGTCATCGCCCATCTCGTCGGCAAAAGCGCGGAGCAGCTCGCGCTGCTTGTTGGAAAGGTTCGTGGGAACGACCACGCGCAGCTGCACGACCAGACGACCGCGTGAGCCGCCACCGCCGATGCGCGGCATGCCGAAGTTGTTGACGCTGACGGTGTCGCCATACTGCGTGCCAGCGGGGACGCACACCTTGACGACCTCCTCGGGCATAATGCCCTCAACCTCGATCTCACAACCGAGCGCGGCCTGTGCGATGGAGATATCGCTCACCAGGTACAGGTCGTCGCCATTGCGCTTAAAGCGCTCGTGATCGGCGACGCGCACGTTGACGATCAGGTCGCCCGAGGGCTCGCCACGAAGACCGGCCTCGCCAAAGCCGCTCACGCGCAGCTGGCGACCGGTCGAGACGCCGGCGGGAATATCGATGTCGATCTTTTCGTGCGAAGGCGTGCGGCCCTGACCGTCGCATGTCTCGCAGGGATGATCAATGACCGTACCCTCGCCGTGGCAGTCGGGGCAAGGCGAAGAGGACTGGACCTGACCCAAAAACGAGCGCTGGACCGTGGTGACATAGCCCGTGCCGTGGCAGCGGCTGCACTGCTTTTCGGTCGCACCGTCAGCCTTGCCCGTACCGTTGCAGTCCTCGCAGGGAGCAAGGCGGTCATAGCTGATCGTCTTTTTGCACCCAAGCGCGGCTTCCTCGAGCGTCACCGAAAGCGAGATGGCCATATCGCGACCGCGACGGCGCTCGCGCCGGCTGCGGGCACCGCCGCCGGCGCCGCCGCCAAAGAACGACGAGAACAGGTCGTCCATGCCCATACCGCCAAAGATATCGTTGATATCGACATAACCGGAGCCACCAGGGCCATCGGCAGTACCAAAGCGATCGTAGTTGGCACGCTTCTGCTCATCGGAAAGGACAGAATAGGCCTCGTTAAGCTCTTTGAACTTGGCCTCGGCCTCGGGGTCGTCCGAAACATCCGGGTGTACCGTACGGGCTTTCTTTAGAAACGCGCGCTTAATGGTCCGCGCGTCGGCATCCTTATCGACGCCAAGTACCTCGTAGTAATCCCTATTTTCCGACACGACCGAATCCTTCCGACTTTCAATATTGTCACAGTGCGTCCTATACCCATGCAGGGCCGGCCGCAAACAGAGGGTTTGATGTTATTGCATCCCGTAGGGCGAAAGCATCGCGCGCTGCGAGCAGCTCGCAAACCATACCGACACGAGCGCGAACATGAAGCCGTTGGCAAAACCGTTGGCAAACTGCATCGCGCCACGTTTCCACCACAGCAGGCTACGGTGAAGCACCCCATCCGAGAGCACCATGAACAGGCCCATGGCAAACGGAATAAAACACATCACGGCAAAGGCCGAGAACACGCCCGAGATGGCCGACAACACCAAAAACGGTGCCACGATGCCCATCAGGTAAAAGCCGGTACGGGCTTTACCCTCCAGGCGCTCGGCCTCCACATGGGCGCGACCGACCAGGTCACCACCCGTGGCGCCATTGGTACCGGCGTGTCCCATACCGCTAATGCGAATCTCGTCGCCGTCGTGCGTGCCGGCAGGAAACTCAATCGTTTGCTCGGAGGTCACGCGGGTACGACCACTGCCGCCACAATCGGGGCACGGATCGGCTACGACCTTGCCCGAGCCGCCGCACTCGGGGCAAACCGACTGAAACGTGCCGGCGCCAAACAGGAAGGAGAGGTCCACATCGATATGGCCGCGCCCGCCACAGCTTGGACAGGTATGGGCATGCTCGGAGGAGACAGAACCCGAGCCGCCGCAGTGTCCGCACGTATCGAATCGCGTGTAGCGAACGGTTTTGCGGGCACCGCCCTTGGCCTCCTTGGCATCGAGTTTAATGTCGACGACCACGTTGGCACCGCTTTCGGGATTGTAGGCTGCCCGCCCGCGACGCGGCTGGCCCCAAGCGCCGCCAAAGGGAAAACCGCCTTCAAAGGGATTGCCGTACCCGGCGCCGCCGGCATAGCCGCCACCGTAGGGCGAGGCCGAAGGTGCACCCGCAAAGGGATTGCCCGAGCGCATGGCATCATAGCGTGCACGCTTCTGTTCATCCGAAAGCACGGCGTAGGCCTCGGAAACCTCTTTGAACTTTTCCTCGGCATCCGGCTCTTTGTTGACATCCGGATGGAGCTTGCGGGCCTTCTGCTGGAAGGCCTTTTGAATATCACGCGAGGTGGCGTCCTTGGAGACACCGAGAATCTCGTAGTAATCTTTTTCGTTCATCGTCGCCATGCGCGGCAACCTCCTGCTCACAGCAGCGTATATCTTGCGGTAATTCTACCCGAGCGGCCTATGCTAGACCCCAAAACAGCTCGAACAGAACATTTCCATCGAGCCAACCCAGGTGTGTCGGCGCTAAACGAGCTCGGAAATGGCCCGCGACGACATCGGCCGAAGTGAAGGGTCCCTCATGGACTCCGAGCGCCTCGGGCGCCCACGTGGCAAGACCCAATTCGAGCGCGCGATCGCAGGAAGCCGCGAGCTCACCCGTTGGGATGACACGCGCCGCGCGAACCAACAGGTCGGGCCCAACACCGCGCGTCATGCGACAAGCGAGCATCAGGTCTTCGGCCGCGGCCTCTCGCTGAGACAGATATTCGGCCTCGAACGCCGTCGCGGCATCGTCGCGTTGCACCAGTCGCACGCGGTGCGCATCGCCGCGAGCGGGCACGCCGGGAAACAGCCCGGTCAAGCGATCGAAATCCTCGGCATCGAGCATACCGGCGGCAGAACGGCCCAGGCCCAGGTAGCCCTGTCCAGTCCAGTAGGCAATGTTGTGGGCACACTCATGACCGTCAAACGCGTAGCTTGCGACCTCATACGGGTGATAGCCGGCGGCACCCAGGAACTCGCGCGCCACGTCCATGCAGGCGGCCTGAAAATCCTCATCGGGCTCGAGCGACTCGTCGCGGCATGACATGCGATAGAGGGGCGTCCCCTCCTCGAGCGTGAGCGGGTAAACCGACACATGATGCGGAGCCGCCGCCAGCACGCCATCGAGCGTGCGCTTCCAACTCGCTGCGGTCTGCCCGGGAAGTCCGCACATAAGGTCGCACGACACGTCAAGCCCAGCGTCCTTGACCATCGCGATGGCAGCGAGCGCCCGATCGGCATCGTGAATACGGCCAATCGCAGCAAGCTCGGCGTTGTCGAGGGTTTGAACTCCCAGAGAGACGCGTGTGACACCGACCTTGGCAAGCGCAGTGGCAAGCCCGGCGGTCAACGACTCGGGATTGGCCTCGCAGGTAAACTCAACGGGCTTGCACCACATGCAAATACGCCGGGCAAGCTCCACCAGACGCTCTCCTGCCAGCGACGGCGTACCGCCGCCAACATAGACGGTGCGGACCTGCGCAAGCGCGCCTGCGTCGCCAAAGGCATCGAGGCGCGCATACAGTTGCTCAAAATAGACATCGAGCGCAGCACTCAGGTCGCACGAAGCAAAACTGCGTGAGTCAAAGTCGCAGTATCGGCACTTTTGGGCGCAAAACGGCACGTGGAAGTACAGCGCGGTAACGGCCACCGTTAGGCCTCCAGCGGATGAGCGGGCACCGACTCGCCGGCGGCAAGCGCGGCCTCGCAGGCCACCACATCGCGCTCGATATCATCGACCAATGCCATGAACTCCTCGTATGTGGAGCAGCGCACCACCTGCGCGCGCCAGGCGGCGGCATGGGGCATGCCCTTAAGATACCAGCTCGCGTACGTGCGGGCACGTGACATAAGCGGCAACAGCTCATGCGTGAGCGTCAGGTGCTCGCGCAGGGCATCCAGGCGCTCGACCGAGCTACGCACCGGTACTGGCGTGCCATCGAGTGCAAGGGCTCGAGCATCACCGAACACCCAGGGGTTGCCATAGATACCGCGCGCGATAAACACGGCACTGGCGCCCGAGTTGCGCAGGCGTTCCGCCGCATCCTCGGCGCAGAACACATCGCCCGAACCGATAACGGGAATCTCGACGGCGTCGGCCACCTCATCGACGACCGACCAATCGGCCTGGCCCGTATAGAGCTGCGTGGCACAGCGGCCGTGCACCGCCACCGCAGCTGCCCCTGCCCCCTCGAGCATCTGGGCAAACGTCGCGGCATTGCGGTCTTCGGCGTAAAAGCCCTTGCGAATCTTCACGGTCACGGGAACATGCGCCGCGCCCACCGCTGCCTCGACAATCTGCTCGGCCAGGTCGGGCGTACGCATAAGCGCCGAGCCCTCGCCCTTGGTAACGACCTTGCGAGCCGGACAGGCCATGTTGATATCAATCAATGACAGGCGATCGCCCACGCGTTCCTCGACGGCAGCGACGGCACCCGCAAACTGATCGGGCTTGGAACCAAAGAGCTGCACGCAGATCTGCTGCTCCTCGTCGGCCGGCAACACCAGGCGCCACGTCTTGTTGCTGGCATAGGCAAGGCCCGCAACGCTCACCATCTCGCTGTAGGCAAGGTTGGCACCGCGGCGGCGACACATGATGCGATAGGCGGGGTCGGTTACGCCCGCCATGGGAGCCATAAGGAACGGCTGCTCGGCATAGGCGCCCAGCAGCCGCTTGCTGTATTCAGAAAGCGCCATGGACTTACTCGTCTACCTTTAGGATCGCCATAAAGGCCTCCTGCGGGACCTCGACCGAACCGATGGCCTTCATGCGCTTCTTGCCCTCTTTCTGCTTCTCGAGCAGCTTGCGCTTTCGCGAGATATCGCCGCCATAGCACTTGGCCAAAACGTCCTTGCGACGCGCCTTGACGGTAGAGCGGGCAATGATCTTGTTGCCGATGGCGCCCTGAATAGGCACCTCGAACAGCTGGCGCGGGATGATTTCCTTGAGCTTGTCACACAGGCCGCGGGCCAGGCCATAGGCCTTATCCTTGTGCACGATAAACGAAAGCGCGTCCACCTCATCGCCCGAAAGCAAAATATCGAGCTTGACGAGTTCGGAGGGACGGTACTCGTTGAACTCGTAGTCGAGTGAGGCATAGCCCTTGGTGCGACTCTTGAGCTGGTCAAAGAAGTCCAGGATGAGCTCGGCGAGCGGCATGTCAAAGCGCATCTCGACCGATTTGCTCGTGAGATGGATCATGTCAGTTGTAATGCCGCGGTGCTCGATAGCGAGCTGCATGACGGCACCCGTATACTCGGGCGGGCAGATAATTTTGGCCTTGAGGTAAGGCTCCTCAATGCGCTCGATGCGCGTAGCCTCGGGCAGATCCTGCGGGCTGCGAACATCAATCATCTCGCCGTCGGTCTTATAGACGTGATAGTCCACCGAAGGGCTCGTAGCAATGAGGTCAAGGTTGAACTCGCGCTCCAGGCGCTCCTTGACGACTTCCATATGCAGCAGGCCTAAGAAGCCCACGCGGAAGCCAAAGCCGAGCGCCACCGAGGTCTCGGGCTCCCACACCAACGACGGGTCGTTGACGTGCAGCTTATCGAGAGCGTCACGCAGGTTCTCGTAATCCTTGTTATCGATGGGGAACAGGCCTGTGTAGACCATGGGCTTGGCCTCGCGATAGCCGGGAAGTGGCTCGGGGCAGGGATTCGACGCCCACGTGAGGGTATCGCCCACGCGTACGGCCTCGGGATCCTTCAGGCCCGTGACCACGTAGCCCACCTCGCCGACCGTCAGCGCATCGACCGGGGTCTCGGCGGGACGCTTGACGCCCACGCCATCGACCAAAAAGTCGCCCTTGGCCTGCATCATTCGCAGGGTATCGCCCTTCTTGATGGAGCCGTCAAAGACACGGACCGTGGCAACGACGCCGCGGTACTCATCGAAATACGAGTCCAGGATGAGCGCCTTGAGCGGCGCGTTTGCATCGCCCTTGGGCGGTGAGATCAAAAAGACGATGGACTCCAGCAGGTCGTGGATACCCTCGCCGGTCTTGCCCGATACGCATACGGCATCGTCGGCGGGAATCGCCAGGTCATCCTCGATCTCGGTCTTGACCTCATCGGGGTGTGCCGACGGCAGGTCGATCTTATTGATGGCGGGCACGATATCCAGGTTGGCGTTCATGGCGAGCGTCGCGTTGGAGACGGTCTGGGCCTCGACGCCCTGCGTGGCGTCGACGACGAGCACTGCGCCCTCGCAGGCGGCCAGCGAACGCGAGACCTCGTAGGTAAAGTCCACGTGGCCCGGCGTATCGATCAGGTTGAACTGATACGTCTCGCCATCGTCGGCGTCATAGGAAACGCGAACGGCATTAGACTTGATCGTGATGCCGCGCTCGCGCTCGATATCCATGGTGTCGAGCAGCTGCGACTCCATGTCACGCTCGTCGACGGTATGGGTGAGCTCGAGGATGCGGTCACTGATCGTGGACTTGCCATGGTCGATATGCGCAACAATCGAGAAGTTGCGGATGTGGGAAATGTCAATTGAAGTATTCATGCGGACTATCTTACCCGAGCGGTACAAAAAATGGAGCCTGTTCCATAAAACAGGCTCCATTTATGCGCGTAATCTGTGTGGTGTGAAATTTACAACTTAGGCGTTGATGCTGTTCACGAGCTTGGCAAGACCGGACTTGCGGTTGGAAGCCTGGTTCTTGTGGATAACATGCTTGGCGGCAGCCATGTCGAGACGCTTGGTGACGGTCTTGAGGGCAGCCTGGGCCTTCTCGGCGTCGCCCTCGGCGACGGCGGACTGGACGTGCTTGGTCAGCGTCTTGAGCTCGGACTTGACAGCCTTGTTACGCATGCGAGCTGCCTCATTGGTGCGGATACGCTTCTTCTGAGACTTGATGTTTGCCACTTCTGGAGTTCCTTTCGAGTTCCTTGCAAAAAATGTATGACACCTCTGAGACACGGTGAGGTCATGCAAGCGCCTACTATAGCACGCTCCCCCTCAAAGGGATAGAACGAATTTGTCAAATAGGCAGGTATCATCACGATTTTCTCAAGATGTTCGTAATCCAGAGCAAAAGCGCGGTCTCAGAATCGGCCGAGCCCTTCAGCGCGAGCTCCACATCGACCGCGCCCTCGAGCGCACCGACAAGCTCCGCCATAGAAAAACGCCGCGCCCAGGTCAGGTGATTCTTAACCTGCCAGGCCTGAAGCTTGAGCGTCGCGGCGAGCTCGCGACCCTGTCCACGCGCATCGAGCGCCTTGGCAACGATAAGCTCGCGAATGCGCCCGCACAGCAATGTGTAAGTCCACACGTAGCTCTTGGCGGGCAGTAGATTGAAGAGCTCAAGCGAGCGGCGCATGTCACGGGCTGAGACCGCATTGAGAAAGTCCCAAGGCTGAACTTCGGCCGTGCGCACGATCCAGCGCTCCACATCGGCAAGCTCAATTTGCGGCGCCTCGACCATCTGGGCAAGCTTGGCCAAGTCGTTATCGAGCATGCGGGTGTTCTCGCCCGAGCGCGAAACGAGCTCCTCGGCGGCCGCCGTCGAAATGGACTTTCCGTGCTGCGTCGCCATCTGCTGCACGCGGCGTGGGAGCTCCCAGCGCTTGGTGCCCGAACAGTCGATCACGGCCTTCTTGTCAATCTTGGCGATCGCCTTGTACAGGCGTGTGTTCTTGGCGAGTGAATCGGCTATGACGAGACAGACCGTCGTGGGGCTGGGACTTGCGAGGTACTCGACAAGAGGTTCCGAGACCGCCTTGGCAAGCTTGGAGCAGCCGTCGAGGATCACCAGGCGAAACTCGCTGCCCATGGGAAAGGTATTGAGCGAGCCGATGATCGACTCGATATCGGGATCTTTCGTCATGTCACGTTCATCGAGGTTGAACTCAACCATACCCGACTTTTCCAAGCGAGCTTTCATACGCGAGACGGCGTGGTCGCGCTTGACCCCATCGGTACCGACGATCAGATATGCCGGCAACAGACCGGTTTCGGACATCGCGCTCCCCTCCCGCAGGCTCTCGTGTTCGTACCGTGCCATTCTAGCCCAGGGGCTTATCCCGCGCCAACGGCAGCATCACGGTCGCTGGCATCGCATGGCAAATCCGGTTACGGTCGGCGAGACGGTGATGTCTCCTTGTTCGATGGTGCATGCGAACGCGCCGCCCGCATCGCGAACGGCATCGATGCAGGCATCGGTTGGATGGCCGTAGCGGTTGCCCTCGCCCGCACTCGCGATAGAGAGCTCGGGCTTAAGCGTTTCCAGCAGGTCTGTATCGACAGAAACTTTTGAGCCGTGATGCCCCAGCTTGAGCACATCGATATCCCCCACCTCCTGCACGAATTCTCGCCCTTGGTCGAGCTCGGCATCACCGGTGAGAAGTACGCGCAGGCTCTTGCCTTCCTGAGCATAGGAGAGCAGCAAGACAAGCGAGTCCTCATTGCCCTCGCCATCTACCGTGTCAAACGGCCACATCACACGAGCCCGAAATGCGCCGATATCGACCGTGTCTCCGCGAGCCACCTGCCGATACGTTACGCCGGGGCGATTCAGGACCTCAGCAGGCGCACCGTCCAGCGCATCGGCTGCAACCGCAATGGTTCCAACAGAAAACCGATCGAGTACGTCGGGAAGACCGCCCCAATGGTCTTCGTCCCAATGCGTCACGAAGACGGCATCGATATGGTGGACATTATTGCGAACCAACGCCGACACCACGCGCTCATCGAGCCCACAGTCGACGAGCGCCACAGTGCCACCCTGACGAACCAGAATCGCATCGGCCTGGCCAACATCGAGGACCGTCACCGAAGGCGGCGCGCATCGATCCCAATAGATATACGGAACACCCGCTGCAAGCATCAGGCACACCAGCCCCGCTGCCATGCTCCGTGCGCGGGGGCGTGGCCACCAGACCAAGAGGACTGCCAGTGCAAACGGCACCACGTATACCAAGGGCGTATCGGGCGGCACGCTTACGGATGCGCCCGGAACGGCAGCAAAGAGCTGCTCAAAGAACAGGGCACAGCGGGCGACAATCATGGGCACCACGATCGTCCCGTGGCTCAACAGCGGCACAAGCGAGCAGGGTGCCAGCACAACTGACGATGCGAGCAGCACGCTTATCACCGGACCGATCACGGCATTTGCAAGCGGGGCAATGAGCGAAAACGTCCCAAATGCGGGAATGGTTACGGGAAGTGTCGCGAGTTGTGAGCACAACGTGACAGACAAAACGCTGGCGACACCCGATGGCATGCCCAGCTCGCCCAAGGCGCAGGTGGCGTAGGGGCAAAAACAAAGGATGACAAAAACACTGGCGCACGATAGTTGAAAACCCATCTCGAACAATACCGTCGGTCGCAGCAACACAAAGATTGCCATGGTCAAAAATAGGGCCGAGAGGCCATGCCGACGACGTCCGGCGCCGTTGGCGACAAGCGTCGCCGCCACCATGCAGCACGCGCGCACGGCCGAGGGCGAGGCGCCCGTAAAGACGGCATAGGCAATAAGAGCCAGCATCAACAGTCCCCGCTGCAGCCCACGAGAGAGGCGTGTCTTTTGCAGGGCGCTCTCAATCACAAACCCCACGATGGCAAGATGGCTGCCCGAGACGGCGATGAGATGTGCGGTGCCCGTTACCGAAAACCAATCGCCCGCCGGCTGGGCGCGCAGCTCGGACGAGCGTCCACAGACAACGCCGGCAATGAGCGAGCGCGCTGGATCGGTCGCGGGCGCGATAACGGCAAGGAGCTCGTTTCGAAGCCAAGACAACGGGCCTGGAGGGCCCTCGTCGATCGATACCAACCGGACGACTTTAACCTTTCGAAGCTCGCCCCGAAGCACGCGTGAGCGCCCATACGCATCATTCTCAAAGCGCGAAATTCGACCGATAGCACGTACATGCGAACCGGCGCCAAGCTCACGATCACACGACAGCCGTACCTGACCCAAACGCTTTTCGCCCGCATACGCATCACAGGTATAGGAGTACGCACCGTCATTGATGGACGGGTCGCCACACACAACAAACTCGAGACTGCTCGCAGCCCGATTATCCAACGCCCTCGAAGCGCGCAGCGCCCCTATCGCCCAACCCGCGGACACTACCGCTCCCGCCACGAGGCCGAGGGCCGCGGCATACAGCCATCGCCTCCACCGCACAAGGCGCATGCAGGACCGAGCCAATACGATGCACCCTGCTGCCGCAACGGGAATGGCCATAAGCAATGTGACGGGCGCCGCCCGCTCTCCCAGCAGCGCATCGGCCGCCATGTTAAGCACTAACCCACAGCTCGCACACAAGCCGGCACAAAGGGCTATCGTCCACGGCATCAATGGGCGCGGTGGCATCACATGCTCGCGCTCGGTCGCACTCATACGCAGATGCAATCTTTAATTTTGGCGAGTTTCTTCTCACCGATCCCCGATACGCGCATAAGGTCATCGACCGAGGCAAAGGCCCCGTTTTGCGTCCGTTCGTCGATAATTGACTGGGCCATAGAAGGCCCGATGCCCGAAAGCGTCTGCAGCTCCGCCGCACTTGCCGTATTGATATTCACAAGTCCCGACGAAGACCCTGTACCAGGGGTCGTGGAAGCGCTGCTTTCGGCGGCGCCGACGGCCGCAGCCGTTTGTTGCTCCCCTACCGTCGGCACATAGATCTTTTGACCATCGGTGATCTTGGACGCACGGTTAAGAACCGTCACATCCGCCTCGGCCGTAAGCCCTCCGGCGGCAACAATCGCCTGGGACACCCGTGCTCCATCTTTAAGCCGGTACACGCCAGGCTTCACAACGGCGCCATCAACATCGACGTACACCTCGGCAGCAGAGGAGCTCTTGGCAGACGGCTCATCGGCATCGTCAGGAGAGGCATCCCCGGCCCCGCGCACATCCGAGGCGCTCGCCTCATCACTACGCTCAAACGATACGTCGCTGGAGTGACCACCAAAACCTGCCATCGCCAAGCCGCTCGCGGCGGCAATGACAACCAGGATCGCCACGACCATCGCCTTATGGCCGAGCAGCTTTTCTGCCCAGCGGTCCATCCGTTTAACCCGTTCGTGTTGCTCGCGCTGCGCCATAGCAAACACCTCCCAACACCATCGTGTCAGGAAACGAACGCCGCAGCCTCCGCACGCCCACACCGGTTTTCGCGGTCAAACCAAAAGCTGACCAAAACCTTGCGGAAAAGTGTCCATTTATTCAGGCACACGTCGACAAATGAACCGTTTATCGCCTAATGCCCAGATAGAAAAAGACCGACGATGCAAAATCACCGCCGGTCTATACACAACATTATTCGTGATCTTGGTAAATCTCACGTGGAGCGAGCTCGGAATGTTTGCGTTTTAAGGTCTTAGGGGCCTTATACGTGTTGCTCTCGAAGTCGATATACTCGGTCTGCTTGAGCAAGCGCTCAATCATCTCCTCGTGATCGAACAGCTCCCACGCCTCATGCACGGCATCGAGTTTGGCGTGCGTCTCGGGGCGGCGCGGCATAAAGAGCGTGCAGCAATCGGGAGCGGCCTCGGTCGAGATATCGAAGGTACCGATTTCCTCGGCACGCGCGATGATCTCCTGCTTGTCCGAACCAATCAGCGGGCGGAACACGGGGATCTTGACGGCCTCGTTGACGGCCATGATGTTCTCGAGCGTCTGGGAAGCAACTTGACCGAGCGATTCACCGGTCACAATAGCCTTGGCGCCCTCGATATGCGCAATGCGCTCGGCAACCGAATACATAATGCGACGGTACATGATCACGCGCAGGTTGCTGGGGCAGGTCACCGAGATCTCACGCTGACAATCGCCAAACGGCACCACGTACAGGCGGCCGATCTGGACACCCGGCTCAAGCGCACGGATGATGTCCTGCACCAAATACTCGCTCGTATCGGGCGTCTGCGGACGACCGGAGAAATGTACCGGCACGCACACCGCGCCGCGACGCGCGAGCATCCAGGTCGCTACCGGAGAATCGATACCCGACGACAGTAGCGTCACGACCTTGCCGGCAGATCCCACCGGCAGACCGCCCACGCCGCGCTCGGAGCGCGCGTACACATAAACGCTACCCTGGACCACCAGCACGTGCACCATTGCGTCGGGGTCGTGCATCTGGACCTTTTTATCGGGAAACGCCTCGCACAACACCTCTCCCACCTGACGATTGATATCAATCGAGGTGAGCTCGTAGTCGGTGTTCGAGCGCTTGGCATGCACCTTAAACGACTCAAAGGGACCAAACTCGCGCAGCGCCTTCACGGCGGCGGCGCAGTACTCCTGCGGGTCGCGGTTCGTGTGATATGCCAGGGACACGCGAGCAACGCCGGGGACGGTGCGAATGACGCGCGCCGCCTCGTCGGCCTGATGCTCGTTAAAGGTCACGAGGATATAACCGGAAATTCGAGACACGG
>JAHYYI010000013.1 GCA_019425045.1 Collinsella sp.
TGCGGGAACGGCCTATTTGCTCAATGTGTTCGGCTGAGATCGGAAATCAACCCCGCGGACACAAACATCTCAATCTGTAACAGTTACTCGGCAAAATCGGGTCCAAATGTTACAGATCGAGACAAAACATCCCCTCGCTGGCTTCAATCTCGATCTGTAACAACTGAGGCCGAATTTCCTCTCTTACTGTTACAGATCGAGACATTCAAAATCCGTCGGAAGGTTTGTCTCGATCTGTAACATCTACAATCCAAATCCTCAGCTAACTGTTACAGATTAAGACAAAAGAAAACGTCCAGGCCGCATGTCTCAATCAGTAACAGTTACTCGGCAAAAACAGTCCCAGATGTTACAGATTTAGACAAACCATTCTCTCCCCGACTTAAATCTCGAACTGTAACATCTGGAACCCAAAAACAGTTCTTACTGTTACAGATCGATAAGAACGTGCGCCTGTGAACTCAACATCTCAATCTGTAACAGGTAACGGCGCAGACCGCGAGGTTGGGCGGGAAGATCTCGCGTTCTAACGTGGCCGGCATCCGTGCTGGGCCGGCCCTCGCCTGCCGTTGGCGGATGCAGTGGGGCTGTTCACCGCATTGCCGCTGCACTGGGGCTGTGCAGACCGTAGGATAGTCCTATTGACGGCCTGTCAACTCGTCTGGGAGGCACCGTGGCAGAAACGTTTGATATCGCGATTGTGGGCGCGGGCATCACCGGGTGCGCCATCGCGCGGCAGCTTGCGCGCTACGATTTGTCCATTTGCGTGATCGAGGCGGCCAACGACATCGCCCTGGGCGCGTCGAAGGCCAACGGCGGCCTGGTGCACGCCGGCTACGATCCGGCGCCGGGCACCGTAAAGGCGCAGGTCAACGCCCGCGGCTGCGAGCTGTATGGCACCTGGGCCCAAGAACTTGGCTTTTTGTTCCGCCGCACCGGGTCGATGGTGCTGGGGTTTAACGACGAAGACCGCGCACACCTGAAGAAACTGCACAGCAACGGTCTTGCCAACGGCGTGCCCGAGCTGTCAATCATTGGCCCCGAGCGTATCTGCGAGCTGGAACCGCGTGCCAGCGCCGACGCAACGTGCGCGTTGTGGTGCCCTTCGACCGGTTACGTTGACCCATTTGAAGTGGCCATCGCCGCGCTGGAGAACGCGGTCGCCAACGGCGTGACGTTTATGCGTTCCGCACCGGTTGAGGCCATTGAGGTTGCTGGCTCGCACGACGAGGACGTTTCAGCCGACGGCAAGGTCCGCGCACGCTTTACGCTGTTGACGCCCGCCGGCGACGTACGTTGCCGTTACCTGATCAACGCCGCGGGCAACGGCGCCGCGGACATCTCGCATATGGCGGGCGCCGAGGACTTCCAGATGGTCTGGCGCCAGGGCAACATTGTGGTGCTGGACAAGGGGCCGCGTGCGCTCATGCCGCTCTATCCCGTTCCCACGCCGGTGTCCAAGGGCGTTATCGTCACGGGTACCGTACATGGCAACACCGTGATCACCGCGACCGCCGCCGTACGCGAGCCGGGCGATACTCAGACCTACGCGACCGATGTCAATGCGCTGCTGAGCGGCGCGCGCAAGCTGGTGCCCGACCTGGACACGCGCCGCGTGGTGCGCGCGTTTGCCGGCGGACGTCCGGTCATTAAGGGGACGAACGACTTCTTTATTGCGCAGTCGACCGTGGTGCCAGACCTGTTCCAGGCGGCAGGCATTCAGTCGCCGGGCGTGGCGAGCGCGCCGGCCATTGCCGAGCGCATGGAGCAGACGCTGCGCGATGCCGGCGTGGCCCTGCGCGAACGGGACGATTGGGACCCGATTCGCCGTGCGCCGGACGACTTTGACCGCGCGTCGCTTGCGCGCAAAGAAGAACTCATAGAGTCCGACCCTGCATGGGGGCAGATCATCTGCCGCTGCGAGACGGTGCCCGAGGCCGAGATCGTGGCCGCGATCCGACGACGCCCGGGTGCGGTTTCGGTCGAGGGCGTCAAACGCCGCTGCCGCGCGGGCATGGGTCGGTGCCAGAGCGGCTTTTGCCAGAGCCGTGTGGTGGCGATTCTGGCCCACGAGCTGGGGTGTAAACCCAGCGAGGTGCTGCTGGAGGATGCCGGATCTTGGCTGGTAGAGGGACCGCTGAAGGGGGTGCGCTAGGATGACGACGCTTGATATGCGCGACGAACGCGCGGAGGCCGGAGCTGCAGCGTCAGTGTCAACGCAGACCTTCGACGTAGTCGTTATCGGCGGCGGACCTGCCGGCATGGCGGCCGCGCTTGCCGCTCACAAGGCCGGCACGCGCGTGGCCATCGTGGAACGCGAGCAGCATCTGGGAGGAATCCTCCGCCAGTGCATTCACCCGGGTTTTGGCCTTTCGCACTTTAAGCAGGAGCTCACCGGTCCCGAGTACGCGCAGCGCTTTATCGACCAGGTGCGCGAGACCAACATTGCGCTGTACTTGGGCAGCATGGTGCTTGGGATTGATTCGGACAAGGGCGCGAGCGCTTCGGGCGTGGACGAGGCCGCGGGAGATGCCGTAGTTCATACCGTCACGCTTATGAGCCGCGCCGGCATGTTGCAGCTCGCCGGACGCGCGGTCGTCCTTGCCATGGGTTGCCGCGAACGCACCCGCAGTGAGATCAAGATTCCCGGCAGCCGACCCGCCGGCGTGTTTACGGCCGGCCTGGCGCAGCGATACATCAATATCGAGAACCTCAAACCTGGCTCGCGCGCCGTCATTTTGGGCTCGGGCGACATCGGGCTGATCATGGCGCGCCGCTGCACGCTCGAGGGAATTTCGGTCGAGGGCGTGTACGAGCTCATGCCGTACGCCAACGGCCTGCGCCGCAACGTCAAGAACTGCCTGGACGACTTTGGCATTCCGCTGCATCTGTCTACCACGGTCACGCGCGTGATCGGGCACGACCGCGTGGAGGCCGTCGAAGTGAGCCAGGTCGACGAGCACCTTGCACCCATTCCGGGAACCGGGCGCATTGTTCCGTGCGACACGCTGCTGCTTTCGGTGGGTCTGATTCCCGAGAACGAGCTTTCGGTTGCCGCGGGCGTGGAGCTGGACCCACGTACGCGCGGAGCCGTGGTGGACCAGAATCTGCAGACGGGCGTGCCGGGCATATTTGCCTGTGGCAACGTGCTGCACGTACACGACCTGGCAGACAATGCGACGACCGAGTCCGAACGCGCCGGTGCAGCCGCGGCGGCGTGGGCGTTGGGGGCTGTCGACACCGCAGTGGGAGTGGCGGACGCGGGTTGCCAGCTCACGGTCTCTCCCGCTGGCATTGCGGGCTACGCGCTGCCGGGCCGCATTACGACCGTCGGGCTCACTAAGCTCAACTTCCGCGTACGCCGGCCGGTCGATGCCGCCCGCGTGCGCATTCTGGCAGGCGACGAGGAACTGTTTGCAGGCAAGGTCCGCCCGTTCAAACCGAGCGTTATGGAAAGCTTCCCGCTGCCGGCAAAGGTGATTCAGCGCACACTCGACCTGGGTGTCAGCGAGATTGTTCTTTCCGTCGATCCCGTTGAGGAGGCGTAAGGCCATGAGCATAAACGCGATCGAAACGCTGCAGTTCAACTGCACCACCTGCCCATCCGAGTGCCTCCTGACCGTAGAGGTAGAGCGTGACGCAGACGGCGCCGTGGTAGAGGTGCGCTCCGTGACCGGCAACAGCTGCCCCCGCGGCGATAAGTTTGCGCATCAGGAGCTCACCTGCCCTATGCGCGTGCTCACCACAACCGTGGCCCTATCCGGCGGCGGCGAGGCGCTGCTACCCGTGCGCACGGCCGAAGCCATCCCGCTGGAACTCCACGCCCAGGCGATGGACCTCATCCGCGGCCTAGTCGTCGACGCACCCATCCGCATGGGCGACGTCGTTCTGGATGACCTCCTCGACACGGGCATCAACCTCATCGCCAGCATGGACATCGACCCTGCCTAAGCAGCTAATTTGGAACGGGGCTCTTTTGGCTACCCCGCCATCCACCCCGCCCCTCCTCAATTGCGGTGAAATAGTTCCTGATTTCCGCCAAAACGCCGGCATCCAGGAACTATTCCACCGCAACTTTCCTTGGGATCGGTATTTAGCCTGTGCCTACTTTAGTGCCATTTCAAAACTATGCCGGATTACGGGGCTGATTCGGAGACTCCCATCCATACCGGCAATTTTCGATTTTTGATAAGCCGTCTACCTGCGGTTTTAATTTCGCGATTTTTTCCATGGTCAAGTAATACAGGTCCAGCCCCGTAATCCGCCATGCTTTTGGAACCAGCCCATTTGGACGGGCCTCTTATGACTCCTTTTGCCTGCACGCTTGCTAGTCTGACCATGCCAAGGAGTGTCCCGAAGCGCCGGATAAAAGGAACGTCCCTAGCTGCCGGGCTTGGGATACCATGGTGGCACCCTAGCGAAAGGATGTTTCATGGCACATGTCGATGACCAGCGTGTGGCGCGCGTGCTCGATGCACTCGAGGCTCAGCACCCCGGCGCGCAGCTGCTCGTAAACGACCCGTGGTCGATTTATTACCTGACCGGCTTTTATGCCGATATGTTCGAGCGTTTTTGCGGCATACTGCTCGCACGCGGTAGCGAGCCCGTGATCTTGGTCAACGCGCTGCATCAGCTGCCCGAGTATGACAACGCCCGCGTGGCCTACCACACCGATACCGACGTCGTGACCGACGCCATCGCTCGCGAGGTCGATCCGACCAAACCGCTCGGCATCGATACCGTCATGCGCTCCGGCTTTTTGATGCCGCTCATGGAGCGCCATGCCGCCAGCGAGTTTTTCCTGGGCGACTTTGCCGTCACCGCCGCACGCACCCACAAGGACGAAGCCGAGCAGGAACTCATGCGCGCGTCCTCGGCCGCCAACGACGCCGTGATGGCCGACGCCATCAAGCTCGTTCACGAGGGCGTGGCGGAGCGCGAAATTGCCGACCAGATGCTCGGCCTGTATCGCAAGCACGGCTGCGAGGGCTTTAGCTTTCCGCCCATCGTAAGCTTTGGCGCCAACGCCGGCGACCCGCACCACGAGCCCGACGACACCGTACTCAAGCGCGGCGACGTGGTGCTGTTCGACATTGGCGGGCGTCATCGCAACTACTGCTCGGACATGACACGCACGTTCTTTTGGGGTGAGCCGGACGAGGAGACTGTACGCATCTACGACATCGTGCGCAGCGCCAACGAGGCTGCCGAGGCACTCATCGCACCGGGCGTGCGCATGTGCGACCTGGACCGCGCCGCGCGAGACGTGATTGAGGATGCGGGCTATGGACAGTACTTTACGCACCGCCTGGGGCACTCGATCGGTCTGCAGGACCACGAGCCGGGCGATGTCTCGCTCGTTAACGAGCAGGTCGTAGAGCCAGGCATGACGTTCTCTATCGAGCCGGGCATCTACCTCCCCGGCCGCACCGGCGTCCGCATCGAGGACCTTGCCCTGGTCACCGAGTCCGGCGTCGAGATCCTCAACGCCTACCCCCACGATCCAGTCCGTCTGGACTAGGCAATGCGGCAAAGGCGCTGTCCCTTTGCCGCATCCCACCAACGCTGCACCACGAAAAAGGACTATCTACTACGTTTAACCCGCATGGGTCGACCATGCGGGTCTTTTTTGAAAATTGGCAAGCCTTCTACCTGCGGTTTTGATTTCGCAATTCTCGGTGTGGTCGGGGGCAGTCGATTAAACGTAGTAAATAGGCCCATTTCCTGACGAACAGCCCAAATTAGCTGCCCCTCGAGTGGGTTAGTGCAGCAAGCCTGCCACTTCGCCGGCTAGGGTGATGGTGCCTGCCGCTACGAAAGGCTCGCCCGCGGCCTCGAAAGCTGCGAGGGCCTCGGACACGCTAGGGTAAACGCCCGCAAGCTTGTCCGCGTCCACCAGGGCAGCGAGTTCCTCTGCCGGTAGGGCGCGATCGGAATCGGTCTGCGTTACGACTACACGCGGGAAGGCCGGGATCAGCACATCGACGATGCCCGCAACATCCTTGTCGGCCAGCGCAGCGCACAGCAGCGTGGGGCGATTCTCCACGCACGGGTCGATCTCGTCCAGCGCGCTCACAAAGTTCTCGCAGCTCTGGGGGTTATGGCAGGCATCTATCAGCTTGAGCGGATCGGTTCCCAGCACATCAAAGCGACCCGGCGTGGGACAGCTCATAAGCGAAGCATCAAGCGTCTCATGGTCGAGCTCGTGACCCAGATACCCCTCGCAGAGCATAATCGCGCACGCAGCATTCTGCGGCTGGTAGGCCGGCTTGACCATACTCGACGTATAAATGGCACGCGGCGTGGTGCAGCTGAACTCAACCGTATCGCCCACATGCGCCGGCACCTTGGTCGTGGCGTGGCTCACCACGAGCGGCACGACGCCGCACTCGCGGCAACGGGCATCCATCACGCGCTGAACGCTCGACTCGTGCGTACCCTCACCCAGCACAACCAAACGTCCGGGCTTGATGACCGCAGCCTTCTCCCCCGCAATGGCCTCGAGCGTGTCACCCAGGATGCGCGTGTGGTCGAGCCCGATGCCGGTGATGGCAACGGCAACGGGATCGGTCGCACTCGTGGCGTCCCAACGGCCGCCCATGCCAACCTCGAGCACAGCAACATCTACCGCGGCCTCGGCAAACACCACCAGTGCGGCAGCCGTCAGCAGGTCAAACGGCGTGATGGTATAGGCGCACTCCCCCGCCGCCACACGACGGGCATTCACGCGATGCCCCGCCTCGACGGCGGCAGAAACGCCACGGGCAAAGGCCTCGTCGCTCACAACGCGCCCATCGACCTCCATGCGCTCGGGATAGCGCACAAGCTGCGGAGACGTATACAGTGCGGTCTTTAACCCCTCACCACGAAGGATGGCAGCCGAAAAACGCGTGGTCGAAGTCTTGCCATTGGTACCGGCAACCTGAATGCAATCGAAATGCTCGTCCGGACGTTCCAGCTCATCGAGCATATCGACAACCGTCTCAAGCAGAGGCCCAGCATCCCCAGAAATCCGCCCCGTATCAGCAGCCAGCCCAACAGCCTCATCAAACGAAAGCAAATCAAACTCAAAAGGAACGGTATACAAGCCGGAACGCTTAGGCATTTTTAGAACCGCCATTCATAGAAAAATAAAACAGTATAGGTTGAGGATAGTCAGCGAAAACGCCTCTGATGAGCCAAGGTGCCGTGAAACAAGGGCGCATAGGGCTTATGCCCATGCGCCCGAAGTTGAACGGCAGATTGGCCATCAGAGGCGTTTGCAGCGTCGAGTCAGCCGCCGTTCGTTAGAACGGCGGAATAGGTGTCCGCAGTAGCGAGCAATGCCCCAAACCGCGTCCCCCAGTAACGCTTACGAGAAGTCAGCAACCTGAGCAGTCAGCGCCGCCAGGATCTCCTTGAGCTCAGCTGCACGGTCCCTCTTCTTCTGGACCACGGCGGGCGCGGCCTTGGCCACAAAGCCCTCGTTGGCGAGCGTCTTCTCGCAGCCGGCGAGCTCCTTCTGTGTCGCGGCAATCTCTTTCTCCAGGCGTGCCTTCTCGGCCGAAAGGTCAACCTTGCCCTCGAGCACCACAAAGACCTCGACACCGCTGTCAACAACGGCAATGCTCGCAGCCGGCTTCTCAACGTCGGTGCCCATAACCAGCGAAGCCGTGTTGGCCAGCGGCTCAATCGTGGAGCGCAGGCTCTCGAGCTTCTCGATGTCCTCGGCACCGGCGCGCACGACCACGTCGAGCTCGGCCTTGGGGCTCAAGCGATAACGCGAACGGGTGGCGCGGGCGGCAGACACGACGGTGCGGCACAGCTCAAACGCACGCTCGGCGTCCTCGTCAACATACTTGGCGTAGTCGGCGGGCTCGGGCCACTTGGCGATCATGAGCGCCTCGGCGCGGTCAACGTTGCCCTCGGCATCCAAGTCAAGCACGCTGGCCGGCATGTTGTCCCAGATCTCCTCGGTGACAAACGGCATAAGCGGGTGCATCAGGCGAATAGAGGTGTCGAGCACAAAGATCAGGTTGCGCTGAGCCTGCAGACGGCCCTCGCCCTTCAGGCGGGCCTTGGTGACCTCGACGTACCAGTCGCAGACCTCGTTCCAGAAGAACTGCTGCACGCCGCGGGCCATGTCGCCAAAGGTGTAGTTCTCGATGCCCTCGGTAACCATCTTCACGGCCTTGGCCAGGCGGCTGAACATCCAGGCGTCGGCCGGCGTCTCCACGACGGGCTCGCCGGGCGTGTAGCCCTCCATGTTCATGAGCAGGAAGCGGCTGGCGTTCCAGATCTTGGTCACAAAGCTCTTGGCTTGGTCGGTACGCGGGCTGTCGATGAGCTTCTTGGTCTTCTTGTCGATGTTCGCGTCGAACTTGACGTCCTGGTTGTTGGTGCACAGCGTCAGCAGGTTGAAGCGCATGGCGTCGGCGCCGTACATACCGATGAGGTCCATGGGGTCAACGCCGTTGCCCTTGGACTTGGACATGCGGCTGCCGTCCTTGGCCAGGATCGTCGGGTAGATGACGACGTCCTTAAACGGCACCTCGTCCAAGAAATACAGCGAACTCATGACCATGCGGGCGACCCACAGCGCGATGATGTCTCGTGCGGTGACGAGTGCCGTCGTGGGGTGATGGCCCTCGAGCAGCTCCGGCTTTTGCGGCCAGCCCTGCGTGGCAAAGGTCCACAGCTGCGAGCTGAACCAGGTGTCTAGCACGTTCTCGTCCTGGTGCACGTGATGGCCGCCGCACTTGGGACACACGTCGGTGTCCTCGGTCAGCGCGTCCTCCCAGCCACAGTCCTCGCAGTAGAACACGGGGATGCGGTGGCCCCACCACAGCTGGCGGCTGATGCACCAATCCTTGAGGTTCTCCATCCAGGTGGTGTAGGTCTGCGTCCAGCGCGCAGGGTGGAAGGTCACCTTGCCGGAGTTGACGGCGTCGAGCGCCGGCCCCTTGAGCTTGTCGACGGCCACAAACCACTGCTCGGACAGCCACGGCTCCAGCGCGGAGTCGCAACGGTAGCAATGCATGACGGAGTGGTCGAGCTCTTCGACGTGATCGAGCAGGCCGTGTTCCTCAAACCACTTGATGACGGCCTCGCGGCACTCGTCGCGGTTCATGCCGGTAAACTCACCGTAGCCCTCGACGACCACCGCGTGCTCATCGAAGATGTTGATCTGCGGCAGGTCGTGGGCCTGACCCATGGCGTAGTCGTTGGGGTCGTGGGCCGGGGTGACCTTAACGAAGCCGGAACCGAAGTTGGCGTCGACGTGCCAATCCTCAAAGATGGGGATCTCACGGTTGACGATCGGCAGCATGACGGTCTTGCCCACGAAGGCGGCCTTCTCGGGGTCCTTCGGGGAGACGGCGACGCCCGTGTCGCCGAGCATGGTCTCGGGGCGCGTGGTGGCGACGACGATGTAGTCCTGGCCGTTAACCGGCTCGGTCAGCGGGTAGCGCAGGTGCCACAGGTGGCCCTTCTCGTCCTTATACTCCGCCTCGTCGTCCGAGATGGCGGTGGTGCAGTTGGGGCACCAGTTGACGATGCGCTTGCCACGGTAGATCAGGCCGTCATGGTACCAGTCGCAGAAGACCTTACGCACAGCCTGGGCGTAATCCTCGTCCATGGTGAAGCGCTCGTTGTCGAAGTCGACGGAGCAGCCCATGCGCTTGATCTGCTCGACGATGATGCCGCCGTACTCGTGGGTCCAGTCCCAACAGGCGTCGACAAACTTATCGCGGCCAATCTCCAGGCGGCTGATGCCCTCGCTCTTGAGCTTCTTGTCGACCTTAGTCTGCGTGGCGATACCGGCGTGGTCGGTGCCCAGCACCCAGCGCGTGGACTTGCCGCGCATGCGAGCCATACGGACGATGGCGTCCTGGATGGAGTCGTCGGTAGCGTGGCCCATGTGGAGCTTGCCGGTCACGTTGGGAGGCGGAATGGTGACGGTGCAGTCGCCCACGCCCTCACGGCGCTTATAGTAGCCGCCGTCGAGCCACTTCTGCAGGATCGCCGGCTCGTTGGTCGACGGATCGTAATTCTTGGGCATCTCTTCCATATATCTCTCCCTGTCCCGCCGGCGTGTCCGCCTGCTTGGTTTTCGCTCGGTCAGGTCCTGGCTCGCACGAAGAGCACATTTAGTGCTCTTCGGCTCGTGCGGAATCTACGAAAACCAAGCAGGCGGACACGCCTTAGGTATCGATTACTTCAGTCTGATATGACTTCGCTGAGGCTTAAACAAACACACAGAATAACACAGGTAGTTGGGGTTATTGCGTATATATAAAATAGCCTCCGACCGCGGATGGTCGGAGGCTATTTGCAAGCACGTTTTTGTCAGGTTTACCCGTAGATGCGTTGGGGCTGTTCTTCGCCCTTTACGGAGGCTTCGGTTACGACGACCTTGGCAACGCCCTCCTCGCTGGGGAGGTCGAACATCGTCTGCTGCAGCACGTCTTCGCAGATGGCGCGCAGGCCGCGGGCGCCGGTCTTGCGGGCAAGCGCCATGCGGGCGATCTCGTGCAGGGCCGCGTCCTCAAACTCAAGATCGACGTCCTCGAGCTGGAACATCTTACGGTACTGGCGCACCACGGCATTCTTTGGCTCGGTCAGGATCGACACCAGGTCGTCCTCGTCGAGCGCCTGCGTCTGGGTAACGACGGGCGTACGTCCCACGAACTCGGGGATCATGCCGAATGCATTGAGGTCCTGCGGGAGTACCTGGCGCAGCAGGTCGTTCTCGTCGACCGAGGTGGGGCCGGCGATCTCGGAGTTAAAGCCAACGCCCTTGTTGCCCACGCGGTCGGCGATGATCTTGTCCAGACCCACAAAGGCACCGCCGCAGATGAACAGGATGTTGGTCGTGTCGATCTGCAGCAGCTCCTGCTGGGGATGCTTGCGGCCGCCGGTGGGCGGAACGCTGGCCACCGTGCCCTCAAGAATCTTAAGCAGCGCCTGCTGAACACCCTCGCCCGAAACATCGCGGGTAATGGAGAGGTTCTCAGCCTTGCGGGCAATCTTGTCGATCTCGTCAACGTAGATGATGCCAACCTGTGCGCGCTCAATGTCGCCATCGGCAGCATTAATGAGCTTGAGTAGGATGTTCTCCACGTCCTCGCCCACATAGCCGGCCTCGGTGAGCGCGGTGGCATCGGCGATAGCAAACGGCACCTCAAGAATGCGCGCGAGCGTCTGAGCCAGCAGGGTCTTGCCGGTACCGGTGGGACCGAGCAGCAAAATGTTGGACTTGGCGAGCTCTACCTCGTCCATATCGTCATCGAACTGCGAGCCCATGTCGTCATCAAAGGCAGACACCGCAGCACCGCCCTCGATGACGCGGCGGTAATGGTTGTACACGGCAACCGACATGGCGCGCTTGGCGTCCTCTTGGCCCATGACATAAGCCGAAAGCTCGTCATAGATCTCGTGCGGCGTCGGCACGTGCGTGATGACCTGGCGGTCGTCCTCGAGCTCAAAGCCCTCGGCCTCGGGGTCCACGGCGGGCTGCCCAGCAGCCTGGCCGTGATCGTTGAGGAAGCCCGGCAGCTTGCCGTTGCGGGCAGCGTCCATAAAGTCCGAAGCCAGCGACTCCTCCAAAATCTCGGAGCAGGCGGCGACGCACTCGTCGCAGATAAAGATATTGGTCGGACCCTTCACCAGGCGGCGAACCTGACCCTGCTCTTTTCCGCAGAAGGAGCAGCGGATGGGGTTACCGTTCTCGTCGAAGCCGTCCTGCATGTTACCGGCCATCCTAGGCGTCCTTCGCGGCGAGATCGCGCGAGGTGACAATGCGGTCAATCAGACCGTAGTCGAGGGCCTCGGCAGCGGTCAGGTAGTTGTCGCGCTCGGTATCGGCCTGGACCTTCTCGATGGGCTGGCCCGAGGCGTCGGACAGAATCTGGTTGAGCTCGCGGCGAGTCTTCTTGATCTCCTCGGCCACGATCTCGATCTCGGTCTGCTGACCCTGGGCACCACCGCTGGGCTGGTGAATCATGACCTTAGAGTGCGGCAGGCAGAAGCGCTTGCCCTTGGCGCCGGCCGAAAGCAGCACGGCGGCCATAGACGCGGCCATACCCACGCAAATGGTGGAGACCTGCGGCTTAATGAAGTTCATGGTGTCCAGAATCGCCAGGCCGGAGTAGACCTCGCCACCGGGCGAATTGATATAGAGCGAGATATCCTTCTCGGCATCCTGGCTCTCAAGATGCAGCAGCTGGGCAACGACCAGGTTGGCGCTGACGGAGTTGATCTCCTCGCCCAAGAAGATGATGCGGTCGTTGAGCAGGCGCGAATAGATATCGTAGCTGCGCTCGCCGCGCGGCGTCTGCTCGATAACGTATGGCACGAGGGCGGAATCGAACTTAGCGATCATACGCATCTCCATTTCTCTTACGGACCAAATTGGTTCTAGACAAACGTACGGTGCCCGCATGCTATGCATTGGCTGGCACCGTACGAAGCAACCGGATAACCGGCTTATAACTTTACCCCATCACGGGCGCATCCATGCGCTCGCGGGAAAGGTGGCGAGAATTACTCGGCGTCCTTGGCGGTCTCGTCGACCTCGGTCACCTTGGCGTTCTCGACCAGGTGGTCGACGGCCTTGGAGCGACGGATGGACTCGCGGACGGCAGGCATGCGGCCATCGGCGATGAACTCGGCCTTGGAAGCCTCAACGTCCTTGACGCCGGCCTTCTCGAACTCGGCGTTAATGTCGTCCTCGGTGACCTCGATCTTGAGCTCACGGGCGAGGGCGTCGAGCGCCAGGGACTCACGGGCAACGTCGTTGGCCTGCTTGTGCAGGTCGCCGATGAACTGCTCCATGGTCAGACCGGAAGCGGGCAGCCAGGTGTCGAGCGTCATGCCACGGGCAGCGAGGTTGGACAGGAAGTTCTGGCCAAGCTCCTCAAAGACGGACTGCTCGTAGTCGGCGTCCATCTCGTCGAGCTGCAGACGCTCAGCGAGAGCGGAGACGCAACGGTTCTCCTTCTCGGCCGGGAGGCGGGAAGCCTTGTCCTGCTCGATCTCGATCTTGATGGCGTCGCGCATGGCGTCGATGCTGTCGAAGCCAAAGTCGGACTTGACGAGCTCGTCGGTGAGCTCGGGGGTGTTGCGGACCTTGATGCCCTTGACGGTGACCTCGACGGTGTGGGTCTCGGCCTCCTCGCCCTCCTCGACCTCGTCGGTCCAGGTGACGGTCTTGACGTCGTCAACGTTGGCGCCGATCAGGGCCTCGTTGAACTCGGCGGGGTTGCTGTCGCTACCGGCGATGAGCATGCGGCCCTCGGCGGCGAAGTTGTCGGCGTTCTCAACGGCCTTGAGGTCAACGGTCACGTAGTCGTCAGCCTCGACAGCGCGGCCCTCGACGTCCTCGAAGGTAGCGCGGTAGTTGAGGAGCATCTCGACCTGGTTGTTGATCTCGGACTCGGTGACCTCCGCGGGAGGCATCTCGATCTCGACGGCGTCGAAGGAGGAGAGCTCGGCAGCAGGACGCAGGGAGAACTCGACGGTATAGGTGTAGTCCTCGTGATCCTTGGCGAGGTCGAGCTCCTTGTAGTCACCGTTCTTGGTGGGGACGATGTCCAGCTCGTTGAGGACGACGGGCTCGTTGGCGGCGATCAGGTCGTTGGTGGCCTGAGCGAGGGTAGCCTCGGCGCCAAGAGCGGAGTCGATGACCGGACGGGGGGCCTTGCCGGCGCGGAAGCCCGGGAAACGGTACTTCTTGGCGGTCTCCTTGTAGGCCTTCTTGATCGCGGCGTCGACGTCGGCGGCCGGGATGGTGACCGTAGCGGTGAGCTTGGCGTCCTTGACGTCAGAAGCGGTGATGTTCAACACGTTCCTCCTCATACTGCCCAGCTTATCTGAGGTGCTGGTACCTTTATGCAACAAAGAGTCGCGACGGCCAGGGCCGACGCAGATGCGTTGGTGCGGGCGAAAGGACTCGAACCTTCACGGGAATCCCACCAGAACCTAAATCTGGCGCGTCTACCAATTCCGCCACGCCCGCATGAGCGCACAGACTAGGAATGATAGCAGATACGAACGACAAGCGCACGCACACCTTTTACAGGCTCACGACCTCACCACGAGTGCAAAAGGCGGGACGAGTTGTCCCGCCCCGCCAATTACGACTTGTTCGCTGACCCGCTACTCCCCCAGCAGCGCTTTCTCCGGCGTGATGGGCAGCGAGCGGACCTGGTGGCCCGTGGCGTGTGCGACGGCCGAGGCCACGGCGGCGAGCGGCGTGTTGATGACGACCTCGCCGATCGACTTGGCGCCAAACGGGCCCGTCGGCTCGTAGCTCGGCTCAAAGGCCACGCGAATGCTGCCGATATCCAGACGCGTGGGCAGCTTGTAGCTCATAAAGTTGCCGGTGCGCAGGCGGCCGCGATCGTCATGCTCAACAATCTCGTAGAGCGCGTGGCCGATACCCTGGGCAATGCCGCCCTCGGCCTGGACGCGCGCGAGCGCCTCGTTGATCACGGTACCGCAGTCGACGGCAGCCGCGTAGTCCACAACAGTCACCTTGCCGGTGGCCTTGTCGACCTCGACCTCGGCAATGCCGGCCATAAACGGCGGAGGCGAAACGGGCAGGCAGGCAGAGGCGTGCGAAGTCAGCGCGTCACCGCCCGCGATGTTCTTGACGCACAGGTTGGCAAAGTCGCGCAGCGTGAGGTAGCGGTTCTGCTCGCGCGCGGCGCGCTCGTCGGACAAGCGCACGTACTGGCCGTCGAAGACCACGTCGGCGACGTCAACGTCCCACATTTGGGCCGCCTTGGCGCAAATCTTCTGGCGCAGCTCGGTCGCGGCGTTCTTGGCTGCCAGGCCCGTCACGTACGTACCCGAGCTCGCGTACGAACCGGCATCGAACGGCGACACGTCGGTGTCCACGCCGCGCACCACGATCAGCGAGCTCTCCACGCCCAGCTCCTCGGCGGCAATCTGCGCCAGGATCGTGTCGACGCCCATACCGTTATCGGTGGCGCCGGTGCCGATGGTAATGAAGCCGTCCTCTTCCAGGCGCATGTCGATGCCGGCGATGTCCACGTTGGAGATGCCCGAGCCCTGCATGGTGAGCGCGCAGCCCAGGGCGCGCACGCGGTCGCCTAGGTCGACGGCCAGCGGCTTGTCGCGCCAACCGATCATGTCCATCGCGCGCAGCAGGCAGCGGTCGAGCGCACAGGCGTTGAGCTTTTCGTTGTAGTACTGCGGCATGACCTCACCCTCGCGCACGATGTTCTTAAGGCGCAGGTCGGCGGGGTCCATGTGCAGCATGTCGGCGAGCTCGTTGACGGCGCTCTCCACGGCAAACTGGCCCTGGGTGGCACCGTAGCCGCGATACGCGCCGCCGCGGTTGGTGTTGGTGTAGACGGCGTCCCACCTAAAGCGGCTCGCCTTCACATGGTTGTAGATCGGCAGGCTCTTGTGGCCCGAAAGGCCGATCGTCGTGGTGGCGTGCTCGCCGTACGCGCCGGCGTTGGAAAGCGTATGCAGGTCGATGGCCGTGATGGTGCCGTCGTTCATGGCGCCCAGCTTAACGGTCATCTGCATCTGGTGGCGCGAGTTGCCCGCAGTGATGGTCTCCTCGCGGGTGTAGCAGCAATAGCTCGGACGGCCGGTCTGCTGGGTGACGAACGCCACGAAGATCTCGCAGCAGCCCGTCTGCTTGGAGCCAAAGCCGCCGCCGATGCGCGGCTTAATGACCTGCACCTGCGACTGCGGAATGTCGAGCGACTGCGCGACCATGCGGCGCACGTGGAAGGGCACCTGCGTGGAGGTGGTCACCGAGATGCGCCCGAACGCGTCGGTCGTCGCAAAGGCGCGGAAGGTCTCCATGGGCGCGGTCTGCGTGGCCTGGCTGGTGTAGGTGCGCTCAAAGACGATGTCGCTCTGGGCGAAGGCCTCGTCCAGATCGCCATAATCGCTGGTACCGCTGCACACCAGGTTGCGCGGAACATCACCGCCCTGCGGGAACATAAAGGTCACGTCGCCCTCGGGGTGGACCACGATGTCGTTATCGAGTGCCTGGGTAAAGTCGAGCAGGGGCTCGAGCACCTCGTAGTCGACCTTGATGAGCTTGAGCGCCTTGTCGGCGGCCTCCTCGGTCTCGGCGGCGACGATCGCCACCTCTTCGTTTTGGTAGCGGACGAGGTTCTCGAGAATCAGACGGTCGTAGGGACTCGGCTGCGGATAGCTCTGGCCGGCGATGGTAAAGCGGCGCTTGGGCACGTCCTCGTAGGTGTAGACGCCCACGACACCGGGCACCTTCAACGCGCGAGACGTATCGATGGAGCGGATCTTGGCGCGGGCATAGGGGCTGCGCTTGAGTTTGACGATGAGCGCACCGGCGGGCACCATATCGCCCGTGTAGACGGGACGGCCCTCGAGCAGGGCCTTCGAGTCCTTCTTGGGCTGCTTGTGGGTAATCTGCTTGTAGGTGACGCCGTCAGAGCTCGTGTCGTTGACCGGCAGCTCGGGCATCTCGAAGCCCACCCGCACGCCGGACTCGTTAAGGAAGCGGACGATGGCGCGCAGCTGGCTCTCGTAGCCGCTGCAACGGCAGAGGTTGCCAGCCAGCTGGCGCGAGAGTTCCTCGCGCGTGGCGACGAGGCTCGGGTCCTCCTTGGCGGCGCGGGCAAGCGCCAGCACGTTCATGATGAGGCCGGGAGCGCAAAAACCGCACTGCTCGGCACCTTCGGCAGCCATGGCGCGAGCGAGCGTCTCGGACTCGGCCTTGAGACCCTCGAGCGTGGTGACGGAGCGGCCCTCGACGCGCGCGGCGGGAACCGAGCAGCTCAGCACCGGATCGTCGTCGAGCCACACCGTGCACAGGCCGCAGTTGGTGGTCTCGCAGGCGCAGCGCACCGACGCGCAACCCTGCTCGCGCAGCAGCGCAAAGAGCATGGTATCGGGGGCAATCTGAACCTTGACCTTGCGACCGTTGAGCGTAAAGGAAAGATCGATGAGTTTGGCAGCCATTAGCGCACCTCGCTAGAATCGACGCCGGGCACGCGGCGGCAGGAATACTCGTCCGTGGCAAACTTGGGGACCTGAACGGTCTCGAGCTCGCGGGCAAGCGCGGCCGAAAGCTCGATGCCGGCGGCGCGGCGCACGGCCTGAATCGCCAGCGGGGCCGAGATGCGGCGGCGGTAGTCGGCCGAGCCCCACATGTTGGTGCCGTAGCTCAGGGCACGCACGGATGCGGCAAGGGCGCACAGCTCGTCCTCGGAAGGCTGCTCGTTCACCAGGCCGCATGCCTCGCCCCGCAGCAGGGTCGCGCGCAGCGGGCGGGCACCCACGGTGACGTGCCAGGAGCCGTCCCACCAGGCGGCGGTGACGTTCAGCGAGGGGAAGTCGGTCGCGGCCTTGCGTACGGCCTCGTAGCTTGCGCGGTAGTCATGCTTAACGACCACAACATGCTCGATCACGTCGCGCACGTAGCCCATGTTCACAAACTCGGCGAGCGGCACGCGGCCGGCACCCGTCAGCTCAACGTACGAGTCGAGCGCCAAAAAGGCCGAAAGCACGTCCGAGAAGCCAAAGCGGCCGTAGATGCTACCGCCCACCGTGGCGGTATTGCGCAGCTGCACGCCCACGATGTCGTGGACGGCGAACTCAAAAACATTGTTGACAAGCACGTTGAGCCCGGCATGACGCTCGAGCTGGCGCAGGGTGCACATGGCACCGATGCGAAACTCGGTCTCGGTCTCCTCGATCTGATCGAGTCCGCAGGCCGAAAGGTCAATCGCCGTCGCCACGCGACGCGAACCCAGGCGCATCCAGATGCCGCCGCCCACAATCTTGTTGTTACGGTTCTTCTGTAAGAGCTCATAGGCTTCGGCCGCGTTTCCAACACGGACGTAGGTACCGAACTTGAGCACGTTCTCCCCCATCTCTTCACTTGTCCCAATACCTTTAAGTGTACCAAACGAGGGGCCGCACACCGTTTTAGGACAAAATCCACCCACCCATCCATAACTTGCGGTGATATACGGACTGATTAGCCGTTCCGGGGCGCTAAACAGTCCGTATTTCACCGCAAGTTATGAGGAGTCCTCCGGGATAGAAAAGGCTCCCAGCCAAGATGACTGGGAGCCTTCTGCGATGCTATGTCGAGCGAAAATTTAGCAGACGCCCTGGGCGAGCATGGCGTCGGCAACCTTCAGGAAGCCGGCGATGTTGGCGCCCATGACGAAGTTGCCCTCCTCGCCGTACTCCTTGGCGGTGTCGTCCACGTTGTGGAACATGCCGCGCATGAGCTGCTCGAGCTTGCCGTCGACCTCCTCGAAGGTCCAGGACAGGTGCTCGGCGTTCTGGCTCATCTCCAGGCCGGACACGAGCACGCCGCCGGCGTTGGCAGCCTTGCCGGGCATAAAGGCGACACCGTTCTCCTGGAAGTGGGTCGTGGCCTCGATGGTCGTGGGCATGTTCGCGCCCTCGCCGACCACCTTGCAGCCGTTGGCGACGAGTGCCTGGGCATCCTCGAGCAGCAGCGTGTTCTCGCGAGCGCAGGGCAGCGCGATGTCGCAGGGAAGCTGCCACACGCCGCGGCCGTCGCCCTCGTGCCACGTGGCATTAGGCTTCTCGTCGACGTACATAGCGAGCGTGACGCCCTTGTCGTGGCCGGAGCGCTTCTTGTTGTAGACATGCTCGAGCACGGTGTAGTCGATGCCGTCGGGATCCTCGACCCAGCCGTGAGTATCGGAGCAGGCGAGCACCTTGCCGCCGAGCTGGGAGACCTTCTGGACGGCGTAGATGGCGACGTTGCCGGAGCCGTGAACGACGACGTTCTTGCCCTCGAAGGAGTCGCCGCGGCTCTTGAGGTACTCGTCCACAAAGTAGACCAGACCGTAGCCGGTGGCCTCGGTACGGGCGAGCGAGCCGCCAAAGGAGAGGCCCTTGCCGGTGAGGACGCCAGTCCACTCGTTGGTCAGGCGCTTATACTGACCGAACAGGTAGGCAACCTCGCGGCCGCCAACGCCCAGGTCGCCGGCGGGAACGTCGGTGTTGGGGCCGATGTGACGATAGAGCTCGGTCATGAAGGACTGGCAGAAGTGCATGATCTCGTTGTTGGACTTGCCCTTGGGGTCAAAGTCGGAGCCGCCCTTGCCGCCGCCCATGGGAAGGGTGGTCAGGCTGTTCTTGAGGATCTGCTCCAGGCCCAGGAACTTGAGCATACCCAGGGTGACCGTCGGGTTAAAGCGCAGGCCGCCCTTGTAGGGTCCAATGGCAGAGTTGAACTCGACACGATAGCCGCGGTTGACCTGGACCTTGCCCTGGTCGTCGACCCAGGGAACACGGAACATGACGATGCGCTCGGGCTCGACGAGGCACTCCAGCAGGGCGGCCTCCTCGTACTCGGGGTGGGCGTCGAGCGCCGGCTGAATGGTGCCGAGGATCTCGGTCGCGGCCTGGATGAACTCAGGCTGCTCGGGATAGCGGGCCTTGAGCTCTTCGAGAACTTTCTGCGTGTAGCTCATGCTTCCTCCAATGATGGGAAACGAAAAATGTTGGTCGCGGCACCCTATGCGCCGCGAGCTTTATCGAGTATGGATAATATCGCACTGTTGCAGCAAAGTTTCGCATAAACCGACGAGCAGATGTTTCGTTTTGATTACGATGCAGGTAGAAGCGTTTTTGAGCACCCGACGTACAAATCGCGTGTTTCGAAGCTGTTTCGTCCACATGGTCCATACCACCACAAAGAGGACAGGCACCTTTGTGGTGGTTGGCAGGATGCGTTGGCGGGAACGTATGTGAATCGAACACATCCAAGACGTTTTGCACGCCTCACAACGGTTTTGAGGACCGCGGGGCCCACCGGAGCCCATCCGTTCCCAAACGTGGCGGTATTTTACCAAACGCGCAGTGTCGCGCCACGAAAACGGCCCATCTACTACGTTTAACCAGCAAGGGTTAGCCATACCCACTTTTTCGTAACATCGGCAAGTCATCTACCTGCGGTTTTGTTTTTGCGGTTTTTGAAATGGTCGAGGGTAGTCACTTAAACGTAGTAGATAGGCCGGTTTTGTGGCGAGCGGCGATTCGGAGCCCTAGCGCAGGGATCTGAGGCCGCCGGCCTCTTTGTCGAGCGTCGTAAAACGCATCGCATCCAGGTGTTCCAGGATGCTAATGGCGCGCTTGCGTGACACGCCTAGGGCCTCGCGCAGCACGCTCGTCGTGGCAGCGCCGCCGTCGGCCTCGATAGCCGCGGCGACGACCTCACGTGCATGGGCCTCGGCGGCGGCAGACAAGGCAACGTCGCGTTCGATCTTAACGATCGCGCGGTTGAGCGAAAGCTCGCGCAGGGCACGCGTCATGGTGTCGCGATCGAGCTGCAGACGCTCACCCACCTCGGTCAGCGTCGCCGCACCGAGACCCGCCTCGTCGAGGACGGCCACGATGCGCTGGCTCGCCTCGCGCACCACACGTATCGCCGCAGCGGCAGAGTGCGGGTCGAACACCTCGGCACCGTCGACGGTGCACACGCCGCGCGCACAGCCCTCGAGAACGAGCGCGGACGCGATGTCTTCGCCCGCTGTCGGCCAGGCGGCATGCACGACCTCGCCCGGCGTGAAACCCGTCTGCTTGGGCGCGGCCCCGTGCATGGCGGCCAGCGCGACGGAGAGCGTGGCGAGGGCGGCATCGAGCACAGCGGGGGCGGCATAGAGCTCCTCGGTCGAGCGCTCGGCACGAAGCGCCACGGCGTCACCCGAGGAAACCGCCCCGTGCAGGAGCGCAGCCGCCTCGGCACCCGAAAGATCGAGAGCACGGGCTGCGGCCGCGGCAGGCACGGGCAGGCGCTGCAGCCCCAACCATGCGGCAACGGCGGCGGCGCGGTCGTCGGCATCCAGGGCCCCGAGCAGCGCGCACTCGCCCGCGGAGAGGACGCGCGAGCGGCGACACCGCGAAAGAAGAACACGACCGCCGCCGATAAGCACCACCGGCGAGAACGCGAGCACAATGAGGCCGTCGCCCGATCGCACGGGAAGGCGCTCCTCCAGACGGACCTGCACGATGCGGGTCTCGCCAGCCTCAATAGGACCCTCACCCTCCATGAGCATGATTCGGCCGAGGACCTCCGCCGTGCCCGCCATCACATGCACGCGCGTACCGGACTCGAAGGGCGCGGGCTTGGTGCCCTCGCGCCCCAGATACGTGAAGCGGGCGATGAGCCTGAGCGTCGAGCCCTCGGCACCAGACCCGCAGAGGACCTCGCCACGCGGAAGGTCGCCCGCACCGTCGCCCACGATGTTGAGCGCCGCGCGCTGTCCGGGCAACGCCCGAGGAGTATCACCATGCACCTGAATCGCGCGCACGCGGCAGCGCACGCCCGCGGGACATGAGACGAGCTCGTCGCCCACCGCTACGGGGGCATCGTGAAGCGTGCCCGTGACGACCGTCCCGGATCCCTTGATGGTGAAGCAGCGGTCGATGGGCAGGCGCGGGGCCAGACCGGGGCGCACCGGGCGGGATGCGGCATCGGCCAGGAAAGAGTCGATGGCGGCATCGAGGGCAAGGCGAACGTCCTCGATGCCCACGCCCGTGCGCGAGGAAACAGGCACCACGGGCGCATCGGCAAAGACGGTATCGCTGAGGAAGTCCATCACGTCGAGCTCGGCGAGCTCCGCCGTCTCGTCATCGGCCAGATCGCGCATCGTGAGCGCCACCACGAGGTGCCTCACGCCCAACAGCTCCAACACGTACACGTGCTCTCGCGTCTGCGGCATCACGCCCTCAACGGCAGAAACCACCAGCAACGCAACGTCCACGCCGGTGGCACCCTGTACCATCGCGCGCAGGTAGTGCGCATGCCCGGGCACGTCGACCAGGCCGACAAGCCTGCCGCTGGGAAGCTCGAGCTCGCCAAAGCCGAGCTCCGTAGTCATGCCTCGGCGTCGCTCGACCTCCAGACGGTCGGGATTTTTGCCGGTCAGCGCCTCGATAAGGGCCGACTTTCCGTGGTCGACGTGTCCTGCTGTTCCAACGACAACGGGACATTCAACAAACTCGCGCGCACTCATCGATGCAAACCCGCCCGCACGGCATCGGCCAACGCGGACGCGCACAGATCAAGGTCGGTATCGTGCAAAAGCGTGCGAACGTCAAAAAGTACCTGGCCATGCTGCACGCGCGTCACGACCGGCGTATCGGGCTCCTGTACCATAGCGCGCTTTAGGCCATCGGCGGACAGGCACCCATCGGCGGGGCAAACGGCAACGCAAAAAGTTGAGAGCTCGACGGTCGGCAGCGAACCGCCGCCGGGAGTAGAGGCGCCCTCGACAACCTGCAGCTCCACGGCCTCCTCGCACTGAGCCTCGCGAAGCTTGCGCAGCATGCGGTCGAGCAGGCGCTTGGCCTGGCGCTCGAGCGGAGCCGGCGCGCCGGAAAGCATGTTGAGTACCGGGATCTCCCGATGCGCCGCATCGGGACCGGTCACATACAGTCGCAAAGTGGCCTCGAGCGCCGCAAGCGTGAGCTTGCCAGGGCGAAGCGCGCGCATAAGAGGATGAGAGGCGCAGGCGGCGATTGCCTGGGCGCTGCCGAGAATAATGCCTGCCTGCGAGGCGCCGAGCAGCTTGTCACCCGAGCACGAGACGACGTCAACGCCGGCGCAAAGCGAGGCGGACATGGGCTTCTCCCCCGCATCGGCGAGCACCCCGTCTGCAAGCAAAGCGCCCGAGCCCTGATCCTCGTACAGCAACAGCCCGTGCTCATGCGCCAGCGCGGAAAGCTCCGCCGCGGAAACCTCCTCGTGGAAGCCCTCGATACGGTAGTTGGAAGGATGAACTTTCAAGATCATCGCCGTGTTGGGCGTAATGGCGCTTCGATAATCGTCCAGATGTGTGCGGTTGGTAGAGCCAACCTCGACAAGCTTGGCACCCGAAGCCGCCATGATGTCGGGGATGCGGAAGCTGCCGCCCACCTCGACAAGCTCGCCGCGGCTCACGATGACCTCTTTGCCAGCCGCGTGCGCGGCAAGCACCAGCAGCACCGCGGCGGCATTGTTGTTGACAACCAAGGCGTCCTGCGCCCCCGTGAGCGTGCGCAGCAGGCGTGCGGCATGCTCCTTGCGGCCCCCGCGAGCGCAGATTGAGACGTCATACTCAAGCGTGCTGTAGCCTCGGGCGACATCGGTCACCGCCTGCACCGCCGCGGGAGCGAGCGGAGCGCGGCCCAGATTGGTGTGAATCACAACGCCCGTCGCGTTGACGGCAGGGCGCAGGGTCGGCAGCGACAGGCGATGGGTCCGCTGCTCAATTGCCAAGGCGAGCTCGCGCTTGTTCCTTGCAGGGGCGCCGGAGCGAATCGCCGCGCGCTCGGCATCGAGCTCGGCGTCAATCGCCTCGCGTACCATCGTGTCGCCTGCATCGCCAGCAGCCTTCATGACCGGCCACTCGGCAAGCAACTCGTGAACGGCGGGAATGGAACGCAGGCGGCCGCGCACCTCGGCAGACATGGATTCGCAGTCGCTCATGAAAAGCCTTTCGACATGTTCAATAAAAAGCTGGTCCCCCGCGATCGTCATCGGGCAAAAAATACCGGCGCGCACGCAAAAGGGACAGGTCCATTATGGCAGCTCGTGACAAGACGTCGAAGCGCCTCGTCCAAAACCTGCCAAATAAAACTGTCCCTCTTTGGTCGGTTATGGCTTGGGTCCTTAGGCCTCCCTGTTGGCGTAGATAAACCAGTAGCCCAGCGCCACGATCAAGGCGCCACCCACGATATTGCCCAGCGTGGCGACCGTAAGGTTGAGCGCCAACCCGGCAGCGTTGAGGGCATCGGCGCCAGCGACATCGGCTCCATAGCCGCAGGAGTGCATCAAAATGCCCATAGGCAAAAAGTACATGTTGGCAACGCAGTGCTCAAAACCGCAGGCCACAAAGGCGGCAATGGGCAGCAGAATGCCCACGACCTTATCGACCACGGTCTTGCCGGCGGTACCGATCCATACGGCCAGGCACACAAAGATGTTGCACAGAATGCCGCGGAAGAAGATGGTGACGGCGCCGATCGTAACCTTACCGGCGGCGACACTCACCATGGTGTTGGCGACGGCCTCGCCGTTGAGTTTGTAAATGGCTGCCATGTAAATCAAAAAGACAACGAACAGGGCGCCAGCAAAGTTGCCGATCCACACAATAGCCCAAGCCTTGAGCATCTGGACGAGCGTGATTTTTTTGCTCTTAAGCGCGCAGACCATAAGCGAGTTGCCGGTAAACAGTTCCGCGCCGCAAATGAGCACGAGCACCAGTCCCAGGCAAAAAGCAAGACCGCCCACGAAGCGCTGGGCGCCCCAGCAAAGCGTGGGATCGCTCAGAAAGACCGTGAAGAACAGGCCGCCGAAGGCGATGAACGCGCCGGCGAACATGGCGAGCAAAAAGGCCTTCGAGACCGGCAGGTTGGCCTTGGTAACGCCTGCGGCCTCGGTCTTCGCCTCGATCGCGGCGGGCGCCAGGCAATCGGAGGTGGGGTATTCTGCCTTACTCTGTGCCATGGAAATCACTTCTTTCTTACGATTCGGGACAAACGCTCCTGGTTCATTTGCCCTGCGAGGTCGGACGGTATAAAAAAACGCGAGCCAAATTAGCATATTGGCCTGCGATTATATAGCTTGGAGCGGGCGACGGGAAGTCCAAGGATTTGCTTCGCTGCGGGCCTTCGGCCCTTGCGTGCTGCGCTGGAAAATGCTCACGCATTTTCTCAGCTCCGCACCCTGGCGGGTTCGATTCCCGTCGCCCGGCGCGTAAACGAAAACAGCTCTGATCCCCAAAGGAAACCAAAGCCGTTAAAACAATTCTTATGGAGCGGGCGACGGGAATCGAACCCGCGTCATCAGCTTGGAAGGCTGGGGTTCTACCATTGAACTACGCCCGCAAGATATGGTCGGGACGACAGGATTTGAACCTGCGACATCCTGCTCCCAAAGCAGGCGCGCTACCAAACTGCGCCACGTCCCGAAGGTGTTGAGCAGCTAAGGTCTAAACCTTGCGTGTCCCAAAGCGAAGGAAATTATAGGGGAGACTCCCCGCCTGTGCAAGCGACGATACCCTAGCTCCTCGAATGTACGACAAACCGACTGTGGAGCAGGCCGATCACAAACGCCACCACGGCAACCGGCGCCCACGCGGCTCCAATGTCTGCCAGCGGCAGCGCATCGAACGGCAGCCACGCGCCCGTAAAGAACGCATCGCGGACCGAGGTAATCACGCTCTGCACTGCGACAACGCCGCCGACCCAGACCCACACCTGCGGATGAGCGTCGCAAAAGCCGTGCACCAGGCCCATCAGTACCAGCACGATGGCAACGGGATACAAGGCGTTGAGCATGGGCACCGAGAACATAAGAATCACGTCGAGGCCCACGTTGGAGAGCACGCACGAAAACGCTGCGAACACAAAGGCGAGAACCGCAAAGGGACGGCGCATGGCCTCCTCAGAGGCCTCCGCTCCCCCTTCGACCACATACGTCTCGCAGAAGTAACGCGAGCAGCAGCTGATGAGGCCGATGCACACGTTCATGCAGGCGAGGAAGAAGATGGCGAAGACCACGACCGTGCCGGCAAGCCCAAAATGCATGGAGGCAGAGCGAGCGAGGATGGCGGCGCCATTGGTGGCATCGGGCATCACGGTGCCGAGCTGCATACCGGCAAGTGCTAGGCCGCAGTAGATGATGGCCATGAGCACACCGGCGATCACGCCGGAGCGCGAAATCTCGAAGGCAACGCGCTTGTCATCGGTAACGCCCAGCTCGTGGATAGTCTCGGCGATGATGATGCCAAAGGCGAGCGAGGCGAGCAGGTCCATGGTCTGATAGCCGGTCAAAAAGCCCTGCACGGCAGCACCGGCATTATAGGGAGCCTGCGGCGCGGCAGCGGGACCCAGCGGCGAGACTACGGCGGCACCCACGACCAACACGATAAGGGCAATGAGCGCGGGACCCGTAATGCGACCGAGCACGCGCGTGATGACGCCGGGGCGCAGCGTGAGCGCAAACGCAATGACAAAGAAGCCGACGGCAAACACCAGGCGAGCCGTGCCGAGCGAGACGCCCTCGGGCAGCAGCGGCACCAGCATCTCGAAGGCTGTGGAGCTCGTGCGCGGAATGGCCAGGCACGGGCCGATAGCCAGATACACCGCCGCGACAAAGAACTCGCCGAACTTGGGATGCACGCGGCCGGCAAGCTCGCGCGCCGTTCCGGCAAGTGCCACGGCGATAAAGCCCATGACGGGCAGGCCGATGGCGGCAATGAGAAAGCCGAGCATGGCGACCGGCGTGGCAGAACCTGCCTGCAGTGCCAGCAGCGGCGGAATAATAAGGTTGCCGGCGCCAAAGAGCATCGAGAACAGGGCGATACCGACGGTAACGACATGGTCGGAGCGCAGGCCGCGCGGCGCGGATGAGGCCATGGGACCACCTTTCGGGTCGAAACAAAAACGGGACGGGCAAAAGGCCCATCCCGCAAGTATATACGCTTTAGCAAGCTAAATCGCGCAAAGCTTCAATCGCGGCGTCAACTTCCTCGTCCGTGTTGAAATACCCAAACGAGAAGCGAACGACACCCTGGCGCTCGGTCCCCAACGCGCGGTGCATGAGCGGAGCGCAGTGGGCGCCGGGGCGCGTCGCAATCCCCCACCCTTGCATGAGCGCGTCCGAAATCTCGGCCGAATCGATATCGCCCACGTTGAGTGAAACGATCGCCGAGCGCACGGGCTGGTCAAAGGCACCGTAGAGCTTGATCTCCGGGATTTCGCGCACGCCAGCGAGAAAGCGATCCGCCAGTGCTCGCTCATGCGCCGCAATCGCCTCGACCCCACCTTGGGCCTCGATAAAGTCGAGGCCGACAGAAAGGCCGGCGACACCGTGGCCGTTGAGCGTGCCCGCCTCCAGGCGCGTGGGCCACTCAAGCGGCTGCAGCGGATCAAAGCTGTGCACGCCCGTACCGCCCATGGCCCAGGGGGCCACGTCAATGCCCTCCGCCACGGCCAGGCCGCCGGTCCCCTGCGGACCCATGAGCCCCTTGTGGCCGGTAAAGCACACCACGTCGAGCCCCATGGCCTGCATATCAATATGCGCCGTGCCGGCAGACTGCGAGGCATCGACGATCACGAGCGCACCGGCCGCATGGGCCATGGCGGCCACGCGCGCAATGTCGACCGCGTTGCCGGTCACATTGGAGGCGTGCGCCACCACCACGGCACGTGTGCCCGGCGTCACCAGCCGCTCAAGCTCTTCGTAGTCGAGCGCACCGTTCGCGTCGCAGCCCGCATGCTCAACGGTCACGCCCTGCTCTGCCGCCAGGCGGTTGAGCGGACGCAACACGGAGTTGTGCTCGAGCACCGTCGTGACCACGCGGTCGCCGCGGCGCACCACGCCATTGATGGCGGTGTTGAGCGCCGCGGTGGAGTTGGACGTAAAGCACACATGATCAGCCCGCGGGCAGCCCAGCAAGCGCGCGAGCTTGGCACGGCAACCGTGAATCGTACGAGCGGCATCGAGGGCACCCGACGTGGCGCCGCGCCCGGCATTGCCGAGCGAGCACATCGCCTGCGTCACGGCATCGATGACCGTCTGCGGCTTGTGCATGGTCGTCGCCGCGTTATCCAGGTAGATCATCGCACGACCTCCCACATATCAATCACGGTATAGCCCTCGGTGGGAACGCCCGCCGCGGCGAGTTCGCCGCGCAGCAGCTCCTCATCGGCAGGCAACGCTTTCCACGCCAGACCACAGCCGGCAGCGACCTCCCCGGGCACGGGAATCGTTCGCCCGGGAAGGCCACGCTCAACGCACAGGGACTCGCAGCCCATGGCGGCCGCCGTGGTGGGAAACGTGATGACAAGCGCCGGGCGCTTCTCCCTCATGGCAACTCCAACCAATACGCTACGGGCGCACGACGCGCACGGCCTGCTCCATCTTCTCCACGATCACATACATGTTCGTGACCTCGCCCACGGCAAGCTGGTCCTTAATGCCATAGTGGTCGAGGCAGGTGCCACAGGTGAGGATCTCAACGCCCTGCTCGGCCAGGCCCTTCAGGTCGTCGAGTACCGGCGAGCCCTCGACGGTGAGCTTGGCTCCGCCGTTGTAGAACAGCATGGTCGCGGGCAGCTCCTCCTGCTGCGTCACGGCAAAGATGAAGGCCTTCATGAGCTTGTGGCCCAGCTCGTCGTCGCCGCGGCCCATGCAGTCGGTGTAGACGGAAATGACGAGCTCGCCCTTGCCGGTGCTGGCACCACAGAAGGCAGCGCCATCCTGCTCGGGATCGGCCACGGCAATGGCACCAGAGGTCGCCACGGTCACGTGCCACTCAGCGTCAGAAACCTTCTCGACCGAGGCCGTGCAGCCCTTCTCCTGCGCCATCTTGGAGATGTTCTTGACGGCGGTCTCGTTATCGACCGAGGTCACCACGGCACCCTCGCCGTCAAACTGTTTGAGCGCCTTAAGCGTCTTGACGACGGGCAGCGGGCAGGCATCGCCCATGGCATTGACTTCAATTTTGGTAGACATAGCTACATCCTTTCAAAAGGGACCGCCCAGAACAGCAGGCGGTCGCATAAACGGTTTTCCTTAATGCACAACGCGAACAGCAGGACCGCCCGGCACCGGCTCGCACGCGCGACCGATTGTGGCGGCAACGCGCCCCTCGGCATGTAAACGACGCGCAAGCTCATCCACATCCGCCACGGGCGCCGCGATAAGCAGGCCACCAGACGTCTGCGGATCGTACAGCGCGTCGAGCATGCCCGGCTCCAGGTCCTCGTCGGCAGCCACACGCGGGCCAAAAAAGTCCTGGTTGCGGTAGGAGCCCGCGGGGATAATGCCCAGACGCGCCATGTCGAGCACCTGGTCAAAGAGCGGCACCGCCCCCGACACAAGCTCAATCTGCACGCCCGAGCCCTCGGCCATCTCGCACGCGTGCCCGATCAGGCCAAAGCCCGTGACATCGGTGCAGCCGTGAAGCTCGAGGCCCTCGGCCAGACGAATCGGGGCCTCGTTGAGGGTGCGCATCGAGTCGAACATGGCTGCGGCCTCGTCCTGCTCGATGAGCTCGCCCTTAATGGCCGTGGTGATGATGCCAGAGCCGATCGCCTTGGTCAGCAGTAGGACATCGCCCACGCGCGCACCGCTGTTGGCGAGCATGCGGTCGAGTGGCACAAAACCGCTCACGGACAGGCCGTACTTGGGCTCGTCGTCGTTGATGGTGTGGCCGCCCGCGATGGTGCAGCCAGCCTCGACGCACTTGTCGGCGCCACCCGCCAAAATCTGGCCGGCAACCTCGACGCCCAGGCAGTTAGGTATGCACAGCAGGTTCATGGCATGGCTCGGCCGCCCGCCCATGGCGTAGATGTCCGAAAGCGAGTTGGCCGCGGCGATCTGACCAAACAGAAACGGGTCATCGACCATCGGCGGGAAGAAGTCGATGGACTGCACGAGGCCCAAGTTGTCGCCAACGCGAAAGACGCTCGCATCGTCGGAGGTATCGAACCCCACGAGCAGGTTGTCGTTATGCACATTGGGTAAGTCGCCCAGGACCTGGGCGAGGGCTCCAGGAGCCAACTTAGCGGCTCAACCAGAGGCAGCGGTCATCTGCGTGAGCTTGATGAAATCGTCAGCCATCGATCCCTCCTCTCATAGGTCAATCTTTTCCTCCCAGTATACGCATGGTGGCGCCGCGAGCGGACGGCGTATCGCAACCCCTACGCGACGCAGCAGAAGGGACAAAGGGACTGTCCCCTTGTCACATTTATCGACAAACCAGATGAATTCTCTTGGCATCGAAGTGCATGCGCAGGGTCTCGTCGGCCTGCGGCAGCTCGTCGGAAGCCACGCTCACCTTGTTGACCTTCCACTGCAGACGCGTGGGTGCATCGACACGTGGCACGTCCAACAGCACCAGCCGCTCAAAGCGCGAATCGCTCACCCGGGCCACGTGTAAGTCGTAGCTGTTACGACCCCGCTCGGCACGGTTGTCAACATGGAAGTAACTTGCGCGAATCCCCAGGTACGCCACATCATCAGGAACCTCGCGACCCACATTAAAGGTCATGCCCCAGTCGAGAGCCTCAACTTCTTCGTCGCCGATCTTGCACGCCCGGCTTGTGTTCTTGCAGCCCGTCAAGCGCAGCGCGGCCAAGGTTTGCGGCCGGCGGACCACATCTTCGACGGAGCCGATCTCCTCCACATGCCCGTTATGCATCACGCAAATGCGCTGGCACAGGCGACACGCTTCGTCGATATCGTGGCTCACGTAGAGCACGGTGCGGTTGCACACGTCGAACAGGTCGAGCATGTTCTGCTCGAGCGCGCTCTTAAGGTAGGCATCGAGCGCGCTCATGGGCTCGTCGAACATAAAAATGCCCGGGTGTGCCGCCACCATGCGCGCAAGCGCCACGCGTTGTTGCTGGCCGCCTGAGAGGCGCGCGGGATAGCGGTCGGCAAAATCGGCCAGGCCAAAAATGCCCAGGTAACGTTCGGCAAGCTTTTTGCGCGCCGCGGCGTCGCCCGCGTCCTTTACGCCGGCACATACGTTATCGGCCACCGTCATGTTGGGAAACAGCTGATAGTTTTGGAACAACAGGGCGCATTTTCGCTCCTGGGGCGACAGGTTAATGCCCGCGGCCGAGTCAAAAAAGGTCACGCCGTTGACGACGATCTTGCCCTCGTCGGGCGTCTCCACACCGGCAATGCAGCGCAGCGTGCAGCTCTTGCCGCAACCCGAGGCGCCCAGCAGCGCCACGCGCTCCTCGCCGGCCTCAAGCTGCATGTCGAGCACAAACCCGGAATAACGTTTCTTAATATCCAAAACGAGCGACATGGCTTATCGACCTCCCTTTGCGACCGTGTCATCGCGCATAAGCTCGGCCAACGCCTCGCGATCGATACGCAGCGCATCGCCGCCGACCGGGTCGAGCGAATCGCCCTGTCCGGCGAGATCTTTGGCCTGCTTGCGCTCTGCACGGGAGAGACCACGCTCGCGATACTTTTGCGAATGCGCCGTATACATGTTGATGAACAGAATGACCAGGAAGCTGAACGCAATTACGACCACGACCCAAAAGAGGGCCACCGACGTGTTGCCGCCCATCCACTCAAAGTAAATCGCAATGGGAATGGTCTGCGTAATGCCGGCATAGTTGCCTGCAAAGAACAGGGTGCAGCCAAACTCGCCCATCGCGCGGGCAAAGGCAAGCACCGCGCCGGCGGCAATCGAGGGCCAGCCAAGCGGCATCATAAGCTTGGTAAAGATGCGATGCTCGGACCATCCCAGGGTTCGCGCGGCATCGAGCATCTGCGTGTCAAGGCTCTCAAAGGCTCCGAGCGCCGTGCGGTAGACCAGGGGAAACGACACCACCACGGCAGATATCACCGCCGCGGGCCAGGTAAAGACGATCGAGATGCCGTGTGCGATGAGCCACTGGCCCACCCCGGTCGAGCGGCCAAACAGCATGAGGAGCAGAAAGCCGCAGACCGTGGGCGGCAGCACCATAGGAATCGTAAAGACCGAATCGAGCAGGCCCTTGATGCGACTCGAGGTACCCATAGTCTTCCACGCGGCAAACAAGCCCAGCGCAAAGGAGATCAGCAGGGCAAGGCCGCTCGTTTTAATGGACACCCAAAACGGGCGATAGTCGATGTCGCCCAAAAAGGAAGCCAGAGAGGTCAACGGCCCTTGCTCATCCCGCAACACGACAGACGATGCCTCTACCATTTGAGCGCTATCAAGCCAACGCGCGCCGCCCTTGGCATCACCCGAGGCCGATGCAATCACCACATAGCGGTCCCCATCCGCACCACGCACATCAAAGCCATAGGTATACCCGCCGGCATTAAACGTTGTTTCCGCCGTGACATACCAAGGAAGATCCACGTCCCCCAGCCGCGCACCTCCCATGCAGTTTGCGCTGTCGAGCTCACAGACGAGGGCCTTGAGACCCAATACGCACTCGTTATCCTGCGGATCCAATCCGTACTTCTCGACCGCCTTGGGCGATATCCACACCACAACGCGATCGGCAGCAGGCGCCACTACAAGGTCCACGTCCTCGTCAACGGGAAACCGGTAGCCCTCTGGCTGGCCCTCCATGGCACGAGCGGTCCCCTTGGCCAACCGCTCAAAACCCTCGATTCCATAGGGAAGCCCATGAGCGGTCGCAGCAACCTGGGCCCCGTCCTCAGCGTCCCCAGCAAACGCAAATCCCGGCACCCAGCAAAGCGCGAAGGTCAAAGCACAGGCGACAAGCATGCGGAATCTTTTAAGCACGAAAAGCTCCAAGCGAATACAAGGACGGAGTGAAACACAAAACGATGGGATTATCGCGCCAAGCCGCACTACTCGGAAAGCTCAAAGCCGTACTTAGCCCAAATCTTCTGAGCCTTCTTGTTGGACAGGCAAAAGTCGATAAACGCCTTGGCCTCGTCGGCGTGCTCGGAGCTCTCGGCAACGGCGCCCGGGTACACGATGGGCTTGTGCGAATCCTCGGGGCACACGAAGGCCTCCTCGATGCCGTCATAGCGGAAGATATCGGAGCTGTAGACAAAACCGGCCACGCAGTCGCCCGTAGAGACGTAAGACGCAGCGGTGCCGACCTTGTCGGCCAGGGCCACCTTGTCGGCAAGCTCGGGTGCATACTCGCCGTCGTCGCCCTCGGTGCCGGTGTAGAGACCCACAGAAGCTAAGGCCTGGTTGGCGTACTTGCCGGCGGGGACGGTCTTGGCGTCGCCAATGGCGATCTTGCCGTCCAGGTTCGCGACGTCGGCGATGGCCTCGACCTTGGTGCCGGAGCCCTCGGCACGAATAATCACGAGGTCGTTGACGAACATGTCCTCACGCGTGTCGGCGTCGACGAGCTCAGCGGTCTCAGCGTCATCCATGGTGCCCTTGGAAGCAGTGATGAGCACGTCGGCCGTGGCGCCGGCACGCATCTGCTCGACGAGGTCGCCGGAGGCCTTAAACTGCGTGTCGGCAAAGGTGGTACCGGTCTGATCGGTGTAGAGCTTCTGAACCTCGGGCAGAGCTTTCTCGAGCGAGTTGGCGGCAAATACCTGCAGCTCGACAGCTTTCTTGGACGAAATCTTGGCGGAGCCGGCATCGAAACCGGTCGACTCAGGCTCCTTGTTGCCGGAGCAGCCGGCAAGCCCAAGACCGGCAGCGGCGACAGCAGAAAGCGAGACGAATCCGCGGCGAGAAACCATATCGAACATGTTCAACCCTTTCGAAGACTACACCCGGGCGCCCCGCCGCGAGCTTTGTTCTGTTACTAGATTATACTTTCACGCGAATAATGTTTATGATGAATAGCTCTCGCCCGATAATTTTCTTTTACCAATAACCGCGAGACGGCCCGCACCGTCGCTGCATAAAAAAGGCGGAGCAGCCCGTAGGGTTACTCCGCCGCAGGTAGTGCGCTTATTTGGCGTGCCCGCCGCCCGCCGTCATTTGGGCCGCATGCTCCAACTGGTCTGCTATGGCCTCCCAGCTTTCGCGGGCGGCCTTCGTAGAACCGGGAAAGTTTACGACAAGTGTATGACCTCGTTGCATGCAAATAGCGCGCGAAAGCATGGCACGGCGCGTCTTGGTCATAGAGTATGCACGGATCGCCTCGGCAATACCCGGCACATCGCGGTCGCAGACGGCACGCGTCGCCTCGGGCGTCACGTCGCGCATCGAAAGCCCCGTGCCGCCGCAAGTGATGACCACGTTGGCCTGGCAATCGTCGGCCGCAGCCACAATGGCAGCACCGATCTCGTCAACATCGTCATGCACCACCGTATGCGAGGCAACCGTCCAGCCCTGCGCCGCGACGAGCTCCTCGAGTGCAGCGCCTGCTTCGTCCTGGGCAAGATCGCGCGTATCCGAGCACGTCACGATCGAAATCTTCAACTCCATAGCATTCCTCCTACAGCACGGCGCCCTCGGGCAGATCGACACGGACGACATCCACGACGTCGCCCGGCTCAAGATCGCACGGGCCCTCGTTGATGCGCAACAGGCAGTTCGCACGCTGCATGGTTCCGAGCAGCGCCGAGTTCTGGCTGTGCGCCTCGGCGACCGTAAGCTCACCCGTCTGCGCATCGCGCGCAACCGTGGCGCGGTCATAGAAGCGTCGGTCCTGGCGCTTCTTCACGCCATGGGTGAGAACCGCGCGCTGCAGGGGACGAGCACCCTCGGCAAAGCCGCGCATCTTACGAATCGCCGGGCGGGCGAGCATCTCAAAGCCCACATAGGCCGCCGCAGGGTTGCCCGAAAGCCCCAGATAGGGCTTGCCGCCGAGCAGGCCAAACGTAATGGCCTTGCCGGGACGCAACGAAATGCGATCGAACAGCACCTCGCCCTCGCGCCGAACCAGCGCCGTCACGTAGTCGTAGTCGCCAGCCGAGGCGCCACCGCTCGTAATGACAAAATCGCACTCTTGCGCGGCGCGGTGCACAAGCTCGGCAATCGCCCGCTCGTCGTCGGGCGCAATGCCGTAGAACACCGGGTCGGCCCCAGCATCGAGTGCCTCGGCCATTAACGCCGAGGAATTGGAATCGCGAATCTGCCCACGCGCCGGCAGCTGGCCGGGCGCGACCAGCTCCGTGCCCAGCGAGATAACGCCCACGCGCGGGGCGGCGTGCACTCTAACGTTCGCGTAACCGGCGCTCGCCAGCAAACCGGCGCCGGCCGGGGCCACAACCTCGCCAGCGTGCATCACAACATCGCCGGCATGGGCCTCCTCGGCAGCCGAGCGAACGTTCTCCCCCACCTTGGCCGGCGCCGAAAAGCGAACGTGCGAGCCCTCGTTGCCGTCGCCATCGAGCACGTCGACGATCTCGTATTTCACAACGGCATCGGCACCCTCGGGCACCGGCGCGCCCGTCATGATGCGGACCGTCTCACCCGCGCCGATTGCGCCCTCAAACACATGGCCCGCGGCCTCGTGTCCGATAACGTCGAGCGTCACCGGCGCCTCGCCAGATGCCTGCGCCAAATCCGCCGAGCGCACGGCATATCCGTCCATAGCGCTGTTGGCAAACGGCGAGATGTCGATATCGGCCACCGCGTCCTCGGCCAAGGGAAGACCGACGGCCTGCCACACGGGAATCTCGACAACTTCGGTGCGATTCACGTGCGACAAGACGATCGCCTGTGCGTCCTCCAACGGAATGAGTTTCTCAGCCATATGCACCTCTAGCATGCTGCGGCGCGCAACAAAAGCGCCGATTCTTTATGTTTATCTCAGTATAATCCCTCGCCGCCTGCTCAAGACCTGGCCCGCGGCCGCGAATACATCTGTCGGCCGCAAGCCGCGAAACAAAACCAAAACCAACCTGCCGGTTTGTCACGTATGGCACGTTCTATAATGCTCGTGTTGCAACCCAAAAGAGGAACGTATGGCTTATACCGACAAACCTGAAAGCGCAAACGAGGCGCAGGATCATTCCCAGTCGCTCGACGACGGCGGCTTTTTCTCCCTTAATGACGTCATCATGGCAGGCAGGCAACAGCTCACCCGCTCCGAGCATCTCTTGGCTGCCGACACGCGCCGCAACGCCCGCAACCTACTCGCGAGCGCCAAGTTGCTCGCACTCGTCGTCATCGTCTCGCTCGCCATGGGCGTTGCCGCTTGGGCGTTTTTGGCCTCGCTGAATATCGCGACCGACTATCGCGAGCACCACGCGTGGGTCTACGCCTTGCTTCCTGTTGTGGGCGTTGCCACCGCATGGGTGTACAAAAACCACGGCCTTGCCGCCAAACGCGGTAACAACCTGGTCATCGACTCCGCTCTGAGCACACGTCTCATCCATATGCGCATGGCCGTCCTCACCTTCGTCTGCTCCACGCTCACGCACCTAACGGGCGGATCTGCCGGTCGCGAGGGGGCCGCGGTGCAGATTGGCGGCACCATCGCCAGCAACATCTCGAACCTCGCCCACCTCAAAAAACATGACCACCACGACCTCATGCTCGCCGGCATCTCGTCGGCCTTTGGCGCCGTATTCGGCTCGCCCCTTGCTGGAGCTTTCTTTGGCATGGAGATGTGCTTTATCGGCAAGATCGACTACACCGCGGGCATCTACTGCTTGGTCGCCTCGTTTACCGGCTACTTTACGTCGCTTGCCTTGGGAACCGAGTACGAGGCGAATGTCATCGCCAGCGTTCCCAACATGACACCACGGACGGTTGTCATCGTTGTTATCAGCGCCATTATCTTCGGCCTGACGGCACGCCTCTTTGCCTGGTCGGTTCGAACCGTCAAAAGCCTGTACGGTCGCTTTATCACCAATTACCTCGTCCGCGCACTCATAGGCGCACTCGTGGTTTTGGCCGCCTATGCCCTCCTCGACGCCTGGGACTACGCCGGCCTTTCCACGTGGCTTTCCGGCGCCGGATTTGCAGGCAACACCACCCTGGCGGACGCAGCCATCAAGTTGGTCGTCACAGCGCTTACCCTGGGCGCGGGCTTCCAAGGCGGCGAGGTCACGCCCCTGTTTGGCATCGGTGCGGCACTCGGTGGCTGGATCGGTTGCCTTACCGGGCTTGACCCCAGTTTTCTGGCGGCTCTCGGCATGCTCGGCGTGTTCTGCGCCGGCCTCAACGTGCCCATCACCACCTGCATGATGGCCATCGACCTGTTCCACGGCACGGCCGCCGGGTTCTTTGTCATCGTGGCCTTTATCAGCTACCTAACCGGCGGACACCGCGGCGTGTACCCCGCCCAGCGCATCATCTCACCCAAGCGCCGCTCGCTTATTGTGGATGAGGGCGGTACGGTAGCGGATGCTATCGAGCGCCACAACGACCTGATAGAGTAGATGTAATAATCGCCGTGCAGCCACAATCGGGGGCAATTCGACCTGAGCGCGACCGCACCGTCATGTCACACGCCGGGAGTCGCCCCATGCACGCAACTGCTTTTGGTCGCACGCTCATCATCGCCAACCCAGCCGCCCAGTCGGGTGCGGCGCGCGAAGTTGCCGAGCGCCTGCAACGCTTTTTGGATATGACCGCGCGCGCATCCCAGTTTGACCTGGTGCTAACCGAGCACATGGGACACGCCAAGGAGCTTGCCGCACAGGCTCAGGGCTATCGCACCGTTATCGCACTCGGCGGCGACGGCGTGATCCACGAAGTCGTCAACGGGCTTATGACGCAAAAGGAGGACGCCCGCCCCGCTCTTGCCGTCCTGCCCGTGGGCTCCGGCAACGATTTTGCCCAGACGCTCGATATCGAAGATTTCTCCGGCAAGGATTTTGGCGCGCTACTCACCTGTGAGCTGCAGCGTCAGGACATCGGGCGGATTCGCTCATGGAACCCCGCAAGCGGCAACGGCGAGGCGATCGTCGAGTATTACGACCAGACTCTCTCCGTCGGTATTGATGCCGCCATCGGCCTTGGCACCACAGAGCTGCGCAAAAAGACCGGCTTGACGGGTGCTCCGCTCTACACCCTTTCGGGACTTGAGCAGTTTGGCCTGCGCTATCGCAACTACCCCATGACAGTCAGCTTTGACGGCGCGCCCGCCGAGCGCGTGAGGGCGATCATCATGGCGATTCAGCTTGGTCCTACCTATGGCTCGGGCTATCGCATCTGCCCCGATGCCGACCCCTGCGACGGCATGCTCGACGTCTGCTACGCCTGCGGCCCCGTCCCTCGCGCGGTAGCCCTGCCTATGTTCCTTTCGGCCAAGGACGGCCACCATACCAAGTTGCCACCGGTTCGCATGCGCCGCTGCCGCCATGCCGAGCTAACTTTTGAGGAGCCCGACTACCCCATCCAGGCCGACGGCGAGTCCATCGTCGCCTCGCGCATCGAAGTCGACATCCTACCCGGCGCCCTCCAAGTCTGGCACCCAACCCGCTAACCCCACCTAAGTTGCGGTGAAATAGGGACTGTTTATGCAGTTAAAGCCGCGAAACAGTCCCTATTTCACCGCAACTTATTGAGAAGATCATTCCTCCCCGCCCGGCTTGCGACGGTTAGCCTTTTTAATCGCATTGAAGTGCTTGTCGTTGAGCCTGCGCTGGCGCGATCGCTGGGGCACTTTGGTCTTGACGCGACGGCGCGGCGGACGGCCACGACGCTCAAGCTCTGCGCGCAGCTTACGCAGGCAGCTCGCGCGATTCTGAAACTGACTACGGCTCTCGCGCGCCGTCACAACAATCCCCGTGGGCCCATGCTTCATACGCACCGCCGAGTCCGTCGTGTTCACGCCCTGTCCGCCCGGACCTGTCGCGCGAAACACCTGAACCTCGCAGTCGCGTGCCAACCTCTCGACCGACATCTCGGCATAGCGCGCATACTCGCGCCATCCCATCTTGTTCTCATCCATATCAATACCTCCCCTCATACAAAAAAATGTGACAAAGGGACAGTCCCTTTGTCACATCGCATACCAATCGCTTGTGTTGCGCGCTTAGGCGAAGGTGATCTCGCCGGTGTCGCAGTCCATATCGGCGATACGGGCCAGGCTCTCGACGCGGAAGCCGCGCTCGCGGAGCTTATCGCCACCGCCTTGGAAGCCCTTCTCCACCGCGATGCCAATGCCGGCAACCTCGGCACCCGCAGCCTCGCAGATCTTGATAAGGCCCTCGAGTGCGCAGCCGTTGGCCAGGAAGTCGTCGATAATCAGGACCTTGTCGCCCTCGGACAGGAAGCGCTTGCCGACGATGACCGGGTACTCCTTCTGCTTGGTAAAGGAGTAGATGGTCGTGGCATACTGCTCGCCGTCGAGGTTGATGGACTGTGCCTTCTTGGCAAAAACCACCGGCACGCCGCCAAAATGCTGAGCCGCGATGCAAGCCATACCAATGCCCGAAGCCTCAATCGTCAGGATCTTGTTGATCTCGACATCCTTGAACAGACGGGCCCACTCGGCGCCCATGTGGTCGAACAGCTCAACGTCGCACTGGTGGTTGAGGAAGGCATCAACCTTAAGGACGTTACCGGCCTTTACGATGCCGTCATGGCGAATACGATCCTCAAGCTCCTGCATGGCGCAACCCCTTCTCGCGGCAACGATACCGCGCGATTAATAAACGTTGTTCGATAGTCTACCACGGACCGACCCCCGCCCGCCCCACAAGCCGCATCGCACCACAAACGAGTCTTTTTGAGACGGCGCGAATCGTGGCAGACAGCCTCCCAACACGCTAATGGCGGGCGCGCATCCTCACAAAACGCACCATGGCGAACGCAAAGCCCACAGCGGCCACAGCCATCAACACATAGAACACCGAACGAAAACCAAACAGGAACACATCCGGACGGCCTGCAACAATACTGGTCACGGCCTCACCCATCGCCACGCTCATCTGCCCATACAGGATATGCGACGCCGCTGTAATGCCCACTGCCATACCCGCATAGCGCGCCAGACTACCCAGGCTGCCCGCAAAACCGAGCGCCTCGCGCGGGGCCGAACCCATGTACAGCGAGTTGTTGGGACTCTGGAAAATCGACGTGCCACACGACATAAACGCGACGCAACACACGATCACAGGGATAGAAGAGTGCTCGTCGAGCGTGCTTACCGCAAAGAGACCGCATACGTACACGCCTAGGCCGACCGCCGTGGGGCCCTCGCAGCCAACACGGTCCGAAACCGTACCCGAAAGCGGGCCGATAAAGGCATTCACCATCGGCAACGCCAAAAAGAGTAGTCCAGAGATGTCGGAACCAAAGCCGTGGGCGTCCTGAAAATAGAACGGCAGGATAAACTCTGATGCGCCAATACCAACGAACACGATGAGCATGCAGGCGAGGTTGATGGTGAAGGCCGAATTTGCAAAGCAGCGACGAGCAGCCTCGATCAGGGACATGGGGCGCTCGCCAGCCTCCGGCTTAACATGCGGCAGCGTATAGAGCCCCACGATAAACGAGATGACGCCAATGGGCAGGTTGATGAGGAAGATGCTCTCCCAGGGAAAGCTTGCCACCAGCATGCCGCCCAGCACGGGGCCACACATCATGCCGAGGGCCACGAAGGTCGCGAGAATACCCATGGCACGACCGCGCTCGCGCGCCGGAAACGACTCGGTGATGATACCCATGTTGTTAGCCATGGCCGCCGCGCAGCCGACGCCCTGCACAATGCGTGCCAGAATAAGAACTTCGAGCGAACTCGAAAGGCCGCAAAGCAGCGAGCCGGCCGTAAAAACGATGACGCCCAGCTGGAATACGCCCACCTTGCCGCGCACGTCGCCCAAGCGGCCAAACGGCAGCATAGCCACGCATGTCGCAAGCAGGTACACCGAGCTCACCAGCTGGATGCGGTCGAGGCCCACGCCCAGCTCCTTTTGCATCACGGGCAGTGCCACGGTCACGACGGTCGAATCCAGACACGCCATAAACGTCATGATGAGCACGGTAAACAGAATCGCCCATTTGTTCTTGCCATGCGTGTCGCCCTCTAGGGCAATGCGCTCGCGGCGCAGCTGCTCTGCAGTTTTCTCCATATCCATCCTTTCGAGTGGTGCAACGCAAAAACGGGGCCCCAATCGCCTGCGAACAGTCGCGATTGGGGTCCCGCCTACGGAATCGGAACGAAAGGTCACCGAAGCTTTCTGCCAGCATCGGCACCTTGAACGGAGCTAGCCTAGCACTGCTCGAGCGCCTGCTCAAGGTCGGCAATCAGATCGGCCGTGTCCTCGAGGCCGCACGACAGGCGCACCATGTCGGCGGAGATGCCGCAGGCGATGAGCTCCTCATCGTTCATCTGGCGATGCGTAGCGTTAGCGGGATGCAGGCAGCAAGTGCGGGCGTCGGCCACATGCGTGGCGATCTGGGCGAGCTTGAGGCTCTTCATAAAGGTCTCGGCCGCCGCGCGACCACCGTTAAAGCCAAAGCTCACAACGCCGCAAGTACCGTTGGGCATGTACTTCTGAGCCAGGTCATAGTACTTATCGCCCTCCAGGCCCGGATAGCTCACGAAGCGCACCTTGGGATGGCTCTGCAGGAATTTGGCAACGGCCAAGCCGTTCTCGCAATGACGCGGCATGCGCATATGCAGGCTCTCGAGCGAGCTGTTCAAGAAGAATGCCGCCTGCGGGTTCTGCATGGGGCCGAGGTCGCGCATGAGCTGCGCGGTGGCCTTGGTAATAAAGGCGCCCTCACGGCCGAACTTCTCGGCATAGGTCACGCCGTGGTAGCTCTCGTCAGGCGTGGTGAGACCCGGGAACTTGTCTGCATGGGCCATCCAGTCAAACTGGCCGTGGTCGACGATCACGCCGCCCAGGTAGGCGGCATGTCCATCCATGTACTTGGTGGTGGAGTGCGTAACGATGTCGGCACCCCACTCAAAGGGACGGCACATCACGGGCGTCGGGAAGGTGTTGTCGACCATCAGCGGCACACCGTGGTCATGCGCGGCCTTGGCAAAGCGCTCAATATCGAGCACGGCAAGGGCGGGGTTGGCAATCGTCTCGCCAAAGACAAGCTTGGTATTGGGCTCAAAGGCTGCCTCGAGCTCCTCATCGGTGCAGTCGGGGGCAACGAACGTGCAAGTCACGCCCATGCGGCCCATGGTATGGGCAAGCAGGTTGTAGGTACCGCCGTAGATAGCAGAGCTCGCGACCACGTGATCACCGGCACCGGCCACGTTAAAGATCGCGAGGAAGTTTGCGGCCATGCCCGAACTCGTGAGCATCGCAGCGGTGCCGCCCTCCATCTCGCAGATCTTGGCAGCAACCAGATCACACGTGGGATTCTGCAGACGGCTGTAGAAGTAGCCCGACTCCTCCAGGTCAAACAGCTTGCCCATGTGCTCGGACGTGTCGTATTTCCACGTGGTGGACTGGTAGATGGGCACCTGGCGCGGCTCCGCATCTCCCGGGTGATAGCCGCCCTGAACACATGTAGTACCGATGGTCTGCTCGCTCATATCCAACTCCCTTACTTGGGTTTTGTTTTATTCGGTTCACGATACCGCTACCCCGCACCCCTCTCAACCCATCCCGCCGATAGGTTATGGGACAAATTAATCAGGTTTATTTGTCCCAAATCTTAAGAAAGTGTTCGATGGCGAAAAACAATGAGATATGCACTGCGGTCTCGATAAGCGAATGCGCCAGCAAGGGTACCATAGGCGGGTACACCGCAATCAAGGAGACACCGATGAAGCAGATTGATACCACTCAGCTCAACACTGCCACCTGCCAGGCTCAGGCTGCCGAATACCACGCCCGCGGCTTTAACTGCGCGCAGGCCGTCGCCTGCACGCTCGCGCCCGCCGTCGGGCTCGACCCCCAGGTCGCCTTTACCCTCACCGAGGGCTTTGGCGCCGGCATGGGCGGCATGACCGAAACTTGCGGTGCCATCTCGGGCGCCGTGGCCATCATGGGCTTTGTAATGAGCGATGGCATGGAAAACCCCAAGACCAAGGGCCAGACCTACAAACTGTCGCGCGAGATTGCCAAGCGCTTTGGCGAGAAGAACACGACGACCGTCTGCGGCACGCTCAAGGGCATCGGATCGGACAAGGGTCCGCTCCGCAGCTGTCCCGGTTGCATCGACGATGCCGTCGAAATCGCCTGTGATGTGCTAAAGCAGCTCGCCGAGTAATCGACAGCAACAGTAAAACGACGGCCGGCGCGCTTAGGATCCATCCAAAAGCACGCCGGCCGTCGCCGTTAGAACTCGGCAAATTCGGGAGCGCCGACCTCAATCTCCTCACGCCCCGCCATAAGCTCGCGCATCTTAGCGCAAAACGACTCCTGCTCCCCCGCCTTAAACACCAAATGAAGTGTCACGGCATCCGCGTACTCGGTATCCGAAACCTTGGCACCGGAATCCTGGGCCAAGCGAAGCACCTGCTCATACTGCGGATAGGCCACATGCACGTCAACAGGCACGACACTCGTCATCTCGACGATCTGCCCGGCCTCCTGAGCCGCGGCCACCGCCGCTTGCGTCGCCGCAGTATAGGCGCGAACCAGGCCGCCCGGCCCCAACAGCGTGCCGCCAAAATAGCGCGTCACTACGCAGCAAACATTTTTGAGCTCCGCACCGCGCAACACCTCGAGCGTCGGCATACCGCTCGTGCGGCTCGGCTCACCATCATCGCTCTGGCGCTCGCGTCCATCGACCAAAATCCACGCGGGAACATTGTGTCGAGCGTCGTAATGACGTTTGCGAACCATCTCGATAAAGGCATTCGCCTCGTCCTCGGACTCAATATGGACCAGCTGGGCAATAAACCGGCTCTTGCGGTCCACAAACTCGCCCGAAGCCTCAATATTCGATTGCAGAGTAAAATAGCTGTCCAACAAAGCCCCTCAACAAAATAAAGCGCAGCAACGAACAGCCTCAATAATACGATAACCCTAGTAAAAAGAATGACAACGCCGATGATTCCGTCAACGAAAGCGAGAACCCGTCAGCGCGAGCAAGGTGCCTTGAAAGCCGAGGGCATTGACCTTATGGTCATGCCCGAAGGCTTGAAAGGCAGATTGCCGCGCTGACGGGTTCGCAGCGTCAACAAAGTGCCGAGTGGGCCGATAAGCCGGGTTCTGTCGTGAACGGTCATTTATCTTGTCTGCACGTTACCATGCAGCTCCACGCACGCTACCCGAACGCGGACCGGGCCGGCCCATAGCGTTCCTATTCGCGCTTGCTCCGGATGGGGCTTGCCAAGCCGCCGTGTTGCCACGACGCTGGTGGTCTCTTACACCACCGTTTCAGCTTTTCCCTTTACGCCTTGCGGCGCAGGTGGGAGTCTTCTTTTCTGCGGCGCTTTCCGTCGGATCACTCCGCCCGGCCGTTAGCCGGCATCCCGCCCTCTGGAGCCCGGACTTTCCTCACGCGTACTGCAAGCAGCACATCGCGCGACCGTCTGGCCCACTCAGCAGTGCAAGAGTGTAGCACACCGTTACCGCAGGCAATGGCACAACGCAAACGCTCGACACGATAAACCAAGAACCGCCATGCGCTACAATGGTCCTGTCGATGGGCAACGTCGTCAGTCGAGACGCGACCGCGCTCCGCACCCCTCCGTCTACTCGGTGTGTTCCCGCCTCCTCCCCGAGGCGGGATGTCGGCTTTTTTCATGCACCGACAATCCAATAGCCTGTGGACGCCCGGCAGCGTTGCGCATCTCGGCGCCAAATGCAAAAAGGGACCCGTCCATTACGGACGGATCCCTTAAAACAAGTGATCGTCAAACCGAATTACTCGGCGTCGGTCTCCTCGTCCTTCTTCTCAGAAGGCAGCGGGGTAACCTCGATCTCGACGCCCAGAGTCTCAGCAGCAGACTTCATGGACAGGGAGATACGACGACGGTCGAGGTCGATCTCCATGACCTTGACCTGAACCTTGTCGCCCACGTGGGTGACCTGAGAAGGCTGGTCGACGTGCTTGTTGGCCATCTCGGAGATGTGCACCAGGCCCTCGATGCCCTCGCCCAGGTCGACGAAAGCGCCGAACGGGACAAGCTTGGTCACAGTGCCCTCGACGATAGCGCCGACGGGGTACTTCTTGACCAGTGCGCGCCACGGATCCTCGGTGGTCTGCTTGAGACCCAGGGAGATGCGCTCGCGGTTGAGGTCAACGTCGAGAACCTCGACCTCGACCTCCTGGCCGACCTTGACAACCTCGGAAGGATGGTTGACGTGGTTCCAGGAGAGCTCGGAGATGTGGATGAGGCCGTCGATACCGCCGAGGTCGACGAAGGCGCCGAAGTCGACGATGGAGGAAACGGTGCCCTGGAGACGCATGCCAGACTTGAGCTTGGACAGGATCTCGGAGCGCTCGGCCTTACGGGACTCCTCGAGCACGACGCGACGGGAAAGGACAACGTTGTTGCGGTTGCGGTCCATCTCGATGACGCGGGCCTCGATGCGGGTGCCCATGTAGGAGGTGAGGTCCTTGACGCGACGGAGGTCGACGAGGGAAGCGGGCAGGAAGCCGCGCAGGCCGATGTCGAGGATCAGGCCGCCCTTGACAACCTCGATAACCTCGCCCTCGACGTTCTCGCCGGAGTTGAACTTCTCCTCGATGCGGTTCCAAGCACGCTCGTACTCGGCACGCTTCTTGGACAGGACCAGACGACCGTCCTTGTCCTCCTTCTGGAGAACCAGAGCCTCGATGGGATCACCGAGTGCAACGATGTCTGCAGGGTTAGCGTCCTTGCGGATGGACAGCTCGCGGACCGGGATAACGCCCTCGGACTTGAATCCGATGTCAACGAGCACCTCGTCATGCTCGATCTTAACGACAGTGCCGTTAACGAGATCGCCCTCATCAAAGTCGGTAATCGTACCGTCGATGAGGTTGTTCATCTCCTCCTCGTTGACATCGTCAAGAGAGAAAATGGACGAGTTCTGAATCTCACTCAAAGGTGGACCCCTTTCGAACTACGGGGCCCCGATTGCTAGGACCTACAGAAGGGTGCGACAAGCACACAACGTTTAGGAACACTCGGGAGCCGACAGATACTAATGTGACGCTTATGCAATCACGTTCGTATAGGTTACGGGGAAATGAGTTCGATTTCAAGCGTGAACTGCGATTTTTTACTCGTGTGGAGACTTTTTCGTAATCTTATGAACACACGTCTCCGCAACTTGACGATAACCAGCCAGGCATTCGGCTTTGGGGTAAAGTATCCGGAGCCAACGATTCTAGATCGATTTTTCGAGAAAGGTGCCCGCGTGCTCAAAGCAGTCGTTTTCGATATGGACGAAACGCTTCTTAGCATCAACCTCAACGCGTTCATCCTTCGCTATTTTAAGGATGTCTCTTCGATGCTCGCGGATATCGGGCGCCGCAGCCGCGGTGGCACGATGGCACGCCTCGGCACCATCCTGGTCGACCTCAACGCCAATCGCCGCAGCGGCACGGACAACCGCACCAATCTTGAGTTTTACCAGACCGAGGTCGAGCGCAGGTGTGGCATATGCCTCTCCGACCCCCTCATCTACGAGGCGTTTACCTACTACGACCGTGAGATTCTTCCGTACAAGAATGACGACGTCATCAACGCCCATGCCATGCCGGGCGCACACGCCGCACTCCAGGCCGTACAGGACGCAGGGCTGCGCTGTGCGCTCTTCACCAACCCCAGCTTTCCCCAGGGGGCTATTGAGTGCCGTATGGGCTGGGGCGACCTGGCCGACGCCCCCTTTGAGCTCGTGACGCACATGGGAAATGCCACCCGCTGCAAGCCCGATGCCACCTATTACCTCGAGCAGCTGCAGGCAATGGGGCTCGAGCCGCACGAGGTCCTTATGGTAGGCAACGACCCCAAGCGCGATTTCCCCAGCCCCGACTGCGGCATTCAAACCGCCTATGTGGGCCAAGGAAAGCCCGGCCGAGCCACCTGGCGTGGAACCATGGAAGACTTCGCCCGCGACTTTAACGCCGTAGTCGAAGCCTTCTACGAGCACCAAATAGCCGACGAACTAAGCTAGTCCCCAAATCAGGAATGGGGCGCACATTTGCCCCACGCTTCGTTACGTGGGCAACGGCTTGAGGGCAAGATGCGATGCCCCAGTGTCCTAGGCCGTGATCATTTTGACGCGTTCGCCGATTTTGGCGTCGCGCTTGTCGGAAATAACAGTAAAGCCCTCCAGGTCGAACACCTTTACATTTGAAAACACGTGGAACTTGGAGCTATCGGCGAGTACGTAACTCGCTTGGGAATTCTGCATCACGATACGTTTTTTGATAGCCTCGGGATAACCTGGCGTCATGATGCCGCGGTCCTCGTCCACCGCGTTGACACCTATAAACGCCCGGTCAAAGTACAGCTCGCGCAGCGCGCTCTCAACCATAGGACCGGTGAGCAAGCAGGTAACGGGGTTGAAGTCGCCGCCAATTACCACCACCTTAGCAGCAAGCTCGCCCGTAAACCGACATGCATAGCCGTTGGTGGTGTAGATAGTCACCGGCTTGTCGACGAGCAGGCTCAGGAGCGCC
>JAHYYI010000014.1 GCA_019425045.1 Collinsella sp.
GCTGGCGATAGCGCCGATGCGACCCGCGTTGTTCCCAACCCCGGTTATACCGACCCCGCCGCGACGCAGCCTTCTGCCGAGCCAACCCGGGTTATGGGCTATGGCGACACAGCGCGGGATTCTTACGCTGCATCTTCGCAAGGCCCCTATGGCAACGCAACTCCGGACCCGTTTGATTACGCGCCGCAGGATTCTTATGTCGTCTCGACACCGAATCCCTATGATGACCTGCCGCAGAATCCCATTCCGCAGCCTCAGCAGACGACGTATATGCCTCGCACGGCGCAGCCTCGCTACGAGTCGCGCGAGCCGTATCGCGAGTACCCCAAGTCGATTCCGCAATATGGCGAGGACGAGGAGAAGAAGCCGTCGCGTTCGTCGAGCGTGATCAAGAAGATCCTCATCGTGCTGGCGATCTTCTTTGCGCTGTCGGTTGTGTTTGCCATTGTGTCGGGCATGCTCAACAAGCGAGGGAGTTCAACGGCCGATACCGCTGCCGAGCAAACCGAGTCCGCCTCGTCTAGCACCGTCGATCTGAGCGATATCCCGGGGCAGTACTGGTCCAACGCCAAGAAGCTCCTTAAGTCGCGCGGCGCCGATCTTTCGAATGCCGTGGTCCTGACCGACGACGGCTCAACGCCCGTCGTCGATGCCAACTGGATCGTTACTTCTGCCTACTATAACGACAGCGGCAACCTCGAAATTCAGCTCACGCACAAGAACAGCTCGGGCAACTCGTCCGACGGCCAAAGCGGTACAGACGGCTCGAGCTCCAATACGCTGGAGGACTTGAGCAACAAGGCACAGGAGCTTGGGGATAAGGCCCAAGAGCTGGGTGATACGGCCCAGAACCTGGGTGATATGGCGACGGATGCCTGGAACGCGCTGCAAAACGGCATCTCGGGCGCGCAGGGAAACTAGCTGTTAAGTGGGCTACAGCTGCTCTGCTGGACGGTCGGGCGAGCTAAAGCCCGAATCAAACGTGACGACGCATGAGACGTCGGGCCGGCGCTCGTGCACGATGCGCGTGACGAGCTCCAGCAGCTCCTCGTCGGATATATCAAAGCCGTCGGGACGCACCAGGTCAAACGAAACGAACCCGTCGTGCTCGTGCAGGTCGTGGATGGAGAGTGCGGGGTCGATCTGCATGATGCCGCGCTTGACCCAGCCGCGCAAATCATCGCCGGTTGTCGCGATGGGGTCGCAGTGCAGCGTGATGTCAATGCCCATCTGGCGCTTGATGTCGTGCTCGATGGTGTCCAGGATCTCGTGATGTTCAAACGCGTCGCCCTCGCCGGGCATCTCCACGTGGGCGCTGGCAAACTGACGACCGGGGCCGTAGTCGTGCACCATCAGGTCGTGTGTGCCCAAGACCTGCGGATAGGACATGATCTTGTCGCGGATTGCCTGGACGAGCTTGGGGTCGGGCGCTTGTCCCAGCAACGGGCTGATGGCGTCGCGCACTAGACCCATGCCGCTGATGCAGATGAAGATGCCCACACCCAGGCCTGCCCAGCCATCGAGGTCGAAGCCGGTCGTCTGCGAAATAAGCGCCGCCACCAAGACCGAGCCCGAGGTGATGACATCGTTTTTGGAGTCCTGTGCCGTGGCGATGAGCGTCTCTGAGTCGATGCGGTCGCCCAGCGTGCGGTTGAACGCGGCCATCCAGAGCTTAACGAGCATGGACAAGACGAGGGCGGCTAAGGAGAGCACCGAATATGCAGTGGGGGAAGGCTTGATGATCTTAGTGACCGACTCGAGGATCAGGTTGATGCCGACGGCGCAAACCAGAACGGCGACGAACAGACCGGCTAGGTACTCGTAGCGACCGTGGCCATAGGGGTGGCCTTCGTCTGCCGGGCGGCTGGCAAGGCGGAACCCGAGCAGGCTCACGATGTTGCTCGAGGCGTCGGAGAGGTTGTTGAAGGCGTCGGCGATGAGGGAGACGGAGCCGGCGAGCAGGCCTGCGATGCCCTTGGCCAGGCACAGGGTGATGTTGAGGCCAATGCAGATGAGGCTTGCGGCGAAGCCCGCGTTGGTGCGACAGGAGGCATCGACCGGCTCGCCCTCGCTGCCGGGAACAAGCGTATGTACCAGCTGATTTACAAATAGCATAGCGGTCGTCCTCACAATCATGTTTAAGGGGATAGTGTAGCTCGCATGGGCGCACCGTGCGCCGGTGCTCAGAAAATGCAGCAATGGTCTGCCCGCGCTAACGAGCAGGCCTTCCCGTCTGCCTGGGTGGTCCATTTTGGGCCACATGGGTATGGGCATGTGCCAGTTTGCTCGACATACTTAATGTCGACAGCCCCTGTGCAAAGGAGGACGTTTCCATGGACGAGATGTTTGCCATTAAATGCCAAAACTGCGGCGGCCCTATGTACTCACACCAGGCTAAACGCAGCTTTGAGTGCGCCTATTGCGGCACGGTCGTTCCGTGGCAGGCCGATGCGGGGGAGCCCAAGAGCGCTTTGGGCATTCGCCATGCGCCGCTGACGGTTGTCGATGGGCTACTTAAGCTCACCCATGTGTCGCAGCTCGAGCGCCCGGAGGACCCGGACTGGTATTTCTTTAATTCGCACTGGCGCAATCAGTCGGTTCTGGAGCATCTGCTATGGGAGGACCGCGGCACGGCGCAGGAGTTCCAAGAAGCCACGCACGTGAGCATTCCCTGCCCCTTCTGCGGCGCGTCCTTTGAGGGCGAGTCAACGCAGCGTGTGTTTGAGTGCCCGTCCTGCGGCAACAAGATCGGCATTGCCGACCTGCTCAAGCCCGGTACGTTTAGCAAACGTCTGACCATGGGCGTGGGTGCGGAGTATGTGCCGGAGCAGGGTATTCCCTGCGAAATCTCACCGCAGCAGGCACGTGCCAACGCGCTGCAGCTGGTGCGCCAGTACCCGGATGCCTTTGCCGGGCACGACGTGGAAGACGCGATTCAAAAAGACATGATGCTCTTCTATTTCCCCATGGCGCTCGCGGATTTGCGCATGATGGCGTCCTTCCCGGGCAAGGGACTGAGCAAGGAGACCTTGGTGTACTACGAGGTGCTCGACTGGGCGTATCCGCGGGCAAACTACCTGGACGTTCGTCTTATGGGCATTTTGGAGCCGTGGGACTTTGGCAAGGTGGGCCCGTTCGATCCTGCCATGCAGGAGGGCGACTTCCGCGTTGTCTCCGTCGATGCGTCTACCAAGGACCAGGTGGTCATTGATAAGCTAGCACTCGATATTGCCGGCAACGATGCCGAGGCGGTGCTGGGGCTCAATAAAAAGAGCATCCGCGCCTGGGCGCGCAAGGCCCGCAAGCACAAGGACGGTCTGGTGATGGTGCCGGTCTACTTTGTCGATCGTCCCGCGTCGGACAGCCGCGATGGCGAGCAGGTGCGCATTGCCGTAAACGGCCAGACGGGTCGTGCGGCAGCGGTGGTGTTTAGCGATAAGCGCGAAACGCACATTGTCGCACCGCTCAACCCGAGCCTGCATCTGTCCGGCGAAAGTACCGTGCATGCCGCGCCCATCGAGGTCAAATACGTTAAATCGCCGTTTCTGTACCAGATCGTGCGCCGTGGAGGCGGCGAGCAGCAGCATCAGGTTGCAGCGGTCGCCGAGGGTTCTTACCGAGAGGAGAAGCCCAAACGCAAGGGCTTGCTCGCTGCGATCTTTGGGAAGTAGGGAAGCGCAGCGCGGGACGGCTCACAGGCGTGCGGGCGTTTCGGTCGCAACGTGCCGCTACCCTTGCGCTTCGCCATTAGTCGCTTCGTTGATGGCGCGGTACTCGGCACTCAGCTCGCGCGCCAGCTCTTCCTTGCTTGGAAGATACGGCAGGTATTTGGCGGCAAACACTTGGTCGTTGTCTTCGGGCAGCGTGTACTCGACGATCGAATCGCTTTTGTCCGCGCAGAGCACGATGCCTATGGGCGGATTGTCGCCTTCGTTCATGAGCTCGCGCGTGTAGTAGTTCACATACATTTGCATCTGGCCCAGGTCCTGGTGCGTAAGATCATCGGTCTTAAGGTCGATGAGCACGAAGCAGCGCATCAGATAGTTGTAAAACACAAGGTCAATATAGAAATGGCGCCCATCAAAGGTGATGCGCCTTTGGCGCGCCTCGAAAGCGAAACCACGGCCAAGCTCCAGCAGGAACTTCTGAAGATGCGTGATGAGCGCCTGCTCTAGATCGCTCTCGCGAAACGCAGTATCGTCCGAGAAACCTAAAAACTCCAGTACATATGGGTCGCGGATGATATCCTCGGGGCGACGAGCCGGGGCGCTCTTTTGGATTTCCTGGGTGACGGCCTCCTTGTCCTTGCTGGCAAGCAGGCGCTCGCGGAACATGGTGTTGATCTGGCGCTCGAGCTGACGCGTGCTCCAGCGAGAATCGGCACATTCGTTCATGTACCATGTTCGAGCATCAGGGTCGGTTATACGCGATAACCTGCGGTAATGTGTCCAATTCAATTCGGAACGCAGCGCGTTCCGAATTGGGAACGCAAGATAAAACTGACGCATGTATCTTAAGCTTCTGGCGTTGAAGCCTCTGCCAAAATCCTTAGTCAATCTAACGGCAAGTTCGTCGATCAGTGCATCGCCATACTTGGCGCGCTCCTCTCCGCCCTGTTCATCAACAATACTCTTGCCGATCTCCCAATATGCCTCAACCATCGCAAAGTTAACGGCGGTATAGGCCTTGTCGCGAGCGGCGTTGAGAATCGAGGAAACCTGCTTGTAAAAAACTTCTGGCACGATTGCCGATTCCCCGCGGTTTGCCAGTTCACTCATCAATATCGCCCGACTTTCCTCTTGAGGACGCATCTTTATTGCATTTAGTTTAAAGACTCGTACGGACACGAATCGCTGCGCTGTCTGGCAACTTCGCATGGGGGCCTTGCGGTGACTAAAATTTGGCAATAGAGACAGTTTTCACGAACCCCATGGGAGTGACATGCATGGACAACAACACCTTGCTGTTTCAGGACAAGGGCTCGGGTAGATTTAAAGACGTCAAGATCTACCCCAACCGTATCGAGGTGCTCAGGAAGGGCACTTTCGGCGGCAAGCACACCGAGATTGTCTACCTTAAGGACATCACGGGCGTCAATAGAATCAAAGGCCGTGATGTTTTTCTGCGCAATCGACTGTTGACCGCTTGCGTCTTTAGCCTGAGTGGCCGTGCGAAGGCCCAGGAATTTGTGAACGCGCTGAACATGGTGATGTAGCCGATAACGGCGTTCGGTCCAAGGTAAAAATCGGGGCGCAGAACGGTATTCTGCGCCCCGATTGAGTTGATGCGCCCAAAAAACTGGCTTGCCTATTCGTTAACGTCCTCGGTATTGTCGCGGTCACTGGCAAGCATTGCTGCGCCGGCGACCGTCGTCGCTACGGCGGCGGCAGCGAGCCCGGCGGCAACGCCAGAACCGTCGCCCGTGTTGGCGAGCTTTCCGCCCGAGCTCTTGCCCTGGTCTCTCTTGTTGCCCTTGCCGTTCTTGTCGGCGCTGCCTGCGTTGGAACCCGTGCCGCTGCCGTTGCCGCCCGCACTGCCCGAGGCCGCTACGGTAAAGCTTGCGGCTCCGTCGCTGGCGAGCGTGTAGTTCTGCGCCGCGTCGCCCAAGAGACCGTTCACGCGCACCCAGTACGTTCCTGCGGCAAATGTTTCGCCCTCGGTCATTGCCGTGCCCGGAGCGCCGTTCGCGTCGTGCACAAACTCGAGCTGGGCCGTGCAGGCATCGGTTTCGAGCTTGCCCTCGAGTGATGCCGCAATCTTGGCGCGCACGTCTTCGCCGGCCTTAAGGCCGTCGAGTCCCTCAAAATGGGGCGTCAGCGCGCGTGGATCGATATCGATGGGCACAGAGCCCTGCAGCCCCGTAACGGTCTCGTTGCCCAGGGCGTCGACATCCACGTATTCAATGGCAAACGCATGGCCCGAAGCCGCCACGTTGAGTACGTTGCTGCTGTCGACAAGGCGGAAATGACCCTCGCCAACGGTCTTGCCGTCCTGGAGCGAGGCGTCGCTCAGCGAGTTGCCATATGTCATGTGCATGCGGGCTGGGAGGTAGCACGAAGCTGTCTGCTTGTGCTGCGTATCGTAATTGCGCTGGTAGATGCTCCGGGCCAGCGCCGCATCAACAAAGTCGGATGCGATGATGCCAATGTGCTTGAGGTAATCTGACTTTGTTTTCTCGTTGCCGCTGGGGTTGATGTACGGGCTCTTATACAGATGCTCATTGACTACTCGTGCCGAGGTAAAAGGATTGCCTCCATGCGACAAGCCCGTGCAGCTGGTGTAGTTGATAGACCAGCAACGCTCCTGGACTTGCACCGTGGCCCCGGCATCGTCCACGACGTCCACCTTGTTGCGCGTGCGCCCGGTCGTTTCCTTCAGCGCATTATCGACCCAACTGAGCTTGTCGGTTCCCGTGAGTTTGTACTTGTCCTGGGCATATACCTTGGTGCAATAGGGCTCTTCATTGCCCGTTTCCCCTATGGCTTCAAATCCCCGTGCGTCTTGGACGAGACACATCGACTGCCCGGAATGCGCCTTGATTTTGTCATCCCATTGGGTGAGGTCGAGGCCCCACGTGTGGCCGCTTACGCTGTTGCCGGCGAGCCCAAATCGACGCAGCAGGACAATCTTTCCGCGCACCTCGCCCAGCGTGGGGACGTGGCCCGATGTGTAGAACAGGTTGGGGTTATCGGCCATAACCTTGGCGAAGGCCGTCGTTATGCTTTCGTCGGTAGCCTCATCGTTGCCGCGCGATGCGAGCATGATAAGCGCTTCTGACGGGTTTTCGTTCAAAAACTTTTTGAAGTACCTGATGACATCGGAAAGATGCAAAAAGTGCCCGTCTTTTTTAAGCAGATAGAAAATTCCGTGGTCGATGCCGGGGTCATCGCCCTTTCCGAGCCGGATATCAAAATAGCGGATTCCCTCGAGCAACTGCGTGGGAATGTAATCCTGCTGGCATTTTACTTGCGAGGATTGGGGCTCAGTGTCGTTGTCCACGCTGCAGGTGCCCGAATCGTGCGTACCCGGGATGCTCAGTTCGTCGAGGTACTTGTCGTCGTCGACGTGGCTCATCCAACATGGCCCATCGACGTAGCTGCTATACGTGATCCAGTCGATGCTGCTAACCGTGGCATCGTTCTTTTTCATGTCGTAACCGATAAGTTCGAGCTCCCACGGAATGCTCTCACTCTTATGGCAAATCTTATTGTTGTCCTGGTCTTTGCCGTTCGATTCTATTGCCAGGTACTTAATGTCTTTTTTCTCGGTTTCTTTCTCGACCGTGCGGTCTCGGATGATATAGGTTCCGTTTGATTGACGCTCGAACGCAAAAGCGCGGCTGGGCTTGTTGTCATACTCGCCACTCCATACGTGGATAACCTTTCCATCTTTGTCCGAGTCGCCATCGACCGACCAAATGCTGTAGCCCGTTTTTTTATGCTCTTCGAAATTGAGCAAGGTGCGGATAGCATACCAGTTTGTATCGTCATTCTTGGTCGTTACGTTCTCAAGGATGAGCTTGCTGGACGTGCCGTCATTAAACAGGTGGCAGACGTTGCCGATGACGTTGCCGTCTTCGTTGACGCTCGCGGTGCGAAAATAGCCCGCGGGGCGAAGGCGAATGACGAAATTGTCGAGGGTGGCCGCCTTTGTGGGTGCGTCTTCTGCAAATGCCGCGCGCACGGGAAGGCCCAATCCCGCGGTTTCGGGCAGGCTTACAAATGGCGACAATGCTGCGAGTCCTAGGCCCAACGTGAATGCTCGACGGCTGATGGCGTGGTGTTCGGTCATAACTTCTCCGTTCGCAGGGTGCGGTTATGCACTCTTTTTGGTAACTATACTGCCCGGATGTCTAAACGTGTTGGCTTAATTGTCTGCGCGGCGCTATAAATCGGCGGGCGGACGCGTTGGGGCGCTTGTCTATTTGTGCTGCTACCGCGCTGGGGGTGGTTTTGCCGCCCGGCACCCTCGCGTTCGTCGGCTATCGGCATAAGAAAGGGAGGGTCGGTTTACCGGCCCTCCCTTAGTACGAAACGCTGGGGCACCGTCGCTTGTTTGCACTGCGTCCGTGTTTCCCGTTGCGCTCGCGAGTCGCTTAGCGCTTAATCTCGATATCGTCGAGCTTAACATCCATGGCCTCGGTCTTTGCCTCGGCGATGTCGTCGGCAAATTCCAGAGACTTCATCATGGTTTCGACGGCATCCTTGTGCTCCTCGACGTTGTCGATGCGCACGTAGACGCTGCCGCCGCCTGCTTCGGTGAAGTACTCGGTCGTCACGCCGCCCGAGTGTGTATAGGAAGCGTTGCGCCAAGTCTTGCCGTTGTACTTGACGGGGTCATTCTCGGTCCACTCAAAACTGGCATTCCACTTTGCCTCGTAGTCGAACAGCTCGTCGGCGTTCTTGTCAGGATCGAAGACGGGGATGAAGCGATCGCTGGCGTGCTCGCTCTCGGTGAACTTAAACTGGGCCCTGTCGGCAGTATCGCCTGCGACGTCGGTGATCTCGACGTCCTCGGGGACCTCGACCTTAAACCAAATGAAGTCGGTCCTCATATCCACGGCTGGCTTTTCTGCGCCGCCGCCACCGCCACTGCCGGTAGCGCCGCCGCTTCCGCCGCAACCCACCAGGGCAACCGCGGCAAAAAGACTCATGCAGAGGGTGAGAATCGCAAAGGCCTTCTTTTTCATGGTCGTGTCCTCCTCGATCTGTAACCGCCCGTGGATTACCTGTCTTTACTGTACGCGTGAGCAGCTCATTCGGGTGGGCCATGTGTCCCATTCTGGGGGCAGGATTTGCGCCGACAAGTGGCAATATGCGAGGGTCCAAAAGGGGGGAGGGCCGATGCTGTCGGCCCTCCCCGGGGTTGGGTGCCCGTTGTTTTAATGGGGCGCGTGTACGCGGGCGTGTGCGGGGTCCCGTTACTTGATCTCGATGCTCGAAATCTCAACTTCGCGTGCCTCGGCAACTGCCTTCGCCATGTCATCGGGGAACTCGATGGAGTTGAGGAGCGTCTCGGCTTCTTTCTCGTGCTGATCGAAGTTCGCGATGAGAACGCAGACGCTTCCCGGTTCAACGTCGGTAAAGAGATAGGTATGGGTGCCGCGGTTGTCCTCGCACGTTCCGGTGAGCCATGTCCTGCCGTTGTACTCGACGGGGTCGCCAACTTTCCACTGGAACATGCTGTTCTTTCGACCCTCATCGGCAAGAGCTTCTTCTGCCGTCATCTTCTCTTCCCAAACGGGGATAAAGCGGTCGACTGTGGTGTTCTCGTTCTCGGGGAAGGTGAGCTGGACCCTGTCGGCGTTCTTGCCGGCGGAGTCGCTCACGCCAACGCTCTCGGGCATCTCGACCTTAAACCAGATAAAGTCAGTCTTTTCGGCGACGGGGGCCTTTTCCTTGCCTTCGCTCTTTGAGGTGCTGCTGCCTCCGCCCGATGCGATCCCGCCGCAGCCCACAAGGGCGAGCGCGGCAAAGAGGGCGATGCAAAGGGAAAGGATCGATAGGGTCTTTTTCTTCATGGTGGCGTCCTCCTTGTCTGTTAGGGGCATCGTGTGCAGCGGTTCGCCAATCGGCGGTTGCGCTTGCACATGATGGCTTTATTTGCTGTGTGGTGATTCCTCCGTTCTGTGTCCGGCGCCGTGGCGAGCGTTGCCCCAGCATGGGGCTCCTTATCTATATGTATGCCCCAGTTGCCGCCGTCCGAGAGTCCCGAAACGTGGGCCATGTGTCCCATGTTTGCGTCGCTGCCGCCTATCGTGTGTCATAGAAATCCGCGATGGCCAGGTGCGCTGACGCTCATGTGCTTATGGGCTAGACTTAGCACCATTACGTGTTCGATGTGGTTGGTTGGCGGTTGCCGCCCGACCGTGTATATGACTTGAAGGTGCGTGCGCATGAGCCAAGAGATGATGGATAAAACCTGTCGAGAGTTTGCCGAGGCGCTTGCCGCACGCGAGCCGGTGCCCGGCGGCGGCAGTGCGAGCGCCTTTGTGGGCGCGCTGGGCGCCTCGCTTTGCGGAATGGTCGCTCGTTATGGGGCAACCAATCCCGCGCTTGCGGATCGCGCGGACGATCTGACGCGCGCATTTGCCAAGGCAGACGAGTTGGCGCAGGAACTTGTGGGTCTGGTTGCCGAGGATGTTCGTGCATACGGCCAGGTGTCCGCGGCATACGGTATTTCCCGTGATGATCCGGCTCGGCCCGCGGCGATTCAGGATGCGTTGCGCGTGGCGGCCATGCCTCCGTATCGGATTATGGATGCCTGCGGACGCGCGCTGGCGCTGCTCGAGGACATGGCCGATAAGGGCTCGCGCCAGCTGCTGTCCGACGTGGCATGCGGTGCGGTGTTCTGCCGCGCCGCCATGCAGGGCGCGAGCTTGACGCTCTTTGCCAATACCACGTCTATGAAAGACCGGGCGCGCGCCGAGGAGCTCGAGGCGGCGTGTGATGGGCTGCTGGATACGTGGCTGCCGCGCGCCGATGCGCTGGCGCGCCGTGCCGCCGACGCCGCAAGGAAGAGGGGATAGCCATGGCCGTGCTGCTTAAAGGCGCTCCCGTTGCCCGCGCTTTGACTGAGGATCTCGCTGCTCGCTGCGCGGCTTTGCGCGAGCGCGGCGTTGTGCCGACGCTTGCTATCGTGCGTGTGGGCGAGCGCGAGGACGACCTGTCTTACGAACGTGGCGCCCTCAAGCGCTGTGAGAAGGTTGGCATCGAGGCGCGTCGTGTGTTGTTGCCGGCTGATGTTTCGCAGGATGAGTTGCTGGCGGCTATCGAGGGCATCAACGCCGACCCCGCTGTCCACGGCTGCTTGCTGTTTCGCCCGCTGCCCGCCGGCCTTGACGAGGATGCGGTTGCCGCGGCGCTCGATCCTGCCAAGGACGTTGACTCCATGACGCCGGCGTCGCTGCTTACCACGCTTTCGGGTCGCGGGGAGGGCTTTGCCCCTTGCACGGCCGAGGCCGTGTTGGCGTTGCTGGACCATTACGGTGTTGAACTGGATGGGGCCAAGGTTGCCGTCGTCGGTCGGTCGCTGGTGATTGGTCGTCCCGTTGCCGCCATGCTTACGGCTCGCAATGCCACGGTGACAATGTGCCATACGCATACGCGCGACTTGGCTGCCGAGTGCCGCGCGGCTGATATTGTGGTTGCGGCCGTTGGACGCGCGCGTACGATTGGCGCGGATGCGGTTCGCGAGGGCCAGACGATCATCGATGTTGGCATTAATTGGGACGAGGCCGCTGGCAAGCTGGTCGGCGATGTCGATTTTGATGCTGTGGAGCCGATCGTTGGCGCAATTACTCCCGTGCCGGGTGGCGTGGGCGCTGTAACGACGGCGGTTCTCGCCAAACACGTGATTGAAGCGGCGGAGTGCGCATCGAAATAGGCGTTTTAGGCTGTATAGAGGGTCAGTTATATACCCACTGTGCAAAAAACGCCAAATATGAGTACTGTTGCAAAGATAGTCACATATGTTTTATGACATTTGGGCTTCCTAGTGATATCCATTATCGTTAGGAAGCTCATTTTATTGAACCTATGGGGAATAACGTTGTCTTGCTTTTGGACAAATAGGGATTTTCGGCACTCATTACAAGGAAATTTGCTGCTACTAAATTGGTGACAGTACTCATATTTGGCATTTTTTGCACACAGAGGTCCCGAGGGGGTTCCGAGGGGCCGCGGTTTCGCCCTTTTTGCGCCGAAGCGATACACTGTTGCCGTTTGATTTCTTCGCTCAAGGAGGATGCGCATGCCGTGCACAACGATTTTGGTTGGTAAGAACGCGAGCTACGACGGTTCGACGCTGGTTGCCCGCAACGAGGATTCGTCCAACGGGGTGTTTGAGCCCAAGCGCATGCGTGTTGTGCACCCCGACGAGCAGCCGCGTGTCTACACGAGTGTCTTGAGCCACCTGACCGTTGAACTGCCCGACAATCCCATGCGTTACACAAGCGTCCCCGACGTCATCCCCGGTCACGGCATTTGGGCCGAGGCCGGCTTCAACGAGCTCAACGTTGGCATGTCCGCAACCGAGACGCTCACCACCAATGAGCGCGTCCGCGGCGCCGATCCGCTCGTGGACTATGTGCCCGCCAAGGGCAACGAGGGCGAGGACGGCTATGTTCCGGCGCAGCCCGGCGGTCTGGGCGAGGAAGACATGGTGACCCTGGTACTGCCGTACGCCAAGTCCGCCCGTGACGGCGTACGCATCCTTGGTGACCTGCTCGAGCGCTATGGCACCTACGAGAACAACGGCATTGCTTTTAGCGATGTGGACGAGATCTGGTGGCTCGAGACCATCGGCGGCCACCACTGGATCGCCAAGCGCGTGCCCGATGACGCCTATGTGACCATGCCCAACCAGCTGGGTATCGACAGCTTTGACCTGGACGATGCTGAGGGCGCGCAGGCCGACCACATGTGCTCCGCCGACCTGCGCTCCTGGATGGCCGAGTGGCATCTGGACCTGACGCTGGGTGTTAAGGGCGACGGTCCCGCCGCGGTCTTCAACCCGCGCGAGGCCTTTGGCTCGCACAGTGACAGCGACCATGTCTACAACACGCCGCGCGCCTGGTACATGCAGCGCTGTCTCAACCCCAGCGATGTGTGGGACGGTCCCGACGCCGACTACACGCCCGAGAGCGACGACATCCCCTGGAGCCGCGTGCCCGAGCGCAAGGTGACCCTCGAGGACATTAAGTACGTGCTTTCGAGCCACTACCAGGGCACGGAGTACGATTGCTACGGCAGCAAGGGCACGCCTGCCACGCGCAGCGCCTATCGTCCCATCGGCATCAACCGCAACAGCCAACTCGCCGTGCTGCAGCTGCGCCCCTATGCGCAGCCGGCGTATCGCGCCGTGCAGTGGATGGCCTTTGGCTCCAACTCGTTTAACGCGCTCGTGCCGCTGTACGCCAATGTCGAGACCATGCCCGAGTACTATGCCGGCACGCAGGCTCGCGTGACGTCCGAGAATTTCTATTGGGCAAATCGCCTGATTGGTGCCCTGGCCGATGTTCGCTTCCATGAGTGCGGTCGCGCGGTCGAGGATTATCAGGAGAAGGTCGGCGGCATGGGCCACAAGCAGATTCACGACGTTGACGCTATCGTAGCCGCGCTGCCCAAGGCCGAGGTGCCTGCCGAGCTCGCCCGCGCCAACGAGGAGTTTGCCGAGCGCGTGCGCGTGGAGACCGATGCTCTTTTGGGCAAGGTGCTCTACACCACGAGCTGTGCCATGAAGAACTCCTTCGCGATGAACGACAACGTGAGGTAGGGATTTCCCGGCGATCGAATAGCGCTAAAACGCTTTGTCGCTTTCACTCGATCTTGGGTACAAGAACGCCAATGCAGTTGTTTATGATTGGAGACAACCATGGTTATGAAACTCGATCAGCTTGTTAACGGCGCCATCAACGTTGGCTTTGGCGCTGCCGCCGTTGCCGTCGAAGGCGGCAAAAAGGTCCTCGACGACCTTAATACCAAGGGCGAACAGGTTCGCAAGGACACCGCCACCCCCGATATCGCCCGCAGTGTGTCCGACATGTTTGAGCAGGCCGGTGGCACCATCTCCGATCTGACCGAGCGCTTGGGCATGCAGGGCGAGACCGCGGCCCAGCGCGTGCTCGACGAGCTCATCCTGGCCCGCGTCCGCGTCATGACCGCCCCCGAGCGCACGGCCTTCCTGGCCCATGTGCGCGACATCGTCGATTCGGTCGAGGACAACGTGACCTCGGTGCCCGTCGAGTCCGTTGAGCCCGACGATGCGAAGGATACCGAAGAGGCCGAGTAGCAGCGCAGATGGCAGATTCCACCACCGATTACAACAATCTAGATCCCTTGGGTGACGAGGCGGCGGTTGTCGATGAGGTCGAGGCGGCCGTCTCGGGCGCTCGCAAAAAGCCGCGCGCTGTCGATATGGTCCCCGAAGAGCCCGACGCGATGGCGCCAGACGAGGAATACCAGCTCACGCCGGCGGGTCGCCGCGAGCGCATCGGGCAGATTGTTCGCCTGGTCAAAAAGTACCGCGTGTGGGATAACCTCACGCCGGTTCGTTTGCGCCGCCTGCTCGAGGAACTCGGCCCCATGTTCGTTAAGATGGGGCAGATTCTGGCCAACCGGTCCGAGATTCTGCCGCAACGCTTTTGCGACGAGCTGCGTCGTCTGCGCTCCGACGTGGAGCCTGTGCCGTACGAGGTCGTACTCAGTTGTCTGGAAGAAGAATACGGCCTGCGCCTGGGGGAGATGTTCGATGCGATCGACCCCAATCCGCTCGGTAGCGCGTCGCTCGCGCAAGTGCACCGCGCTCGTCTGGTGACGGGCGAGGACGTGGCCGTCAAGGTGCAGCGCCCCGGTGCGCAGCAGGTTATGGCGCAGGACATCGATATCATCCGCTCGGTGGTGCGTATCGTTTCCAAGTTCGTCAACACCGATCAATTCGTTGACCTGCACGGCGTAGTCGAGGAGTTGTGGACCTCGTTTCGCGAGGAGACCAACTTTTTGGCCGAGGCCCAAAACCTCAACGACTTCTACGAGTTCCATAAGAGCGTTCATGGCGTGACGTGCCCTAAGTCCTATCTGGACCTGTGCACCGAGCACGTGGTGGTCATGGATTACGTCGACGGCATTTCGATCGCCGATCCTGAACGCTTGGTGGCCGAGGGCTATGACTTGGAAAAGATCGGCGCCGCTATCGTCGAGGACTACTCGACGCAGGTGCTCGATGACGGCTTTTTCCATGCCGACCCGCATGCGGGAAACATCATTCTCAAGGACGGCATCGTTTACTTTATCGACTTGGGCATGGTCGGACGCATGTCGAGCCACGATCGCGGTATCGTCAAGGACATGATTTTCGCCGTGGCCGAGGGTGACGTGCCCAAGCTCAAGGATTCGCTCATGCGCTTTGCCGTGACGCGCGGCGATTCGGCCGAGCTCGACCATTCGGCCTTTTTGTCCGATTTGGACTTTATCGTTGCCGACTTTGCGGGGCTCGATCTTAAGGACCTGGATATCGGCGAGTTTTTGACCTCGCTGTTAAATCTGGCGCGCAAAAACGACGTTGAGCTGCCGAGCGTGGTGACGATGTTCGCGCGCGGCATGGTGACGCTCGAGGGTTTGCTGACCGAGTACATGCCCAACGTCAACATGATCCAGATCATCCAGACGCACATTAAAAACGAGAAAAGCACCTATGCGCGCGTGCGCGACATGGGGCGCGATCTTGCCGCGAGCAGCTATCGCGCGGCGAAGGGCTCACTCGAGGCGGCCGAGTATCTGGGCTTGGCTTCGCGTATGCTCACGCGCGGTCAGCTTAAGGTGAACACGCAGATTATGAGCAGCGATAAGGCGCTGCGACAGCTGGGCGGAATTATCGACCGCATGTCGATGGCTATCGTTATCGCCGGCCTGTTTATCGGTTCGTCGGTGGTGTACTACGCACGCATCGAGCCGGTTGTGTTTGGTATCCCAGTCATTGGCTTTATGGGCTACGTGAGCGCGCTGGTGCTGGCGCTTATGCTGGGTCGCGAGATCTGGCGCAACAGCCACGGTGGCAAGCACTAGAGGCTGCGATCGTCACCGCAATTTCCTATCGCAAACAATAGCTTTTCCCTTGGGCTTCGCCTGTGTGCGGGGCCCTTTTGCGTGATACCATTTTGACGGTAATAATCGATGGCCTAGATGGTGGTGCGGAGACGCACGAATGCGCGGTTTTCCTGCGCGTTTGGGAGAATCGGGGTGCAAGTCCCCGGCTGTACCAGTAACCGTAATTCCTCTTGGCTCGGGATGTTCGCGTCGCAGATCGGACGGCGCGCCCGAGTCGTTAAGGTTAAGTCGGATCGCCTCCCATCTTGCGTGCGGCTGCGGCGTATGCCGCCGGTGTGCATAGGGCTCTGGAGGGAAGGAGGACCCCGATGGGGGAACTCGAGCGCAACATGCGCGATGACGTGGGGCAGCCTCAAGGCAACGCTCCAAGTACAGACAATGGGGGACAAATGGATATGTTTGAGGACGAGCGTGTGTGCGCCTCGTTGCATCGCCGTGGCGCGATTGCACGCGGTATAGCCAAGCGCGGCCTGGTGGCATTCCTGGCCTTCGCGATGGCCTTTGGCACCACGCCGGCTCAGCTGTGGGCCGAGGGCGCCGAGGGCATTGCCGAGGCTGTGGCTCAGGCTGCGACGCCGGGCGAGGACGCAGCGCTTGCGGGCGGCGCCGCTGAGCAGAGCGGCGCCGAGGTTTCGGATTCCGGGAGCGCGCCTGCAGCCAGTGCCGCCACAACAGAGGCGGCAACTGGCGACGCAGGCTCGGCGACGGGGGAGAGCCCTGCCTCGAGCGAGCAGTCTTCGACGGCATCCGCTGGCCAAGCAGGATCTGCCGCCGCGGCTGCCGTTCAGACAGAGAACCCGACAGAAACCGGCGATGTCGCCAAGAAGCAAGTCGAGGTCTCGTTCTCGATTATCGGCACCGATGCCGACGGCAAGACTCAGACCTGGGTGGCACCTACGCAGCTTAAGCTCGACGAGGGCTCGACGGCTGCGGACGCCTTCGTTAAGCTGCAGCAGAAGACGGGCTTCAAGGCGAAATACGATCCGAACACGGCATACGGTTTCTACCTCGAAAGCATCACGTCCCCGAGCGATGGCCGCACGCTTGCCTTCGATCCGGCGACTTATGCCTACTGGCAGCTGTTCGTCGACGGCGTGTCTTCCTCGGTTGGCGCGAGCGGCGTTAAGCTCGCCCCGGGGCAGAAGATTGAGTTTGCCTATACGGCTGGTAGCGCGTCCCCTGTCGTTAAGGACCAGGTTGCCGCAAATGTGACCGTCATTGGTCGCGATGCCCAGGGCAAGACTCAGACCTGGGTCGACAACGCGCAGTATGTGGTGACGTCCGGCTCGAACGCACTTGACCTTACAAAGGTCGCGCTCGAGGCGAATGACATCGATGCCGTTGTTGCGGGCTCCTTCATTCTGAGCCTTAAGTACAACGGCGTTGAGCTGGGTAAGCCGCTCGATCATTCGACCTATTGGCAGCTGTTCATCAACGGCAAGTCGAGCGACTGCACGGCAGACAATGTCACCATTCATGCTGGCGATACCGTTACGTGGTTCTACGGTGGCTGGGGCGACCAGTTGCCCTCTGATTCCGTCAATGCTTCCGTTCAGGTACTTGGTAAGGACAAGGACGGCAAGCAGCAGGTTTGGGCTTCGACGGGCCAGACGAGTCTCAAGGCGGGCTCTACTGCCAAGGACCTGTTGGAGCAGACTGGTCTTGATCTCGTTACTAGTGAAGAGTCTTGGGGCTGGTACCTCAGCGGCATTAAATCGCCGCTTGACGGTAAGACCTATAAGTCTGATCCTGCAACCCGCAGTTATTGGCAATTCTATGTAAATGGCAAGTCCGCCACGGTCGGTGCCGGCAACTACGAACTCCAAGATGGTGACGCCGTCACCTTTATGTATGGTGCTGACGCCGATGCCCTTCCTGGTCAGGTTCTTGGGTCTGTCGATGTTATCGGCCCCGATGTCAACGGCAACAATACTCGCTGGGGCTCGGCAAGCAATGTTTCTTTGCCCGAAGGCTCTACTGCCCAGAACCTTATTGAGACGGTTCTGAAGGCCAAGGGCGTTACGTACAACGGCTCCCAGAGTGGTGAGTACTGGTTCCTCAATTCCATTAACTCGCCGTTCGATCACAAGCCGTATGCCTGGGATGCTGCGACCAATAAATCTTGGCATCTGTATATCAATGGAGAGCCCTCCTTACTCTGCGCCAACCAGATTACGCTCAAGAGCGGCGATAAGGTTACGCTTGCCTATACCACCGACGATTCGCCCATGCCCGATCCCGACAAGATTGTCGTGGACCCGAGTGCGACGACTCCTGATTGGGATGCCGAGTGGGCCGGCTACGGCAACAGCGGCAACGGTACGTCCGTAACGGATGCCAAGACGCCTGCGCAGGCCGCCGGTCTTAAGTGGGCCTTCGATTGGAAGGCCGAGTCTGGTCAGCAGTATGCCAACTGCAGCGAGCCTGTCATTGCTAACGGTTTTGTGTACATCGCGACCGAGAACGAGCTCATTAAGATCGATTCGTCCACGGGCAAAAAGGTTGCCTCTGCGCCGCTTGCCTCCAAGGTGAGCTATACCTCTCGTCCGATCTATACCAATGGCCTTATCATCGTTCCGCTCAACGGCGGTGCGGTCCAGGCGATTACTGCTGACAAGCTGATCTGCAAGTGGCTGACGCCTGGTTTGACGGACTTGACGCAGAGCTCCTGCACCGTCGTTTCGGATGGCGAGTACATCTATGTTGGTACGGTCGATATTTCGTATGACGAGAACTACAACGCGACCTACGGCAACGGCTCCCTGAAGCGTATCAAGATTGCCACGGGCGAAGTCTCTTGGCAGAACATTGACCCTTCCGAGGGCTATTATTGGACTGGTGCTGCGCTGACGGATAAGTACACCATTGTTCCTACGAGCGCGGGCACGCTTAAGTGCATTGATAAGACGACGGGCGATGTCGTTTCGACCATGAAGCTCGGCGCTGTCGCAAATGCCGATTGCATTGCCGATCCGTCCAATGGTTCGACCTTCTATCAGATGACGCACGACGGAATGCTCCATGTGATTTCGCTTTCGGCAAAGGGCGTGCTGAGTGAACAGAAGACGGTTGATCTGGGCCTTACGAATAATCTGAGCGCCCCTGCGGTGTCTGGTGACAATCTGATTGTCGGCGGACAGACGGCTAAGGGCTCTGCTCTGGTTCTCTATAACCTGAAGACGGGTAAGACCACGATGGTCGCTGCTGCCGACGGCAAGGCGCTGCCGGCTGGCCTCAACGGTATTGCTGCTACTCCGCTGGTGAGTGTTCAGGGCGGCAAGACCTACGTGTACTTCACCGTGAACAGCGCGGATAGCAAGGATTACGTCAACTACTCTGCTGGTGGTGGCGTGTATCGCTATACGCTCGGCGACGCAGAGGCGACGCAGATTTATGATGCGGCCGGCCATTACCAATACTGTGACTCTCCGGTCATTGCCGATGCTTCTGGCAACCTCTACTACATCAATGATTCGGGCATGCTGTTCAAGCTCGGGGCTGTTGAGTCTTGGACGGTTGCCTTTAATTCCAACGGCGGGTCTGCTTGCGACACTAAGTTTGTGGCTACGGCCGACGGCAAGCTGGTCAAGCCGGCCGATCCGACGCGCGATGGCTATACTTTCGGCGGTTGGTATACCGATGAGGCTTGCACGCAGGCGTATGACTTTAGCGCGCCGGTGACGGCCGATCTGACGCTGTATGCCAAGTGGACCAAGAATGCTGTTAACCCTGGCGGCAATGGCGGTTCTGGCACTAATGGTGGCAACGGTGGCGCTGGCAACGGTTCCGGCGCTGGCGCTGGCGCTGGCACTGGCACGGGTTCCGGCTCCGGCTCTAAGGGCCAGCAGGCCGGCGGCGCTATCGCCCCGGGTCAGAAGCCGGTGACCAAGACGACGGTGTCGACCAAGACCGAGACCAAGGACAACAAGTCCGACAAGAAGGACACCGATAAGTCCGATAAGAAGGACGAGAAGAAGTCTGACAAGAAGGACAGCAAGTCCGATACGGGTGCTGCTTCCACGACCACTGCTAAGAAGTCCTCTAGTGCCTCCGAGCAGGAGGCTGGCACCAACCCGCTCGCTATTGTTGGCGTTGCCGCTGGCGTCATCGGTCTCGCCATCGTCGGCGTGTTCGTGTTCACCAAACGTCGGTAGGTGAGGGCTGTGTCCAATAAATCCAAGGACGCTGACCCCAAGCAACCAGATTCCTCGTTCATTCAGTTCGACGATACAAAGCAACAGGGCGCCGCTTCGGCGGCGTCCGCCCCTCGTCGCAAGGCTCTTCTCGGCGTCCTGACTGCCGCGTGCACCATTCTGATCGTCGTCTCGCTGGGCTTCGTCCATCCTTCCGAGAGCGGCGCCTGGTCCATCGACTGGATCATTCAGGCCGTGACGGGGGAGAGCGTCGTCACCAAGGATACCAAGGCGTCTGGCTCGACTATGACTTCGGGCGAGGCCAGTTCCGAGGACTCCAAGTCATCGAATGATGCAAAAGACGAGTCCAAGGGTTCGAACGACGGCAAGGACGATTCCGAGTCTTCAAACAAGGAATCGGACAAGAACTCGGATAGCAAGAAGTCCGATGGTCAGGACGGCAAGAAGTCTGGCGATAAATCCGCTGCCCAAAATACGGGAGCCGGTGATACTTCCAATGTGTCTGGCGGTGCTTCTTCGGGCGGCGGTCAGTCGTCTGATGGAGCCTCCAGCTCTAATGGCGGCAGCGCTCCCTCGGGCGGACAGGGCGGTTCGCAGGAGTCCAACTACGTAACGGTGTCGGTCTCGGTCACTTCGAGCGCTGTGGGCAATCCTGTGTCTTCTGGCGGCTCCTTTACCTTTAACGAAGGTGCTACCGTCTACGATGCCCTGTGCGCGCTGGGCCTTTCTGTCAACGCACACGGCTCGTCGTACGGCACGTATGTCTCCGCGATTGGTGGTTTGGCCGAGAAACAGTACGGCGGCACGAGCGGCTGGATGTACTCCGTCAACGGCGCAACGCCCATGACGGCGTGCAGCAACTACGTTCTCTCCAACGGCGATAACGTGGTCTGGTATTACGTTACAGGCTAATGACCTCGACATAGCGCACCAAGCGGGCGGTTCGGACAAACATCCGGGCCGCCCGCTTTTCATGCGTAGAGGACTTGGTCGCCGGGTCTTTCGGCAAACAAAAAAACCGGTTGGAATGGGAATTCCAACCGGTTATACATTCAAGCAAATAGTGAATCGACTACGACCGTGCGCCCTCGAGGAAGAAGCGACGGCTGAAGTAGTTGTACCAGGTGACGAGGAACGTGGCGATGGCCTTCATGGCCTGGTAGCCGATGCTCAAAAACGTGACGCCCACAAACATGTACAGGTCGTTGAGGCCCAGGCCGATCACCGACAGGATGGTGAAGATCGTGAACTCGCGCTTGCGGCTCATGCCCTCGCGATGGTCGAACACGTACTTCATGCTGAGCCAGTAGTTGACCACAACGGAGGTGGTAAACGAGACCGTGGTGCTCATCAAAAAGTCGAGGTGAAACAGCTCGACGAGCGCAATGAGCATACCCCAGTCGATGCCAAAGGAGATAAGGCCCACGACAGCGAACTTGAGGAACTGCTTGGTATGAGGTTGTGCCAGTGCCTTGCGCACGTAATCACATCCAATGCGTTGATAAATCGAGCAGAGGATACTTTAGAGCTTTTGCAAGGGAAACGTAAGGTCTTTGCCAAGAACTATACGAACTCGCCAAATTTTCAAGAGCTAATCCGCAAACGTTGAAAATTTGCCCGTAAACGAGCAATGCCCGCGAACAACACGGCGCTCGACGCGCGTCATCCGTGGGCATTGTAAAGCTGTAAGGTTGCGAGTTACTTGGTCTCGTCGCCTTCCAGGAAGATCTTTCGGGTCACAAAGTTGTAGACCATGACAAGCGCGGTGGCGCAGATCTTGGCGATATTGGCCTCGAGTCCCAGGCCGGCGTTGAGTGTCAACACGATACCGTCGTTGAGTGCCAGGCCGATCACGGACAGCACGACAAAGATAATGAACTCGCGGCGGCGGCTTATGCCTTCCTTGTGCGCAAACACGTATTTCATGCTTGCGAGGTAGTTAAAGATGAGTGAGATGATAAAGCCGCTGGTGTTGGCGATTAGGATGTTAAGGCCCAGACCGTAGTGGAGCAGATTCATAATGCCAAAGTCGATGACCGTGGCAATGACGCCGACGACGCCAAACTTCATGATCTGCGCAAGGAGCTTTTGCATGGTACCTGCCTTATGGTGGCGCCGGGGCGCCGTGGGGATGACAAACTCAGCAAGTTTAGCCAATCCCCGCGGGTGGGGCTAGACGCGCTCCTCGATAGCACCGTTTCTATATGCATCGAGCAGCTGGCGCAGATCCTGGATCTGGCTGCGAATCTTGGCGCCAGTATCGGTGTCGCTCACCATGCGGCGACGGTCTGCTTGGTCAAAACGGTTGGTCTCGCTCTCGATGTCCACGTTGCGTGTGAGTGCCTCGGCAACCGTCGTAAAGGCCCGGTGCGACTTGAGGCGGCAGCCGCGCGAGCTCGAGATGAGCGTATAGCCGGCGATACCCGTCTTGGGATGGTAAGCGCGGCAGAAGCCGCCATCGATGACCAGCAGCTTGCCTTCGGCGCGGATGGGCTGCTCGCCCTTGGTGGTTTTAACGGGCGTGTGGCCGTTGATGATGTGACCGGTCGGTGAGCATGCCATGGGCGCGACGCCAAACTCGCGCATGATGTCGTCGCAGACCGAGGGCGACTTGGTAAGCGTAAAGTATGGGTCCATCGGCTCGACCCAGGTGCTCTTATCGGCGATATAGGCGCGCTCAAAGGTACGCACCAGGCGTCCGCTGGCGGGTGAGTTAAAGCCGATCCACAGGTACCACATCCAGTCGAGGGCGTCGCGGTCGCCCATGCGCCAGGCGCGGCGGGCGATGTGGTCGCAAAAATCGAGATAATCGCGGCCAGCGTGCCAGGTGCCCAGGCAGTTCATGCTGCTAAAGGTGCCGTCTTCGTTGAGTGGCACGCAGCCGTGGAAGAGCAGGTTGCCGTTGGCGACTTTGTACATCGAGCCGTGGGAATAGAGGAAATCGATATGGCGATGCAGGTGATCGGCGGTGACAAACTCGGACACGAGCTTGTCGATGATGTGCTGCTCCTGAGACGTGAGCGTATAGGGGTCCGCCGGGTCGACGGTGGGGAAGTCGTTGGTCGTGAGCGGCCACACGCTGCCGTCGGCGAGCGTGACCGTGCCGGTGTCGTGGTCGATCTTGTCGAGTAGCAGGCGGTCGGTCATGTCGAACTCGGGGTGGCGCTGGATAATCTGACCCTCGAGCTTAAAGAGCAGCACGTTGATGGCCTTGATCAGCGGGGTGATGGACTCACCGGCGGTGTAGGTGGCATCGGCAAAGGCGACAAGCTCACGCAGCGAGATACCGTAGTCGTTCTCCAGGATCTCGTAGTTGTCGTAGCGTAGGTTGTTGCGCAGCACCGTGGCGATGCAGGCGGGCTCACCGGCCGCAGCGCCCATCCACAGCAGGTCGTGGTTGCCCCACTGGATGTCGAGTGAATGGTAGGTGAGCAGGCGGTCCATAATCTTGGCCGCGCCGCCGCCGCGGTCGAAGATGTCGCCCACCAGGTGCAGGTGGTCGACGGCCAGGCGCTTGATGAGCGAGGCAAGCGACTCGATAAAGTCGTCAGCGCTGGCGGTCTCCAGTATGGACTCCACGATGCGCTCGTGATAGCGCACGCGATAGTTGTTCTCGTCCGGATGCGTGTGTAGCAGCTCGTCGATGATGTAGGAGTAATCGCGTGGGATGGCCTTACGCACCTTGGAGCGCGTATAGCGGCTCGAAAGCGAGCGGGCAACCATGATGAGCTGATCAAGCATCGTCTTGTACCAGGTGGGCGAGTCTTCGCGCTGGCTGCGGACCAGGTCGATCTTCTCGCGCGGATAGTAGATGAGCGTGCACAGCTCGCCCTTTTCGTCAAAGGTGAGCGTGTCGCCAAAGATCTCGTCGACATGCTCGCGCACGACGCCCGAGCAGTTGTTGAGGATGTGCATAAAGGCTTCGTACTCGCCATGCACGTCGCTCATAAAATGTTCGGTGCCCTTGGGCAGGTTGAGAATGGCCGAGAGATTGATAATCTCGGTAAACGCGGATTGCTCGGTGGGAAACTGTCTCGACAGCAGGCGCAGATACTTGAAGTCTTGCGGATTGCGATCGAATGCGACCATGAAACACCTTCCGATAGGGCTGGTAAAACTGATAAACAGCGTCAAACGTTTATCAGTATGCGCCGCTTTTGTTTCGATTGGGGATGGGCAGCCGAATTGTTAGCCGAACGGTTTGGTAAATCGATTTAGTGGAGGTAGATATGGCGGTTGAGTGGAGACGACAGAGGGTGTTTTCTCAGATATTTATGCGTGGGGTCGGTGGAGACGATGGTGGTAAAGATGTTCGCTATTATTGGTTCGATTTGGTAAATAGTGGACATATGTACCGTATGTAGGCTCACTGTGCGATAATTTGCGCAGCAATGAGTAAGGAGCCTCATATGAGTGATTTTGTCCTGACCTGTGAATCCGCCGCCGACCGAACCCGTGAGTTCTTTGCGTCGCGCAATATCCCTGTCGTGTGTTTTCATTACGAGATCGACGATGTTGTCTATACGGACGATCTGTATCAGTCGATTACGCCGGACGAGTTTTTTGCCCAGATTGCCGCAGGCGCCATGCCCAAGACGTCTCAGGTGAGCGTGGGCGAGTACGAGGAGTTTTGGGAGCCGTTTGTTGCCGAGGGTAAAGACGTGCTGCACCTGACGTTGTCGTCGGGTATTTCGGGTACGTATGGCTCGGCTTGCGTTGCGGCGCAGATGCTCGTGGATCGCTATCCCCAGGGCGGCAAGGTGCGCGTCATCGATTCGCTAGCGGCGTCTTCGGGCTTTGGCCTGCTGGCGGAATGTGCCGCCGACGTGCGCGATAGCGGGGCTTCACTCGACGAGACGGCCGCTTGGATTGAGGAGCACAAGCTCAACCTGCACCATTGGTTCTTCTCGACCGATCTATCGAGCTACCTGCGCGGCGGTCGCATTTCGGCTGCGAGCGCGATCATCGGCACGGCGCTTAAGATTTGCCCACTTATGACGGTCGATTGCGAAGGTAAGCTGTCGCCACGTGAGAAGATTCGCACTAAGAAGCGCGCGATTTCCGAGATGGCTAAGACCATGATGGCACACGTGCAAGACGGTGCGGATTATTCGGGTAAGTGCATCATGTCGCACTCGGCGTGCCGCGAGGATGCCGAGGCAGTTGCGGCGCTGATTGAGGAACGGGTTCCTCAGCTTAAAGGCAAGATTGAGATCAATAACATCGGTACTCTGATTGGCTCGCATACCGGACCTGGCACGGTGGCGCTCTTCTTTATGGGCGACAAACGCGTGGATTAATTTGCCCCATCACATCGCTGCATGATTGCTCAGACGAAAACGGCCCGCCTCACGTTTGTGGGGCGGGCCAAGATGTTTTGTTAGCGTTTCTTTCCGCGGAAGAAGAAACCGTGCAGTGACGGCTTGAGGCCGCGGTTGGCGCGACGCTCCTCGACGCGCTCGTGGATCGAAGCGACGCGCTCGATGACCTCGTCGGGAATCGGCACGTCGGGATTCATGTTCTCGACCTGGCTGACCTCGGCGGCGGCGACCTGGTCGATAATGGGCACGTCGTCGCGCGAGATAACGGGCGTGGCGTCTTCCTTCATCTTGCGATAACGCTGCATCATGTCGGTCTGTAGCTGCTGGGCCGAAGGCGGCGTCCAGATGATGGCGTTGGCGCCTGCGGCGATGGTTTCACGGATGCTCTCGGGCGTCTTGCCGCCCGGCGCGATGAGCGGCAGGTTGGGATAGTGCTCGCGCAGCTCGCGTAGGACCTGGGGCGTGTTCTTGCCGGCGGCGATGTTGAGAATCTTGGCTCCAGCGCGCACCTTGGCGTGGGCATCGTCGTCGCAGCGAACGACCGTAGCGATGACGGGGATGTCGGCGATGTTGGTGATGTGCTCGACCATCTCGGCGGTGGCGGGGGAGTTGACCACACAGCCCGCCGCGCCCTGCATCTCGGAGACGGCTGCCATCTGAACGGAGCGCTTGCCGGTGGTGGTGCCACCGCCCACGCCTACGAAGACCGGGCACTCGGCGACGGTCAGCAGCGCCTGCGTAATGGCGGGCTGCGGCGTGAAGGGGTAAACGGCAAAGACGGCATCGGCGTTGGAGTTGCGGATGACCGCGACGTCGGTGGTGTAGATGAGCGATTTGATACGACGGCCGAAGAGCGTGAAGCCGCTGGCCTCCTCAATCTCGTCAGGCATGCGAAGGGCCGCCTTGCGCAGGCGCCCGTCGATGGGCAGCGGCTCCATGGGAAGCAGTCCGTTGGGGGTCACGGCTACCTGGGGTTCGGTGAACTCGTCTGCGAGCTCGACCTCGGAGAAATCGACCGAGGCGACGATGTCCTCGTGAACCTCGGCGGGCACATCGATGGGGGCTTGGTCGTTTGCCGCGGCAGGCGTGTCGAAGGAGCTGGTGCCGACGAAGGCGTCGACGCGCTCATTTAGATCGTTGAGGGTATCCATGGAAGCTCGATTCTATGTGATGACGGCCGGCGCGATGCAGCCGGAATTGCGAATGCTAAATCGTTTGACGAGTTGATTTTTCCCCGCCGCGCCATCCGTTAGACCGAAGGGCCGGCGAACGTGAAGGAGCTGTGGTGGCGGGTATTGAGGTGCTATCTTGAATGTCCCGTTTAAAAGAGAGGTGACGCGGTATGGAATTGACAGCAATGTTTAGCTCGATTGGCCTGTGCGTGGGCGCAATCGTTGCCGCCGCGGTCATCTACTTTGTGGTCACGGCCATTAAGGGCAAAAGGGCCGAACGCAAGGAGCGCGCGACGCTTAAACAGCATCGCGACCAGCAGGGCAAACGCGCACGGAGATAGCTTGTTGAGTTTTGGATCCGTGCGCTAGCTGCGTTTTCGGATCAGGGCGATGTAGAAGCCCTCAAAGTCGCGGCTAGGCGGAATGGTGAGCGTGCCGGACAGGCCGTTGGCGATGGCCGATACCTGACCCGCGGCAATGGCCTCGGTTAGGGCGTTGGACTCGATGCGCGGCTCCTCGCCAGCTTCCTGGGCGCGGCGTGCCTCACTTTCGCTTGGCGTGCCGTCGAGGGGGATGAGCTCGCAGTCCATATGCTTGTCGAGGGCCTCTTGCAGGGCGTCCTCGTTTTCCTGCGGCAAGATCGAACAAGTCGAATAGACGAGCGTGCCGCCCGGTTTGAGGGCTCCCATGGCGCGGTCCAGAAGCGCACGCTGCGAGCGGGCGCATTTGACGAGCAGCTGCTCGGTCAGGCCGCGCAGGCTTTTCTCGTTGCCGCTGATGACGGTGCCCGTGCCGGTGCAGGGAGCGTCGAGCAGGATGCGGTCAAAGCGGAAGAACTCGTCGAGCTCGCGTGCGTCGGTGCGCATGACGGGCACGTTTTTTGCGCCTTGGCGGTGGAGGTTGGCTTCGAGCTTCTCGGCGCGGGGAATGCTCATCTCGCAGGCGGTAAGGTGCGCCTGCCCCTGCGTGAGGGCGGCGATCTGCGTCGTCTTGCCGCCAGGGGCTGCGCACATGTCCAGGATGTCCTCGCCTGCCTGAGCGCCCAGGACCAGCGGCGGCATCATGGACGACAGGCTCTGCAGGTAGATTTTGCCGTCGCGGTAGATGTCGAGATCCCACAGATCGGAAACCTGGGCCTCGGGCAGGATGAAGGCGTCTGGGTACCAGGTGACGGGGTTGTGGGCGATGTCGGCGGCATCGAGCGCCGCAGCGATGTCCTCGGCGGTTGCCTTGAGCGTGTTGACGCGCAGCGTGACCGGGCGCGTGGCCGCGGCGCCGAAGCCCTCGATCATGAGCTCGGCATCGGCGGGCGCATAGGCGCCGGCGACCGTGTCGACCATAAAGCGCGGCAGGTCGGCGGCGGAGTGTTGGGCGGCAAGCTGGTCGGAAAGCTCGGTGGCGGCAAACTGCCTGAGCTTGAGCTCGGGCTTAACCTGCTTTTTCTGCTTACGACGACGCGGCTTGGACATCCGTCTTTCCTTCCCATTCCATTACATGTCGAGTGTTTAGTACTGGCTCTCGTGCTTGCTAAAGAAGTCGAAGCGCGGGGGCAGCGGCTTCACGCGGTGCTCGCCGGGCTTCTCGCCCAAGCTCTCCACAAACTCGTCCGTGGAGGCGAAGATGTTGTCCCAGCTAAAGAAGGCGACCGGGTCGACATCGAAGTACTCGCAGATGAGCTCGCAGCCGGCCGGCACAATACCGTGCATCAGGACGGTCGCCACGCGAAGCTCGGTAAAGGCGTCGACGAGCGCCTGCGTCATCGCAGCGTTTGCCTCCTCGCCCTCGAGCTTGTTAGCGGCCTTGGAGGCGTCGCTCCAGCGCTTGTTGGCGGCGCGCAGGTAGTCGTCGCACACGGCAAGCGCGCGGTGCGTCTCGAACTTGTACATAGCCTGCTCAAAGGCGAGAGCTGCCTGCTCGGCGGCTTCGACCACGGTGTCAGAAGCGGCACCGGCGGGGATGCAGCCGTTGCGGTAGGGGCTCTCGTCGCCCTCCTTGATGGCGACGCCGTAGAAGCAGCTGCGGGCCAGGCGGTTGAAGACGCCGGTCAAAAGGGCGCTCTCCTTAAGGGCCGGATCGATAACGCGCTTGTCGTCGCAGGCACGCACCTCGTTGCCGTCCTTGTCCTTGCCGGTCACACGCGTGTCGTATGCCTTGGGGCTAAAGCTCACCGGCTTCTCGGATAGGCCGAGCGACAGCCAGTGCGCGCGCATCTGCTCGCAGGTGTAGTGGTTGAGCAGGTCGTCTGCCGGCGGGGGAGGGGTCTGCGAGGACGAGCTCGCCTTTTTGCCCATGTAGAGCAGGTGATAGCAGGCGCTGACGGTGCTCTGCGTAAGGTCCCAACCCAGGGCCTCCCACATGGCGGTTTGCGCGATGCAGTAGAAATAGATGTTGTCCTGACCGATGAACTGGTAGATCTGCGCGTCGTCCGAGCACCACCAGTCGCGCCAGTCGAGCGAGCTGTGCTGGTAGGTGGGCGCGGGGACCTGCGTGGAATCGGCGGCGGGCTCGCCCATGAGGGCGGCATCCTGGGCGGCGACGCCCTCGGTCACGCCGGCGGCCTTGGCATCGCGTGCGAGCACGGTGCGAGTGTAGCTGATGGGCGCCCACAGGCTCTCGGGCCAGCACCAGCAGGTGACGTCGGTTACGCCGTCAACCTCGGGCACCGGAACGCCCCAGTCGATGTTGCCGGTGATGCGGAAGGGCACGAGCGCCTTGCCGCTGCGGAAGCGCACGCCGCCGTTGGCGAGCACCGCGTGGGCGTCGTCGCGCTCCTTCCAGCTGGGGAAGGTGACGGTAAAGCTGCTCTTGTTGCCCTCGGGCTCCAGCACGGTGTGCTCGGGGAGCTGGTCCTCGACGGCATCGAAGGCCTCGCGGAACTTGTTCTGGATGTAGAGCTGAGCCGGCAGCAGCCACTCCTCCATGGTCTTGGAGACCACGGAGCGAACCTGCGGGTTCTGGGCGAGCTTGGCGGTATAGGTCTTCATAAAGTCGAGGTAGGCGGGTAGGTCGAAGTAGAGGTTGTCGACCGGGCGCAGCTCGGGCACCTCGCCGGTGAGCTGGCTCTTGGGTGCGATGAGCTCTTCGGGCTCAAACTGGTGGCCCAGATCGCACTCGTCGGCATAAGCCTTCTCGGACTTGCAGCCCTGGATGGGGCAGCGGCCGATCACCTGACGGCCGTTGAGGAACGTGCCGGCCTTGGCATCGTAGAACTGCAGCGTGGAGCGCTTGGAGATGGTGCCCTGCTCGTGCAGGCGCTCGATAATCTCGGCGGTAACCTCGTTGTGAATCTGCGCAGCTGGCTCAAGGCCTGAGCCGCCGTAGATGTCGCAGCTGATGTTGTAGTTGTTGAGGGTCGCGGCCTGTCGGGAGTGGTTGGACTCGACATACTCGCCGATGGACTTATCGTAGCCTTCGTTCTCCTTGAGCTTGCGGTAGCTCTCCATGATGGGCGAGCCGTAGCAGTCGGTGCCCGAGGTGAAGATGACGTTCTCGCGGCCCAGGCGGTCGCGCAGGAAACGGGCGAAGAAGTCGGCCGGGACAAAGACGCCGCCAACGTGGCCAAAGTGAAGGCCCTTGTTGCCGTAGGGCTCGCCGGCGGTAACGATGGCGCGGCGCGGCCAGCTGGGACGGTCGTTCATGGAGTATTTGGATGCCATGGGACTCCTTCGCATATGGTGAGAGCGCGGCCGGGCGCGGGGCTCGGCGGCGCGGTGGTCAATTCGTGCATATCGTTCGACATTATCGCACATGCGGACGGGTACGTGGCAGGGGCGCTATCCTAAGATGCTATGAATGAGATTTCCAACATACATGCGTTTGAAGACGAGGATTTTCTGCACGCTTGCTTCGTGTGGGGGATGGTCGTAGTCGGCGTGTTTGCCGTGTGCCTGGTGCCGGTGTTTATGCTGCTGGGCGGGCCTGCAGACTTGGATGCTGCTGATGCGGGCGGTTGGACGGCGGTCTTGGGCTGGCTAGTCGGCTTGAGTGCGGTTTCGGCGGCGTCATTTGCCGTGCACGAGCTGGTGCACGCGGCGTTCTTTAAGCTGTTTGCGCCCGTCGGTGCTCGGGTGACCTTTGGGGCAAATCTCGAAACCTGCATGATTTACGCTTGCGCCGAGGGCGTTGTGTATTCGCGTGCGCGGTACATGGTCATTTGCCTGGCGCCGACGGTTGCCTTGACGGTGGCGTTTGCCCTGGGGTTTGCGTTCTCGGACTATCCGCTGCTGTGCTACCTGGCGGCTGGTCTGCACTTGTCGGGCTGCGTGGGCGATTGGTATTACGTGCGGACCATCCTGCGCGACCGCCGCATTGTCGCCTGCGAGGATACGTCCTTTGGCGTGCTCTTTTTTGGGTGAGGAGATGTCGATGAAGTCGTTGTTGCTGCATGCGTGCTGCGCACCATGCTCGCTTGAGCCGGTTCGCCTGCTGCGCGAGGAGGGGTTTGAGCCCACGATTTGCTGGACCAACCCTAATATTCAACCTCACGATGAATGGCAGCGGCGTTTGGACGAGCTGCGCCGGTGGTGTGCCGATGGCGACATCGAGCTCATCGAGGCCGGGGAGGACCGCGAACGCTGGGGGGCCGGCGTGGCCCCGCTGGGTGCCGATCGTCCCCGTCGCTGTCGCGCGTGCTATGCCTTGCGCTTGGCCGAGGCATGCCGCGTTGCCCAGGAGCGCGGATTTGAATACGTGGGCACGACGCTCGCCGTCTCTCCGTATCAGTTGTTCGACACCTGCAATGACGTGCTCGAGCGTTTGGCTGCCGCCCGCGGTCTCACTCCGGTGATTCGCGATTTTCGCCCGTATTATCCCGAGGCCACGCGCCGTTCGCGCGAACTGGGCATGTATCGACAGAACTACTGCGGCTGCCGCTTTTCTGCCGTCGAGGCGGCCATGGATCGCGCCCGCATCCGCGACGAGCGCAAAGCCGCCAAAAAGTAGTTTATTTGGGACGTCAGCCTGCTAGGATGTAGAGCGGACTTTAGCTATATAAGGAGAATCCGACGTGTCTATGCGTACCGATGATTTTGACTACAACCTGCCCGAAGAGCTCATTGCCCAGGCGCCTGCCGAGCCGCGCGACTCATGCCGCTTGCTGGTGGTAGATCGCAAGGGCTCCCAGGCGGGAACGCCGCTGGAGCACGGCGGTACCGTCGAGCACCGCATCTTCCGCGACATCATCGACTACATTGAGCCGGGCGACGTGCTCGTCATCAACCAGACGCGCGTGATGCCGGCCCGACTGATCGGTCGCAAGGCCGGTTCGGGCGGTGTGGTCGAGACACTGCTGCTCAAGCGCCGTGAGGACGTGGATCCGCTCGGCCATGTGTGGGAGTGCCTGGTCAAGCCCGGTAAGCGTCTGAAGCCCGGCGCTCAGATTGAGTATCGCGCCGGTGGCGCCCATGCGCCCGAGGGGGCTCCCGTGGTGCTGACGGCCGAGGTTGTCGACTTTGTCACCGATAGCCGCGGCGGCCGTCTGGTGCGTTTTGAGCCGGCCGGCTGCAATGCCGCTGGAGAGCCGCGCACGCTCGACGAGGCCATTCATGCTGCCGGTCACGTGCCGCTGCCGCCCTACATTACCGATTACGAAGGCGATCCCGAGAAGTACCAGACCGTCTACGCCATGAAGGAGGAGCACTCGGCTGCCGCTCCCACGGCGGGTCTGCACTTTACTCCCGAGCTTATGGCTGCCATCGAGGCCAAGGGTGCCAAGTTTGCCGCCGTCGAACTCGAGGTGGGCATCGATACCTTCCGTCTGGTGGAGGAGGACGATCCCACGCAGCATGTGATGCACACCGAGCGCTACCACGTGTCGCAGGAGGTTGTCGACGCCGTGCATAAGGCGAAGGCCGAGGGGCACCGCGTGATCGCCGTCGGCACCACCGCAGTACGCTCGCTCGAGAGCGCCTTTGACGCCGATGCTCCGGTGTCCGATCCGGCTGTGACGGCGCGCTATTTTGAGGGCCGCGAGGATGGGGCCGATACGCTCGGCCGCGGCGACATCGTGGTGCGCGAGAACGCGACGACGCAGCTCTACCTCATGCCCGGCTCGACCTATCACGTGGTCGACGCTCTGATCACGAACTTCCACGTGCCGCGCTCCACGCTCATGATGCTTGTGAGCGCACTTGCCACCCGCGACCAGATCATGGATGCCTACGCCGCCGCCATCGAGGAGCGCTACTGCTTCTTCAGCTTTGGTGACGCGATGCTCATTTGTTAGTTACGCGGTTCTACGAACCGCGTAACCAGTTGACGCTGCAAACGCCCCTAAGCGGCAATCTGATGTTCAATCGTCGGGCATGACCAGAAGGTCAATGCCCTCCTCTTTCACGTCACCTTGCTCGCTTAGGGGCGTTTTCGCTGACTTTGCCAAAGCATCGGCAGGTACTCATTGGGGACGTACTTAAATGAGTGCCTGCAGAATGAGAGTGGATAATCTCCCGTTTTTGGCCTGCTTGGGGGCTCAAAGTGGGAGATTATCCACTCTCGTCATTGGGCTAGTCGTTGGGGACGTTCTTGTTTGACTAGTCGTTTAAGAACGTCCCCAATGACTACTTGCTTGCGAACAGCCAGACTAGGATGATTACCAGGATTGCGGCGACGATGCAGACGATGGCGCCGGTGAATTTGATGCGTGAGTCGCGGGTACGCTCGCGCACCGCGTCCTCGGTGGCCTCGAGCTGGGCGACTTCTCGCTCGGTCTCGGTGTGTTCGGCTTTGTCTCGGGCCAAGGACCCTGCAAGCGACTCGGTGATCTCTGGGTGGTCGTGCACCTCGGTCGCCTGTTCGATGATCGACTGCGCATGTGCGGCATCTGCTTGGGCGTTGGCGATGGTCTGCTCCTGCTCGCGGCGTGCCTTGTCCTCCGCGGCGATCTTCTCGCGCAGTTCGCGCTGACGAGTCGCGGCGGCAGTCTTCGCCGTCTGCAACTCGTCGCGCGCGGCATCGGCTTCGGTCGTCACGGCTTGGTGCGCGCGTTTTGCGTCGGCGATAGGGGTTTGAGCCTGCTCGACTGCCTGCTCGGCTGCGGCAAGTGAATGCTCAAGGTCGGCGGTGATGCGCGGGACATCTTCTTCGGCTTTACGCAGGGCATCTGCTGTGTCGGAAATCTGCATCGAGAGCTCGCTGGTGCGCACCGTATAGTTGGCGGGATTTGCCGAGGGATTGCGTTGCAGCTCGGCATACTCATGACGCAGCGTCTCGAGCTGGGCGCGCGTGGCGTCGACGGTTTGTTGCGCGGCGGCAATGCCGGCGTCTCGCTCTGCCTTCACCTTGTCGCGGATGCGCTTGGAATCCTCAAGACGTCGAACGAGGCGGTTGCCGGTCTCGCGTGAGCTCGCCTCGCGGGCCTCCACGGCGTCGAGCGCGGCCTTCAGGCGGAGCTCAGTCGCGTCATCCTCTGTCTTCATTTGTTCGAGCTGACCCTTGAGCTCTGTCGCTTTGGAGGCGTGGGCATCACGGTCAATCTCGGCGGCCGCTGCAGTCTTTTGGGCCGTGGCAATCGCCTGGCGCTGGTCGGCGACGATCTGGTCGTAGCGGCCTGCGATATCCTGGCGCGTCTCGAGTTCCTCGGCCTGATCGGCAATGCGCTGCTCAAGTTCGGCCAGGTGGGCGCGGGCATCGGCAAGTGCCTTTTTCGCGGCGTTCATCTCGCGCATGGCCGAGGCGCCCTGGGCGATAAAGGTGCCCACGGCGTTCGCAGTGTTCGAGACAGCGGTCCCCAGATCGCGGCTCGCGGCGGGGGAGTGCGGGGCAGTCGGGCGAGCGGTGTCGGCAGCGTCCGCATCGGCAGTCTGCGGCACGGCGATATTGCCGGTACCGCCTTCGATCACAGAAAAGCCTGCTGCGTGCGGGTCGACCGCATCGGTGCCAATCGTGGGATGCTCGAGCTGCAGAAACGAGGGCATGGTGCTGCCCTGGTCGGCAACCGGAGTCTCGCCGGGTACGAAGGTCGAGGCTGCCTCGGCGGCCTCCTCTTCCTCGGCGTCAACGTCAGCGTCGGCCACGGCGTCTTTCATCGCTTTGACGGCATCCATCATGGAGTCCATGACGGCGTCGAGCTCTTCTTCCGAAGAAACCTCGATAGGGCCCGCAGCTTGCGGAGCAGCATCCTGTACGGGGTGGTCGTCCTGAGCGGGCGCATCGTCGTTTTGCTCGTCTGCATCTTCGGCGCCAGGGGTTTCCGCCGTAGCGCTTTCGTCTAAGATGGGGTCGTCGAGGCCAATATCATCGCAGGTCACAGCGTCAGCATCTGCGGTGACGTCTGCGGAATCATCAATATGCTGTTGAGTCTGGGGGTCCAGCTCGTCTGTCATAGGCATGTGCTCCTCATCGTTGTTTGTCACCCTATGATAAAGTCTCGCGTCGACATCCCGCGCGCTGCAGCAAAGTTTCAAAACGTGTTCGATGGCTCGCGTCGATAGCAAAAACTCGGCCACTTTATCCAGTTTGTACTTGACAATCCCTTCGCCGAAAGACGTTATGCCGTTCGCCTGCCGAGGCCTTTTCTTTTCACTTGAACCCGTTAAAGTTGCATTTCAGCTTTTGGCGCGTGAAGTTGGATGCGCGCAGTCGACGGGCAGGCCCGTCGCGATTTGAAAGGACTTTATATGGGACTTTTCACTGGTAAGACCGTGATCGTCACCGGCGGCGGCAAGGCCACGCTCAAGGACGGCTCCGCTGGCTCCATCGGCTACGGTATCGATATCGCTTTTGCCAAGGAGGGCGCAAACCTCGTCATTACCGGCCGCAACGTTGCCAAGCTCGAGGCTGCCAAGGAATCCCTCGAGGCCGAGTACGGCGTCAAGGTTCTGCCTGTTCAGGCCGATGTCTCGGCTGGTCAGGACAACGAGGCCGTCGTCCAGAACGTCATCGACAAGGCCATTGAGGAGTTCGGCCGCATCGACGCCGTCGTCAACAATGCTCAGGCCAGCGCTTCGGGCGTGACGATCGCCGATCACACCATGGACCAGTTCAACCTCGCCATTTACTCCGGTCTGTATGCCACCTACCTGTACATGCAGAAGGCCTACCCGCACCTGAAGGAGACCAAGGGCTCCGTGGTCAACTTTGCTTCGGGCGCCGGCCTGTTTGGCAACTATGGTCAGTGCAGCTATGCCGCCGCCAAGGAGGGCATCCGTGGTCTGACTCGCGTTGCCGCCAACGAGTGGGGCAAGGACGGCATCAACGTCAATATCGTTTGCCCGCTTGCTTGGACCGCCGCGCTCGAGAACTTCCAGGATGCCTATCCCGAGGCGTTCAAGGCCAACGTCCACATGCCGCCGGCGGGTCACTACGGCGACGTCGAGAAGGAAATCGGCCGCGTCGTCGTTCAGCTCTGCGGTCCCGACTTTAAGTATATGAACGGCGAGACCGTCACCCTCGAGGGTGGCATGGGCCAGCGTCCTTAGGGGTTCCGCCGTTCTACCGAACGGCGGACCGGCCGACGCTGCGCGGGCCGCATTTGGACAATCTGCCGTTCAATTTCAAGGGCGCGACCAGAAGGTCAGCGCCCTTTCATTTCACGGCACCTTGTCTCAAATGCGACCCGCTCGCTGACGTTGCCAAAATATCGGCGTTGCCGTGGCTGGTAAATAGCTCCACTCATCGGGGACGTACTTAAATGAGTGCCCGCAGAATGAAAGTGGATAATCTCCCGTTTTTGGGCTGTGCTTTGGGCAAAAGTGGGAGATTATCCACGCTCATCCGGTAAGCGTCCAAAAATCCACGCTCATTTGCCGTGTCCCTGCCGTATCCTCCTCGCGCCAGTTTCTGTCGAGTCGGTGCTTCTTGCGGGTTGCCCGTATAATGGTTTGCGTATGAACCGCAACCAAGGAGTTCCAGTTTATGGACCAGAACCTTTTTAAATTCGACCTGATTGCCGAGGATCCGACGACGCACGCGCGCGCCGGCGTACTGCACACCCCGCACGGCGACATCGAGACGCCGATCTTTATGCCCGTGGGCACCAAGGCAAACGTCAAGGGCATTCCTACCGAGACTGTCAAGAAGCTCGGCGCCCAGATCGTGCTCGCCAATACCTATCATCTGTCCATGCGTCCCGGCGAGGACACCATCGCCGAGCTGGGCGGCCTGCACAAGTTCATGAACTGGCACGGCCCCATCCTCACCGACTCGGGCGGTTTCCAGGTCTTCAGCCACAACGATGCCGTCAAACTCACCGACGAGGGCGTGCGCTTTATCGTCAACGATTACGACGGCCGCCACGTGTTTTGGACGCCCGAGGACAACATGGAAATCGCCATGAAGCTCGGCTCCGACATCTGCATGCAGCTGGACCAGTGCCCGGGCTATCCCGCCACGCGCGCTTACGTTGAGCGTGCCGTCGAGCTGTCGAGCATGTGGGCCGAGCGCTGCTATAAGGCGCATACCCGCGACGACCAGGCACTCTTTGGTATCGTTCAGGGCGGCATGCACCTGGATCTGCGCCTGCGCTCGCTGCGCCATCTGGAGGAGTGCGGCGACTTCCCGGGCTATGGTATCGGTGGCTATTCGGTGGGCGAGGATCACGAGACCATGTTCGAGACCCTGGCGCCGCTCGTGAGCGAGTACATGCCCAAGCATAAGCCGCGCTACCTGATGGGTGTCGGTAACCCCACCACGCTCGTGCGCGGCGTGGGCGTGGGCATCGACATGTTCGACTGTGTGCTGCCGACGCGCACCGGCCGTATGGGCACGGCATTCTCCAGCGAGGGTCGCCTCAACTTCCGCAACGCTCGCTTTGCGCACGACGACGGTCCCATCGATCCCACCTGCACCTGCCCGGTGTGCACGGGCGGTTACAGCCGTGCGCTCATCCGTCACATGGTCACGCAGAAGGAGATGCTCGGCGGCATTCTGCTTTCGATGCACAACATCTACTACCTTCTCAACCTTATGCAGCGGGCCCGCCAGGCCATTATCGAGGGCCGCTACGGCGCGTTCGTGAGCGACTGGATGAACAGCCCTGCGGCGGTGGATTACTAAGAGCAGCACGGGCGCTTGCAGAGCGCGGGCAACGGCAAGGGGCGAGCGCCGGCCGGTCATCACGTTTGCTAACACCGCTTGCGCGACCGATGACCGATAGCTTGCAAGCACTTGATGCATCGTGGGTACCATACCGAATAGTTGATGTTCGGGCGGGAGTTTGACGCATGGCGTCGACCCCGCCCGCTTTTCTTTTTCTCGATAGGAGTACCCATGATTAAGAATGAGAACGTCGAGGGCGAGCCTGCCTACGACGAGACGTACCGCCGCGGCCCCGTGGTCATGCGCGGCCCCATGATTCCTAAGGACAACACCTACGCCAACCTGCTGGCGCCCGAGGAGTCGACTGACTGGCTGCACGCCGACCCCTGGCGCGTGCTGCGAATTCAGGCAGAGTTTGTCGATGGCTTTGGCGCACTTGCCGAGCTTGGACCTGCGGTGACTATCTTCGGTAGCGCCCGCACGCCCAAGACCGATCCGCTCTACAAGGCGGCGCGCACCGTCGGGCGCAAGATCGCGCAACGTGGCGTGGCGGTCATCACCGGTGGCGGCCCTGGCATCATGGAAGCGGCCAACAGGGGAGCGGCGAGTGTCAACGGCAAGTCAGTTGGCCTAGGCATTGAATTGCCGCACGAGCACGGGCTCAACAAATACGTGAACCTCGGCATGGACTTCCGCTACTTCTTTGTGCGCAAAACCATGTTCGTTAAGTACAGCTCGGGCGCCATCGTATTTCCCGGCGGCTTTGGCACGCTCGACGAGATGTTCGAGGTTCTCACGCTGGTGCAAACGCACAAGGTCAAGCGCATGCCGCTCGTGTTGGTGGGCAGCGAGTACTGGCAGGGCCTGTTCGACTGGCTCAACGGCCCGGTGATGAGCACCGGTATGATCAGTCCGCTCGATCCGGATCTGGTACACATTACCGACGACCTCAACGAGGCCGTTGACATTGCGCTCAGCGGGCTGATGTAGATCAATCGTGCCCACGCGACATGAATACGCATGGCAATCTGATGTTATCTAACATCAGATTGCCATTTATATTGGGTATACTGGTGTAAAAGACGAGGGCGAGGAGGTCGCAAATGTCTACAGCAACAGTTAAGCCTACGACGGTTCGAATCGAAGAGGGGCTCAAGGAGCAGGCGACTGAGTTCTTGGATTCGGTCGGCCTCAGCCTCAATTCCTATCTCAATCTTGCCGTTCGGCAGCTGGTAAATCAGCGAAAGATTCCTTTTGAGATTGTAGGAAGGGCGGAGGTGCCCAACGAGGTGACGAGGCGCGCCATGGTGATCGCCGAGGCTCATGAGCTGGGGATTTTGCCGGACGATAGCCTGTCATTCAATAACGCTGATGAGCTTATGTCATTCCTCGATGAGGAATAGCGATGTTCGAGATTAAAGTCGAGGCTCAATTTAAGGCGGACTACAAACGAACGATGCGCATGCATCCGCAGCTAAAAAGTGAGTTTAAAGCGGCGGTTGCAGAGCTTGTGGCTCATGGGTCACTTCCGGCGGAGTATGGCGCCCACGAGCTCTCAAACCCGGGCGGAAACTACAACGGCCACATCGATTTCCACCTATCCGATGGCTTGGTCGATGTGGTCGTTCTTTATCTTCCCCATAAGACTAACCCAGTGATTAGGCTGGTGAGAATGGGCACTCATCAGGAACTGTTTCAGGGTCCGCTGGGCTGATCGCCGATTTCTAAGTTGCGGTGGAATAGGGATTGATTGGCGGCTAATAAGCCAAAAACAGTCCCTATTCCACCGCAAGAGGTAAAGGTGCCCCTAGTGGATGGGCTGGTAGCGGGGGCAGTAGCTGATGGCGATGGCATCGACGCCTACGTGGGTGGCGATGGTGCAGCCGATGGGGCCAGTGCCGGCGTCTACGTAGTCCTGGCCCGCGAGCGCCTCGTTGACAAGTTCCTGCTCCTCGGCGGCGCCGGTCGTGAGCACGCGCACGCTTGAGCCCGGGTGCTCGTCCAAAAACGCGAGGCAATCTGCCATGGTGTTGGCGACGATGCGCTTGGCGCCGCGGCCCTTTTTGATTGCCTTGATCTCGCCCGATTTCCACTCCGGCGAAACGGCCAGGCGAATGTTGAGCATCTGCGTCAGCTGGCCGGCGAGCTTGGGGGCGCGGCCGTTTTTGACCAGGTTCTCGAGCGTGCGGGGAATCAGCAGCAGGTGGGCTTCGGGCAGCGTCGCGCGGATCTGCGCCTCGGTCTCGTCCAAGCTGCGGCCGTCCTCGCGCATGGCAAGCGCGTACTCCACCAGCAGGCCCTCGGCGCCCGAGCCGGTGCGCGAATCGATGCAGCGCACGTCGAGCTCGTGGGTCTCGGCGATCAGGCATGCGTTGGAATAGCAGGCGGACCACTCGCTGCACAGCGAGATAAAGATCGCGCTGTCGTGGCCATCGGCGCGTACGCGGTCAAACAGCGCCTTGAACTCGCCGGCGCTCGGCTGCGAGGTGTGCGGCAGCTGCTCGGAGCCGGCCATGCGGGCGACGTATTCCTCGGCGGTAATCTGCACCTGGTCGAGCAGGTCCTCGCCCTCGATAATCACATGCAGCGGAATCACGTAAATGCCGAGCTCTTGGGCACGGGCGGGGGAGATGTCCGACGTGGAGTCGGTTATGATGGCAAAAGACATAATTGCACCTTTCGTTGGGGCGCGGCAGCGCCGCCTTCTGAAAGCAAAGTGCGACAAGTATAGTGGAGTTGCTCTACATTGCTAGGTTCAATTGTTGAATAGTCAACAGTTTGAAGCGGTGGTGTGGAAATCATCAACTGGGGAAGAAGGGTGCCGATGGCGGCATTGCAACTTTGCGAGCGGCCGGTCGTGCTGTTCGATTTTGACGGCACGGTGGCCGATACGGGCCGGGCGGTGATGACCTCGACGCGCAAGACGCTGGCTGCGCGCGGGTTTTCGGAGGCGCAGATGGGTGATCTGCGCCGCATGATCGGGCCGCCCCTGTGGAAGAGCTTTCACGACTTTTACGGCTTTTCCCGCGAGGAGTCGCTTGTGGTGGCCGATGAGTACCGCGCCTTTTTTGATGAACTGGGACCGGAGGAGTATCCTGTGTTCAATGGGGTCCCCGAGCTGCTGGATGGGTTGGTCGCCCAAGGCAAACGTATGGCCGTGGCGACGTCGCGCATGGAGGCCAAGTGCATCGACATGGTGCGTGAGCTCGGGCTCTCTCAGTTCGAAGCCGTGGTTGGCATGAATCCGCCGCTGGGGCGCGAGACCAAGGCCGATTCGGTCCGCGATGCCCTGGCGGCGCTCGGCGCGACGGCCGACGATGCCGTGATGATCGGCGATCGCTTTAACGATGTGGAGGGCGCGCACGCAATGGGCGTGCCGTGCATCGGCATCTATTCGGGCGCGGCGGCGCCGGGCGAGCACGAGGCGGCGGGTGCCGATGCGGTGGTGCACTCGGTGGCCGAGCTTGCTAAACTTTTCGCTATCTAATGACGTAATGTGAGGGGCGAGCGCGCTCGCCGCTCATTGGTAAGGAGGTCGTCCATGAATCAGGTGGAGCAGAGCGTTGCCGAATATGTCGACGAGGTCTGGGAAGATGTCGTCGCCGATATCGAGCAGCTGGTGAGCTATCCGTCTGTGGCCGTTGCTGCCGATGCGGAGCCCGGTGCGCCGTTTGGCCGCCCGGTTCGTGATGCGCTCGATTGCGCGCTCGGCATTGCGCAAAAGCTCGGCTACCAGACGAGCGATGACGAGGGCTTTGTGGGCATCGCCGATATTCCGGGTCGCGGCGATAAGCAGCTCGCGACTATCTGCCATGTGGACGTGGTGCCTGCCGGCCCCGGCTGGAATACCGACCCATTTGCGATGGAGCGTCGCGAGGGCTGGCTGCTCGGCCGCGGCGTGATCGACGACAAGGGCCCGGCGGTGCTGTCGCTCTACGCTGGCGCTTATCTGCTCAAACACGGCATTGTGCCGCGCTATACCTTCCGCGCGCTGCTGGGCTGCGATGAGGAAGTGGGCATGTCCGACGTTCACCATTATCTGGAGAACCACGCAGACCCCGACTTTCTGTTTACGCCCGATGCCGAGTTCCCGGTCTGCAATGCCGAGAAGGGCCAGTTTGGGGCGACATTTGTGAGCTCCAAGATCGACGGCGGCCGTATTGTGTCCTGGAGCGGTGCCGAGGCGAGCAACGCCATTCCGTCGCAGTCTATCTGCGAGCTTGCGATTGACGCCGATGAGCTGCCGGCACCGGTCGAGAACGCCGACCGCCTGGAGATCACAGCACTCGACAACGGACATGCCCAGATTTTCGCCCACGGCATTGGCGGTCATGCCTCGATGCCCGAGGGAACGATCAATGCCGTCGGCCTCATCGTGGCGTATCTGCGCGAGGCCGAGGATGCGTTTGGCGCCCGTGACGAGCGCCTGTTGACGCCTGCGGAGCACGAGTTTGTCAAGTTTTTGGCTTTTGTGCATGCGGACGCCTATGGCCGCGGCTTGGGCATCGATGCGACGAGCCCCGCGTTTGGCCCGCTCACCAGCAATCCCGGCGTCATCCGTGTGGTGGATGGCCACATCGAGCAGGTCATCGACGTGCGCTTCCCCGACAGCACGAGTGCCGATACCATCCGCGAGCAGCTCGATCCGCTCGTGGGCCGTTTTGGCGTGACGTGCCGTGTGGGTCGTGCGAAGGTGCCGTTCTCGGTCTCTGCCGACGATCCGGCCGTGAAGGCGCTTATTGATACCTATAACGAGTTTACGGGCAAGCATGCTGAGCCCTTTGCCATGGGCGGCGGCACGTACGCACGCAACTTTGCCCGCGCCGTCTCGTTTGGCCCCGAGGAGACCGGCCTGGAGCTGCCCGCATGGGGCGGCCAGATGCACGGCCCCAATGAGTGCGCCAACGAGGAACAGCTCAAGCAGGCGCTCAAGATCTACATCGTGGCAATCTTACGTTTGAACGAGCTTGAGCTTTAAGGCTGCGGCGTTTTAACAACTTAGCACCCCTTTCGTCCGGGCTTTTTAAGTTGCGGTGGAATAGTTCCTAGAATGGGCCATTTGATGGCCAAGCAGGAACTATTTCACCGCAACTTTGTTTTTATTGGTGTAAAAGGCGGGTCATGCTTGGTGGCGGGTTTGTTATTCGTTTGTAAAGCCGAGCCGCGCTTGCGGTAAGGGTCTATCAGATGCCCGTAAAAAACCGCAGTTGGCGCGGGCGCTGCCCGGTCGGGGCCGTATCTTTCCAAACAGCAAAGCGGGCAGGGTGCCCGCGAGTCGCATGTATGAAAGGAAGATCATGCTCGATCAGGCTTATTCTCGTCGTCAGTTCCTCGGCCTCGCTGGTGGTCTTGCCAGCATCGTCGGTCTCGGTCTCGTTGGTTGCGGCGGCTCCAACGCCGCCAACACCGCTGCTGAGGGCAGCGCCGCTGCTGCCGAGTCCGTCTCGGGCGAGGTGACCTACGACGGCGCTTCCTCGTTCCAGGCTCTCGTCGAGACTGCTGCCGAGAAGTTCATGGATGCCAACCCGGACGTCTCCGTCTCTGGCTCGGGTAACGGTTCGGGCAAGGGCCTGACCGCTGTCGCCGCCGGCACCGTCACTATCGGTAACTCCGACGTCTTCGCCGAGACCAAGCTCGAGGCCGACCAGGTCAAGAACCTCGTCGACCACGAGGTCGCCGTCGTGGGCATGGGCCCCGTCGTCTCCAAGAACGTCAAGGTCGACGACCTGTCCCTCGAGCAGCTCAAGGGTATCTTCTCCGGCCAGATCACCAACTGGAAGGAGGTCGGCGGCGACGACGCCAAGATCGTCGTTCTCAACCGCAAGGCCGGCTCCGGCACCCGCGCCACCTTCGAGGCCGCCGTCTTTGGCGACGAGGCCGTCGACTTTAAGGGCGACGCCGAGCTCGACAAGTCCGGCGATGTCCAGACTCAGATGGGCAGCACCGACAATGCCATCTCCTACCTCGACTTCTCGCACTTCGACGACTCCAAGTTCAACGCCATCAAGGTCGAGGGCGTGGAGCCCAAGAGCGCAAACGTCACCGACGACTCCTTCAAGATCTGGGCGACCGAGCACATGTACTGCTCCAAGGACGCCGACGAGGCCACCAAGGCCTTCCTGGAGTTCATGCTTTCCGACGACGTCCAGGGCAAGCTCGTCGAGGAGCAGGGCTTTATCCCCGTCTCTGCTATGAAGGTCGTCAAGGACGCCAGCGGCAAGGTCTCCGCTAAATAAGTAATCGCCCCGGAAAGGTTTGCAATGGCAAAACAGCTGCCAAAGCGCGACCTTGAGAACGTGGGCCTGGGCGTCACGGGCGCGTGCGTAGCGCTCGTGACGCTTGTCGTTGCCGCGCTCATCTTTATGGTCGCCCAAAAGGGCCTCTCGGCTTTTCTCAAGGACGGCGTTTCGGTCGTCGAGTTCTTCACCGGCACCAAGTGGGACCTGGCCAACACAGCCGAAAACGGCCTGCCCTACACCGGCGCCCTGCCCCTGATCGTCACCTCGTTTGCGGTCATGGTGCTCTCCACGCTCATCGCGCTGCCCATCGCCATCGGCTCTGCCATCTTTGCGGTCGAGATCCAGCCTAAGTTTGGCTCCAAGGTCTTTCAGCCGCTTATTGAGCTTTTGACCGGCATTCCCTCGGTCGTCTTTGGCCTGATCGGTTTTCACGTGGTCGTCGGCCTTATGAAGAGCGTTTTCCATGTGAGCACGGGTCTGGGTATCTTGCCCGGCGCTATCGTGCTGGCAGTCATGATTCTGCCGACGATGACCACGCTTTCGGTCGATGGCCTGCGCGCCGTGCCCGATAGCTACCGCCAGGGTTCGCTCGCGCTGGGCTACACCCGCTGGCAGACCATCTGGCACGTGGTGCTCAAGTCCGCCATGCCCTCGCTCATGACCGCAGTCATCCTTGGCATGACCCGCGCCTTTGGCGAGACGCTCGCCGTGCGCATGGTCATTGGCGGCATCGAGGCCATGCCGACGTCGCTGCTGTCGCCGGCGTCTACCATCACCACCACGCTCACCACGTCCATGGCGGTCTATGCCGAGGGCTCGGCGCAGGACGACGTCCTGTGGGCGCTCGGTCTGCTGCTGATGGGCATGAGCCTCATCTTTATCCTGATCATCCATCTCATTGGCCGCAAGGGGGCGAAGGCTCGTGGCTAGCACGCGCATCCACATCGACGAGGCGAGACTCGGGCTTGTCCAAAAGCAGGACCGCATCGCCACGGGCGTGCTGACGGCGATTGTCGCCATCGTCATGCTTATCGTCGTCTCCATGGTGGCCTACATCCTGTTCGAGGGTATCTCGACGCTGTTCCAGCCGGGCTTTCTCACGCAGCCCGCACGCGCCAACGGAACGCAGGGCGGCGTGCTCTACCAGCTGTTCGACTCGTTCTATCTGCTGCTGATCACCCTGATCATCTCGGTGCCCATCAGCCTGGGCGGCGCGGTCTTTTTGGTTGAGTACGCGCCCGATGGGCCTATTCGCGACATCGCCTCGACCGCCATCGAGACGCTGTCCTCGCTGCCCTCCATTGTCGTAGGCATGTTCGGCTTTCTGGTGTTCTCGGTGCAGCTGGGCTGGAAGTACTCCATCATCTCCGGCGCCGTCGCGCTCACCATGTTCAACATCCCCATCCTGGTGCGCGTGATTCAGCAGGCGCTCGAGGACGTGCCGCAGGCCCAGCGCGATGCATGCCTGGCCATGGGCCTCACTCGCTGGGAGGCCACACTGCACATCCTGATTCCCGAGGCCATGCCCGCCATCGTGACCGGCATCGTGCTTTCGGCCGGCCGCGTGTTTGGCGAGGCCGCGGCGCTGCTCTTTACCTCGGGCATGAGCTCGCCGGTTCGCCTGAACTTCTTGAGCTTTAACCTGTCGAGCCCCACCTGCGCCTGGAACGTGTTCCGTCCCGGCGAGTCGCTGGCCGTGCACATCTACAAGATCTATGGCGAGGGCAGCCCCGAGGCCCAGCAGATCGTCTGGGGCACTGCGGCACTGCTGATGATTTGCGTGCTGCTGTTTAACGTAGTCGCCCGTATCGTGGGCAAGCAACTGGCAAGGAGGATGACGGCCGAATGAGCGAGACGAATGCGACGCCCGCAACCGAGGCGGCATCGTCCGACACCCAGGACTTTTTGTCGAGCGTGGGGGAGAGCGAGAAACGTGTTCGCGTGAGCGGCAAGGCCGTGAGCGACGAGGTCGTGCTCTCCACCAAGGACGTCAACGTGTACTATGGCGACCACCATGCGCTGCACAATACGTCGCTCGACTTCCACAAGGGTGAGATCACGGCGCTCATCGGGCCTTCGGGCTGCGGCAAGTCGACCTTCTTGCGCAGCCTCAACCTGATGAATCGCGAGATTCGCGGCTGCCGCGTGGAGGGCGAGATCAGCTACCGCGGACGCAACGTGAACACCAAGACCGAGAACACGTACGAGCTGCATCGCTCCATCGGCATGGTGTTCCAGCAGCCCAACCCCTTCCGCAAGTCCATTCGAGACAACATCACGTTTGCGCCCAAGCGCCACGGCATCACCGACCGCGACGAGCTCGATCGCATGGTCGAGGAAAGCCTGCGCGGTGCGGCCCTGTGGGACGAGGTCAAGGACAAGCTCGACAAGAGCGCCTACGCGCTTTCGGGCGGTCAGCAGCAGCGTTTGTGCATCGCGCGCACGCTGGCACTCAACCCCGACGTAATCCTGTTTGACGAGCCCTGCTCGGCGCTCGACCCCATCTCGACGCTGGCGATCGAGGACCTCATGTCGTCGATCGTGGCCGACCGCGCCATCGTCATCGTGACGCACAACATGGAGCAGGCGTCGCGCGTGTCCAACCGCACGGCGTTTTTCTACATGGGCGATATGGTCGAGTACGACGAGACCGACGAGATTTTCCAACGGCCCAAGGATAAGCGGCTGAATGATTACCTCACCGGCATGTTCTCCTAGTCCGGGACATGCTTGAGGCCCGCGGCGGCCACGGTTGCCGCGGGACTGATTGGAGAGGCGGTTCATCTCTTTTACGAGATGGCCCGCCTTTTTGCGTTGTTCACGTCCTTCGACCTGCCAAAAAGGGACAGGTTTATTTTGGCAGGTGGGGCTGCGGACAAAAAGTTGGACCATCAGGTCCGGTTTGGAGTCCGCATG
>JAHYYI010000015.1 GCA_019425045.1 Collinsella sp.
CGCAGGAAGCTTGGATACGCCTAGGCGCGGTCCAAGAAATCGTCCGCACCCCCAACTGTCCTTATTTCACCGCAATTCATAAGGAAACCTGGCCTGATAATTAGCTACCCATAGTGCAAAGAAATAGCCCCGCGATTGGTGTCGGTCGCGGGGCTGATTGGTTTCTAGTGGCTGTGCGGGCAGTTGGCGCAGCAGCCACTCGTGGCGCTGGTGCTGGAGCCGTCGCTTCGCTGGTCGGTGTTGTAGAAGCCGCTGCCCTTAAACTTGATGCCGCTGGCCGAGAACGTCTTGGCGGCCGGAGCGCCGCAGTTGGGGCACACGACCTCGGGGGTCTCGGACATGGGATGCTCAACCTCAAACACGTTGCCGCAGCTCGAGCACTTGTAATCGTAGCGCGCCATAATACTTCCTTTTCAGCACAAAGCGGGCAGATTACTCTGCCCGCAAAAATTCAAACGTCTGTAACTGTACCCTATATCGGGCGTTTTATCACGCTTCGCCCCAGAATCTATGCGTGTTGCGCAGGAGCTGTGCGGTTTTGCTCTCGGCGGCCGCAACGTCGGCCTCGTCAGCCTGCCAGGTCCAGTTGCCCGTGGCCACGCCCGGTACGTTCATGCGCGTGTCGTCGCCAAGCCCCAGCACGTCCTGCAGCGGCATCATCACCAGGGGAGCGTCGCTTGTCAGCGCGTCGCTCATCAGCTTGGCTGCCACCTCAACACCGCTCGGCTCGTCGCCGCCCGCAAAGGAGCGCGTGCACCAACCCGCGAGCGTCGACGTGTCATGCGTCGATGTGTACAGGATCTTGTCGGGCGTAGGGTGCACGCCGCAACGAACGTCGTAATCGCTAAACTCCAGTACGTCCATACCGGGGAAGCCGCAAGTCGAAGCCATGGCGCGAACGCCGGGCGTCAGGTAACCCAGATCCTCGGCGATAAAGTTGAGCGGACCCAGCTCGTCATAGGCGGTCTGGAACAGGTCCTTGCCCGGGCCTGACAGCCAACGCCCGTCGGCGCAGGCCTTACCCGCGGGAATGCTAAAGTAGCTGTGGAAGCCCAGGAAGTGATCCAGGCGCACGCGGTCGTAGAGCGAAAACGCACGACGCAGGCGATCCATCCACCAGCGGTAGCCGTTCTGCTTCATGTGGTCCCAGCGGAACGTCGGGTTGCCCCACACCTGACCCTCGGGCGCAAAGTTGTCGGGCGGCGCGCCCGAAATCTCAATTGCCTTGCCGGTATCGGACAGCCAGAAGTTCTCGGGCTCGCTCCACGCGTCGGCCGAATCGTCCGAAACGTACATGGGAATGTCGCCGATGACCTCGATGTCCTTCTTGTGCGCATAGTTCATGAGTTCGCACCAGGCCAGGTCAAAGCGGTACTGCATGTACGCCTGCAACTCTGCCTCGCCGTGGAAACGCTTGTCGTCAATCAGATGCTCGTTGTAGCGCGCGACATCTGCCGGCCAATCGTGGCGCGACTCGCCTTCAAAGTGCTTCTTAACGGCCATATAGACGCAGTACTTCTCGAGCCAATCGGCATTGCGATGTTTAAACGCGGTGTACAACGGGTCGGCATCTTCGCCGCCGCGGGCCTTCCAGGTCTCAAAGTCGGCGGCCAGCTCCTTGTGGCTCTCGGGTAGCAGGTCGATATTGCCTGCAAAGGCCGAAGGACCGGCGTAAGGGGAGCGGAAGAAGTCCGTGGGGTTGACGGGCAAGACCTGCCAGTAGCGCATGCCCATAGCGGCCAGATGGTCGATAAAGCGACGCGTGGGCGCGCCGATCGTGCCGGGCTTGCCGTCATCGGTCGGCACCGAGGTGATGTGACACACGACGCCCGCGCCGTGATCGAGCGGCTCCTGCAGACGCTGCTCGGCATGGTGATAGATGATCGAAGAGCCCAGCGGATACAGATCGAGCGTGACCGTACCGTTGTGGATCTCGCACTCGTGACCGCTGATCACGTCACTCGCGCATTCGTCGAGCGCCGGAATCGTCACGCGGTGCGAATTGCGCAGGCTGCGGTTGATGATAACCGTCGCGGACTCGCCATCCTTGCCCGTGCGGTTGTATGCCAGCACCTCGTCGTTGAGCGCGAAGGCCTTGATCTCGCCGTCGATCATAAATGGCAGTGCGCGGCGTACGGCAGAGGCGTTCTTGACAATAGCCAGCGTATCGAAGTCGTGCAGGTCTTCCTTCAAGGGCAGGGTGCGGCGGTTGCCCGGATCGGTAAGGCCCTCCAGGCCGTACTCGTCGCCGTAGTAGATTGAAGGCACGCCGGGGAAGGTCATCTGCATGAGCGTTGCAAGCCAAAAACGGCTCTTGGCCAGGCCCATCGAGTTTTCGTCCAGGCGCCACTTGCTGCGCTCGCACTCGGGCAGCTGCGACTCGTCGGGGCCACCGCCGAGCACCGAGATAATGCGTGGGCGGTCGTGGCTCGACAGCAGGTTGAGCGCGCAGGACAGGGCTTCGCGCGGATAATTCTCGCGCAGGGTCTCGATATCCTCGGCTGCCTGGTAGGCATTCTTGTAGCCCATCAAAAAGCCGATGACCATGTCGCGGAAGGGATAATCCATAGCCGAGTCAAGCTCAGATCCTTGCAGGTAACGACGCAAATGGCCATAGCTGATCTTGTTAGAGGCATCTTCCCAGACTTCGCCGAGCAACAGCGCGTCGGGCTTCTCGGCGAGCACGGCCTTTTTGATCTCGGTCAGGAAATCATCCGAAAGCTCGTCGGCCACATCGAGGCGCCAGCCATGAGCGCCGGCACGTAGCCATTTACGGATCACGCCGTCCTTGCCCAGGAGCCGCTCGCGTACCAGCTCGGAGCTCTCATTGATGGCGGGCATATTGCCCATGCCCCACCAGCAGTCGTACGAGCCGTCCTCGTGGAAATAAAACGCATCGCGCCACGGCGAGTCCTCGCTCTGCCACGCGCCCACGCCGGGGTAGTTGCCGTAGCGGTTGAAATAGATGGAGTCGTCACCCGTATGGTTAAAGACGCCGTCCAGGATGATGGAGATGCCCAGCTTCTCGGCTGCCTGGCACAGCTCGGTAAAATCCTGCTCGGTGCCCAGGATTGGGTCGATCTTGGTGTAGTCGGCCGTGTCGTAGCGGTGGTTGCTCGCGGCCTCAAAGATGGGGTTGAGGTAGATGGCCGTAAAGCCCAGCTCGGCGATGCGGGGCAGGTCATTTTGGATACCCTTGAGCGAGCCGCCGTAAAAGTCCCAGGTCTTGATGGATCCGTCCTCGGCACGCTCGTACACGGGCGGCTCGTTCCAGTCCTCGACCATGCGGCGCTGGATTCCGTTGCGTGGCTTTTCGACTTCGGCCAGCGTGCGCTCGCGCCAGTTTTCGTCGCGAGCATAGCGATCGGGGAAGATCTGGTAGACCATACCGCGCTCGTACCAGGTGGGACGGTTCTCGCGGTGCTTGTAGACGGTGACCTGGAACGACGGCACTTCGGCGTAGTCGTAGGTTACGCCCTCGCCGCCGGTGCGACCTTGCGGCGCGCCCAGGCGAACCTCGGGCTGGCCCTCGATATTGCAGATAAAGCTGTACCAGATAAGACAGGGCTCGGTGCACTCAAGCTCTACGGTAAATATGCCGTCGCCCTCGTGCGTCATGGGATACCGAGACTCGCCGATCTCATCGACCCAAGTGCGCAGGGTGAGCGTTGCCTGGTTGGGGTCGGCATCCTCCAAGATCACCGAGAGCGAAACGGAAGTGCCAGTGGTCACAGCGCCAAACGGAGTGCGAAACTGCGGTAGGCGGCTGTTGTGTATCAATCTCATAGTACGGTCCAGTTCAATAGAATCATGGCCTGCTGGCCATGGGCTTTACGCACAGGATGTAAGTATATCTGTTGTACACAGGCTGTATAAACAACATCCGTTTACCATCGGCGAACGGTTGTCCTAGAAAATCGTTTTACCACTACCTACAGAGAAGGGGCGCCCGGTTGGAGCGCCCCTTGCTTAGGGTTTGATGAGGTTTGGATCGTCTCTGAGCTAGCGGCGCTTGCGGGTGGCCGTTGCCTTGCGGACGGAGGTCTTCTTGGTCGGAGCCTTTTCCTCGGTCGAAGCTGCGGGGGAGACCGTGGCTTCCTTGGCGGGTTCGACCTTAGGCTCGGCCTTTGCCGTAGCCTTCGGAGCGGTCTTCGGTGCCGGCTTGGGCTTTGTCTCGGGCTTGGGCTCCTCTTTGACGGCGGCGGGCTTAGCCTCTGCCTTGGCGGCTGCGGCCTTGGTCGTGGACTTCTTGGCCGTCGTCGTAGAGCGCTTGCGCGTGGTGCTCTTGGCGGCGGGCTTGGCCTCGACGGTTGTCTCCGCCTTGGACTCGGCAGGCGTCTCCTCAACCTTGACGGCGGGCTTTGCGGCGCTCTTCGGGGTAGCCTTGGTCGCAGCGGTCTTGGTCGTCGACTTCGTTGCCGCGGTCTTCTTGGTGGCTGTGGTCTTGGTCGTGGTCGTCTTCTTGGCAGCGGTCTTTGCCGGAGCCTTGGCGGCCGGCTTGGCCTCTGCGACCTTGGCCTTTACCTCGGGAGCAGCCTCGGCCTCGACGGCCTTCTTGGCAGCGGCGGTCATGCGCTTGCGCGTGGTCGTTATCTTGGCAGCCGTTGTTTTATTCGCGGCGGCCTTGGTCGTCGTAACCTTTTTAGCGGTCGTCTTGCGGGTCGCGGTCTTCTTAGCTGCGGGCTTTGCAGCAGTCTTGACCTCGACCTCTGCTTCAGGGGCAACTTCAGCCTTCACCTTTGGCTCGGCCTTTGCGGGCTCAGCCTCAACCGGCTTCTCCTCGGCCTTGGGCTCCTCGGCGGCCACCGGCTCAGCAACAGCCTCAGGCTCGTCGACAACACCCGCCGGCCTCTCAATCTCCGGATGCATAAAGAAGTACAGGTCCAGATACTTATCGGCCGAACGCGTCCAGCTAAAGTCCTGGCTCATGGCCTGCGTGACCAGCTGGTTCCAGGCGTCGCGATTATCCCAGAACAGACGTGCCGCGCGGAACACGGCGTCGCCCATCTCGTCGCCGTTAAAGTTACTAAACGAGAAGCCCGTGCCCTCACCGGTAAACTCGTTATACGGAATCACCGTGTCCTTCAGACCACCGGTCTCGCGCACGATGGGCAGGGTGCCGTAGCGCATGGCGATGATCTGCGACAGGCCACAGGGCTCAAACTTCGACGGCATCAGGAACATGTCGGCAGCAGCATACATGCGCTGCGACAGCGCCGGATCGAACTCGATGCGCGCGGCCATGGTGCCGGGGTACTTGTTCTGGAAGTAGCGCAGGCCGTCCTCGTAGTCGCGGTCGCCAGTGCCCAGCACGGCCACCTGAACGCCGCCGGCCAGGATGCGGTCGAGCGCGTACATGACCAGGTCCATGCCCTTTTGGCGCGTCAGGCGCGTGACCATCACCATAAGCGGGCGGTCGTCGCGAACCTCGAGCCCCAGCTCTTCTTGTAGCTTGGCCTTGCACACGGCCTTGCCGGAACGGTCCTCCACGGTGTAGTTGGCGGCAATGCGCTTGTCGGTCGCCGGGTCAAAGCCCGCAACGTCAATGCCATTCAAAATGCCCTGCAGCGCGTACGAACGCTCGCGCAGCACGCCGTCCAGGCCCTCGCCAAACTCGGGCGTCTGGATCTCGTTGGCATACGTAGGGCTCACCGTAGTGATGGCGTCGGCATAGCGCAGGGCGCCTAGCATGTAGTTGACGCTGCAGGCGTCGCAACGCAGCTGCGAGGCGGCCGCCGGAATATGCGCCACGCCCAGGATGTCCTCCATCACGGTGTCGCTAAACTGGCCCTGGAACGCCACGTTGTGGATCGAAAACACGGTCCTGACGCGGTCGTACAGCGGCAGGCCCTGGTAGAACTCGCGCAGGAACACGGGCGCCAGCGCGGTCTGCCAGTCGTTGCAGTGCAGGATGTCGCACTCAAAGCCGGCCGGTAGGTGCTGCAGGCTCTCGGTGATGGCCTTGGAGAAGAACGCGAAGCGCTCGCCGTCATCAAAGAAGCCGTACGGATAGTCGCGCGCAAAGTAGCGCTCGTTGTCGATGAACATATAGGTGACGCCGTCGTGCTCGAGCTTCTCGAGCCCGCAGTACTCGTTGCGCCAGCCCAGGCTCACGTAAAAGTCGGAGAAGTGCTCCATCTGTGCCTTGTACTCGTCCTTGATGGTGGCGTACTTGGGCACCATCACGATGACTTCGGCGCCGGCGCGCACGAGCGCCGCAGGCAGCGAGCCCGCCACGTCACCCAGGCCACCGGTCTTCACAAACGGTGCGCACTCGGCCGAGGCAAACACGATCTGCATCTTTTTGCTGGAATCAGCCATATTGTCTCCCTGTTGCAATTCGAGAATAGCCGCCTGGCGCAAACCGGGCGGCTATTCTACGTGTTACGAGCGATGTTGCGGTGCCAAAGCTAGCTCGCGTTGGTGATATCAGAAGTTAACGGGGCCTTTCCCAGCACCAGGATGTTCTCGGGCGTGCCGCGAAGCTCGGTGTTGGTGGGAACCACGTTGTTCTTGTCCAGGATTGCATTCTCAACACGGGCGCCGCTCTTGATGACGCAGCTCTGGTTGATGATCGAGTTGGTCACCGAGGCGCCTTCCTCGACCACGACGCCGCGCGACAGGATCGAGTTGCGCACGGTGCCCTTGATGATGCAGCCGGCCGAGATAATCGAGTTGCAGGCGTGGCTGCCGGTCGCATAGCGCGAAGGCGGCACGTCGTGAGCCTTGGTCAGAATCGGGCGCTCGGGGTCAAAGAGATGGTCGGCCACGGTCTGGTCGAGCAGGTCCATGCTGCGGCGGTACAGCGACTTCTCGCTAAACACGCCCACGACCTCGCCCTTGTACTCGTAGCTGCAAACGTCGATGTTGCCAAAGTCGCCCTGGAGTGCCTCGAGCAGGTCCAGATAGTCGGCGGCCTGGTAGTGGTCGATGATCTCGAGCAGCGTCTCGCGGTTGACGATGCAGCAGTCCATAGACGCGTTGTCGCCGTACACGACGCCGGCGCTCACGCCCGTCAGGCGGCCGTTTTCGTTGATCTGCAGCTTGGTCTCGTCATCGACGTTACGCGTGGCCTTGCAGTACACCACGGTCATCTGGGCACCGGAGTTCTCGTGCGCGTCGATGATGGTGTTGAGGTCCATGTTAAAGATGATGTTGGTGCCCATCATCACAACGTAGGGCTTGTCCGAGCGCTGGAACAGCGTCTTATTGGAAATGATGTCGCGCAGCAGGAAGCGCATGCCGCCCTTGGTGGTGCCATACGCGTTGCCGGGCACCATGAACAGGCCGCCCTTCTTGCGGTCCAAGCCCCAGTCCTTGCCCGAGCCCACGTGGTCGATCAGCGAGCGGTAGTTACCCGGCATGACGACGCCGACGGTCTTAATGCCGGCATTCATCATGTTGGACAGCGGGAAGTCGATCAGGCGGTAGCGGCCCAAAAACGGAACGGACGCGATGGGGCGGTCCTTGAGCAGGACACTGCCGTAGGACGAAGAGTAGTTAGCGGTGATATAACCGATGGCCTTGCGATTGATCATCGGATCATTCCCCCTTCCCGATAACGACGTCATTTCCAACGACGGCCGTATCCTTGGTGGTATCGACAGAGCCGAGCTTCACGCCCTCTTCGACCGTGGAGTTCTCGCCCAAAATAGCGCGGCAGATGTGCGCGCCGCTCTTAACGTGCGCACCCGGCAGCAGCACGGAGTCCTCGACCACGGCGCGCTCCTCGATGATGACATCGGTCGAAAGGATCGAGTGGCGAGCGGTGCCGTAGATCTTGCAGCCATTGGAGACCAGGCAGTCGTCTAGGCGGCCGTCTGGGCCAATGTAGTGCGGCGGACGCGTGGTGATGTTGGACATGATGGGGAAGTTCTTGTCGAACAAATCGAACTCGGGGTTGTTGCCCAGCAGGTCCATCGAGGTCTCATGGAAGCTGGCGATGGTGCCGACGTCCTTCCAAAAGCCGTGGAACTCATAGCTGTACAGGCGCTTGCCCTCGCCGAGCAGCTTGGGGATGATGTCCTTGCCAAAGTCGTGGCTCGAGCGCTGGTCCAGAGCGTCCTCTTCGAGCGCCTCGATCAGTACGTCGGCCGAGAAGATATAGATGCCCATGGACGCGAGGTTCGAATCGGGCTTATCGGGCTTCTCGGTGAACTTGGTGATGCGGCCGTCCTCGGGGTCGGTGGTCAGGATGCCAAAGCGGCTGGCCTCCTCCCACGGCACGGGCATAACGCTCACCGTGAGGTCGGCGTTGTTCTCAATGTGCGTCTTGAGCATCTTGCGGTAGTCCATGCGATACAGGTGATCGCCCGAAAGAATCAGGACGTACTTGGGGTCGTTGGCCTTGATGTAGTCGAGGTTCTGCGTAATGGCGTCGGCCGTGCCCGCATACCAGGCGCCACCGGTCTGCGTCTCGTACGGCGGCAGGATCGACACGCCGCCGTCACGGCTGTCCAGATCCCACGCCTCGCCGGAGCCCACGTAGGCATGCAGCAGGTAGGGACGGTACTGCGTCAGAACGCCCACCGTGTCGATGCCCGAGTTGGAGCAGTTGGAGAGCGAAAAGTCGATAATGCGGAACTTGCCACCAAAGCTAACCGCCGGCTTTGCGATCTTTTGGGTGAGTGCCCCCAATCGGCTGCCCTGTCCTCCTGCGAGGAGCATCGCGATGCATTCTTTCTTACTCATCGATTTCTCCTTCTGTCATCGATGTTCCTAAACCCATTAGTGACGGGCGCGGCGCTCGGTCGCGCCCGTCGAATAACGCCATGCGGCAAAGGGAGCTTGCGCGCCTTTACGCGTGCCAGATCTCGTCGCGGTACTCGCGAATGGTACGGTCAGACGAGAACCAGCCCGAGGAGGCAGTGTTGAGCAGGGCCTTGCGGTTCCAGGTCTCCCGGTCGCCGTAGCTGCCGGTGAGCTTCTCCCACGCATCCACATAGCTGCGGAAGTCTGCCATGACCAGGTCGGGGTCGTTGTTGTTCATGAGCTCGTTGTAGATGCTCTCAAAGTTGCCCGAAAGACCCGCAAAGGTGTTGTCCTTGAGCTGGTCCATTACGCGGCCCAGACGCTCGCGGTCGCCGTTGAGGGTATCCCACGCAAAGTAGCTGTTCGACGCCCAGAGCTGCTCGACCTCGGGGGCGGTCAGGCCAAAGATGGCCTCGTTCTCGCGGCCGGCCAGGTCGGCGATCTCGATGTTGGCGCCGTCGAGGGTACCCAGCGTAATGGCACCGTTCATCATGAGCTTCATGTTGGACGTGCCCGAGGCCTCCTTGCCGGCCGTGGAGATCTGCTCCGAGATCTCGGCGGCGGGGTAGATGAGCTGGGCGTTGCTCACGCGGAAGTTGGGGATAAAGCAGACCTTCATGACCTCGTTCACGCGGGCGTCGTTGTTGATGACGTCGGCCACGGAGTTAATGAGGCGGATGGTCTCCTTGGCAAAGGTGTAGCTCGAGGCAGCCTTGCCGCTAAAGATGAAGGTCGTCGGCGTCACGTGGAAGTTGGGATCGGCGATGCGACGGTTGTAGATGTCCATCACCTTCATGATGTTCATGAGCTGGCGCTTATAGGCGTGGAAGCGCTTTACCTGAACATCAAAGACGGTGTTGGGGTCAATGACCAGGCCGGTCTCGGCCTTAACGTAGGCGGCCAGGCGCTCCTTGTTGGCGCGCTTGGAGGCACCCACGGCCTTGAGGAACTCGATGTCGTTTTGGAACTCCTTGAGCTTCTCCAGCTCAAAGGCGTCCTTCAGCCAGCTGTCACCAATGGCCTCGGTCACGAGCTTGGCGTAGGTGGGGTTGGCCTCGGCAAAGAAGCGACGGTGCGAAATGCCGTTGGTCTTGTTGTTGAACTTCTCGGGCGTTAAGGCATAGAAGTCCTTGAGCACGATGTTCTTGATGATGTCGGAGTGGATCTTAGCCACGCCGTTGACGCTGTGGCTGCAGATCACGGACAGATTGGCCATGCGAATCTCGCCGTCCCACAGGATGGCGGTCTGGCGCAGACGCTCCTGCCAGCCCTCCTGCGTGGTGTCGAACGACTCGTGCCAACGACGGCTGATCTCGTCGATGATCTGATACACGCGGGGGAGGAGCTTGGAGAACGTGCCGATGGGCCACTTCTCCAGAGCCTCGGGCAGGATGGTGTGGTTGGTGTAGCTCACGACCTGCGTCACGATGTTCCAGGCGTCGTCCCACTCGAGCTTCTTCTCGTCGATGAGGATACGCATGAGCTCGGGGCCGCACATGGCGGGGTGGGTATCGTTGGTGTGGATGGCCACAAACTGCGGCAGCAGCTCCCAGTTCGCGCCGTGCTCCTTCTCAAAGGTGTCGAGCAGGCTGTAGATGCCGGCCGAGACAAACAGGTACTCCTGCTTCAGGCGCAGAAGACGGCCGTGCTCGCCGGCGTCGTTGGGGTAGAGGATGGCACTGATGGCCTCGGCCTCGGCGCGCTCGGCGTCTGCCAGGGCGTAGTCGCCGCGGTTGAAGGCCTCCAGATCGAAGTGCTCCTCGACCGGCTCGGCGGCCCAGACGCGCAGCTTGTTGACGGTCTCGCCAGCATAACCCACCACGGGGATGTCATAAGGGACGGCCAGGATGTCCTGCGTGTCCACCGTGCGGTAGAACGTGCGGCCGTTCTCCTCAAAGCCCTCGACATGGCCACCAAACTTAATGGTCACGGCCTTGTCCTGACGACGGACCTCCCACGGATAGCCGTGGGTGAGCCACTCGTCGGTGGCCTCGACCTGGCTGCCGTTGACGATCTCCTGCTTAAACAGGCCGTAGCGGTAGCGCATGCCGTTGCCGTAGCCGGCAATGCCCTCGGCTGCCATGGAATCCAGGAAGCACGCGGCCAGACGGCCCAGGCCACCGTTGCCCAGCGCCGGATCGGGCTCCTGGTTCTCGATGACGGAAAGGTCAAAGCCCATGTCGTCGAGCGCCTCGGCGACCATGTCGCGCACGCCAAAGTTGAGCAGGTAGTTGTCAAGCAGGCGGCCGATCAAAAACTCGATCGAGAAGTAGTACACGCGCTTCTTGCCCTCGGCGGCCGCACGGGCGTCACTCTTGGTGGCAACGGTGCGTGCCTTCTCGGCCACGAGCTTGGCCAGGGCGTTAAAGCGGTCGAGGTCGCTGGCGGCCTCGACGCTCTTGCCGCTGATGCTCATGACGGCATCGCGATAGAGCTCGGTAAACTCCTGCTTGTTGTCGAAGATCTTATTCATACGTTCCTTTCCCCCGGGGATGTTTCTCCCGGAACGGTTATGACATGTATCCTACGCCCCCGCGGGGCGGGTATTACAGCTGTAACGGCTTTGTTACGCATCCTTGGCAGACGGCTTAACAGAAGCAGACTTTGCCTTGGTAGCGCCCTTTTTGGCAGCCGGCTTCTTGGACGCGGTAGTCTTAGCAGCGGGCTTTGCGGAAGACTTGGCCTTGGTCGTCGTGGCCTTCGCCTTAGCCGGAGCCTTCTTAGCAGCAGCGGCCTTGGGCTTCACCGTGGACGAGCGCTTGCGCGTCGCCTTCTTGGGCTCCTCAACCACGGGCGGCTTATAACTGCTGGGACCGCGACGCTTAAGCACCACGCCTGCCAGGCCGGGCACCTTAATCTCGATGGAGTCCATCTGCCCGTTCCAGGGATAGGGCTCGCTCGAGCACGTGTAGGGTTCCTCGCCGGCATAGCCGCTGCCACCGAACTCGGGACGGTCGGAATCGAAGATGACCTCCCAGTCGCCCTCGCGCGGCACGCCTACGCGGAAGCTCTCGTAGCTCGCGGGGTCAAAGTTGATCAGGATCACCAGGTCGTCGTCGACATCCTCGCCCTGGCGCACAAAGCTCACGATGGACTGCTTGGAGTTGTCCGCGTCAATCCAGGTAAAGCCGTCGTCGGTGTAGCCGCGCTCATACAGGGCGGGCTCGGCGGTATACAGGTGGTTGAGCGCCTTGATAAACGCCTGATGATGACGGTGGGTCTCGTACTCCTCGGTCAGGAACCACTGGATGGACTCGTAGTAGCGCCACTCAATAAACTGGCCGATCTCGTTGCCCATAAAGTTGAGCTTGGCACCGGGGTGCGTCATCTGGTAGAAAGCCAGCGTTCGTAGGCCGGCAAACTGGCGCCACCAGTCGCCCGGCATGCGGCCAATGAGCGAGCACTTACCGTGCACGACCTCGTCGTGGCTCAGCGGGCAAATAAAGTTCTCGGTAAAGGCGTACATGATGGAGAACGTGAGCAGACCGTGGTTGCCGGGGCGCCACGGAAAATCGGTCTGCATGTAGTGCAGGGTGTCGTTCATCCAGCCCATGTCCCACTTGTAGTGGAAGCCCAGGCCGCCGTCCTGCGGCGGGTAGGTCACGAGCGGCCACGCGGTGGACTCCTCGGCCATCATCATCACGTCGGGGTAGTGTGCCTCAACAGCGCAGTTGACCTGGCGGATAAATGCGCTGGCGTCCAGGTCTTCCTCGGTGCCGTACTTGTTGAACTTCTTTTGGCCGGGATCGTCGATGCCAAAGTTGAGGTACAGCATGCTGGACACGCCGTCCATGCGAATGCCGTCAACGTGGAAGTTCTCGAGCCAGTACAGCACGTTGGAGACCAGAAAGGAGCGGACCTCGCCACGGGCGAAGTCGAACTTGTGCGTGCCCCAGTTGGGGTGAATCTCGTGCTCAAACAGCATATGGCCGTTAAAGGTAGCAAGGCCGTGGGAGTCGGCGCAAAAACCGCCGGGCACCCAGTCCATGATCACGCCGATGCCCGCCTCATGGCACGCATCGATAAAGTGCATGAGTTGCTGCGGGTCGCCATAGCGCGACGTGGCGGCATAGTAGCCGGTCGTCTGGTAGCCCCAGGAGCCGTCGAAGGGATGCTCCATGAGCGGCATGACCTCGATATGCGTGTAGCCCATGTCGCGCACGTAGTCCACGAACTCGACCGACAGGTCGTCGTAGGTGTAGAACTCGCCGCGCTGCGCGGGGAAGGGGTCCATGGGACCGGGGTAGTTGCCGTACTCGTCCGGCTCGCCCTGCGGTGCGTCGCCATGGCGCTTCCACGAGCCAATATGCACCTCGTAGATGTTAAGGGGCTGTGACATGTGGTTGTGGCCGGCACGGCGCTTGAGCCATGCGGCATCGTTCCACTTATAGCCGTCGAGGGTCCACAGCACGCTCGCAGTACCCGGAGGGCACTCGGCCTTAAAGGCATACGGATCGGCCTTGTAGAGCTTTTTGCCCTCGTTGGTCTCGATGAGATACTTATAGAGCTGACCTTGTTCTGCGCCAGGAATAAAGCCTTCCCAAATAGCGCTCGTATGCACGGGCACCAGCGGGTTGGCTTCCTCATTCCAGTCGTTAAATTCGCCAATGACATGCACGCTCTTTACGTCGGGCGCCCAAACGCAAAAGCGCCAGCCGCGCGTACGGTTCTGCGTGTCGGGGTGCGCGCCCATCTTTTCCCAGCTGCGCTCCCACGTGCCGATGCCAAACAGATAGACATCGTCCTTGGTGAGCTCCGGTGCGTGCGGGGCGGCTTTACGGGTTGCGGGCTTTTTAGCCGTTGGCTTTAGCTTTGTATCGCTCACGTTTGATCCCATCATGACGCGGCAGCGTGTTGCCTTGGTGACTAGATGCGAAAGGTCCAAGGCTGCACGAATCGAAGGGACGGCGATAGTTCTATGATTCGTTCCACCTCGCGTGCTCGGTGGAACTTTCGGCAGAAACTACGATAACACCTGTACGTTACTTTTATGAAGGAAAGTGGTTTTTGGGCGGCGTTTAATCGGCGAGCGCCATGTTTAGACCACTGGCAGAATTGCGATGGTAAAACTCTTGACAGTTTTACCAATAAGGGTTTTTGATTGTTGGTTTGACGTTTGGTAAAACGTTTTTAGCAGGTTGTTTACCATTTTACATCGAAAGGTACATTTATGTCCCAGACCGCCGCTCCCAATGTCGCTTTTATTTTCGATTGCGACGGCACACTGGTTAATAGCACCCCCGTTTGGGCCTATGCCCAGCCCGAGTTATTGCACCGCCACGGAGTTGACGTGACGGTCGACGATTTTGCCCAGTTTGAGCATTTGTCGCTCGAGGACGAGTGCCAGGCCTACCACGACACCTGGGACATTGGCGCGAATGGCGAAGAGCTGTATCGCGAGCTGGGCGACATCCTGATCGGTGGCTACTCCAAGGTGCCGCCGCGCGAGGGTCTGCTAGCGTTTTTGGAACAGGCGAAGGCAGCCGGTATTGCCATGTGCGTGGCCACGTCCACTCCGGCCGAGCTAGTGCGGTCCGCGCTCGCTGGTGCCGGGCTCGACGCTTACATGGAGTTTGTGACCACCACGGGTGAGGCGGGGCGTTCCAAGCAATTCCCCGATGTGTACGAGCTGGCGCTGCGCCGCCTTGAGGAGCGCCATGGGCATAAGTTTGACCGCGCATGGGTGTTTGAGGACGCCGTCTTTGGCCTTAAGAGCTCTGGCACCGCCGGCTTTAAGCGCGTGGGCATCTATGACCCGCATGGCCGTATGGAGCGCGAGGACGTGCGCGATAACTGCGATATCTTTGTCGACAGCTACGAGGAGCTGGATTTGGCCCGTGTGCTTTCGTTTGAGGGATAGGCGAGTACCGTGGCTTGCAAAGTATTAGTGGTTTGTGGCTCGCCGGTGGTGGCGAGTGCGGATCTGTTGCGTAGGCTAGCAGGGGAGTGCAACCACGTTGTCGCCGTGGACCGCGGACTCGACGCGCTGTTGAGTGCTGGCCTGGGCTGCGACGTTTATGTGGGGGATGCCGACACGGTGAGCGAGGCAGGCCGTGCGATGGTCGATGCCGCCGCCGACTTTGAAGTTGAACGCCACGACCCCTACAAGGACTACACCGATCTGGCGCTGGCGCTCGATTCCGTCCGTCGCCGCTGGCCAGGTGCCGAAGTGGTCACGACTTGCGCCACCGGTGGCCGTCCCGATATGGCCCTTTCCGTTCTGGGGCTGCTCGCGGGCTACGAGGATGCCCCCGTCTGGATCGCCGAGAACAAGGTGGTCGCCCGCATCCTTCGCGCAGGCGAGTCGTGGACCATCGAAGGCGCCGAAGGCAAGACGTTCTCCATCATCGCCATTGCCCCTAACACCGAGGTAAGCGAACACGGCCTAGAATGGGAACTAAATCACGCCCCGCTGGGCTTGTTGGCCGACACCGGCATCAGCAACGTCGTTAGGTCAAAAGCCACGATCCAAGTCCACGCTGGCACCGCCATCGCTTACCTATATCAATAGGCATTTAGAATCTGACCCAAAAAAGTCCTTGCACGCCGTGCCAACTTCCCCTATAGTATCTCCTCGTCACGGGGGCGTAGCTCAGCTGGGAGAGCGCTTGACTGGCAGTCAAGAGGTCAGGGGTTCGATCCCCCTCGTCTCCACCATCGTGAATGTAAAGGCCTTCGGAATTCCGAAGGCCTTTTTCATGCCAAAACACCACGCGCTGCAAACACCACCTACGTCAACAAAAAGTTGCACAATTTATTTCCCATGTCTGTACATAGTTTGTTAGACAAACGGAATTACCAGTGCAGCTCGCTGCTCCAGTTGGGCTTCAGGGACGTCTCCAATCACCGCTTGCACCCCAATAACCTGCACCAACGTGAACAACATCCCAAAACAACCCCCTTAAGCACGTCAAATGAACGATATGTTGTCAAACGCAGCCCAAATCAGTTTCACTAACAGCTTGTGCTAGGATACCTAACGTTACATGAGTTCAACTGTGCTCGCGGCTCCAGCAAGCCATAAAGCGCAGGGTCGATCAGCATCCGGCCGTAACGGCGGTGCCAGAAACACCACGAGCTCCAATAAAGAGGCCTTGCGACTTTAATTATTTGCTTTGCGTTAATTCCAAGATGCAAATAGTTATTAGCAGGCATGCTAAAACGTAGCAGTCCTTCAGCTGTTTGCGTGCGGTCCAGTTTTGAATTTGCTTGACTGGATCGCACGTAGCCAGCTGAGGTTGTTGGTGTATTTGCGATACGCAACAACCTCAGCGCTGCTTCTATACATACCGTTCACGGTGGGACAGAGCCACGTGCTTGTCTGACTGGGCTCAGGGTTTGAATATGGAGCGCCTTCGCGCACAAGCGCCCTGGCGAAGCCATACCCAAACCCCGTGAGCCACACGTAAGACAGCAAGGGGGTGGTGCTCGTGTGGTATGTGATTCAGGTCATTAACGGTCGCGAAGATGTAATGCGCGAGCGCATCGAGCGCATGGTGCCGGCTGGCACCATGCAGGAGCTCTTTTATCCCCAATATCAAACCGAGATTAAGGTACACGGCGAATGGGTTAACACGACCAAGCCGCTCTTTCCCGGTTATCTTATCTGCGATACGGCAGACCCCCGCACCGTGCAACAGCATCTGCTGCGCATGGACGACTTTGCCCGGGTGTTATCCCAGGACAGTAAGTTTGTGCCGCTGGCAAAAGAAGAGGTCCAGCTTATTGGCAGCTTTACGCATAGGGGAGACCGCGTAGTGCCCATGAGTGAGGCCCTAAAAGACGGCGACCAGGTCGTAGTAACGGCTGGTCCACTGCTGGGCCACGAAGGCCTCATTAAAACCATTAATAGACGCAAGTGCACTGCTTATTTGGAGCTCGACCTGTGCGGCCGGCGCGTAACCACCCGCGTTGGCCTTGCCGTTCTTTCAAACGAGCAGCGCGTCATGCGCAACCTTAAAAAGGCGATCGCCTAGCTGCAGACGGTCGCTACACAGAACAGGGAGGATCCCCGACCCGGGGACGAAGTGTTGGAAGAGAACGTGTCGGATAAAACTAAATATATAACTGATGTTCCTTGTGGTACGTCAATGATCGCTCAAGTCATTGATCGGCAGAATGGCTCTCATGCTCCTGTGGCGACGGAATTTCCGCCTCCCGTCGAGAACCCTGCTCCGGCGCAAGGTTTCGTAGCGACAGGAAGCTATAAGGCACCCGCTGCCGATCCCAATGCTGCTGCTCCCAAGAAAGGTGGGCCAGGCTACTTTGCCTTCAAGCGAGCCTTTGACATCGTGTTCTCTGCTGGCGTCTGTGTGGTATTGGCTATCCCCGTCGTAGCCGCATGCATCGCCATAGAGATTGACTCCCCCGGCAAGCCGTTTTTTCGCCAAAAGCGAGTCGGTAAGGGCGGCAAGCCTATCTATATCTTCAAACTCCGAACCATGGTCTCTGATGCTCACGAGCATCCTGAGAAGTACATGACTCCCGAGCAGTTGGCGCAATGGCAGCGCGAACAAAAGGTTGACGATGACCCTCGCATTACGCGCGTTGGTCGTTTTCTACGTCACACTTCGCTCGACGAATTGCCGCAGTTCATCAACGTTCTTATAGGGGATTTATCCGTTATTGGACCAAGGCCTGTGACGCTCGAAGAAACCTACGAGTACGGTGACGCTCGCGACGAAGTTCTTGCTTGTAAGCCGGGCATTACTGGCTGGTGGGCCGCAACGGATCGTAATGACTCGACTTGGGGGAGTGGTCAGCGACAGGCCCGTGAACTCTTCTACGTTCGTCATCAGTCGCTTGGACTTGACGCCCGCGTGTTCGTCAAAACGTTCAAGGCGATGAGGAGGGGAAAATAATAATGCAATACCCTGCCTATACCGTACTTATGAGCCTGTATGCTAAGGAGCGCCCAGAGTACCTTAAAGAGTCGATTGACAGCATGCTTGCTCAGACCGTGCCGCCGACTGAAATTGTCATGGTCAAAGATGGTCCATTGACGGACGAACTGGAAGCCGTGCTTCTGGATTATGACTCCGCACACCCCAAATTGTTCAACTTCGTTTCGTACGCTAAGAACCGCGGTCTCGGATATGCCCTGCAGCAGGGCATGCTCGCCTGCTCCAACGAGATTGTCGCTCGCATGGACACCGATGACGTTGCCCGACCCGACCGCATGGAGAAGCAGCTCGCCGCCCTAGATGGCGGTTTAGACATGGTCGGCAGCGATGTTTCCGAGTTCATTGATTCGCCCGACAAGCCCGTAGCCACAACCGAACTACCTAAAGGCTTAGATGCAATCCTTGCCTACTCCAAGAGACGCAATCCCTTTCGTCACCCTCCCATGACGTTTAGAAAGTCAAAGGTGATGGAAGCGGGCAACTACAGTTCAGACTTCCTCTATTTTGAGGACTGGGACCTCTTCAACAGAATGCTCGCGTGCGGCTGCCGTGCGGACAATTTGGGTGAGCCCTTAGTTGCCATGCGCGTAAGCGAGGACTTCTACGCCCGCAGGGGCGGAGTTCAGTACCTCAAGTACGCCAAGGCCTTCAAGAGAGCGCAGGTAGAGCGGGGATATTTCACTGAACGCGACTATGTCTGCTCATATGTGCCGCACGCGCTGGTCTGCCTTATGCCCAATTCGCTGAGGTCGCTGATCTATCGAATTCTTCTACGGAGGGCGTAGCAAAATGACTTCCGAAGTCGATTACCCTCTGGTAAGCATTATCGTCCCCATGTACAACGTGGGGACGTTCGCGCCTCCCTGCGTGAGCTCGCTGCTCGATCAGACCTATTCGAACATCGAGATCCTTATCGTGGATGACGGCTGCACCGATGACACTATCGATTTGATTGAAGACGCCGTTGGGGACGATCCGCGTGTCGAGATTCATCACAAGGAGAACGGAGGGCTTTCCTCCGCCCGTAACTATGGCACGCAGCGATGCCGCGGCGATTACCTCATGTATGTCGATGGAGATGACCTTATCGACCCGCGAACCGTTGAGCTTATGGTTGAAGCCGCCCTGAAATACAAAGCGCCTCTTGTTGCAGGGTCTTTCGCCAAGACATCCCCTCTCAAGAACTACCAGATGCAAAATGGGGCTTCGTTCAAGCTTGAAAGCGGCGAAGAGCATCTAAGGCGCCTTCTGCTGTTCGAGGGAGAGAGCGGATCTGCGTGGGGTAAGCTGTATTCCCGTTCTTTAATCCCCGACCTTAAGTTCCCCGAAGGGCAGCTTTTCGAGGACATGGGTGTTATTTCGTCTATTTTTTCCCAACTGGACACCGTTGTCGTCACTGATGCTCCCTTCTATGCGTATGTGACGAGGCCCGGCTCCATCACCACATTCAAGAGGCAGGGCCCCAAACACGTGCGGGACATGGATGCGACTATCGAAGCCGTGAGACAGGCTTCCGGGAGCAGCCTTGCCGACGAGTTCGAGTGTTTCCGTGCGTACTGCACGCTGCGCGTTGCCATGCGGGTCGATCTCGATGGCTTTGACGACATGTCTGAAGGGCGGGCCTACTTGAGGCGTGCTCGCATGCTTGCGGGTCGGGCCTCGCGGAGCCCGTTGGCGTCCCGCACCTGGAGACTGCGGTGCACGCTTTTTGCGATTTCCCCAAAGGTGCACAACGCCTTCTACGCTCTTTACGCCGTAGTTTCGGGTAAGGCGATTGGATAAACCACATGAGCAAAGGGTTGATAAGGTGAGATTTTCGGTAATAGTTCCAGTTTACAACGTTGAGGATTACCTTGAAGACTGTCTGGCAAGCATCGCACGCCAGGACTACTCTGACTACGAGGTCGTCATCGTCGACGACGGCTCGACCGACGGCAGCGCTGCTATCTATGAACGCTTTGCCTCGGAGGCAGATGTTCCCGTTCATATAATCAAGCAGGAAAACAAGGGGCTGCTTCAAGCTCGGCGCGCCGGAATTAAAGCCGCTAATGGTGATTATTTCTGGCATGTCGACGGCGATGACGGGCTTGCGATTCAGGCGATGGATGCTGTCTCTGGAATTATTGACGAATTTAATCCTGATGTCGTGCTAATCGGTCTTAGCGAATCTCCAACTTTCAATTCCTTGCTCCCCGGAGGAATGCCAGGCAAAGAGCGTTTCTATAGCGGAGAAAGCCTCAACGATGTGCGCTCTGCGTTCCTCGATGGATATATCCCTAATATGGTGACCAAAATCGCTCGAAGGTCGTGCGTAGATGTTGATTCCGATTATTCGCGTTATGGAAAGCTGCAGCTTGGAGAAGATCAGCTACAGAGTCTTTTCCTTCTCAACAGCATGAGAAGTGCGGCATGCATTCGGGAGCCTTTGTATTTTTACCGTCATAACGCGAGCAGCATCACGGCCAATTACCGTGAAGGTCGGATTACCCAGTATGCCGTGGTCAAAGAAGCCGTCTATCGGCAGGCACTTGAGTGGGATGCCAAATGGACGGGGCACGATTTTGCCAAGACTGCACTTGCAGGCTACCTATCTAACGGTTTCTATGACATGCGAAAAAACGTCGGTGTGAAGTGGTATCAGCGACAGTTTCAGGAGTTCAGGAACACTTCTCTGTATGCATCTGCAATTACGCACCGCAAATCCTTGAGACTTGAACAGCGGGTCTTCTTTGATTTTCTTGAAAGGAAATCGGACATTCTAGCGTATTGGTGCCTTCTTTGCTGCCGTGCAACTACACCGCTTGTCAGGAGAACGGCGCGATGACGAAAACGACAGGGATCGGTCTGGGCACAGGTGGGTTGGAGATCTCGTGTGGAGGTGATAGCGCTTTTGGTATCGCAGTACTCATCACTGTCACTGCTTTCTTTTCGCCCGTGCTAGCGCTTTGCCTATCGACTATCTTGTTCGCTGGGAATCCCTCTAGGAAAATGGCAGCGTCATGTGCATTTGGCATAGCGGTTTCCATGGCTTTAATCACTTCGGGGATTGAGTATCGGCACCCCGTAGACGTGACGCGGTGGATGGCTGAGTGCCAGTTTTACACCGGCAAGGACTTCTTGTCTGTGCTGTCCAGCTCAAACGCCGACCATGATGGCCTTATTGTTTGGAACGTTTGGTGTTGGCTTGTTGGGAATAGCGGCAATCTCGCTCTACTGCAGGTAAGTGGGTCTTTTGTGGGATTTGGTCTGACCTCATGGGTGGTAATGGACGCCTGTGCTCGCGAGAGAACTGATACTGTAGCTTTTATCGCACTATTCATTTTCGTCGTTCTCGCTGTTCATATGCAGGCCATCGTTGCCTACATGAGATCGACTTTGGGTTGCATTTTGTGCGCGACCGCATTCTACATCCGACGTTCCTATGGCGTTAAGGATTCCATTCTCTCATTATTGTTGATTCTGCTGGCGTGTGGGATTCACACGTCGATGGTGGTTGCCTTCGCCCTGTTCATCCTCCAGCCCTTTATTGCGAAAAATCCAAAGAGCGGGGCTCTTATCTGCGCACTCGCCTTAGCAGCAGTTGCTTCTGCCGCCACATTCTTGATTACGTCGCATGTACTTGACGGCTTACCTTTGGTTGGGGACGCGATTAGGAAAGCAAGCGTTTATACGGAGGGGACCGGATGGGATCAACAGCAGGCCAAGGACAGCCTCGCTGTCGCAGGTCATGTGTTATCTATGATACTTCTGGGGATGCTTCTCTTGCGGACGTTCTTGACGAGCCAGGACGACTATCGGTTTCCCGTCATGCTCGTGATGAGCTTCTGCGTTTTTGCTATGGAAGCGACCTTGGTCAATGTCGGGAACAGGCTCATCTACATTCCCTTGCTTATTGGATCAACTTTGTGCCTCAACAATGAGGAAAGAAAGGCACTGTCCAAGCAACGATGGCCCCTTCTTTTGGACCTTTGTTTATTTGTCATCGCCGCTCTCGTCTGCCTCCTTGCGTTGAGAGATTTTGTTCCCTCCTTTAACTACATTGGAGTTGCGAAATATGCGGTTTTCTATCCGTCGATTCTTTTTTAATAGACTGGCTCACGCCCCCTTCATCTTGAATGGGGGTGGCTGCCGGTGAAGCACGGTACATTCTACAAGAACACGCTATGGCAGTATGTCCTTCAGATACTCAAGTATCTCTTTCCGCTGCTGCTCATTCCCTATCTAACCCGTGTTCTTGGAACGGAAGGTTATGCGGTCTATGCCTATGTTCTCTCCTTCATGGGCGTGGTCCAAACCATCGCCGATTTCGGCTTTACACTCTCTGGTACCAAGAAGGTAGTTGATCTCAGGGGGGACACTGCAGCTCTCTCCCGCCTCGTGGGGGCGATAACGGTCGCACGCCTCATGTTGCTCTGCGGCCTTTTCTTCTGTGTCATGGTAGTAACACGCTTTATTCCTATTATGGCCGAGAATACGGTCTACGTCATCTGGGCGTTCTTTGCAACGGCAGGTCGCACAGTGCTGCCCGACTTCATCTTTCAGGGAAATGAGCGTATGGGGCCTTTGACGACCCGATATTTCGCATCCAAGGGAGTGCAGGTCGCGCTTACGATCCTTCTCGTACGCGGGCCGGGGGACCTTATCCTCGTTGCCGTAGCTGACGTACTGTCGGAGATCGTCGACATCGCATGGAGCTATCGCGCCCAGAAGCGCATGTTCGGCGTCGGTATAGCAAGGCCCACCTTTAAGGAGAGCTTCGAGGAACTACGCGTCTCCGCTATCTATTGCGTTTCGAACGTCAGCTCCTCTCTTTTCTCTGGATTCACAACGGTGATTATCGGGTTAGCGATCACAAGCAAGACGGACATCGCCTTTTGGTCGCTTACGCTCACGACTGTGAATGCCGTGCAGTCGCTCTACACGCCTATTGCTAACAGCCTTTACCCCCATATGATCAAGAACAGAGACTTCGGGTTCGCACGAAAGTTGGCGCTGGTTGCGTTGCCTGTTCTCGTCCTAGGTATCGTTGCGTATTGCGCTCTCTCTAAGCCTATCATGCTCGTCCTCGGAGGACCCGAGTACGTTGGCGGTGCCCATGTTATGTGGATGATCTCGCCGATCTTTATCTTCTCATTTTACGGAATTCTGATTGGCTGGCCGGTTCTGGGCGCCATGGGGCATGTAAAGGAGCTGACCGTCTCGACGTTATTCACTGGGATCGTTAATGTGGTCTCGCTTCTGGCACTTTACCTTGCCGGGTTGATAACCCTTGATGTTATCTGTGTTGTTCGCTGGGGTTGCGATGCCTTGTTGTTGCTAGTAAGAGTTTTCATGCTCTGGCGCGCGGCGCGGTCGAAGACAGACTTTCATAAGAATCCTAAGGAGTAATGATGCAGTACCTTCCCACAATGGAAATCCAAAAACTCTTGCTTGCTATGCTCGTCGATTTTGACAGGATGACAAACGAGCATGGGCTTCGTTATTCACTTGATGGCGGCACGCTTCTAGGTGCCGTGAGACACAGAGGATTCATTCCTTGGGATGACGATATCGACGTCATTATGCCCAGGCCTGATTTCGATGAACTTGCATCACATCCCGAGTGGGTGCCTGCTGGGTTGACTGCCAATATTCCTGGACGCAAGGGGTACATCTATCCCTTCATGAAACTGACCAACCCTTCATGGAGGGCGCAGGAACCGCACTTAGAAGAGGTGATCGAAGAGTTTCTCTGGATCGACATTTTTCCCGCTGATGCCATGCCTGACGAAAATACTGAGAAAGCGACCCTAATGGCGGCTCAGGAAAAGACATTCTTTAGGGCATTGCGGTCATACGTAAACATCAAAACATCTACTTCAAATCCGTTGAAAAAGGTCGCAAAACATGTCCTATTTCCGATTCATAGGGCGTTGTTTCCTGCGGAAAAGCAGTTTTCCGAGCTAGGGGAGAGGGCTCGTGGTCTTCAGTTCGGAGATACGCATGAAGCGGGGGATGTTGTTTGGGGGCCCTACAAGCCTGATAAGCCAGGTTTTCCCACCGAGGACTTCGACAACTTGATCGATATGGAGTTCGAGAGTCGTACTTTCAAGGCGTGTCCGCACTGGGACGCGTACCTAAGGGGGCTCTACGGCGACTATATGCGGCTTCCGCCTGAGGACCAGCGGGTCACTCATGGGATGAAGGTATGGAAGGGAAATTCCGGGGAAGGAAAATAATTCATGAACGTGGCAATCATCATCGCGGGCGGTGTAGGCTCGCGTATGGGGCAAGAGATCCCCAAACAGTTCATCAATGTTGGCGAGAAGCCCGTCATCGTCTACACTCTCGAGGCTTTTCAGGAGCACCCGCTTGTGGATGCCATTGAGGTCGTATGCCTAGCCGGCTGGGAGCAGGTCTTACGCGCCTATGCAAGGCAGTACAAAATTGACAAGCTGAAGTGGGTAGTCAAAGGCGGTGCCTCTGGTCAGGAGTCTATCCGCAACGGCGTGTACAACTTTGAGGGTGTGCTTGCCGAAGATGACATTTGCATCGTTCACGACGGCGTGCGCCCCATGCTCGACCCAGAGGTTATCACCGACGTCGTCCGCGTGGCTAAGGAGCGCGGCAACGCCGTCACAAGCATGCCTTACAACGAGCAGATTTTCCTTGTGGACAAGAAGGATTCCGCCACCACTACGCAGTACATCCCCCGCGAGACGCTTCGTCGTGTGTCTACACCGCAGGCCTACCGTTTTGGGCTCCTCGACTCCAAATATCACGAGGCTTTTGAGAAAGGTGTCGGAATCGACGGCTCCAACTACACGAACACAATGATGGTCCAGCTGGGCGTGAGGCTCAACTTCGCCGTCGGGTCGGACCGCAACATCAAGCTCACCACGCCGGAAAACCTCGAGTTCTTCCGCGCATGGGCGACGGAGAGGGGTGCCCGCGATGAATAGGCTCAAATGCCCAGAGTATATCGCCGACGTTGACAAAGTTTGCTCGCTTCCCCTGCCATGGGAGAAGCTCGCGAATAAAACGGTCGTCATCTCCGGTGCGACCGGTTTGATCGGGACCTTCCTCGTCGACGTTCTGATGCGCAAGAACGACATTGATGGGGCGCGGTGTAGCGTCATCGCTTTGGGGCGCAACATCGAGAAAGCGCGCTCGAGACTGCCGTACTTCGGTCGAGACCACTTCTCGTTTGAGGAGGGCTCCGTTGCTGCGATAGGTTACAGCCCTGCCGCCCCCGCGGACTACGTTTTGCACCTAGCGAGCTCCACTCACCCGCGCCAGTACGCTACCGATCCCATCGGCACCATCCGAGCCAACGTGGACGGCTTACAGAATCTCCTCAGCTATTCAGCCGAATGCGGTGCTAGGCTACTCTTTGCCTCATCGGTCGAGATTTATGGCCAGAACCGCGGTGACGTGGAACGTTATGATGAAAAGTACTGCGGGAACATCGACTGCAACACTCTTCGCGCCTGCTATAACGAATCAAAACGACTGGGCGAGGCTATGTGTCAAGCTTACCGTTCGCAGAAGGGGGTCGAGGCCGTTATCGCGCGCATCGCGCGCGTCTACGGGCCCACACTACTGCCCGATGATTCCAAGGCACTCTCCCAGTTCCTGCATCGCTCGCTTGCCGGCGAGGACGTAGTGCTCAAGAGCGAGGGGACGCAGAAGTTCTCTTACCTGCACGTCGCAGACGCCGTGTCTGGTCTGCTTCATATACTGCTCCTTGGTATCGACGGGGAAGCCTACAACCTCGCAGATAGGGGATCCGATGTAATGTTGAAGGATCTTGCGGGACTTGTAGCTAAAGCCAGTGGTGTTAAAGTTGTATTTAAATTTCCTGACACTCAGGAGGCCGCAGGGTACTCTAAGGCCACGCTTGCGCTGATGGATGGAAACAAGGCACGTAACGAACTTGGTTGGTCTGCGCGCATGGGCATCTCCGAAGGCATATCAAGAACGCTTTGTGTTCTCCGCTCGCTCAATAATCCCGGGGGATGCTGATGGGCGCAAAGACGATTTGGCATGGCTTCAGAAATATGGTTTTCGGAAGGTACGATGACGATAAGTTTTGGAGAAGGCGACACGCCCTTCTTACCGGAAGTGCCCGGGGTATCCGCAAAACTTATTATTCGTTGTATGTTCACCACGAGATGCGCAGGAGCTGTGCGGATATCATGCCTGGATGGAGCGACGATGCTTCATGCGTGTGCGAGAATTTTTTGGCGCCACCCAATATCACTGCGCACGGCATCAACGGTATAGTCATTGCGGGGGGGGCAACCATAGGGCGAAATGTGACCATCTTTCACCAAGTAACTATAGGACGCAGCAGAGGGAAAGCTCCCGTTATTGGTGATAATGTCTTCATCGGTCCCGGCGCCAAGATTTTCGGAGGAATTCGCGTGGGTAATAACGTCAAGATCGGAGCAAACTGCGTTGTGTTCCAAGACGTACCCGATAACTCGACGGTTGTTCTCGATAAACCGCGAATTATTGAACATAAGCAGCCTTCACCTTATATCGTTGCCGAGGAAGGCGAGTATAAACCCCGCGAGTGGTAGACATATGGAAGTTTGTATACCAATGCCAACTCGCTCCGATGCGACTGGGGACAAACACGCTTTCCTTGTTATGGCTCATAAGGGCAATGAGGTTCTTTACACCCTGATGAGAGCCCTCGATGATGAACGAAACGGCATCTTAATCCATATGGATGCAAAAAAGCGGATGGAAAGAAAATCGCTTGTTGGCTTCTGTCAGTAAGACGGGGATCTTTTTAATTCCTCGTATCAGAGTCACTTGGGGCGCGTATTCGCAAATCGCCTGTGAACTCAGCTTTCTCAACTCCGCAGTTGCAAAGGTACGCTATTCCTATTCTCACCTTTTGAGCGGTCAAGATCTTTCTATTTAAAGTCAGGACCAGATTCACTCATTCTTTGACTCTTGTGGAAGTAAAGCGTCCATTCGCTTCGAAAACCACAACAGGGACTATCGGAGAAGAATCGGTGAGCATGTTATCTAGAATACTTTCGGGATAAGCAAATCTCAGGTTTTCTTACGAAAGATGGATGGCCTTCTATCGAGTCTTTTGCAGTGTTTTAGGAAGCCTGCTAGAGACTTGGAATTGATGAAAGTTGACAACTGGTTTTCAATCACCGTTGGCCTCGCTCGTTACCTTGTCAAGAATGCCTCGTCGATACGTTAGGTTTTCTGGGATTCTATGTGCGGCAATGGAATCTTCCTGCAAACTGAGGTTTGGGATGCGGGGAGTAGATTTAGATGCTTTCGAGCCCCCGGCGCTCAAAGGGATGATGCGATAATGCGGCTTATCGATTGGGGTGCTGATGAGTCACCCCGTGTGTTGGGAATTGCAGACTTAGAACGCATCAGGAATTCAAGAATGATGTTCGAGCGCAAATTCGATTCAGAAATCGATAGCAATATCGTCAAAGCTATTAAATCAATGGTTGGATAGATCTTTTTTCTAACAGTTTAAATAGCAGTTTATGATTCGGCGGTCGCGTGGCCCCCGAATGCTATGCTCCTCAGCCAAATAGAGAATATGCCCGAATGCTCACCCGAATCTATATTTGTCGACAATTCCTTCGGTTGACACTCGGGTGAATGGAACAGATGGATATGAAAGGAGAGACCCCTCGTGATGCTCGCGACGGGTCTCTCCGCCGACGAGCTCCCGTTGTTCGGCGAGGATGTCGACAAAGAAACTGCCGCTCATGAGTGAGAAGATTCGTCCCTCTAATGGGCATTGCTCTTGAGCGCTCCGCAAGCCGCCCGTGTCGGGATGCTCTTCTTCACGTCCAAGCGCCTCGCGTCCCAGTTGAGTACGAGGCCGAGCTGTGCGGCGCCAACAACAAGACCATCTCCGAATGGCGGAACCGCGTGCTCGCCATGGCATCCGGGCACTTGGACCGGAAAGGTAGGACTCCATATCCAGATGACTGACGCGATTCACGCTACTTGGAGCGGGTAAAATAACACGCGCTATATTACACGTTATCTTACCCGTTAAATCCTTATTTCATTGATTAGGGTTGATTTGTCTAATCTAACCTTATCAGTTTTATTTGCTATAGACACTAGCTTCCAGCCCTGCGCGTAGGCTCCGCTTGCCGTGAAGATGCGCACGTTTGTGCCGTCCGAAGTGGAGACCCATTTCGCGTCGAGGGCCAGGCTGAGGTTGCCCGCTGAAGCTGTCGCGTATACGCCGTCCTCGCGCGCCTCTATTACCCATCTCTGGGCGGCGGTGTCGTTCCTGGAAAACTGCTGGACGCTAGCCCCCGAGGAGAAGTTGGCGCTCTTCACGTCGAGTGCTAGGCCGGTTCCGGAGCAAACGATCTTGTACGCGCCGAACCTGCTGTCATAGGTGAGTCTGAAGCGCCCAGCTCCGGACCCGTTACGATTCCAGAGCTGGGCGTTCGCTCCGTTCTCCGGCGAACAGCCCGAGATGTCTTGCATCGTCATGCCCGACCCGGCTTTTTCTATCTCGTACTCGCCGTCGGGAACGATTTGTTCCGGTTTTGCTGCCTCACCTTGGTTTGTGCTTTTGAAGTTATACTTTGCGGTCCACTTGTTGCTTGATGTCATGGTGACGCTGGAAGCGGCGGTGAGGTAGGCCTTGGTGTCGTCTGCCTTCCACTCGCGTTGATTCATGGCGCAGACGATAATGCCGTTCTGGATGCCGCTGATGCTGGGCGGGAAGGACTGGTTGTCGGCATCGATAGAGAAGCCCTCATCGCGAACGTCAAGGTGTTTCTGAATTCGTTCGACATACCTGCGGCCCACTCATCAGCCTTACCATTACGTATAAAGTAGTTATCTTTAAGACTGGTAGAACGTGTAGCGTAGCTGTCGTCGGAATAAATATTTTCGTGCCCCGGATGCGCAATTGCCATGAGCTCGTCGGTGAGGCAGAAGTACAAATGACGCTGATCTAAATCGCCGTAGAAGTTATCGGACGTATCGTCCCAGGTGCAGTCAACCTGATACCATTCGTCATCTAGCTTAACCGCATTCCACGTATGCCCATCATAGGTATCGCGGGTTTTGGCGTTTTCTATACCTGCAGCGGAAAGAAGTTTCGCATACGCTGATTCATGGGCTTGACACGTCCCAAGCCCCCTCGTAAGAGCGCTTTCTGCCGAGGACCACTTGAGCGAATTGTCGTATTCAAGTAGATTGAGAAGCCAGTCATGAAGATAGAGAGCCATTTCGTATTCAGTACCGTCTGCTTCTTGCTTGGCTTGTGACGCCGCCAGGCCAACAATGCTCGCAACGCTGGAATGCGCATCACCTGCAAACTGGATATATGTGTTAGTGCGCATGTAGTAAACGCCCGATGCCTTGTCCATGAGGTAAAAGCGGAAGTTATATGATCCGGTAGCCGCCGTTGTGAACGTAAAGTCGTGGCTAACGCACGCGTCGGTGTACTTTGACCACTCTCCGCGGCTTAGGTCGGCGACCGACTCGTAGACGTACTCGTTGGGGTTAGAGTACGAGGGCGCATCCATGCGGAAAAATGCTGCCACTACCGCCTGTTGCGCTCACATGAAAGGTCATTGGCTGTCCAAGTGCAGCATCGTTCCATTCGACGGTGAGGGTAACACTGCCGCAGGTGGCGCTATCGCTGTGCTGATACTCACTTGCTTTGGCCCTTGTGGCTTGTTCCGTATCAGGCGACATATCGGAAGTTAGGGAAACCTGAGGTTCAGCCCGATGTGAAACTGGATTCGCGGGATAGGAATCACTTTTAATGGACTCATTGCCAATCTCGCTTGTATCAATGCCGCCAGTCACGCTGCCGCCCGAATTGGCCGCTGCGCCAGTATCAAACTGCTCCAAGGTGTTTTCTTGCCGCCATCCTTCTTCCGCTATAACCCTTACAGGTATTGCTGCGCCAAGCATGGAAACGCAAAGAACTGCGCAGAGCGAGCGGTAAAAGACCCGTTTCATAGCGGTGCCTCTCGATAAGGTAGGCGCCAAGGCCCGGAGGCGGCGCCAGGCCAACACTCCGTGTATATGTAAGTGGGGTTATTTTACGGTAACACCAGTCAACAACAGCGAACTTTTTGGACAGAGTTGGGGAGGGGATGGTTGGGGTTGCTTAGCACTGATTCGCTATTTGCAATTAAGTGAACAAGCTTAGAATTGCGATAAGAACGTTTCATCTTAATCGGGAGCCCACTATGAAAGAACCTGCTGTTCTCTACCATTATACAAGCCTAGAAACACTGGCTTTGATTCTACGTTATCGGACTATCAGGTTCAGCCGATTAGATATGGTCGATGACCCACAAGAGCAACGTTCAGCCGACTCTCAAAATCTTGGAAAAATGAAACTCGTCAGCTGCTGGACTTCATCCGACGAAGAGAGTATTCCGATGTGGCGTGAGTATGCCGGAGCTGGATGCGGAGTAAGAATCCAGATGAAGAGTTATCCGTTTAAGCAGTACTCTGTTTCAAATGAGAGCCTCAATAAGTTATCAAGTGAAGCGGTTTTGAATGCCCCTGGCGGTTCATTTGATGGCCTTCATCTACCACTCGAGGACTTTTGGGATAAGAATTACCTCTTTTTTGAAACGGCTCGTAATATTGAGATGCTTCACGAGGTCGAATACACAAATGATGAGTCTCTTTTGTTTCCAAAGGTAATTAACGCATTTGAAAACGGCGGACTCGTGGCTGATTTAAATGCACTTGGAGTTCACAAAACAACTGCATGGTCGTATCAGAAAGAATGGCGCTATATCTTGACAGCCGTTCCTATAGGTATCGATTCCGTAATAACCGGACGACTAGATCAGATTGTCAGAGCAAATGATGTCATACTCGATAAATGCGATCCCGGAATCCCACCCTATTACGATCTTGTTATCTCCGATGAAGCTTTTTCATCAATGAAGATCGTTTCTTCGCCAAAAATGACACCTGGCAACCGAGTGATTCTGAACACGTTGATAGAGAAATACGCACCCGGTATTGAGGTCGCAGAGAGCTCGATTGAACTTTCTTGAGTCGACAACCACGCGTAACCCAAAGATATCTCCGCGCTTGTCTATGGCAAGATGCGCCGGCTTTCATTACCGATTGTTAATAACCGTGGCAATTAGGATAGGACCAAAACTGAAATTAGACTCGAAAGCCGTTCCAGATGAACTTCAAGGAAAAGGTGTAAGTGGACGACTGCTTAACTGGAGACATCATCCACTGCGGCACGTGTCAAGGGAGGAGGAGACAATGGGTCTAACAAATCTACCTGAGTACATCTCAGCGATTGTGGCAATCATCGCGTTGCTCATTTCTTGTTACCAAGCTCGTCTCAGCAATAAACAGTCTCTATTCAATCGACGTTTAAATATATGGATAACCGTCGATAGGCTCATGAGCGTTTACGCAAAAAACGCGAAGAACTTGGAACATGACGACGAACCGCAAATGGCTATCGACCTACTATTTGTATGGCTGACTAACACCACGTACCTGCAATCAATCTCAGCCTCAATTAATATGGTGTTAGATGCCGACCTTCAACTTAAATTGCATTTAAAGCTTGATGAAATGAGATCGCTCGCCATGGAGGCGAAATTTTGCTTCAAAGGAAAGAGTGGAGAGGTGATTGCCGAATTCATAGAAGCTTATCAATCCCTTTTGTTTTCAATGTATCAGTATCAGATTCTATTTAATAAGATGCTCCAGAATGCAAGGGAATATCAATGGACGCTTGAACAGGCTTCTGAAAAGTTACATGAGCCCGATCAACGGCAAGATCTCTTTGAAAGAGAAAGCACTCTTGCCGCATCATACAAGACTCTATGCCAGCTAAACAAGAGAGGTGCAATTCAGCGCCAAATACAACTAGCGGGTCCTATATGGCGCTGAGCTAAAATGGGTGCTTAAGACGGTCGATGCCGCACCAAACCTCAATGCCATTAGCCCTATGGGCAAAAACTCTTAAGCTCTAAAGTTGCGCAAGATCCGTCAGCTTTCATTGCTGCGGGTTTGAGAACGTTACCAATTAGAATATAACCCAGTGCTGGAATAAGACTCGGAAGCTGACTCAGGTGAACTTTAAGGACGAATACATAAATAGTCAGATGTTCAGCTGGAGTCATCATCCAATGCGGTATATGGCAAGGGAAGATGACCTCAATTTCAGTCATCTTTATAACTACGTAGAACAATTGGCAGATTCCATTAGCGGAATTGTCTCTACTCCACCTTTCAATCAGTTTTTACTTGAATCCTGTCAGCTTTTGGCTAACTCGCTAGATCTAATTCATCAAGGTTACTTCGACGCCGCCTTTTATTCAGTTAGACAAGCTGGAGAGATCATCCTTGTCGGAACGTTGTTTTCGAATCTAGAAGAATCTGAGCGCAAGGCTAAATATGAGAAATGGGTCTCGCTCGACAGGTTCCCCTCATTTAGCGAACTGTCCAAAATGCTGCGTTCAAAAGATATTGAATATCGGGTGGCGCGCGCAGACGTGGTGTAAGAGCGTCCCGAGGTCCGTCGCTGCAAGTCCCGATGTTACTCCTTCTTGAGACCGCGCCTCTCGACTATCTCGTCCACTATCTCCCTGGCGCGCCGCCCGAGCGCGCGGCGCCTCCCCTCTGTCGGGGCCGGCCTGTCCGCGGGCTCGGCGAAGCCCTCGGCGGCCGAGGCCTCGGAGAACACGCGCTGCTGGGACCACTGTCCCTCGGTCTCCATGAGGCTCGCGCACGTCAGACGCAGCATCGACTCCCTCGAGGGGAAGGACTGCACGACCCTGTAGCGGCGCTTGATCTCGCGGTTGGCACGCTCCTGGACGTTGTTGGTGCGGAGCTTGGCCCAGTGCGCCCTGGGGAAGGCCGTGAACGCCAGCGCGGAGTCCTCGGCCTGCTCGAAGACCTCGCCGGCCCTGGCGGACACCGACGCCACCCAGGGCGCCGCCTCGGCCCACACGCAGCGCGCGAGGTCGGGGTCGTCCTGGTAGACCGCGGCGTGCACGAGGTCCCTGACGGCCGCCTTGGAGTCCTCGGGCCTGCCCGAGCAGGCGCTCTGGAGGTTGCGCTGCAGGTGCGTCACGCAGCGCTGCCAGGCGCAGCCCTGGAACAGGCGCGAGACGGCGGCCACGAGCCCGGCGTGGCTGTCGGAGACCACGAGGCGAACGCCGGCCAGCCCGCGCTCGCGCAGCCCGCCGAGGAATGCCGCCCAGGAGTCCTCGCTCTCGGTGTCGACCACGTCGCAGCCCAGGAAGTGCTTGCGCCCGTCGGCGCCCAGCCCGATCGCGGTCACGACGCCCTGCGAGACGACCGACGAGCCGACCCTGCAGCTCATGTAGGTAGCGTCGAGCCACAGGTAGCAGCACGGCGTGCCCGACAGGTCGCGGCGGCGGAACTCCGCCACCTCGGCGTCGAGGTCGGAGCAGAGGCTCGAGACCTCCGAGCTCGACAGCGAGGATATGCCCAGCTTGGACGCCACGCGCTCGACCTTGCGGGTGGACACGCCGCATACGTACATCTCCTGCACGATGGCGGCCACCGAGGTGTCGACGCGCGACCATCGCGCGAGCATGCCCTCGGGGTAGTAGGTGCCGTGCCTGAGCTTGGGTATCTCGAGCTCCACGTCGCCCACGGCGGTCTTGAGCGACCTGGGGCGGTAGCCGTTGCGGCTGTTCTCCCTGCCGTCGCTGCGCTCGTTGCGGCTCGCGCCGCACATCTGCTGGGCCTCGGAGTCCATCAGCGCGTTCATCACGCTGCCCAGCACCCTGCACGCGAACTCGCGCGCGTCGCCGCACTCCTGCCAAAGCCTCGCCGCCTCGAGGGCCTCGTCGCGGCCGAGGCGCAGTACACTCTCTTCTTGGGGCATCGCCTTTCCTTCCATTCGTCACCTTCATTACTCCAACGACGAATTCTAGGCGGTGTCCCCTCCCTTTCAAGAAAGGGCGGAGGCGGGGCATGCCCCGCCTCTTACACCACATCTCTGCGCGCTACCGAATATCGAGACCTTCTTGAACAAATGCCCGAAATTGATGAGCTAATCAGCAAGCTCAATAAGAGGGCGAACAAGTATATTCACAAACAAGGCCACGAATCCTTTTATACCAAGCCTTACGAGGTGGTTCCCGAAAGCGCGAAGCATATTCGAGAGGATTTCACCGATTATTTCACAACTACTGTAAAGGTCTGTGCAATTTTTCGACTTGCCGTCGATCCTTTCCCCATATTACTGAGCGACCCCGAATGCGAATTCAGATTTCCTGATTTTATGACACTCGAATTCGGCCAGAGCTTTATTGATAATTGTTTGGGAAACGAGTTTGTTAAGCATTACATTGAGACGGATTATTACCGCAATTGGGTGAATGCGATTAAGTCAACATTTCCTCAGTTGAAGGAGGCAACATATAATGTCTCAAACCTGCACTATATTGTTTTGACTAACATCGAAGACATTCTTGATGAGCTAGATAAGTTAACGTTATATGACGCAACTGCCGTTTTATTCACTGCACTATTCTCAGAGAAAGTAATTGCCATTCATATAACCGGCATGCTTGATGCATTTAGTAATTCGGCAAGACCATCAAGCGGTCTGCACCTTTCAGACATGAGTGATTACGCGAGTCAACTTGGCGGAGTCAACGTTCCACTCGCGGAGATCTGTCATCTCGCTAGTCTTGATACATCGCATGAGTTTTCTCCCGTTAGCTCATTCATTACTTCGTTTTCTATTGAGTCAGATTTTGTTTGCGTTGAAACCGATAAGCTTCTTGATGGCAAGGAAGTCGAGTTAGGCCGAAAAGCGGCAGATGAGCTTGATTGGCTTTGGAGCCGGATCAAAGCAGGCCAATGTGCCATGTTTGAATTAAAGGAAACGTCACTGTTCAAGTGGATTAAACAAAGCATGCAAGTAGAATGTCATCGCGTCTAGGCCGGCAAGAAATAACTGATCGTGAGTACGTGCCATCCGACCCACCTATCGAGCTTCTTGGTGAGCTGGTTTGATTCGACGCGGATATTTGTCTTTACAATGTCTTATCCTCAACTAATGAAACCTGCCGTAAACTAACAAATCCAATAGTGGGAAACGAGTGATGCATGTTTGAATTAAACGCAAAGCAGGAGATGGCGCTATCCATTGTTTGGATGCGCCAAGACCAACTTCCGCTTGATCTGACAGACTTGGAAATCACGAAGCATCTCTTGGCGCTTCGCGATAGCGGAATGATATCTATGCAAACCGATATGTCCAATACAATGGCATATGTTGAGGCATTGCGCCCTTCTGGACGCGAGCACTATAGTCGAACGCGCCAAGCCAGAAGAAGATTCAAGCGTATAAGCGATGGCGCAGACGAGCTTCTCAATATATTGTGCTGCGACGATAATGCTAAAGCTCAACAGGGGCCTTCATATGTAAGAAATCGAGTCGAAGATTATCGTGAATTGTCTCGCAATAGCCTATTGCGAGTTAAATGGTCAAGCAATATCCCTTATTTAGTTTCAATTACCGACGACGGGTGGAATTACTTCGAAGGATGGTTTCTGGACCAGGAGGTTCCAATGAATATCAATGTAAACCCCGTATTCACCAATAACGTCTCAAATAATCCGAGCATCTCTTCAACTTCAGCGTCCTCATCTACTTCCTCGTCGACTATGAATTCAACTAATGCCATTCAGATGGTGCTTAAACTTGAACTAAGTGATGAAGACAGGAATGTCGCCCTGAGCGCAATCGCTGATCTAGATAAATCCTCAAAAAGGGATGATAAGAAGGACTTTCTCGAAAAGATTGAAAAGCTTTCGGCTATCGCAAAGAACGTTGGCCCATTAGCGTCAATTGTCATTCCGTTGATTGAAGCAGCCGTAAAACAATTTCTCGGGAATTAAGAGTGGGTCTAAGTAGAACAACCATTCGTTACCGCGTATCGGGCTAAACTGGGACTGCCCCAGCTTCGGCTACTGCCTGCCCAAGGACAACAAGCAGCTGCTGGCGAACTACAAGGACGTGCCCCAGAACCTGATCGAGGCCAACCGCACCTGCAAGGATTTCGTGGCCAACGAGGTGCTGCAGATGGTGTGGGACCGCGTCTACGAGGGTAAGCCGAAGCCGGTGGTGGGCGTCTACCGCCTGACGATGAAGTCCAACTCCGACAACTTCCGCGCGAGCTCCATCCAGGGCGTCATGAAGCGCGTGAAGGCCAAGGGCGTGCCCGTGGAGGTCTACGAGCCCACGCTGGACGCGCCGGAGTTCTTCGGCTCCGAGGTCACGCACGATCTGGAGGCCTTTAAGGCCGGCTGCGACGTGATCGTCGCCAACCGCTGGAGCGACGAGCTCGCGGACGTGGCGGATAAGGTGTACACGGAGTGATCTGTTTAAGCGGGATTAAAGAAGAGCTGCTGCCGGCACTTGTTGGTCGGGCTTACTCTTCAAGAATAAAAATTTTATGCGGGTACGGGGGGGTGTATTGGCTAACGCCGATACACCCCCCCCCGTACCCTGCTATTTTCGTCATCTGCAGTAATAGACACTCACTGAAGTCGCTCTTCTTAGGCTGCGTCTCGGTCATAAGTTGATACAGGGCTCCACAAGCGGGTAAGGCCCTGTATCTTTTAAATCTAGTACAATTCATCGAACATCGTCAGCTTTGGTTACAGTGCCTTGAAGATTTGTAATTGAACGTTACAAATTAGGTAAACATTGCGTTTTTAGGAGGCTCAATTGCCAGTCGACTCTTTCTCCACGAATCCATTTGTTGGGTTTGGCTGCGCCGGCTACCGCTCTTTCAGTGGTGCTGAGCCCGCTCGAATAGGGCCTTTCGATAAAGTTCAAGTTATTTCCGGACAGAATAATTGTGGCAAGTCGGCACTTATTGATTATTTCATCAAGGTTATTGGGGCGATAAGAGGGCACGGAGCTATTCGACAAGAAGACAACCCGTTAACGAGAGCCGATATACCATTAAATCAAAATGCTCAAAACCAGCCTCTTCCGGCAACCATCTCTTTTTGCGTCAATATCAATTCGCTCGAAGAGACGCTAATGTCAAATGTACGATTGCCGCAACACCAAGAATACGCGGAATCATTGCTCAAGCTGTTTAATGACGTTCCTTACATTTCTGATAATGGAAAAGCCGCATGGCTTGATTTCTCTCTTGGGTGGGGACAACTCTCTTTTGGTTATGATGCGTCCTTGCGCGCGCATTTTTCTCAATACCAAGCTTCGAGCCTGACAATCTGCAATCTAACCAATGCATCTCTTGCATATTGTGACAGTACCGGGAATGACGAACTGAACTACAGCAATATCGTATGTGCGGCGATGCCGTGGGCTTTGCTCCCGAACTTTCTTAAGGTTGGAGCAATAAGGTCTATCAAAGACGCGGAATTATCGAATCGGTTTAGCTCTGTCAACAGTGGCGTAGGTCTTCCGGCTGCCCTATTGAAACTGTACAACCCGGAACGGAAAGACTTCGATGAATCTAAGCGCCGCTGGAACAAACTTCAGGATTTCGTACGCGAAATTATGAACGACCGGAGCGCAGCGATTCTTGTATCCCATGACAGCCATGAAATCGCCGTGAAGACCGCTGACACAGATTACCTCCCGCTTGAATCGCTCGGCACAGGTCTAACGGAGTTAATTATTCTCGCCGCAGTCGTTGCTTGCAACACCGACAAAATCATATGCATCGAAGAGCCGGAGATTCACCTTCACCCTGCTCTTCAAGCGAGGTTTATCGAATACCTTCTTTCAGATGATGCCAACCGTTTTATTGTGACGACGCATTCACCCACCATCATTAACTCTTCAGGAGTTCAGGTGGCACATGTGAGCAAAAATAATGGAAAGTCTGAATGTCATCAGCTTAACGATATGGTCTTAGCACGTGATTTGTTGGACGACCTGGGAGCGCGTGCTTCGGATTTACTCCAATCAAATTATGTTATATGGGTAGAGGGTCCGTCTGATCGTACTTATATCAACTATTGGATTGGCAAATGGGCGGAAGAGAACTCCGTACATCTTGTTGAGTGTGTTCATTACAGCGTCATGCTGTATGGCGGTAAGCTCCTTAATGCGCTTGATGCCAGCCCCGATGGCTCCAATGAAAAACTAATATCTCTCTTTCAAATCAACACTCATTTCTGCATTTTGATGGATTCCGACAAGAAGAGTAAGAATACACGGCTGGGTAAGACGAAAACACGTGTCATTGAGGAATGCAAGCAAAGTGGTGCCATGCATTGGATAACGTGGGGCTCTACCATAGAGAACTACGTGCCAGCGCATGTTTTGGCGGCGTCTATAAAAACCGCCCACCCAAGCAAGAAGTGGGACCATGATCTCGGCGAGCGTTTTACATGCCCTTTAAATTTCAAGTTCGAAGGAACACGCTCCTTAACGCCCAACAAAATCGCAATTGCAAAATTGGCCTGCGAATCTGGATTCAACCCTTTGGGTGATTGCTCCAGGCAGGTCGCAAGGCTCTGTCGCGCAATTTGTGAAACGAATGGAATTAACTATTAGAGGATTTAGTGCGTAGCGCAAAAAGCGTTTATTTTTATTCGCCTTCGTATTCAGCACGAGGAACTATGTACGGGCGAATGAGTCAGCCGGCTTTTCCATTCACCGACTGACAAAACGATTTACGCCTATTTATTGGCGCTGCTCAGGGACATTTCCTTCGTTTACGGCTTGATCTCGCTAAACTAATAGCTGCTGCTACCAGGGCATTTTCTGGTGCACATTCTATTGGCTCCTGCGAAGATCGGAGCGGGTATGTTTGCTGCCGAGTCCTACACCAGCCGTCATTACATTGCGATTGTTGCCATTGCCTGCCTATGCGTTTTGCTGGGCGGGCCTTCTTATGCCGCGGGCGCGGAGAGCCTCACCATCGCGGGCGCGACGTACTACAAGCCGGGCGTGTCGGGCCACGGCTGGGCCTGGACCGATGCCGACCACCTGGAGCTTAACGGCTACGCGGGCGAGGCCATCGGCGCAGAGGGTGACCTGGTGCTGACGCTTGCCGGGCAAAACTCCGTGACGGAGTCGCATGCGCCCGATGCGGACATCACGCTGTGCGGCATGGAGGTGTGGGGCAACCTGACGCTTCGCGGCACCGGGACCCTGACGGCGACGGGCTCGCAGTGCGGGATCCACGTCTCGCAGGCGCTCGTGGTGGACAGCTGCACCGTCGATGCACGGGCGGACGGGGCCGATATTACGGACGAGGCGGTCGCCGGCGTGATCGCAGGCGACATGGCCGTGCGCGGCGGCGGACGCGTCGTTGCCGCGGGCGCCGGGTCCGGAGCGGGCGTGCGCGCCTATGGCGTGTATCTGCAGGACGCGGGCCTTGGCGATGGCGCGGCCGGCTGCGTGCTTTCCGTCGACGCCTCGTGGCTCGATGCGGCCGGTGCCGACGGCGGTGTTGCGTGCACGGTCGGGTCGCTTGTGTCCGCGCGGTTTGTGGCGCCTGCTGGCGGGGCTTTTGGCGCTGGTGGCGTGGTGAATGCCTCCGGTGCGATGGCACCGCATGTGGTGGTTGAGCCCGATGTCGCCACGCCACCGGCGGGGGAGACCGACAGGCGCGACGTACCTGGCGGCGGGACGGGTGAGACTGCTGATGGCGCTGATCCCGCTGCGGGGCAACCTAGTGCGGAACCGGCGACGGACTCCGCGGTGAAGCCGGCAGCCGCGACTCCCAAGACAAGCACGACAACGAAGACGACGGTGACCAAGACCACAGCCACCAAGAAGACCATGCCCAAATCCGCAACGGCTACGACGCCGACGCTCCCCAAGACCGGCGACAGCAACTGGATCGCTGCCTCCTTAGCGCTATTCCTGCTGGGATCAGCACTTTTGTGCGCCGTACATCGCTGCTGAGGCGCTCGTTTTTCAAAAGAGCACAGTGCCAGAGCATTCATTACTTGCTACTCGCCGCTCATCGCGAATTGACTACTCAAAATACTGGACTCCACGATGAGAGCATTGATTGACGGGTTGAATTCTTGAAAGCAAGATTGCCATTGAATCTATGGCTCGCCACTCGAGTGCAGCAAAAGCAACGCAAACCGTAGAGCTGACTTCGTTAATATCTTAAATGAAATAGCCTAATAATGTGACGTTGACTTCATCCGTCTAACATGACTGCAAAGCAACATGCCGAACATGAAGGGGAGACAATGGCCGTTTGGTTACACTTTCAAGCTCCAGAAATGCGCGAATGGCAATGCATATTCGACTACATCTCGAAGCGAGGACGTGTTGGGGAGGAAAATGGGATTAAATTTATCATTCACACTTCCGAAAACGGCCACAACAAGCCTCACCTACATGCTCAATATCAGCAAAAAGAAGTTGTTCTTGAAATACCCTCAGGCAAAGTGATCACCGGAAACATCAATTCCAAGAAAATGAAATTGGCTTCTGAATGGGTTGTTACAAATGAGGCCTTTCTTAAGCAAAAATGGAACGAGCTTGCTCACGGGGTTTATTATTTTTGCTGATGCAGACCTCAATCACTAGAGTGTGATTATTGGACTCTGAGATAGACAGTGCAGCACCACCCCAAGCCGCCGAAGCGGACCAAGAGCAGGAAACAAGCTGTTCAAATTAATCCGAATCATAGTCATTTGTAGCAAATAAAATAGACATGTGATTCATGACTATCGTCACGAAGACCAAGGGCGAGCCCGTGACCGTGTTCATTGACCGACGGTCGGGAGGCGAAGAAGGTAGCGACCACCGGGGAGGTGCTCTAGATGGGCGACGCGTTCAAGAACCATGTCTTCCCCAAATACGAAAAGAGCCGCGCGATGAAGCCGCAGATGAAGGGTCTGGAAGACCCGACGCTCAACAGCTTCTCGCTGCTTGACTTGTCTGCTCTTATGAAGCCTGAGCTCAAGGACCAGATGATCGAAGACGAGTTCATCCGCTCATTCCTCAATGCTGCCAAGGTGTTGGCCGCAGCCGGCAGGACGGCTATCGATAGGCCAAGCATGTACGTGATACTAAATCATTCCTACGCGATTCCTGTGCTATTTCTCACGAGGCACTGTATGGAACTCGCTATCAAGCGGGCGATTAGGAAGTGCGTCCGTGAGCCGAAGGGGGACCACGGCCTCTCAGGACTCTGGAACTCCCTGCTCTCGCGGTTCCCGGAACAAAGGGGGCGCGAGGACCGACAGGTCATCAAGAATATGGGGGCATTCGTGAACAGCATTGCCGACATCGACGACAACGGCATCAGCCTCCGATATCCGTCCTATAAGTCGGGCAAGCTGACGCAGGACAGACCTTTATTCGTGAACAACGAGCAAGTCGCCTCGTATCTCGAGAAGTTCGTCGAACAGCTAGAGCTGATTGACTTCGATTCGCTAAAGAAAGACTGAGCATTCGCTTTGCTCGGATTCGTCACCCATCTCTGGCAACTGTACCAACGCGCATTAACCCCCCTATCTACAATACCGATAGAAACTCTAGTTTTTATTCTCGATTTAAAACCAATATTTGTTCATAATTAACAAATATTGGTTTTAAAACAATATAATTGTCTTTGTTATTAAAGGATGTCTGCGGGCGTCGACTCTTTCGAGAAGGATTCTAAAGATGATCCTCAATTTTTCATTTAAGAACTTTCAGAGCTTTCGAGACGCTCAACAGTTCTCATTTGAACCGATTTCGAGCAAAAAGAAATTTGGGCCCGTACGAGTAGCCGCAATTTACGGTGCAAACGCGTCAGGCAAATCAAATTTCTTAGACGCCCTGGACTTTGTCTCGTATTTCATTCGCAACGGTTACGCAACAGGTGATTCAAAATCTCATATACCTGTCATTCCATTTTTACTTGACTCAGAGTCTCGATCAAGTGATACCGAGTTCTCGATTGAATTTACCGCCAGCAATTTGAAGTATGAGTTTTCATTTGGTGTAAACAAAAATGAGGTTACTTATGAGAACCTCACCGTATACCGATCGAAACAACCGTCCCTCCTCTATGACCGCACTTCGGTAAACGGGAAACAGTCGATTAAATTTGGCAGCTCCTTTACGGGCGCTAAAAAACAGCTTTGGGATATTACGCGTAAAAACTCTTTGTTCTTATCCGTTGTTGCGGCGGCAGGCAATAATGTGATTCAGCCGGCATTCGCTGCTCTCGCCAACGATGTCTATCTCTACGATGCAACGCATTATCTAGCAGAACTTGCAACCATTAAAAAACTGTTTATCAACGATGACCCTCGAGCCCAAATGTTATCTCAGCTCATTAAATATGCTGACATCGGAATTGATGGCATGGACGTTCGTCAAGCTGAAGGCTTCCCTGGTTTAAAAGATTCACCCATCGGACCCGATGATATTCCAAAAGAGGCGCGCAATAAAAAAGCAGATAGCATTAATTGGTCGTTCGCTTATGACCTGTTCTTCCACCACAAAGGCTCGGGAGATGGCTTTTGGCTGGACTCCGCCCATGAATCGGAAGGTACGAAAGCTGCGCTGGCGTTTTTCTCGGTAGCCTTACGTTCTTTAAGCAGTGGGGCCACAACGGTAATTGACGAGCTTGATTCGAGCCTTCATCCCACGCTATTGCGCGACTTTGTCTCACTATTTGCCGATCCCAGCACTAATCCAAGGGGTGCGCAGCTGATCTTCTCAACTCATGATGTCACCCTGATGACGCGAACCAGCCCCATGGAAGAGGTGCTCGAACGTGACCAGGTTTGGTTTATAGAAAAGGACTCTGAAGGTGCTTCGCAATTGATTGCTGCTATGGAATATTCCCCTCGCGCAAATGAGAATCTGGGGCGCAATTATATGAACGGAGTCTACGTGCCGCTGCCCAACCCAAGTTTTCATCAACTTGTAGCCCAACTCATGAAGGAAGGCGCTGACTTAGATGGCTAAAACAGAAAGGAGGGGGCTTGCTCGCGGCCGCAAAAAGCAGACAAGAGCCAAGCGAAAGCGCCACCTAATTGTGTCCAATGGAAAGGTGACCGAAACCGAATACTTTAACTTCCTTATTACTGAAATGGACGTTCGCGGAAGCGTGCTGTATCGGCATATTGACGGAGACCCTTTGAAGGTGGCCAAGCAGCTTTCGCGAGAGCTCGATTCAGATAAAAAGGCCGTTAAAGCAGGCGAAATCGAAGCATTGAGTTCCGCATGGATCGTTGTCGATTCAGATGAGTTCAAAAACCTAGCCGCAGCAGAACGAGAAGCAAAGACAAAAGGAGTTAGGCTCGCGATCTCCAATCCATGCTTTGAAGTATGGCTTATCGATCATGTCTCACCATGCCCGGAATCTTTTGCATCGACGCCACAATGTGAGAAAAGAGCGCGCGACCTTGGCGTTCTAAAATCTACTGACCCCAACAGGTCCTCCGCGTCAAAGTTCAAGTCGGTAAATCTCGAAATGATTGACGGCAACAAGGACCAGGCTTTGACCAATGCCGCAAAGCACAACACGGATGATAAACGTCGTGCAAGAGAAATGAATCCGGACAACGTTGTCGCATATCAAGTATGGACAGACTTGCCTGATCTTGTAGATGACGTATTTGGATCGGGTAACTAGTGTGATTCATCCCGCGTTAGGGGCAGGCTTTAAACTCAAAAAGTCGTAAATGAGGTAGCAATGCTTTTGAGCTATGTTCAGCTAGATGACGGCACTCAGTTTGCCTACTCAGAAACACGAGATGACGGGACCGTTCGCGTAGCCGTCGAGCGTCCGGTTGGCCCTGGCTTTGACCATGCGGAATGCTTCTTGCCTGCGGTTAATTGGTTCAATGTCGAAGGTTTTTCTACTGACGATCTGGATTTTTTGACCAAGTTCGTTAGATCAAACGCTCCGTTTATCTTCGAGCTTGCAGAACGGCAAAAATCCGGACCGGCGGTATCCGCGCTGGTCCCCTGACGCTCTACTGTTGAACGGAAAATATCCCATGATTTCGCCTTCCGACATATCCACCGTCGCCTCCCGCGTGCTGGCTCAATACGACGTCAGAGAAGCCTATTTATTTGGTTCGTTTGCCCGAGGCGAGCAAACGCCCAATAGCGATATTGACTTGCGCCTAGTCTGCGGCAACACCATGACGTTCGGCACGCTTTACGAACTCTCCCATGAGCTCGAGAGGGAACTTGGGCGAAAGGTTGATATCGTCACCAACCCACCAGAGCACATGCGCCCGGCATTCCGCAAAAGCATTGAGCAAGATGAGGTGCGTGTCTATGAAGCTCTGTAAGCAGGATGAGGCGTTAGTGTGCTCCGGCGTGATCAGCAAGTCTGAATTTTGTCGCATACTTCCGGACTCGGCGAGCCTTAGAAGCCAGTATTGAACTCAAACTCGGTTCCAGACACCCTCTTGCTATTTGAATACAGGTATCGCTCTAGCGATAGTATGTTATACTATCGCTAGAGCGATACCTGTTAGGAGACTCGCGTGGAACTGTGGCATGGTTCTCAGAAAATCATTGAGACTCCCCAGCTTGGCCTGGGGAAAGTCCATAACGACTATGGACAGGGATTCTATTGCACAGAGAGCCTCGACCTTGCAAGGGAATGGGCATGCTCGCGCGATGCCGATGGCTTTGCGAATCGCTATGAACTCGATATAGTCGATCTCAAAGTTCTCGACTTGCTATCGCCGCAATATTGCGTCCTGCATTGGATAGCGTTGCTCGTTGAGCATCGTTCTTTTCGCAAAGATACCGCCATTGCCGCGGGGGCATGCGAATATCTCCATGATCACTTTCTACCTCAGACGAGCGCTTGCGACGTAATAAGGGGGTGGCGTGCGGACGACTCGTATTTTAGCTATGCCAGAGCTTTTGTAAACAATACGATCACCGTCGATCAGCTTGGACGATCTATGAGGCTCGGTAACCTGGGGGAGCAGATTGTGCTCAAAAGCGAGCGTGCGTTTAAGAGCATTCGTTTTGCTGGATTTGAACGTGCGCAGCAAGCTCTGTATGGTCCATTGGCCAAGGAACGAGATGAAGCGGCAAGGGCGCAGTATCGGGAGCTCCTTGCCGAAAACCCGTTTGAGGGAATACGTATCGTCGATATCATTCGAGAGGGGATGACGGGCGATGACCTACGCCTACAGTGAGATGTATCTCGAGGATGCAATGAGAACGCTGGGCGAGGCGGTCGATTTTGCTCTCTGTGACCAAGGGCTGACTCCAGCCGAGTTAACGGCGATCATGTCGAACGCTCTTGAGATGAAACAGTTTGAGCGCGGTATGCCTCGCGTCGTCTGCGGCATGGCGGGCGACGAGCTCGCGCGCGATATTATCGCCCATGCGGGACTGACCCCCGTCAGATGTAGGGAGACCTATCCGTTCGACCGTTCGCCTCAGTATTGGGCGGGGTGGGTTATGGCCTATACGCAATGGATGAGCAGCTTGGGCTTTAATAAGCTACTCGAAGTCGCTCCGCTCGATTGGATCATCGGCTCGTACCATCCGCTCCACGAGGCCTCCGAAGATAAATTCGCCCAGATTGTCATCGAAAAATGGAACAACGCCCAGGCAGACAAAAAGGGCCTCAAGGCGGCACGAAAGGCTGCCGGACTAACGCAAAAACAGCTCGCCGCCCAATCGGGGGTTAAGCTTCGCGCCATACAACTCTACGAGCAGAACCAGCTCGACCTACGCCGCGCCTCGGTTTCCTCGGCATTGGCGCTTGCAGACACCCTAAACTGCACCATCGAAGACCTCGTCTGGCAACCGATTGCTCTGGAGTACGACTCGCAGGCTATTTCGTCTGTAAAGCTATAGAGGAGTCAGACATGCCTTGGAGCCATGTTCAACAAGATGACGGCGCTGATTGCGTTGCTCAAGAAGATCATTCAACTGCGCACGTGGCAAATTCAGCATCACCGATTTTGCTCGGCGGCACCACGTCAATCGACGAAGCTATTCGGCTGACCATTTCGAACATGCCCAACGCGCTCAGGCTCTTGGAGAACTCATGATGGCGGACACGAAACGGGGAGCGCATCCGTTCGCGCCGCTCGTGCTCGATGATGCCGGTTCGCTCGAAGATATGGCCGCGGCCGTGATGCGCCTGCACAGCACGCTGATGACGGTCGGGCGCTGCTATACAACCGACGCCACAGGCGACCGGGCCGCGCTTGAGCTTGGGCGCGTCGAGTCCGTGCTTGCGGGTGCATTCTGTACGATATTCGGTCAATCGCCGGCCGATCGCTTCACAGACATCTTTGACCAGGTCACCTACGTGGCCGAGCACATGGTCAAGGACCACATCTTTGAGGACGGCAACAAACGCATCAGCCTTGTCTTTGCGTTGGCCGTTCTAAGGCTCGTCGGCAGTCCGGTCGTCCTGTCCGACAGCCCGGAGGCAAAAGACAACCAGTACTACGCTTGGATCCAGGACCTCGTTTCCGGAAACCGCTCTCGCGCCGACCTCGCCGAAGAGCTGCGCCGCGGTTGCGTTGCGGGCACGGGCGACCCGTCGCACGTATAGAACCAAAGCATCCGCACGCCGGTAATTGAATTGATTGGACACCACATGGATATCCCCAGCACCCTGCGCTGCCGCCCCGAGACTTCGTGGATAAAGCGGTAAATGGTGGTTTGGCTGCGGTTTTGCCGATTGTTTTGCTTACTTTTGCTTGGCTTGCACCCACGAATTTGGTTGATTTCCGATCTCAGCCGAACACATTGAGCAAATAGGCCGTTCCCGCA
>JAHYYI010000016.1:0-8523 GCA_019425045.1 Collinsella sp.
ATTGAAGCTCTGAGACCGCCAAACAGTCCCTATTTCACCGCAACTTATGATGGGGAATTTTGGATGCTGGGTATAATCGTCGTATTGCATTGAAATGTGGCGAAAGGAGTGGCAATGTCTCGGTATTGCGCCTCGTGCGGCAAGCTTCTTGCAGATGATGCCAAGTTCTGCACCTCATGCGGTGCACCCGTTGAGCAAACAGCCGCAAGCGATAGCCAGCCCGCTTTTGAGCAGACCGGCTCCCTTGATACGCCGCAAGCCAAGGCGGATGACTCCCTCGCCTATAGCCCCGACCCTGCCGCAAGGACCGAGGCCGTCGAGACCACGCAGCGCATACCCGTCGCGAGCGGCTCGCCCCAACAGCAGCCGGCTCCCGCATACGCGCCCGCTTCGCCACAGACCCCCGCTCCCAAAAAGAGCGGCACCGGGCCGCTTATCGCCGTTATTGTTGTGCTGGTGGCGATCATCATCGCCCTGGTCGTTTTCTTTGTGATCAAGCCTTTCGACAACGCCGCCACGCAGACGACTGCCGCGGTAGCTAAGCTGCACCATGACGTCGACGACGATGACCTAAAGCCTCTCGGCGATCCCAACAGCCTGTACGACGATGATGACGATGACGACGAGGATGGCGGCGAAGCAACGCTCTCCGAGCAGAACCTCTACCGTCGCCTGAGCGAATACTACGACCTGCTCGAAGATCTCGACAGCCAGGTCCGTGGCTGCGCGCAGAACTTCAACGGCAACTATCTGGAAGAGGATCGAACCACCCGTCAAAATCTCGCCGACGTCGCCGAGCGCACGGAGGACACCATCGAGCAGTATTACGACATCGTCGAGGACCTGGACGTCCCGACGAGCTCCAAGAACTACAGCTCCTGGAAGGACATCATCGCCCTGTACGACGACCTGGATCACCGCATTGACGCAATCTGTGATGCCTGGGAGATCAGCCTGAAATACGCCAAGCCTGCGGACCACAAGAATGAGATCGTGGCGCCGCTGTCGCGCGACAACGTGGCGGGTACCAATGACAATAAGTACCGCCTAGACTTTGAGGAGCGCTATCCCGGCGCCAAACCCGTCGAGGTGAACTAGCGCTTTGTCGTTCCCGAGCCGGCAGTTAGAGACGTTCCTAAACTGCCGGCAGAAAAGGAACGTCCCTAACTGCCGGTCAAAAAAAACGAGCGAGGATCGCGGGGTCCTCGCTCGTTTTTTTGGGCAATGTTTCGACTGCGCCGTTACTTGTCGGCGGCTGCTTTCTTGGCAGTCGACTTCTTCGCGGTCGTCTTCTTGGCGGCAGTGGCTTTCTTAGCCGTCGTCTTCTTTGCCGTGCTCGCCTTGGTTGTGGTCTTGCGACCGCGGGCGGGCTTCTTCTCCTTGGTCGGGCAGTCCATGTTGACGCAGATACGCCACGGACCGCGCGCCGTGTTGACCACCACGATGGGGGCGCCGCACTCGGGGCAGGTCTCGCCCGTCGCCTCGAGCTTGCCGCGCGCCGGCAGCGGATAGCTCACGCCGCAGTCATCGTAGTTGGTGCAGCGGATAAAGCGCTTGCCGCTCTTCTCGCTCTTGTGCGCGATCAGGTCGCCGTGACGTCCGGCCTCGGCACACACCTTGCACTCGCCCACCTTAAGATCGGGCTCGTAGTTGGTGGGGCACGTGGGGTTCACGCAGATCTCGAAGGCCTTCTGGCGGAATGGCTGGCACTTGATGCGCGGCGCGCCGCACTCGGGGCACACGGCGGCCTCGCCCTCGAGCGGGCTCACCTTGACGCCACTCGGCACCGGATAGGTCACGTCGCAGTCGGGCCAACCCATGCAGCCGATAAAGCTGCCGCGGGTCTTGGCGCTCGTCTTCATAACCAGGTCCTTGCCGCACTTGGGGCAGGCGCCCACGCGCGCATCGGCCGTGACGGCGTCGCTGATGGCGTCGCCCAGCTCCTGCGTATGCTTGAGCAGCTCGTCGAGCACGCCGGCCAGCAGCGCGCGCGAGTGCGTCACGACATGCTCTTCGGTATCCTCGCCGCGCTCCACGCGGGTCATGTCGCCGTCGAGCTCGCTGGTCATATCGGGGCTCGTGATGCGCGGGGCAAACTGCGACAGCGCATCGATGATGGCGATACCCAGCTGGCTCGGCTCAACGGGATCATTTTTGAGATAGCGCACGGCGTACAGGCGCTCGATGATGCTCGCGCGCGTGGACTTGGTGCCCAGGCCGCGCTTCTCCATCTCCTGCACGAGCTTGCCCTGGCTGTAGCGCGCGGGCGGCTCGGTCTGCTTGGCCTCGAGCTTAATGTCGAATACGTCGACCGTATCGCCCTGCTCAAGCGGCGGCATCTGCTCGTCGCGTTTAAGGCCATACGGGTAGGCCTCGCGGAAACCCGGGGTCACGAGCACATCGCCCGAAGCCACGAACGGCTCACCGTTCACATCGAGCTCGAGCTTGGTGTTCTCGATGGTCGCGGGACCCATGAGCGTCGCCAGGAAGCGGCGGGCGATGAGGTCGTAGAGCTTGCGCTGGCCGCCGTCGAGCGTGGACGGATCGCCCTCGCCCGTGGGATAGATAGGCGGGTGGTCGGTGGTCTCGACTTTGCCGCGCGTAGGCTTCATGGGGCCGGCAAGCACCTTTTTGCATACGGGCGCCAGCGCCGGGTTGATCTTTGCCAGGTCGCTCACCACGGCGCCCAGATCGAGCGTCGCGGGGTACACGGTATTGTCGACACGCGGGTAGCTGATGAGACCGGCCATGTAGAGGGACTCAGCGATGCGCATGGTACGCGCAGGCGAGATGCCCTCGGCCGCGGCGGCAGCCTGCAGCGAGGTGGTCGCAAACGGCGTGGGCGGCTGCTGCTTGCGCGAGCGCTTGGTCACCGCGGCGACGGTTGCCGTCGCGACGCCGTCAACATGGCCGTACGCCGTCTCAGCAGCATCCTTGTCGGTAAAGCGCGCCGTCTTGTGCGCGATCTTAAAGCGATCGTCCTCGGCAGCGCCCTGCGCGGCACCCATGCCGCGAATCTGCCAATAGTCCTCGGGCACAAACGCCATGCGCTCGCGCTCGCGCTCGACCACCAGGGCAAGCGTCGGCGTCTGCACGCGGCCGGCGGAGCGCACGTTACCAAAGCCGCCAAACTTGGCGAGCGTCAGGTAGCGCGTCAGCACCGCACCCCAAATGAGGTCGATGTGCTGACGGCTCTCGCCTGCGTCGGCCAGGTTCTGGTCGAGCGAGACGAGATTATCGAAGGCCTGCGTGATCTCGGCCTTGGTAAACGAAGAATACTGGGCGCGGGCAACCGGCAAGTCCGGCGCCACCTCGCGCACCTTGTTGAGGGCGTCCGAACCGATCAGCTCGCCCTCGCGATCGAAGTCCGTAGCGATGATGACGCTGTCGGACTTCTTGGCAAGGTTCTTGAGCGAGCGAATGAGCTCTTTCTCGGCCGGCAGCTTAATGACGGGTGCCCAGGTGAGATAGGGCAGACTCTCGAGCTTCCAGCCCTTGATGGAGATGCCATCGGCAAGGAACGGCTTACGCTTGGTGTCGTAAGGCGGACGAGCCAGGCCATCGGGCATGTCGGCCGGCAGCATCTCGCCGTCCTCGGTGACCGAATACCAGCCCAGCTTTTTATCGAACAGCACGCTGTCGCAAAAATCGGGCGCAAGGATGTGACCGGCAAGACCGATCGTCACGCACTCCTCGCCCTTCCACTCAAAACGGTAGATGGCAGTGTTGTACACCTTGTCCTTTTTAGGCTTACCCGTGGACAGCCGCTCGGCGATCTGACGCGCGGCGTCGTTTTTCTCGGCGATGATGAGCTTCAAAAGAGGCTCCTATCTCGTATCTCTACGGCTACGCCCGCCCGTATGGCGGCCGATTTACGCCCTTGCTTGCTCGATCTGCCCGATGAGCCAATCGCACCAGGCGTCCATGCCCTCGCCCTTGCGCGCGCTCACGGCAAACCGCGGCGCCTGCGGATTGAGGTCATCGAGTGTCTTAGTATACCTATCCATGTCAAAATCGAAAGCCGGGGCCACGTCGACCTTATTGAGCAGCTGCGCGCCAGCGTGCTGGAAGATGCCCGGGTACTTGATGGGCTTGTCGTCGCCCTCGGGCACCGAGAGAATCATGATGGACAGGTTCTCGCCCAGGTCAAAGTCGACCGGGCAGACCAAGTTGCCCACGTTTTCGATAAAGATGACGTCGATGTTTTCCAGACCCACAGCCTGGTCAAACGCGTCAACGGCCTCCATGATCATGTTGCCCTCGAGGTGGCACAGGCCGCCCGTGTTGATCTGGATGGCGGGCATGCCGGCTTCCTTCATGGTGATGGCGTCGACATCCGAGGCGATATCGCCCTCGATGACGGCACAGCGCAGGCCGGCCTTGTCACGCAGGCGCTCGTTGGTGCCCAGGATCGTGGTGGTCTTGCCCGAACCGGGGCTCGACAAGACGTTGATCACATAGGTGTTTGTCTCATTAAATCGCTGACGCAGCTGATCTGCCAGGCGCTCGTTGCGCGACAGAATCGGCGACGCGATATCAATCGTTTTCTCAGCCATACTTAGCGCTCCTTACTTTGGCCCCTTTATACCCCATCACCAGATGGCTAGCGGGCTAATCGTCGGGGGTTTCGATTTCGATACTCGCGATATCGAGCTCGCGGCCGTGCAGTAGGCGCACGTTGGCACCACCACACTGGGGACAGCGACAGTGGAAGCGATCGTGGTCGAAGACCTCGCCGCAGTCCAGGCATTCACTTTGTGGGTGAATCTCCTCAACCGCGAGCTCGCAGCCCCGCGTGAGCGGGTCCTCATCGCGAAATGTCTCCCACGCAAAGTCCAGCGCCTCGCGCACAACTTCGGTCATATCCCCGATACGCAGCGTTACCAAAACGGCGCGCAAGGCCCCCGCCCCACGCGCCGCGCGAATCACTGTATCGAGTATGCCGTTGACAATGCCAACCTCGTGCATACCGATTTACTCCTCGTCGTCCTCATCGTCCGAGAACAGGTCCAGACGGCTCACAAACAAGCCCTCCTTGCCCTCGCGCGCGGTAATGACCACGCGGGCAATGGCGAGCGAAATCTCGTAGAGCGAGAGCAGGGCACCATACATGAGGCCCAGCGTAACGGGCGAGCCGTCGGGCGTAATCACAGCCGAGCCCACAAGCAGGCCAACGTATACATAACGCCAGGCACCGCGGAAAGCAGCGTAGGACACGATGTGGAAGACGGACAGATAGAAGATGATGAGCGGCAGCTCAAACGCCACGCCAAAGCCGATCATAAAGAGCAGCTCCATGTTGACGTAGTTCTCCAGATCGGGCAGCGCCGTAGCGACGGCCGAGGTCTCGCCGATGAGCCACTCAAAGCCCGCAGGAATGATGATGAAGTAGCAAAAGATGGCGCCCAGGAAGAACAGCACCGTCGAGGCGAGCACCGTGGGCACGACCCACTTGCGCTCGTTGGGGCGAAGCGCCGGCAAGAAAAACGCCAAGATCTGCCAGATGATCATGGGCGTGCACATGACAACGGCCATCTTGATGGCCAGCGAGAAGCGCAAGCCAAAGCCGCCGAGCGTGGTAGTGATGTAGAACTTACCGTCCGGCACAAAGGAGCGGATGGGATCTTCCAGGATGTCGAGCACAACAGGCGTGGCGAAATACAGCACGATAGCGGCGGCAAACACCGACACGACCACGATGGTCAGGCGGCGACGGAGCTCTCCCAGGTGATCGAAGAGCGGCATACGCGCAGGTCCGATAGGCATTACTCATCGCCTCCCTTCGGGGCGTCGGCGGCAGCAGCGTCGTCCTCGGCCTCGAGCTCGCGAGCGAGCTGGTCGACGACGGCCTTGCGCTTGCGGGGACGACGGGCGTAGAGGTCAGCCGTCGTGGGCTCTGCCGGCTCGGGCTCGGACTCCGGCTCTGCAGCAGGCTCGGGCTCGACGACAGGCTCGGCGGCAGCGGCAGGCTCGGCGCTCTCGGCCTCGGACTCCTCAGCAGCACCCTCGCCCTCGGCGGCAGCCTCGCTCGCGGCCTTCTCGGCGGCAAGGCGGGCACGGCGCTCGGCAAAGGTCTCCTTCTTTGCGGGCGCAGCCGTCTCGACGGCATCCTCGTCTGCATCGGAATCGTCATCGACGGCAGCCTTCTTGGGCTTGACCGGGGCCGACGCGGCCTCGCTCACCGGATCGATTATCTCGGACTGAACAACGGCCGTCATCTTTTCCTGCGTCTCGCGGAACTGACGGATGGCACGGCCGATCGTGCGGCCCATCTGTGGGAGCTTATCCGGGCCAAACAGCAAAAAGCCGAAGACCACGATGATCGCGAGCTCACCCTCTCCAATACCAAACACACATACCTCCAAGGCTCGATGTGAGTCGAGCCCGCACCGCGCCATTCGGCCGGAACTCGTCTATTCATTCGGTCAAGTATAGCGCCCGGACGCCAAAACGTCCGAGCGCATCACAAACATATGCCAAACGGCATGCCCCTTTGGGGGCAAAGATTATGCCGCCGTGATCGAAATCTCCTGGTCGACGCCCAGCAGCTGAACCACGCGCATCACCTGGGGCTGCACATTAGTGCAGCTAAAGCGCTTACCGTGGTCGACCGCGTGGTGCGCGGCGCCCACGAGCACGCCAATGCCCGTCGAATCGATGTAGCTCACCTGGGCAAAATCGAGCTCAACGGCCTCAGTGGGCTGCTCGAGCGCCAGGTCGATAGCATTGCGCAGGCTATCGGCGTTAGAGATATCGATCTCGCCGGTTACCTTAATGGTGTAGATCTCCGGCGTGGGGTTGGTGGAAATACCCAAATCCATGTATACGCTCCTTTACGTATCGAAAGTGCGGATAGTACGGGAAGCCGCGCGTTAGGCGCGCTCGGCACGCGCAAGCTCGGCAGCGACAAGCTTGACGGCCAGCACCAGCACATCGAGCGCGGCCTCCAGGTCCTCGACCGTGGGATAGCTCGGCGCGATGCGGATGTTGGTGTCGCGCGGGTCCTTGCCATAAGGCCAGGTGGCACCAGCCGGCGTGAGCTTGACGCCCAGGTCGGCGCAGAGCGCGGCGACCTTCTGGGCTGAACCCTCGGGACCATCGAAGCTTACAAAGTAGCCGCCGCGGGGGTGCGTCCAGGTGGCGCAGCCCGTCTCGCCCAGGCCCTCGGTGAGCTTGCGCTCAACGGCCTCAAAGCGCGGGCGCAGAAACTCGGCATGCTTTTTCATGTGCTCCTTGACCGCCTCGATGGTGGGAAGGAAACGCACGTGACGTAGCTGGTTGAGCTTGTCGGCGCTGATGAGGCCGGCCTTCAGGCGCTTGGAGAACTCGGCGATGACCGCGGGGCTCGCACCGATAAAGCCGATACCGGCGCCCGGGAAGGTGATCTTGGACGTCGAGGCAAATGCCACCACGCGGTCCTCGGTGCCCGCCGCGCGAGCGAGGTCAAAGATGTTTGCGAGCTCGTCGGTCTCGTCGTACAGGTCGTGCACGCAGTAGGCGTTGTCCCAGAAGATGCGGAAATCGGGTGCGGCCGTGGGCATCTCAACCAGGCGGCGCACAGTGTCCTCGCTAAAGGTGATGCCCGTGGGGTTGGAATACTTGGGCACGCACCAGATGCCCTTGATGGAATCGTCGGCGGCGACGAGGCGCTCGACCTCGTCCATGTCGGGGCCGTTGTCGGTCATCGCGACGGGGACGTTCTCGATACCCAGATCGGCGGTGATGCCAAAGTGGCGGTCGTAGCCGGGAACAGGGCACAGGAACTTGACCTTCTTGCCGTCGTGGGCAGCCTCGTAGGCATCCCAGGGCTCGCTGCCGCACGAGCCGCAGCGCCAGAACATACCGGCGATGTCGTGCTCGATCAGCAGGCTCGACGAACCCAGCACGAGCGTCTGCTCGGCGGGGCAGCCCAGGAACTCCCCCGCCAGCTTGCGTGCCGAGGGAATGCCCTCAAAGCAGCCGTAGTTGGAACAGTCGACGTTGCCGTCGTGCAGGTCGGCATCGGCATTGAGGATATCGAGCATGGGTCGAGAGATGTCCACCTGGGAGGGCGACGGCTTGCCGCGGGCCATGTCGAGCGCCAGGCCCTTGGCCTTGACCTCGGCGACCTCGGCTTTGAGCGCCTCGATGGCGGCATCGAGTTCGGTGGTTTCCATCTTCTGGTAGATCGTCTGCATGGGTGCGACCTTTCACGAAGCGGTACGTTGCAATTCTTCTAAGTATAGACCGCCACCGTCACAACGTTATGAAGCCGTGATAGATTAAGTCCATCGCAATAAATTACGAATCGCCGCGCATGCCGGCGTGAAGCGCCCAAGGAGGCACTATGGAGTACGGATCGTTCCAGGCCGAGGAATTCGGCGACCTGCAGCGCCTGGTCGACGGACTGTTTTACGACCGCCACACCATCGACCGCCTGGATCTCATCGTGCAGGCCGAGATCTTGGACCTCGCGCCCGATCTCATGGAAATCGTCAACCTGCTACCGCCCGGCTATTACGACCGCCAGTCACTTTGCGACCA
>JAHYYI010000016.1:8623-46373 GCA_019425045.1 Collinsella sp.
AAATCGTCAACCTGCTACCGCCCGGCTATTACGACCGCCAGTCACTTTGCGACCAGCTCAACTCCGCCTTGGCCGCCCACGGCTGGGGCGCCATCTACGGCACCGTGGAATAAGCCTAGTCATTTAAGAACGTCCCCAATGACTAAAACGCCGCTTGTGATGGTGTTCACAGGCGGCGTTTTCAAACTTGTATGTGCTCTTACTCGTCCTTGGGCGCGGGGTGTTTGCAGACCACGCTCATGTAGATCATGCCAAGCACGGCCGCGGTGACCGAACCGGCAAGGATGGCGGCCTTGGCAGCCAGAACCTCAAACTGGGCCGTCGGGAAAGCAAGACCGCTGATGAGAATCGACATCGTAAAGCCGATGCCGCCCAGAATGCCCACACCGGCAATCATGTGCCAGTTGACATTGCGCGGCAGCTCGGAAATCTTGAGCTTAACCAGGGCAAACGTCATGCCAAAGATTCCGATCGGCTTGCCCAGCAGCATGCCAAAGTACACGCCGAGCGTCACCGGGTCGGTGAGCAGCGTGCTCATGTCCACGCCCACTAGGCGAACCTGCGCGTTCACGAACGCAAAGATCGGCAGAATCACAAAGTTGACCGGCGTGGAGATCAGACGCTCCATGCGGATGAGCGGCGGGGTCACGCGGTGCATGACGCGCTCGACCTTGGTGGTCGAGACGGTAAAGTCATGCTGACCCAGGATGTGCGCCTCGTCATCGTAGCGGTCATCGAGCAGCGGCAGGCACTCCCCCAACCAATCGGTGAGGCTATCGAGCTTGACGCCGCACTTGGCCGGGATGGTGAAGGCCAGGATGACGCCGGCAAGCGTAGCGTGCACGCCGCTCTTGAACATGCAGAACCACAGCAGCAGGCCCAGCACCGAGTACGGGGCAAGGCGGTAATGCTGCGTCCTGTTGAGCCACACGAGCGCGCAGGTCACAAGCGCGGCGGCGCCCAACCAAAACGGATTGGGGCTCTGACCGTAGAAGATGGCGATGGCGGCGATGGAGATGAGGTCGTCGGCGATGGCGAGCGTCGAGAAGAACACACGCACGCCGTTGGGCACGCGATTGCCCAAAAGCGACAGCACGCCCAGCGCAAAGGCAATATCGGTTGCCATGGGAATGGCCCAGCCGTTGTGCGCGCCGGCATGGTTAAAGATCAGATAGATGCAGGCGGGAACGACGACGCCGCCCACGGCCGCCAGCATGGGAAGCATAGCCTGGCGCGGGTTTTTGAGCTCGCCGACCGTCATTTCATACTTGAGCTCAATGCCCACCAGCAAAAAGAAAATCGCCATGAGGAAGTCGTTGACGAAAAGCTCAACGGTGAGACCGGCCGTAAGGTTGCCCAGACCCACATACAGCGGGGTCTCCAAAAAGTGATGGATGGCCTCGTAGGCATCGGTATTGGCGCAAATGACGGCGGCGATGGCGGCGAAGACCATGACGGCGGCGGAAATCGTGCCGTTCTCGGCGATGCGCTCCCAGATGTCGTGGCGCTCAAAACGCTTGCGCTCACGAACGTTGAACAGCTGCTCAGTTGCTGCCATGGGCGGCTCCTTTCACGGGAAAGCTCCCGTCTTAAAAAAGCACGGCCCGCCCAAGTGGCGGCGCCGCGCTCTAACGTATTACGCTTGCATCTAGCCTACCCTGCACGACAAGCACGCAGGCGTGACCGAAAAGCGGAACCACAGGTTGAACATTATTTGCTCAACGGCACGGGCACGCCTGTCCAAGAGACAACGCGGCGCCGCGCACAAAAAACGACCGGAGCGCGGGGCGTCCGCGATCCGGTCGTGGCGTTTGGTCAACTAAACCTAGCAGGCGGCCATGATGGGGGCAGCGACCTGCTTCTTACGGGAGAGGACGCCCGGCATCCAGACGCCGTCGTGCTCGTCGGCAATGCCCAGACCCTTCTGAGCAGCCTCGGTCTCGCCCTCGAGCAGGACCTGCGAGCCCTCCTCCATGATGTCGGTAATGCACAGGACAATGCCGTCGGCACCCTTCTCGGCGGCGTAGGCGCGCATGGCCTCGCGGATCTCGTCAATCATGCCAAGCGCACGGCTCTTGTCGACGGTCTCGTACTGGCCGATGAGCAGCTTCTTGCCGGCGGGCTCGAACATCTTGATGTCGTTGCCGACCATCTCGGCTGCAGTGAAGGAGCCGGACGGACGGGTGAGGAAGACCTCCATGCCAAACTTGACCGGATCGACGCCCACCTGCTCGCCGAGCTTGGCGGCGACGGCGCGGTCGACATCGGTGGTGGTGGGGCTCTTGAGCATGAGCGTGTCGGTCATCATGGCCGAGAGCAGCAGCTTGGCCTGGACGTCGGAAAGCTCAACGCCGAGCACGCCGGCAAGCTTGGTGACGATGGTGCAGCTGGAGCCCCAGGGCAGGCAGATGTAGTGCAGCGGACCGGCGGTCTCGAAGTCGCCGATGCGGTGATGGTCGATGACGCCAAAGACCGTGGCGTCCTTAAGGCCGGCGACGGACTGGGCAGACTCGTTGTGGTCGGTGAGGACGACGAGCTGACCGGCCTCGACGGAATCAATCACGCGGGGCTCGGCAATGCCAGCGTCGGCGAGCAGCTTGGCGGACTCGGCCGGAAGCTGACCAAGGGCGCAGGCCTCGTAGGTGTTGCCGGCATACTCAACCTGGTTGAGCAACTGGGACAGGACGAGTGCGCTCATGATGGCGTCGTTATCGGGGTTCTGGTGACCAAAGACAAGAACGTTTGCCATGGATATCCTCCACTTGATATGTGTACTTGGACGTAGCTATGGTAGCACGCCGATGCCGAGCCTTCGCAGACGGAAGGGCCACGGCATATTTTGGGGCGCAGCCTTGGCCTCCTTGCACCAGCTATTTGCCGGCGGCGCGCAGGGCTACGTAGGCGGCACCGATGATGCCGGCGTCGTTTCCGAGCGAAGCGACCTTAATGGGCGTCTCGCGCGAGGCGGAAAGCGCGTACTGCTTAAAGTGCTCGCGAACCTTGTCGAGGTAGACATCGGCCGAGGCAGAGGCGCCGCCGCCGATGAGGAACATCTCGGGATCAACCACGTTGGCAATAAGCGCCAGTGCGCGACCGAGATAGTCGGCCATGGTATCGGCCGCGGCCAGCGCAAGCTTGTCGCCCTCGCGGCAGGCCTGGAACACGTCCTTGGAATCGGAGGGGCCGGTGAGCTCGATGGGGTCGACGCCCGCCTTCTTGCACTCGGCAAGGTAGTTGCTCACCACGCCGGTGGCGCTGGAATACTGCTCCAGGTGGCCATGGCCGCCGCAGCCGCAGGTGCGCTCCTCAGCCGGGTTCAGGCACATGTGGCCGATCTCGCCGCCAGCACCCACAACGCCCGATACCACATCGCCGTTAACGATAACGCCGCCGCCCACGCCGGTACCGATGGTGACCATAACTACGTTCTGCACGCCCTTGGCAGAACCGAGCCAGGCCTCGCCCATGGCAGCGGCGTTGGCATCGTTCTCATACTTAACGACCGCATCGGGGCAGTGCTCCTGAATGGCGACCCTCAGCTCGGGCAGGTTAATGGCAATGTTGGCCTTGACCTTGGCATCGCCCGACGCCGGGATGGGACACGGAACGGCCAGGCCAATGCCCGCCACAAAGGCACGCGGAATCTGTGCCTTGGCGACCACCTGGTCGATAGCCTCGGTCACCGCGGCAAAGCCCGCAGCGTCAACGATAGGAGGCGTGGGCACGCTGGCCTTGGCAAGCAGGTTGCCGTCCTCGTCGAACAGGCCCTCCTTAACCGAAGTGCCGCCGACGTCGATGCCGATGTAGTACTGCTTAGGTTCCATGGGAGCCCGCCTTTCTCGTTTAAACATTGCCTGTATGGTACCGCTCCCAAGGCAAAAACCTACCAAAAAGGGACAGGTTTGTTTTGGCAGGTTTTATCTGGGAAAACGCGAATGGCCGCTTAACACGACATTACTCAGATGTTTATCTATTTAGAGCGCTCTAATTTATATGCAAAGCGACTTTTAATTATATCTTTCTCGAACTTTTTAAATATATAATAGGGATGCTTAGGTGTTAACTATACTTTCTTTTATACTCAACCAAGTTGGAAAGGAGGTTCCATGATTCCCAAATACGAGGCGATAGCTGCAGATATTCGTCGCACTATCGAGGATGGCGCTCTTAAACCGGGCGACAAGCTTCCTACCGTCGTTGAGTTCTGCAAGCTCTATAACGTTTCCAAAATCACCGTCAAACGAGCTATTGAACAAATCACCGAAGAAGGTCTTATTACCAGCCGGCGTGGATCGGGTACCTACGTTAAGGACACGGCGGGGCTTCCCGGCCAGGCGTTTTTCCAGGGCAAAAACGACCGTGCCCAGGGTTTTTCGTATGAGCACCGCGGGGAGAAGGTGACCTCGGTGGTCTACGATTTCTCGATCGTTAATCCACCGGCGGACATCGCAGCCCAGCTGGGAATTGCCGAGGATGACTTTGCCTATCACGTTGTGCGCGTGCGCCAGGCCGATGAGAAGCCCATCGTTATCGAGTACACCTACATGCCCCTCGAGCTGATTCCGGGGCTGAAAAAAAAGGACCTGTACGGATCGGTCTACCGCTTCATCCGCGAGCAATGTGGGCTGAAGATTTCGAGCTTCCACCGTACCATTCGCGCCGTGGCAGCAACCGAGGAAGAAGCCGAGCGTCTGGACACCAAACTTGGCTCTCCCCTGCTCGAGCTCACCCAAATTGGCTTTTTGGACAGCGGCGCCGCCTTTGAGTATTCGATCTCGCGCAACGTTGGCGACCGCTTTGAGTTGCACAACGTAACGTTGGCATAGGTTTTTGTAGTCACGCGGGCGCTCGTTTTGAGCTGTTTTGTGCAACGCCCGCGCAACATAATGGGGGTATGAATATGTCCGATTTGATTAAACTGACGCCGATCTTCCACGAGAAGATCTGGGGTGGCCGCCAGCTCGAAACCGTATTTGGTTACGACATTCCCGAAGGTCCCATCGGTGAGTGCTGGGCCATCTCGGCCCATCCCAACGGTGACTGCCAGATTGCGGAGGGACCGTACGCCGGCCACACGCTGTCGTGGCTGTGGGCCGAGCACCGCGAGCTCTTTGGCAACTGCGAGGGCAAGGAGTTCCCGCTGCTCATCAAGATTCTGGACGCCAAGGACGACCTTTCGATCCAGATTCATCCCAACGACGAGTACGCCGCCGAGCACGAGAACGGCAGCCTGGGTAAAACCGAGTGCTGGTACGTGCTGGATTGCGAGCCCGGCGCCACGATCATCGTCGGCCAGCGTGCTAAAGACCGCACTGAGGCCGCACAGATGATCAAGGACGGCCGCTGGGACGACATGCTCAACGTACTACCGATCCACAAGGGCGACTTTTTCCAGATTGATTCCGGTACCGTTCACGCCATCAAGGCCGGCACGCTCATTTTGGAAACGCAGCAGTCGAGCGACGTGACGTATCGTCTGTACGACTATGATCGCCCGGGCACCGACGGCAAACTGCGCCCGCTGCACATTAAGCAGAGCCTCGACTGCATCGACTTTGACGTCCAGGCCCCGGTCGATGGTACCGTGACCGCGCCCGAGGTGGACGGCGTGACCGAGCTCGAGTCTAACCCCTGCTACACCGTCGATCGCGTGCGTGTCGACGGCAGCAAGACCCTCGACCAGCGCTGGCCCTTCATGTGCCTGTCGGTCATCGACGGCGAAGGCACCGTCTGCGGCGACCCCGTCCACAAGGGAAGCCACCTGCTGGCCCCGAACACCGTCAGCTCCATCGACCTCGAAGGCAAGATGGAACTGATCATCAGCCACCTCTAGGTCGCAGCAACAACCAAAACGCAACAAGGGGCTCCCCCGTCCACCAACGGAGGAGCCCCTTATCCATATATATCAGCCCACCCGGCTCTCCAGATCAAAAAAGCGGACGAGCAGAGCGACGTTCGCAAGCAACGTTATCTAAGGACCTGGGCGGGCGTATGGGGCAACATCGATCGCGAGTTCCGCACGAGCCGGAGAGCACTTAATGTGCTCTCCGTGCGAGCAGGACTGCCCGAGCAGGCGATGTTGCCCCATACGCCCGCCCAGGTCCGCCGGGATCACGACAGCTTGACGATCGGAGCAAAGCCCTTCATAAGCTTTTTGGTCTGGCCGGTCTTTTCGAATTGGACCTCGATCATGTCTCCGACGACCGAGAGCACGGTACCCGTGCCAAAAGTCTTGTGGCTCACGGTATCGCCCGCGGCAAAGTCCTGCGATGCGCTGGCACGATCGACCTTGCGCTCCACCGTCGGGGACACCTTGGACGACGGCTTTTTGGCTCGCGGCGCACCCGAACCAAAGGTCGAGGCAACACGGCCGGCATCGGGCGAAACCCCACGATGGCGCTCGGTCCCGTAGCTGCTGCCGCCAAAGAAATCGTCAAAGCTCGATCCACCACGTGAACCAGAACCGCCGGTCGAGCGCGTATGCGAACCAAACACCTTGCCGCCATACATGTCCGAGCCCATACCCGATCCAAAGGTGCCGTGTCGGTCGCCGCGTTTCTCCCAGCCCGTGCCCTCAAAACCGGCAGAACCGATGCCGCTAAACTCGATATCCTCAAACGGAATCTCGTTGAGGAAGCGCGAGCGCGGGTTGGCAGAGGTCGAGCCGTAGGTGCGACGCGTGGCCGCATAGGTCAGGAACAGGCGCTTGCGAGCACGCGTGATGGCGACGTAGGCCAAGCGACGCTCCTCCTCGAGCTTGCCCGGATCGTCACTACCGCCAAAGTCGTGCACGTGCGGGAAGATACCCTCCTCCATGCCGGCCACGAACACCGCCGGGAACTCCAGGCCCTTGGCGGAGTGGATGGTCATCATGGTAATGGCATGCGTCTCGCCGGCCAGGGAATCCAAGTCGGAGCGCAGGGCCAGCCACTCCATGAGCGCCGGCAGCGCCTTACAGGTGAGCGGACCGTAGGTGCGCTCGATCTCGTCGGCATGCACGGCACCCGCCGGCATCTCCGTCGGCGCGGCATACGCGTTGCCCGCGATGGCGGCGGCCAGGGCATCCTGCGGAGACAGCGCCGGAGCGGCCAAGCTATCGAGCGGATTGGAGCCCGCGGCGTCACGCGCGCCAACGAGCGCCTCAAACGAGGATACCGGGGCAGATGGCCCCGGTTCGGGCGCAGGCGCGCTCACCACGACAGGCTCGGGCTCGGCGCTAGCAGGCACATCGGCAACACCGGCAGCGCGCAGCTCTTCCAAGCTCTCGAGCGTACCTTCGATATCCTCGTGCGTCTCCTCAAATTCGGCGGCGACGCCCAGGAATTCCTGGATGTTCTCGGCGCGGCTCTCGGACTCCATGGTGCCCTCGGCGCGGAAAGCCTGCAGTAGGCCCGTCTTATCGACAATCATCTCGACAACGTCCTTGAGCTCGCCGTCCATGCGGCGACCCTCGCGCACCAGCGACACAAAGCTCGACAGGCCATTGCGCACCTTGGCGCTAAACATACCGGTCTCGGCGCACGCGATCTCGCAGGCCTGGAAGAACGAGCAGCGGTTGTCGCGCGCCAGCTGCTCGATCTTTTGGATCGAGGTGGAGCCGATACCACGGCGAGGTGTGTTGATGACGCGCTTGACGCTCATCTCGTCGGCCGGGTTCACGATCATCTTGAGGTAGGCCATGACGTCGCGGATCTCGGCACGGTCGAAGAATCGCGTGCCGCCCACAATCTTGTAGGGCACGCCCGCGCGCAGGAACATATCTTCGAGAATACGCGACTGGGCGTTGGTACGGTAGAACACGGCGATGTCGTCGTAGCTCGTGCCCTTGGAGTGCAGCTTCTCGATCTCACCGGCAATCCAGCGGCCCTCGTCGCGCTCATCGCTCGCCTGGAAGGCCTGGATCTTCTCGCCATCGCCCTCGGCCGTAAACAGGCGCTTGTCCTTGCGCTGCGAGTTGTGGCGCACCACGGCGTTGGCGGCGCTCAGGATGTGACCCGTGGAACGATAGTTCTGCTCCAGCTTGACGGTCTTGCAGTTTTTAAAGTCCTTCTCAAAGTCCAAGATGTTGGTGATGTCGGCGCCACGCCAGCTATAAATGGACTGGTCATCGTCGCCTACGACCATGAGGTTTTGGTACTTGGCGGCCAGCAGGTTGGCGATCTCGTACTGGACGTGGTTGGTGTCCTGATACTCGTCGACGCTAATGTAGCGGAAGCGCTCTTGGTACTTATCGAGCACCTCGGGACGGGTGCGCAGCAGCTCGAGCGCGCGCACGAGCAGGTCGTCGAAGTCCATCGCATTGGCGGCGCGCAGGCGGCGCTCCAGCTCTAGGTAGACCTGCGCGGCCTTTTTGTCGTTGGGGCTATCGGCGCTCTTGAGCATGTCCTCGGGGCCGATCATGGCGTTTTTGGCCGAGCTGATCTTGCTGCGGATCATGTTGATGGGGAACTGCTTTTGCTCGATGCCGAGCGCCTGCATAATGTCACGCACCATGCGCTTTGAGTCATCGTCATCGTAGATGGTGAACTGGCCGGTGTAGCCCAGCAGGTCGGCGTCCTCGCGCAGCATGCGCACACACATGGCATGGAAGGTGCACACCCACATACCGCGGGTGCCGCTGGGGATGAGCGCTGCCAGACGCTCGCGCATCTCTGCCGCGGCCTTGTTGGTAAACGTGATGGCAAGAACCTGCCAAGGCTTAACGCCCAGATCGCCGAGCATATGTGCGATGCGGAAGGTCAAGACGCGGGTCTTGCCCGAGCCGGCGCCGGCGAGCACCAGCAACGGGCCCTCGGTGGTCAGGACGGCCTCGCGCTGGGCGGGATTAAGGCTGTCGATGTCGACGAGCGGCTTGGCGGGCTTGGGCGACGGCACGGGAGCGTCGTAGATGTCGAGCGGAACGAGCTCGGGCTCCGGCGCAGCGGGGGCGGTGTATGCATCGAACGGCACGGGTTCCGGCGCGGGCGGAACGGGTACCGTGGCGTTCTTTTCCCAGGGCAGGGGCTGGGTCATGGGCGACTCCTCATCTGACGGACGGCGCGCCTGCGGGCGGCGCCATAGTTTGAGCCGTACCAGTATACCGAGCCGCGCGGACACCGACGCAAATCACACCACGACTCCGTGCGCCACCGTCAGGCCCGCCCCAGCGGATTTGGTGCAATGGAGCCACCGATGTCACGGCAACGGCAGCGAGCGGCGGCCAGAACGAACAAATTGGCATGAAAAGAGGGCAGCATAGACCTTTTGGTCATGCCACCCTCTTTGAATGACAAGCTGTCGCTCTGGCCGCCGCGCAGCGTCGACTAAGTTAGAGGCCGAGCATCGGCTCCAGAACGAAGAAGTATGCGAGCACCACGATGCCCAGGATGATGCGGTAGACGCCGAAGCACTTAAAGTCGTGACGGCGGACGAAGCCCATGAGCCACTTGATAGCGATGAGCGAAACCACAAAGGCCACAACGCAGCCCACGCCCAAGATAGCGACCTCGTTGGCGCCGAACGTGCCGCCCTTGATGAAGTACTTGACCAGCTTGAGCGCACTCGCGCCAAACATGACAGGGATGGCCAGGAAGAACGTGAACTTGGACGCCACCGAACGCGTGCAGCCCAAAAGCAGGCCACCGATGATGGTAGAACCGGAACGAGACGTACCAGGCACCAGCGAAAGCACCTGGAAGCAGCCGATACCCAGCGCAGTCTTCCAACTCAGGTCCTCGAGCGTGGCGATGGAGCCAAAGTCCAAATTCTCGTCATCGTCCTCATCCTCAGCGGTAGCCGCGGCGGGCGCCGCAAAGTGCGCACCGGCGGGACGTCCGCCCGCCACCACAGCACGCGAACCAAACGAACCGGCAACGGCCATTTCCTCGCGCTTGCTCGCGCGCCAGTTCTCAATCACGATAAACAGTACGCCGTACACAATGAGCGCCAGCGCCACGACGGGAGCATTGTAGAAATGCTCCTCCATCCAGTCGTTGAGCGGCAGACCGATCGCCGCGGCGGGAATGCAGCCGAGCACAATCTTGCCCCACAGCACCCAGGTGTCGCGACGGCCCTCCTTGCCCTTGCTGGGCGAGAACGGGTTAAGGTCATAGAAGAACAGGACGCAGACGGCCAAAATGGCGCCAAGCTGAATCACGACCAGGAACATATTCCAGAACGTCTCGCTCACGTTCATCTTGACGAACTCGTCCACCAAGATCATGTGACCGGTCGACGAAACGGGCAGCCATTCGGTGATGCCCTCGACCAGGCCCATGAAGGCAGATTTTAGAAGCTCGATGATATCCAAAGGGACCCCCTCGTTAGACACCCGCCGGTAGATGTTCTGCGGACGATGCGGGCGATGTCCCATTATCAACCGTTGGCGGCACGCCTGTGCCTACCCTTACCAAAAAACTCGCCCGTTCACAGAATTGCGAGCGGTCAAATCCGAATCCTTGGGTATAACTGCAACAAGATAAAGTGTCCGGCGGCCAACGCGCCCGCGCCCGCCCGACGCACGAGCCCCGCGCCCGTGCGATAGACCAAGGAGGAAACCATGAACGAGGGCTATACCAAGGTATTTGTTTCACTCGACGGTACTGAGCAGCAGGATTTTGTGCTCGCACGCGCCATCAAGGTCGCCGCGAACAACGGCGCTAAGCTGATCATCGGCCACGTTATCGACTCCACCGCGCTCGAGAGCGCCGGTTCCTATCCGGTCGACCTGGTCAACGGCTTGGAGGAGGCCTTTAACAACTCCATCGCCAAGCAGCTCGAGGAGGCCAAAGCCAATCCCGACATTCCCGAGGTCGAGGTCATGATTCGCACCGGCCGCATTCGTGAGACGCTCAAGGATGAGATGCTCGACGTGGTCAAGCCCGATCTGGTGCTCTGCGGTGCCCGCGGCCTGTCCTCAATTAAGTACGCGCTCTTGGGCTCGATTTCGACGTTCCTGCTGCGCAATACCGATTGCGACATCTTGGTCGTGAAGTAGATTCCTTCCCGCCGGCGCAAGGCCTGCGGGGTTATCACGCCGACGTCCTCGCCGCTTCGCGGCTGCGGGATGTCGGCTTTGATAACCCCTCCCGGCCTTGTGCCTTCGTCACCGTACTTCAGCGAGTTGGCTGATAAAAGATGGCGTGCCGCCCCGGTTGGGGCGGCACGTTTTTGTTTGGGCGGACGTCTGCCGCGTGCGTTACTCGAAATATTGGAACTTGTTCGTTGAGAAGGCAAACGTTACGACGAAGCCTTCGCCGGGCTCGGATGCCGCGGTGACGTCGATGCCCATCTTGGAGCACAGGCGCGCCACCAGGTAGAGGCCGATGCCCGTTGCACGCTTGGTGGTGCGACCGTTGTCGCCGGTAAAGCCCTTCTCGAACACGCGGGGCAGGTCGGCCGCGCTCACGCCGCAGCCGTTGTCCGCGACGGTAAGCTCGATGCGCTCGCTTGCCAGGCCCTCGTCCAACAACGCTCCCGAAAACACGATCTTCGCGCCGTCCTCACGCGCATATTTAATGCTGTTCTGGATGAGCTGGCCCAGAATAAACTCGAGCCACTTCTCGTCGGTAAACACCTCAAAGTCGAGGTTCTCGCACACCGGCGCCACGTGTGACGCGATGAGCTCACGCGCATTGGCCTTGATCGCGCCCGTCACTAAGGTCTTAAGATCCCAGCGGCGAATCAGGTAGTCGCGCTCCACGACTTCCGAGCGCGCGTAGTACAGCGCCTGGTCGATATAGCGCTCCACGCGAGCCAACTCACGGCCCAGGTCATCCACGCGCGACAGGTCGTCTTCGCTGCCGTCCAGGTTTTCCAAAATTAGATGGGCCGCCGCCAGGGGCAGTTTGGCCTCGTGGACCCAACTCTCGATATAGTCGCGATAGTCATCGGTCTGACGCCGGCCTTCGGCAACCTCGTCGCAGGCAGCCTTGCCAACCCGGCGCAAGACCTCGTACTCAAGCTCGCCCTCGGCATAGGTCGGGCATTGCACCATCTCCTGCACCCATGCGGGACTCTCGAGCTCCTCTGCCGCACGCCCCAGCTGGCGCAGAAAACGACGACGACGCGCGTACTCGATCACGATGCCGAGCATACCGAAGATAAAGGACACACCAACCGCCACGACCACGATAGAAACGGGTGCGCCGGCGACCGTCAGCACAAAGCAGCTCAGTAGCACGCCGCACGTCCACACGGCGACGGGAAGCAGTGCGTCTTTAAAGAACTTGGCAAACGACATAGCCGGCCCCTAGACCGAATAGCCTTGGCCGCGATGCGTGGTCAAATACCCCTTGATACCGATTTTTTCGAGCGTGGTGCGCAGGCGGTTGATGTTGACGGTAAGCGTGTTGTCGTCCACGAAGGCGTCGGAGTCCCACAGGTCCTGCATGATGGCCGGACGCGAGACGATCTTGCCCGCGCGACCCAAGAGCAGCGAGAGGATACGCAGCTCGTTTTTGGTGAGCTCGGTACTGTCGCCGGTTGCCGTATTGGTGACCATGGAGCGGGCGAGGTCGAGCTCCAGTCCCTTGTGGACGAGCGTGCTGCGCTCGCCTGCCGCCGCGGTGCGACGCAGCAGGGCGTTGATGCGCGCCACGAGCACACGGGCGCTATAGGGCTTGGGAACAAAGTCGTCCGCGCCGAGCGTCATGGCCATGACCTCGTCGATCTCGGTCGCGCGCGACGTGAGGACGATGATGGGAACCTCGGATTCGCGGCGAACCTCGTGGCAGATATGCTGGCCGTCCTTAACGGGAAGCGTGAGGTCGAGCAGCACCAGGTCGGGCGCGGCGGCGAGAATATTGCGCGAAACGTGCTCGAATGATTCGCATGCCTCGACCTCAAAACCCGCACGGGCAAGGATATCGGCAAGCTCGCGACGAATGGGCTCGTCGTCCTCAACGATATAGATCAGCGCCATGGATTCCGCTCCCCCCTTGGTTGTCTTGCCACCATTATGGCTGCGGAGCCGCAGGTGCGCGCCTTGCGCGTCACCAAGGTGACAGAACTGTTCGCGAGCGGCAGGGGCTTGCCCCTCGCTCGCAACGGGCACGGGAATTAAATGAGTTTTTAATCCCCGTCCCAGAAACATCATTTAGCGGCGGGCGCGAAGCTTTTCGTAGCCGTCGGCGAAGAAGGCGACCGTGGCGGCGTCGGCCTCGGCGGCGTCCGTCTCGGTTGCGGGGACCACGCCGTGTTCGTCGCTCACCAGGAACAGGGCGCCCTTAAGCTGCGCGGGAATGTCCACGCGCGTGACCGGGATGCCCTTGGTCTGGGCCAGCTGCTCGATGAGCGTCGCCGTGCCGCACAGGCACTCGTCCGCCGGCGCCACAAAGGCGAGCTCGCCGTTGTTGACGGCGGCGAGCAGCTCGGGCGCCACGCCGGTCTCGTCGGCTTCGGAGCGAGCCTCGGCAGAACGGGCACGCAGCGCCTTGGCCGACGTGTCGGCCAGCGGCTCGTACTCGCCCACCGTCATGGCGGCGTTGCCGTTAACGTCGATCACCAGCATGAGCACACCGTCGCGGGCGGTGTAGTCGCCCTCGGCAAGTGACCACTCAACGTGCTGCTTTGCCCAGCTGAGCATGTTATGGGTAAGCGGCTCGCCCTGCACCAGGCGCTCGGATAGCGCGCGGATGTGGCGATTGAGCATGGGCACCTTTTTGTTGGACATGCGCCAACGGCAGATGAGCGCGGGCTTGTCGAGCGTGAACTTCTCGACCGCCTCCTGATTGGCGCAAAAGTCCTCGTACGCACGCTGATCCTCAGCATTGCCAAACAGCTCGTCATCATCAATCTGGGGCATGGTTATACCTTTCGTATTAGTCATTCCGTCCTCTTATACCAAAAAGACGGCCCTCCAAACGGAGCAGCCGTCTTTTGCAGAGATTATTTTGTCCCAGGGCGGAACTTAGTGACGGAAGTGGCGAGCACCAGTAAAGACCATCGCAATGCCATGCTCGTTGCAGGCCTGGATGCTCTCGTCGTCGCGCTTGGAGCCGCCGGGCTGAATGATGCAGGTCACGCCGTGCGCAGCAAGCACGTCGACGTTGTCGCGGAACGGGAAGAATGCGTCGCTTGCGCAGGCAAAGCCGCCCTTCTCCACGCCCTCGCGCTCGCAGAAGTCCTCGGCACGCTCGCAGGCCAGCAGCGCAGAATCCACGCGGTTGGGCTGACCCGGGCCCATGCCAATGCCGGCCTTGCCCTTGGAGACAAGGATGGCGTTGGACTTAACGCCCTTGCAGACCTTCCAGGCAAACTCGAGCTCGGCCATCTCGGCGTCGGTGGGCTTGCGGTCAGTGGGGAACGTAAAGGTCGCGGGATCCTCGGTCACGTGGTCGACCTCCTGCACCAGCATGCCGCCGTCGACGGAGCGCAGCTCCACCTGAGCGCCGTGGTCCACGCCGCCGGTAGCCAGCACGCGCAGGTTGGGGCGCTTAGCCATGCGCTCGAGCGCCTCATCGGTATAGCTCGGGGCGATGATGACCTCGACGAACTGCTTGTTCTGATCGGCAAAGTGCTCAACCAGATCAAAGGGAACCTCGCGGTTGCAGGCGATGATGCCGCCAAAGGCGCTCTTGGGATCGCAGGCGAAGGCGCGGTCGTAGGCGGCCGTGATGTCCTCGGCAACGGCAGAGCCGCAGGGGTTCTGGTGCTTGAGGATCACGCAGGCCGGCTCGTCGAACTCGCGGACCAGGTTCCAAGCGGCGTCGGCGTCCAGATAGTTGTTGTAGCTGAGCGGCTTGCCCTGGATCTGCTCGGAGCCCACGAGCGGGAACTGCGAGCTCGCGGTGTTCTCGCAGCCCTCGGCAAAGCGGTAGACCGTAGCCTTCTGCTGAGGATTCTCGCCATAGCGCAGGTCGTCGACCTTCTCCAGCGAGATCTCGAGCTTGGCAGAGGTGTCCGCCACGTCGCTTGCCTGGGCGGCAAGCCAACGGGAGATAGCCGTGTCGTAGGCGGCGGTGGTCTGGTAGACCTTCACCTGCAGGCGACGACGGGTGGAAAGCGTGGTGCAGCCACCGGTCTCGCGCATCTCGGCCAGGACGGCATCATAGTCGGCCGGGTCGGAGATGACGGTAACGCTCGCGGCGTTCTTGGCGGCAGAGCGCAGCATAGAGGGGCCACCGATGTCGATGTGCTCAATGGCATCCGCGAAGGTGACTTCGGGGTTAGCGACGGTCTTCTCGAACTCGTACAGGTTGACGACGACCAGGTCGATCAGCTTAATGCCGTGCTGAGCGGCCTCCTGCATGTGCTGCTCGGAATCGCGACGGGCAAGCAGCGCGCCGTGAACCTTGGGATGCAGCGTCTTGACGCGGCCGTCCATCATCTCGGGATAGCCCGTGAACTCCTCGATGGGGGTTACGGGAACGCCCGCGTCCTCGATGGCACGAGCCGTGCCGCCCGTAGAGATGATCTCGACGCCAAAGTCATCGACCAGCGTCCGTGCGAAATCGACGACGCCCGTCTTATCGGTAACCGAGATCAACGCGCGTGCGATCTTCACATCAGATCCCATGCAGTCCTCCTGTCTGGTACGCCGCCGTGCTCTGTGAGCCGGTGATACGTCGATCTGCAGCGCTCGCGCAGCGGCATTGAAAATACTGATTCAATGTAGCGCATCGAGCGCATCGATGCACCCCGCAACGGGCGCATATGCAGAAAAAGTTTGCGAGCGGAGGGGATGGGCACGGCACCGGGCACGGTGAGTTCATGGAACACAGGGGCACCATAATTAGATGCCAATAGCGTGGTAGAACTGTGCTCGATATGCATCCGCAAAAGAAAGAGGCACCATGGTCTCGCGGGTTCTCTACCGACCGTTTGATACCGAAGACTTCGACGCCATCGCGCTGATTCTACAGCAGCTTTGGCATGACAATTCGGATAACGATGAGTACAACCGCCTCGAGGCCGCGTGCGACCTTGCCTACTGCCTTTCGTCTTCGACGTTTTCGCAAGTTGCCGTAATCGACGGTCAGGCGCGCGGCATTGCGCTCGCGCGTGCGGGACAGAGCTCCGGCGCCACCGTTAAGGAACATTGGCTGGATACCGAACGCGCACTGCTATCGCAAATGCGCGAGCTGGAGCCCGATGCCTGCGCCGAGTATCTCTCGTTTGTGCGCGCAACCATCCGAACCAACAACCGCCTGCTCGAAAGCAGCCCGTTGCCACACGACAACGAGGTCACGCTGCTTGCCGTAGATCGCGACGTCCATGGCCTGGGCGTTGGCTCGGTGTTGCTCGACGCCGCAGTCTCGTACCTATCCTCGCGCGGGGCGACGAGGGCGCACCTGTACACCGACTCCAACTGCTCGTGGAAGTTCTACGAGCTGCATGGCTTTAAGCGCACGGCCACGCACCGCGCCAACCGCGAAGAGCGCCGTCACGACATGCCGCGCGAAAGCTTCCTCTACGAACTCGACCTAACAGCCTAGGCCCAGCAGCCATACCTAGTCATTTAGGAACGTCCCCAGTGACTAGTCGTTGGGGACAGTCTTCGTAGGTAGCGCATAAAAAGGGATGGGCTTCCCCCGACGGCTGTCGAGAAAAGCCCATCCCATAATTTACGACCGTTAGAACGTTCCGCCGCCGCCTCCGCCGACGCCGCCACCGCCGCCACCGGAAAAGCCGCCGCCGCTGCCGCCGCTCGAGCTATCGGAACTCGAAGCCAGCTCACGGATGCTCTCGTGATACACGTCATCGAACGAATCGAGCGGAGACTCGTTGCCGTAATGATGGTAGTACCACCAGTAGCAGGGATAATTGTCATAGAAGCCGTCGGCCTCGCGCACCTCGGGCGGCACGGCCTCGGCAAGCTGACGCAGCACTTCCTTGGAAACACCCAGCGCCACGCCCATCACCAGCAGCTTGTTCCACAGCACCAGATCGCCGGGGACGGCTTCCTTTAGACGCGTGAAGTCCTCGAGCCAATGCTTAAGTGCCTTGCAGCGAGCCGCCACCTCGGCGCCCTCCGGCGTAAAGCGGCGGAACGTAAGGCCCACGCCGATACCCACCAGCACAATCGGCACCGAGATAACCGCGGCGGTAATGTTCGCCTGCGCGCCATCGGTAAAGAAGATGGATCCCACGGGAACAAAGGCAATCAGGATACCAAGAACCAGGCAAAACACCATTGCAACAATGCCGTCCGAGGCAACGTACTCGCTATCGGCCAGCTTGCCCTTAACGGTGTTCTGATAGTCCTCGAGCTTGTCGCCCACGGGTGTAGCGTGCTGCTTGACGTAGTGCTGCAGCTCGTCGAACGTGCGCGAGCGATCGCCGTTCTCGTCAGGCTTAGCACCGGCAAAGAAGACCTTGAGCACCATGTGGTCAATGCCCTTGGCCGACTTCCAGCCCGCATCACTCACCGTCACGCGATACGTCTGCTCTTCTTTTTCACGCCCCAACAGACCCTTCTTGGCCTTGGTCACGGTCGCCTGCTCCAGCTTGATCACACGGTCGTCAGTGAGCTTCATGAGCGTGGCGATATATGCCTGATCGGGCACCTCGTTCCAGCTCATGAGGGCCGAAAGCACGGCGGGATGGTCGGCCGAAGGCACATCGCGGAAATATTCGTCCTGGAAAAGCGGCTTGGGCTTGCGCTTGCGCAGCTTGAGCATAACGATTGTGCCGGTAAAGGCCACCGCCGCAACAACACTTAGCACGGCAAGTGCATTGGCAATCATGCGAGCGTGAGCGCGGCGGGCGTTAGCTTCGTCGGCCCATTCCTTCTCTTCGCTCAGGATCGTTGACATGCGCTCTTCGCCCGAAGCGGCAAGCTGCGGCACCCAGTCGCTAGGGAAGGCGATGCGTGCCTCGGCGAATTCGCCCTGATGCACGCAGGGAATGGTATAGGTGACCATGGGTTCGTCCGCATCGAGCGATACATCGCCCGTCAGCGGGCCGTGGCCCCATGCGCGGAAGTTATCGCCCTTGACGGCCGCCGTCCCGGCAGCGGCATTTGCGAAGTACACTTCCATCTCAACGTCATCGGAGTCCGCGGACCAGCCGTCGCCCACAAACTTCCAGTAGAGCTCGGCGGTATCGGCCCAGTTCATGACCGCACCGGTCATGGTGTAGCTCACGTAATAGATCGCGCTGTCGCCGCTCTCGTGGGGGCTGAACACCTTAATCCTTACGCCGTCACCGGTCTGCTCGACCGTGTAGACGCCAGAGTCGCCCTTGTTCGCGCTATCGACTTTGTTAAACGCGGTGTCCTCTTCCTCGACACTCAGCACGTCGACGCCCGCCGTGCCGCCCTGCTGGTTGGAGCCCGTATTGATCTCCCAAAACACGCCGTTGATGTCGTCGTCGAAATCAAACTGGCGTCCCTCGACAACGGTCAGCGATCCATCGGCCTCGACCGTGGCACTGATATAGGTCTGGGTCATGGAGTAGCCGTCGGCGTGCGCGGCGACAGGCAGCAGCAACAACGCAAGCGTGACGAGCACGCAGACGGAAGCGAATCGCGCAAACAGGTGGCGCTGCCGGCTGACTTTGGCGGCGAGGGTGTTCATAGGCACATCCTTTGTCTGTAAAACCAACAGCGCCATTGTCCCACGTTTGCGGGTACGCATGGCGAACATCTAGGCGACCGGAGCGCCAAACGGGATGAAAGTCACACCAGCACCCCGGCAGCTAGTCATTGGGGACGTTCTTAAATGACTAGTCATTAGGGACACCCTTGGCATAGCCCGCCCCGGCAATAGATACCACTTCACAGCTCCGTCACAGGTGTAGCGGCTTTGTGTGGGCGCGGCACGCGCTGATTGAGCCGCCAGCCGAGGGGCATAAAGCAGTTGAGCGAAAACGGTTTGCCCCTTTGCCGTTCGCTCGAGGATCATGTCCCCCTTTTCCGCGGAAACCCCGGCAGTTGCGAAGAGCTGCCGGGGTTTCTGTCGTTTGTGAGGCTAAGTCGGTACGCAGCGATCGAGACCTTGAGCCGCAAACCCACCGTGCGCAATGCGTACCGCCGCCAACTTGTGAGCGCAGCAACGCCTTCCCTGCCAAGCCCCGCGCTATACTCGTCCGCATGGATATCAACGCACGCAACATAGCAACACACGCCGCGGACGCACCAGCAACGGCAGCGCCCACCCCCGTCGTGGGCCGCTTTGCCCCGTCGCCCTCGGGCCGCATGCACTTGGGCAACGTGTTCAGCTGCCTGTGCTCGTGGCTTTCGGCCCGCAGCCAAGGCGGCAGCATCGTGCTGCGCATCGAGGACCTGGACGATCGCTGCAAGCGCCCGGAACTTGCCACTCAATTGATTGACGACCTGGCCTGGCTGGGACTGGAGTGGGACGAAGGCCCCTACTACCAGCACGATCGCCTGGATCTGTACGAGGACGCCCTGCGTCAGCTGCAAGACGCCGGCCTCACCTATCCCTGTTTTTGCACGCGTGCCGAACTCCACGCCGCGAGCGCGCCGCACGCGAGCGACGGCACGCCCATCTACCGCGCCGCCTGCCGAGACCTTTCTGCCGAGGAGGTTGCCCGCCGCAGCGCCCTGCGCGCTCCGGCCACGCGCCTGCGCGTACCCGCCGTCGACGACCTCGCAAACGATGTGATCGAATTCGTGGACCGCACGTATGGAGCCCAATGCGAAGCACTCGCCACCGAATGCGGCGACTTTTTGGTGCGCCGCAGCGACGGCGTTTTTGCCTACCAGCTAGCCGTGGTGGTCGACGACGCTGCCATGGGCGTCACCGAGGTCGTGCGCGGATGCGATCTGCTGGGCTCCACGCCGCGCCAAATCTACCTGCAGCATTTGCTGGAACTTCCCACGCCGCACTACGCGCACATTCCGCTGCTCATGTCGCCGGATGGCCGCCGCCTTTCCAAGCGCGACCGCGACCTGGACCTGGGCGAGCTCCGCACCCGCTTTGGCGCGCCCGAGGCACTACTGGGCTGGCTCGCCGGGCAAACAGGCATCGCGCCGGACGCCACACCGCGCTCTGCCGAGCAGCTGGTCGAGCACTTTAGCTGGGATGTTATCCGCACGCATCGGGAAAACATCACTGTAACGGTCGAGTAGCCAGCCACCCCGCCCCTACGCGACATCCCAGGGCTGGAGTTCGTCGCCCAGGCGGACAATACAGTCGTAGAGCACGGTGTGGCACTCGGCTGGGTTGGCGTCACGATGAAAATGCCCGTAGTACCAGCGCTTGTAGTCCAGGTGGTCCTCCAGCTCGTCGAAAAACGTGGTGAGTCGATCGACATCGGGATAATTCCAGCCAGGTGCCGGGTAAAGCGTGGGCGAAAGCATGCGCGTGGAGCAGGTATGGGTGATCGCATAGTCGACCTTCCAACCCACGCTGTCGAGCTTTGCCCGCGCCTCCTCAAAGTTGCGCTCGTCCGGCAGCTCCTGCGGCCACCAGCTGGAATACGGAATGCGGTATTCCTTATCCACGCTCGTGGCGCCGCCCATGGTAAAGATCGTTGAGCCGTCGAGCTCAAAAACCTCACCGCGCGTCAGGCGTCGGATGGGCGAGGTGTCCGACAGACGCTGCGTCAGGCCGCCGTGCCACAGCTCCATGGGGCGCTCCGACCAGTGATCGAAACGCTCGTGGTTGCCGTCGACAAACAGCACGGTATAGGGGCGCGACTCCAGCCAGGCGATGTCGGCACATTCCTCGGCAGAGAAATCCCACGGAAAGCCAAAGTCGCCCGCGATGATGAGATAGTCGTCACTTGTCAGACCATCCCCAAGATCCCAGTCGCGAAGCTTTTGCATGTCGACGCCGCCGTGAATATCGCCCGTCACATAGACCGTCATCGGATCACCACTTCCCTGTAAGTCGCTAGCCCACATTCTGCACGATCACTAAGTCAACCGTTCCAGCCCTTCCATCCTTTGGGACCTACCCCTCGCTCTTCCATCCAAACGGGTCAAACACCCAAAAGATCAGATCGAGCACGCCGCCGGTCATCGTGGCGCCGGCAAGAGCCATGCAAACATGCAGAAAGCTGGCACTTCGGAGCACGTCGAACGGCCCCAGAACAGCCAGCAGCGCGACCGCTGCGCCGGCTACGCACAGCGCGAGGCACGGCCCCGCGTCCTTTACGCACTTCTTTGCGAGATGCTTTGCGTTGTCACTCATCGGTATCGAACTCCTTAGAGGGTCGTTGTTCAGACGCATGCCGCCGCGGCAGAGCGGGGCGGCAGGGTAAGTGTCACATGCTGTGCGGACATCAATGGAGAAACCGCCTGCTCGACCAACCTTTGACGCCGTTTTGCACCGGCACCACATCCCCCGCTATCGAGGTCTAATACTTTTCCCACCGCTACCCAAAAACTCATCCAACGTTAATCTTGGCTCAAGAATCGCTTAATCTATAACCTGCACTATAGAGTTCGACCAAGGGCGGGGCGGCGCCGCGCAACGCAGGCCGCCGAACGCAACGCTCGCGCCCGGGCAGATCGCCCGGCGTCGCGCCCATCGAACGAAAGGACAGGTCATGGACGACCTCGAAAAAGTTGAAACCATCCGCACCAAGTGCAACGTGAGCTACACCGATGCCAAAGCCGCGCTCGACGCCGCCGACGGCAACGTTTTGGACGCCATCATTTGGCTCGAGTCGCAAGGCAAGACCCAGACCACGTCGGCGCACGCCGCCACCGAGTCCGCGCCAGTCGATGAGCCCTCAGCCGAGATGGTCGCCGCGCAGGCCGCCTACGAGAAGTCGAGCGAAAAGACCGACTTCTCCAAGAAGATGGACAGCGTATGGGAGTACCTCAAAAAGCTCTTCCGCCTGAGCCTGGACACCAAGTTTATCGCCACGCGCCGCGATGCGATCATCCTCAACATCCCCATCCTGATCCCCATCATCGCCCTGTTTGCCTGGGGCGCTACGATTTGGCTGATGCTGATTGGCCTGTTCTTTGGCATGCGCTACCGCATCGACAGCGACGGCGACGTGCCCGGCAGCATCAACAACCTTATGAATCACGCCGCCGATGCCGCGGACGACATCAAGCAAAATCTGAACGACGACAAGTAATCGCAGACGGGGGCACGCATGGCACGGATCCTGATCGTAGAGGACGAGGAGAAAATCGCCCGCTTTGTGACGCTCGAGCTGGAGCACGAGGGCTACCAGGTGGAACACGCCGCCGATGGCCGCACCGCCGTGGACCTGGCGCTGGAGCGCAACTACGATCTTATTCTGCTCGATGTGTTGTTGCCGCAGCTCAACGGCATGGAGGTCCTGCGGCGCGTCCGCAAGCACAAGGATGTGCCGGTGATAATGGTCACCGCGCGCGATGCCGTGATGGACAAGGTGGCCGGGCTCGATGCCGGCGCCGACGATTACCTGACCAAGCCGTTTGCGATTGAGGAGCTGTTCGCACGGATCCGCGTGGCGTTGAAGCGCTCGGAGGCCGTGCGGGCGGCTTCGGGCGTTGGCGGCATCGGGACGGGCGCGGCAGGCGGCACGGGTGTCGGCGCCACCGCGATACCCCCGGTCAGTGACTCGACCCAGGTTTCCGCCTCGCCCTCCCCCACCGCGCTCACCGTGGGCTCGGTTGCGCTCGATCCCGACCGCCGCGAAGTCACGGTCGGCGGCTCGCCCATCGTGCTGACCGCCCGCGAGTTCGATGTCCTCGCCCTGCTTATGACGCATGCCGGCACCGTGCTCACGCGCGAGCGCATTGCGCACGAGGCGCTAGGCTACGACTATGTGGGCGACACCAACAACGTCGACGTGCACATCGCGCACCTACGCGCCAAGATCGAGGACGGCGGCAGTGCCCGCATCATCCAGACCGTGCGCGGGGTGGGCTATGTCTGCCGCGCGTAACGCCGAGGCCAAGCGCGTCACCTCCATCGCCCGCGCCATCAACTGGAGCTATATGTGGCGCCGCTTGGTGAGCTACGTCTGGCTGGATCTGTTACTGCTGCTTGTTGCGGCGGCGATCCTCGTCTATGGCTACAACCAGACGCTGCCCGATGGCGCGTTTACCGCGGGATGGATCCCCGGCGCCGCCGTTCGCAGCATGTCGCTGACCCCTGCGCGCGGCTGGGACCTGACCACGCTCACCTATACCGTCGAGCTCGCGCGTAACACCAAGACCTTCCCCCTCGCACAGGACCTCGTTACGCTATGGCCTCTCTACCTTGTCGTTGCGGGCTGGCAGGTTATCAGCGTGCTCAACATGCTCGGCGGAGCCCGCCGCGTGCGCCGCACTATGGCGCCGCTCAACGACCTGGCCCTGCGCGTTGACGAGCTCGGCCGCATGCAGCTCGCCGGCGGCAAGATGGAAACGCTCGAGCAGGCCATCGAGCGCGCAAGCGTCGACTCGCCGAGCGTCACCACCGGCGATGCCGATCTGGCGAGTATCGAGGTCGCGCTCAACCGCCTGCTGCGTCAGATGCAAGAGGCAAAGCTGCAGCAGATGCGCTTTGTCAACGATGCGAGTCACGAGCTGCGCACGCCCATCGCGGTGATTCAGGGTTACGTGAACATGCTCGACCGCTGGGGCAAAGACGACCCGGACGTGCTGGCAGAATCCATCACCTCGCTCAAAGCCGAAAGCGAGCATATGCAGGAGCTCGTGGAACAGCTGCTGTTTTTGGCACGCGGCGATGCCGGTCGCACCGTGCTGCGGCGCGCGAATACCAACCTGGCTGCACTGGTCGGCGAGGTTTGCGAAGAATCACAGATGATCGATGCCGGGCACACATATCGGCTGGCGTACGATGCCGCACTTACCAGCGACCCGCGCTGCAGCGCATCGGTTGACGTGGCACTCGTGAAGCAGGCACTGCGCGTGATCGTGCAAAACGCCGCCAAGTATTCGGACGCGGGCACGCCCATCTCGTTTGGCGTAGCGCCGGATGCGGGCGCGGGCACGATCGACATAGCCGTTGAAGACGAGGGCATCGGCATGAACCAGGAATCCGCAGCTCACGCGTTTGAACGGTTCTACCGCGCCGACAACGCACGCGATGCCGGCGCGCAGGGCTCGGGTCTGGGGCTTGCCATTGCCAAGTGGATCGTCGATAGCCATGGTGGTGTCATTGGCGTGACCTCAGTCGAGGGCGTCGGCAGCCGCTTTACGATTCGCCTGCCACGATAGAAAGCCCCTCGGCATAAATAAAGGGATAAGGCCATACGGCCCTATCCCTTTTTGCTAACTAAAGCAGCTCGTGCGCTACTCGCGGCACAGGTGCACGGCGAAACCGGCAAACTCGCGCTTAAAGTACACGAGCTTGGTGCCGCCGTCGGGCAGCAGCACGCGCGACTCCTCGTTGACCTCGAGCCCGCGCTCGGCAAACCACTTCTCGGCCGCATCGATGTCGTTGACAGCAAAGCCAATGTGGCCCTTGGCGCCACGACCGTTCTGCTTCATGATCTCGACCAGCGAATCGTTAAAGTACGAAACCGGGGTCTCGATAACGGGCAGGCCCATCATCGTCGAGAACAGCTCCGCGATCTCCAGGGCATCTGCCGGGTCGGTGGCGTTAATGCCCACATGGGCAACGCGCATGCCAAAGAGCTCGACCGGATTGGCGTTCTGCTCACTCATACAGTCAGCGCCTACTGAGCCATGACGTCGAGGACGGCCTTCTCGGCAGCGACGCGGTTCATGCCCGTCATGAAGGGCACGCCGCTCACGTACGGGCAGGTGAGGCCCTCGGGGGCAACGGTGGTGGCGATCAGCAGGTCGGCGCCCTCGTCGCAGTAATCCTTGGCCTCGGAGATGGCGCACTGCACGATCTCATACTTGCCGGCATAACCGTTGGCGTCGAGCAGGGTGGCGACCTTCTGGGCAACGAGCGTGGAAGTAGCAGCGCCAGCACCGCAAGCCAAAACGATTTTCTTCATAGGTAATGTCTCCCTTCATGGTTTACTTTAGGTAAGTGTACCGCAGCGAGCGATGGCACTCGGCCTCGATGAGCTTTTATGCCAGTTTGCTTGCGCGCTGCGTATAATACATCTAGTACGTGTTGTCATACCGCTCGCTTTATGAGCGACTAAGGATCCTAATATGCCTGATTCCCGCACACTCTGGACCGCCGTCGTTATCATCTGCATCGCCGTGTCGGTGTTCTTTAGCGTCAAAAAACGCACCACGTTCAAGCGTCTGCAGCAGCTTATGGCCGCTAAGCAGTGGGACGAGTTCGATCGCTTGCTCGACAGCAAGCTCACCAGCATGCTGTACCCGCGCTACAACCGCGACTACCTGCGCCTGAACTCCTATCTGCTGCGCGAGGACCACAAGCGTGCCGACGAGATGTTCGATTTGCTGCTGGGACTCAACCTGCCCAAGATGCAGCGCGTCGACCTGGTAATCAAGGCCTTTAACTACTACGTTGGCCAGGAGGACCGCAAAAAGTCCAAGGAGTTACTGCACGAGATCAAGGGCTTTGAGGGCGGTCAGGCCGAGGCAGTCGCGCACGAATGCCAGCTGATGTACGACACGATGATCCTCAAGCGCCACAACGACATCCCCGAGCTGGAGCGCATGCTCAAGGAGGCCGGTGACGACAAGGTCAAGAGCTGCCGCCTGGAATACCTGCTGGCCCTGCAGTACAAGAACAAGGGCGACGAGGCCAAGTTTGCCGAGTACTTGGAAAAGTCGGGCCGGCACTCGATGGCTGTCAACGCGTAACGGGCGGCTTGTGCTAGACTTCTAGTCTCACGGGGGCGTGGCGGAATTGGCATACGCAGGAGACTTAAAATCTCTCGCCGCAAGGATTGTGGGTTCGAGTCCCACCGCCCCTACCATATGGAGCTTTCGAGCCCGTGTCCCCCAGGGATGCGGGCTCGTTTCTTTTGGACGCCGGTGGGGCTCGAACCCGTGAGGGGGCGAGCGTCAAGCGGACGCGCAGCGTCCGCAGCGAGCCGGCGAGGGCGCCGGCAGGCGACCGAGGCCGGTGCGTATTTGCTGCGCAAATTCGCAGACGTCCCACCGCCCCTACCACGCATTGTTTACGAGCCCGTGTCCCCCGGAGACGCGGGCTCGTTTCTTGTGGATGCCGACACGGATGATAAGTTGCGGTGGAATAGTTCCTGTTTTGACTGGTTACCAGCTCATTTAAGAACTATTTCACCGCAACTTAGATTGGCACTCCCACATTTTTCGATGGAAAAACGTGGTTGTCTCGCACATTTTCCGATGGAAAAACGTGGTTGTCTCCCACATTTTCCAAGGGAAACGCCCAGATGACCTTATACTAGCCAAGAGGGTTGGGAGGCAATATGCAGCGACAGCTTATGAGTGAACTAATCGCTTGGAAATCAAGGGCGAATCGCAAACCCCTCTTGCTTAAGGGTGCCCGCCAGACAGGAAAGACTTGGCTTCTTAACGAATTCGCGAGCCAACAGTATCGAAACGTCATGCGTTTTGACTTTATGCTCGAGCCGAGCGCACGCTCGCTGTTCGATGGAGACCTCGACCCCAAGCGCATCATCTCCCAGATAGAGCTTCTGCGCGGCCAAATCGTAACGCCGGCAGACACGCTCATCATTTTCGACGAGATCCAAGAGGCGCCGCGCGGCATCACCTCGCTCAAGTACTTCAACGAGCTTGCACCCGAATACCACATCGTGGCAGCCGGTTCCTATATGGGCCTCGCACTCCGGCGCGAAAACGAGTCATTTCCCGTCGGCAAAATTGACCAGCTCACCATGCGTCCCATGGGGTTTGCCGAGTTCGTTCGCGCCGTCGACGGCGATCCACTCGCCGACGCCATCCTTGCCGTAGACATGAACCTTCTAGCAAACGTCACCGAAAAGCTCGAGCACTTGCTCAAGGAATACCTTGTTGTCGGTGGTATGCCCGAAGTTGTCTCCGCTTTCGCCGAGACACGCGACTTCATCGAAGCCCGAAGGCTTCAGCAGCAAATCATCGAGGCTTACGAATCCGATTTTGGCAAACATGCACCCGCCCGCATCGTCGAGCGCATGAGGTTGGTTTGGAAATCCCTTCCCGGCCAGCTTGCAAAGGAAAACAAGAAGTTCGTCTACGGAGCCCTTCGCCCCGGGGCGCGCGCACGCGATTTCGAAGAGAGCCTCCAGTGGCTCATGGACTACGGAATCATTCATAAGGTTCCGCGCGTTTCTGCCCTCAGAGCACCGCTCTCAAGCTATGAGGACCTCTCGGGTTTCAAGCTGTTCTGCATCGACACCGGCATCCTCGGAGCGCTCTCCAACCTCCCACCGACCATCGTCCTGGACGGCTCCGCTGTTTTCACCGAGTTTAAGGGCTCGCTCACCGAGCAATACGTCGCACAGGAACTCTTGCTGCAAGGCAAAAGCCCCGCGTACTGGTCCTCTACCTCTGGCAATGCCGAAACCGATTTTGCTATCGATCACATGGGGACTGTACTTCCGCTTGAGGTCAAGGCGGCAGAGAACCTTAAAGCGAAGAGTCTGAAAATAGCCTGCGAAAAATTCAAACTCATGCGTTGCGTGAGGACCTCCCTCGCGGCATATAGAGACGAGGACATGCTCGTCAATATTCCGCTTTGGGAGATTGGGCAAATCGACAGGCTGGCATAAAGGCTGCGGAGGCGCTCAGCAAGGACTGTCCCCAGGTGCCGGCAGAAAAAACGTCCCTAGGTGCCGGCTGTTGAGTTGCGGTGGAATAGGGACTGGTTGGGGCCCGAAAGGGCGATTTTAGTCCGCATTTCACCGCAACTTATGAGGGGATGGTTAAAGGGCGCTCAGGCTCGGGGTCCAGGCGATGGTGGGAGTCGCGCCGTCGAGAACCTCGTTGATGGTGGCGGCCATGCCGGCGAGCAGGCTGTTCTCGCTTACGGTGAGCGTGTCGTAATTGCCAGCGCGCATGAGCTCGCGAATTACCACGGCACCGACCAAGATCACGCCCGCGCGTTTGGGCTGCACGCCTGGCAGCGCGGCGATGCCTGCAACATCCAGCGTGGACATGCGCTCGATAGCGGCCGAGACCTGCTCCATCGAAAGCTCGCGCAGGTGCACAAAGCTCGAATCGTACGGTTCCAGCTCATGAACGAGCGCCACGAGCGTGGTGACGGTGCCACCCACCGCGACCAGGCGCTCGGCACGCTCAAAATCGACGGGCAGGCCCTCAAAATAGGCAGCGAACTGCTCGCCCGCCCAGTTGGCGGCGGCAGCAAGCTCGCCGTCCGTTGGCGGCAATGCCGAGAAAAACCGCTCCGTCACGCGGCGGCAGCCAATGTCCAGCGAACGCGTGCCCTCCAGCGCAAAGACCCCACGCTCCGGCGCGTACACGCCAGTCGCGAGCTCCGTGGATCCGCCGCCCGAATCGGCAACAATGATGCGCTCGCCGGCAAAGTCGTGCGCCACGCCGAAAAACGTCAGGCGCGCCTCGACCTCACCCGGAATCACCTGTGGCTCAAGCCCCAGATCGCGCAGGCCGTCCAGCAGCAGGGCGGCATTGGACGCATCGCGCGCGGCACTCGTGCACGTGGTGCAGATGCGCACGGCCCCAAAGGCACGCGCCTCGTCCACAAACATGCGGCATGCAGCAAGCACGCGCTCAACGGCCGCCTCGCAAAAGCGGCCTGTCGCGTCCACGCCCTCACCCAGGTCGGTAATCTCGGTATGCTTGGACGAGTCAACGATCGCACCGCCCTCGACCTGGGCCAGCACCAGTCGCGACGACACCGTCCCCAGGTCGATCGCCGCCACCTTATATCGTTTGTCGCAATGCGTCATTGCAGGCCCCCTCCGAACAATCCTCGCCTATTCGCCGCTGGACGCGACCGTCTGACCCTCGACGCCGTTAAATCCAAACAGCATGTCAAGCGCCTGGATGTACCACGGCGCGTCCTTACCGACTTCTTCGATTTCCTTGGCCACTTCGCTGGCCTTTTTGGCGTTCGACGACTTCTTGCTCGAAGACGAATCCGAATCGTCATCCAAGCCCAGCACGTCAATCTTGGTCTCGCCGGGCATCACCAGGCCCAGATCCTCGGTCGCCGCGTCCTTAATGCCCTCCTCCGAGAGCAGTTTGTCGACGCTTTTCTGCAGCTCGTCGTTGTACTGCTGGCGAATCTCGACCTGCTTGGCCAAGATGTCGCTCGAGCGTTTGGCAACGTAGAGGTCGCGCACGGGAAAGTACAGACTCACGAGCACCAGGGCAACGACGATGCCGATAAACAGCCCACGCTGGGGCCCATGGGTAAAGTCGTAGATTGCCTTGATCACCGCGTTGTCGTTGGCGTAGTGCATGAAGTCCGAGCCCGAAAGACGGTTCGAGGGCCTGGACGACTTGTCGTGCGCTTGAGCAGACGGGCGCGATTCGTCCGTCGCGCGCGACGGACGGTCCGGGCGATGCGTCGACATATTCGTGTGAGCATGGGAGTGCGAAGTGCCCGGCGTGCGATGCGTGGGACGGTCAGCACCCGTATAATCGGACCCGCCGAGCCGCACCGAATGCGCACGGCGAGGCGACGGCTCACGCGAACCGGCGGAATAGTACCTGTTGTCGTAAATCTGATCCATGTGCGCCTTGTGCGGTTGAGGTTTGTTTGCGCTAAGTATTCTAGTTATAGCACGAGCGCGCGCACCGCCTTCGACAGCCTTTGCTCGACATAAAAAAGGCGCTGAGCCACACGGCCCAGCGCCCAATAGCGGCCATCAGAAGTGGAACGGAGCCGAGTCAACCCCGCCCCCGCGAGCACCGCTTGTTTAGCGAATGTTGTAGAACGCAGACTTGCCGGCGTAGCGCGCGCTACCCTCGAGCTCGTCCTCGATGCGGATGAGCTGGTTGTACTTGGCAATACGGTCGCTGCGGCACGGGGCGCCCGACTTGATCTGGCCGGCGTTGACGCCCACAACGAGGTCGGCGATCGTGGAGTCCTCGGTCTCGCCGGAGCGGTGGCTCACGATGCAAGCGTATCCGGCCTCCTTGGCGGTCTCGATGGCCTCGAGCGACTCGGTGAGCGTACCGATCTGGTTAACCTTGACCAGGATTGCGTTGGCGGCACCCAGCTCGATACCCTTCTTGAGGCGCTCGGTGTTGGTGACGAACAGGTCGTCGCCCACCAGCTGCACCTTGTTGCCAATGCGACGGGTCAGCTCAACCCAGCCGTCCCAGTCCTCCTCGGCCATGCCGTCCTCGATGGAGATGATGGGATAGGTGTCGACGAGTTTCTCCCAGTAATCAACCATCTGGGCACTCGTGTACTCCACACCCTCGCCCTTGAGCTCGTACATGCCTGTCTCGGCGTTGTAGAACTCGGTGGACGCCGGGTCCATGGCGTACATGAAGTCGACGCCGGGCTTAAAGCCGGCCTTCTCCACGGCCTTGGTAATGTACTCGAACGGCTCGGCGTTGGTCTTGAGGTTGGGCGCAAAGCCGCCCTCGTCGCCCACGCCGCCGCCCAGGCCCGCCTCGTGCAGCACGCCCTTGAGGGTGTGGTAGACCTCGGCGCACCAACGCAGACCCTCGGCAAAGCTCGGGGCGCCCACCGGCATGATCATGAACTCCTGGAAGTCGACGTTGTTGTCGGCATGCACGCCGCCGTTGAGAATGTTCATCATGGGCGTGGGCAGCAGATGAGCGTTGACGCCGCCCAGGTACTGGTACAGCGAAAGACCCGCCGACTCGGCCGCAGCGCGGGCAACGGCCAGCGACACGCCCAGAATGGCGTTGGCACCGAGCTTGGTCTTGTTGGGGGTACCGTCCGCGGCGACCAGCGCGGCATCGACGGCGCGCTGGTCGAAAGCATCGAGGCCCACGACGGCGTTAGCGCACTCGTTGTTGACGTGCTCGACGGCCTGCGAAACGCCCTTGCCCAGGTAGCGGCCCTTGTCGCCATCGCGCAGCTCGCAGGCCTCAAAGGCGCCGGTCGAAGCACCCGAAGGCACCATTGCGCGGCCAAAGCTGCCGTCCTCGAGCACGACCTCGACCTCGACGGTGGGATTGCCGCGGCTGTCGAGCACCTCGCGACCGTAGACGTCCAAAATATCGCTCATGTTGTCTCCCTCTCACTTGGAAACGTAGTGGATGCAAGCGACCGGCTGACCGCGCACCGTCGGTGCGCCTCTGTAAGTTAGCCTTATCGCACTTTTTGCATTATGCCCTAAGTTAGCCAAGGGATACAATCTTTTTGAAAAATAATGGGGGCGATGAGAAAGTCCGTCCCGTCGCCCCCGCAGTCTTACTCCTCTGCCTTTGCGGCATCCCAGAGGTCATTGAGGCCGTGGGTCGAAAGCTCGGCCAGATCCACGTGGGCGTCGGCCGCCATCTGCTCCATCGCGGCCCAGCGGCGGCGGAACTTTGCCGTGCTGGCACGCAGGGCGCTCTCGGCGTCGATTCCCTCCTTGCGCGCAACGTTGACCAGGGCAAAGAGCAGGTCGCCAAACTCCATCTCGCGCTCGGGCGAGCCGGGAGCCTCGGCCTCAAACTCGGCACGCTCCTCAGCGACCTCGTCCCACACGTCCTGGACCGTCTCCCACTCAAAGCCCACGGCAGCCGCCTTGCGCGACACCTTCTGAGCCTGCATCAGCGCCGGCAGGTGCGTGGGCACGCCGTCGAGCAGACCCTCGGGCGCAGTCTCGCCTGCCGCCACGGCCTGGTCTTTGGCGGCCTTCTCGGCAAGCTTGACCTCGTCCCAAATCTTGAGCACCTCGTCGGAGCTCTCGGCATCCGCATCGCCAAACACGTGCGGGTGACGACGGATGAGCTTGGCGTCGATATCGCGCGCCACATCGGCAAGCGTAAACTCACCGGCATCCGCCGCAATCTGCGCATGCAGCACCACCTGCATGAGCACATCGCCCAGCTCCTCGCGCAGATGTGCCACGTCGTCCGCCTCAATGCAATCGAGCGCCTCGTAGGCTTCCTCGATCATGTTCTTGCCAATGCTCTGATGCGTCTGCTCGCGGTCCCACGGGCAGCCATCGGGCTGACGCAGGCGCCAGATGGTCTGCACCAGATGCTGCAGCTCGGCCGACGCGTCGACCAGCGTGGACAGGTCGCGCGAACCCTCGGCATTTTGCTGAGCCATATGCTCGGCCATGGTTACTCCTCCTCCAGGATCACGTGACGGAACGCGCCGCCCTCGTAGATGCCGTAGCTGTGCGCACCGTCCTTGGGAATGCTCACGCTGCCGGGGTTGAAGAGCCACAGGCCCGGGTGCGCGGCGCTTGCCTCGTTAACCTTGATGTGCGTGTGGCCGTAGACGAGCGCGGAGCCCTCGGGCAGCGCGGGCGCGTGGTCGACGCTGTTGTGCATGCCGGCGCCAAAGACGTGGCCGTGCGTCAGGAACAGCTCGCGACCGGTCTCGTCGAACAGCGTGGCGTAGTCCGCCATGACGGGAAAGTCGAGGACCATCTGGTCGACCTCGGCGTCGCAGTTGCCGCGCACCGCGATGATGCGGTCGGCCAGGGCGTTGAGCAGCGGAATCACACGCTTGGGGGCGTAGTCGCGCGGCAGGTCGTTGCGCGGGCCGTGGTAGAGCAGGTCACCCAGCAGCACGATGCGGTCGGGCTGCTCGGATTCGATGGCGGCGACCAGGCGCTCGGTCCAGTATGCCGAGCCGTGGATGTCGGAGGCGATGAGGTATTTCATGGGGAGTCCTTTCGGGTGGGGTTGATGGGGGCTGAATACGGGGTCCGGCGGATATGGAGCCCATCTACCGTGCTACTCGAATCGTAGCGCCGCGCTCTGAGCCGCCTGCATCACGCGTTGGAGTGGCACGCCATGTTCGCGGGCAAGACGGGCGCAATCCTCGTACTCGGGAGCCGCGCGCTCGCTGCCGTCTGGCAGGGTCGCCACCTTAACGGACACCTCGCCCCAAGGCGTCGCTACCTGCTCAAAACGACGCGGCAGGCAAACGCGTTCCATCACCTGGCGACGAACGGCGTTGGTCGTGGTTTCCAAAAAGATAATCGTCTGCAGGCGTTCGATATCCTCATGCGAGCAGATCACCTGCAGCTGCCAGCCGGGGCGGCCTTTTTTGCAGTAGAGGGGCAGCCAGTGCACCTCGCGCGCACCGGCCTCGCGCAGGCGGTCGGCGGCATAGGCGAGTACCTCGGGCGACGCATCATCGATGTCGCACTCCAGCTTGACGATGGTTTCGGGCGCATCGGTCTCGCGGGACAGCGGAGATGTACTTCCACGTTGCATACGGTCCGGATCCTTTCCGCACGGGCTCGTTTTATTCACCCAAACGCTAGCACATCGAACGTGGCACAGGCGTGACTTTCGCCCGCCGTCGTCCTCGCCCCCATCCAAACGCGTACGCCAGCCTCCAAACATGTCATTTTTTGCAGCTTTTGGAGGCTGACGTACACGTTTTGAGAGCAAGCGAGGCCACACCACGCGCCGCGCAGCCTTTCCAATCGATTTCGACCCCCGGCGTGCCCGGCGTGTTGAGGGCTGCGCCATTACAATGGAGCAGATTCGCCGAATGCAAAGGAGTCGCCATGCCCGCTTGCCCGCTGGTCGATTGCCATACTCATACTTCGTTTTCGGACGGCCATGCCTCGTTTGAGGAAAACGTCCGCGCTGCCGCGGCCGCTGGCTGTCGGGTCATGGTCTCGACCGACCACCTCACCCTGCCTGCCAGCATGGATGCTAACTGCGAGGCGCAGGTCGTCGAGGGCGACTTGCCGGCACATCGTCTGGCATTTGAGGACGCCCGCAAGCTCGCCGCGCAAATTGCGCCGGAGCTCAACTTTATCTATGGCTTTGAATGCGATTGGTACGAAGGCTGCGAGCCCTTGGTAGAGCGCTGGTCCCAGGGCGCCGTGGTGCGCTTGGGCAGCGTGCATTGGATTGGCGACCCGGGCGATATCATGGCCGGCGCCGCGGGCACGGCGGGAACAGAGAGCGTCGCTCGCCCCGATACGCCCGATTCGCTTTGTGGCTGGATCGACGACGATACCAACCTGCATGTTTGGGAAAACTTAGGCGTGCGCGGCGTGTGGGAGCGCTATGTCGATGACTGGTGCCGCGCCTGCGAGAGCCCGCTCAACTTTGATGTGATGGCTCACCCCGACCTAGTCATGCGCTTTTCGAAGGAAGGCTTTGCGCCCGACTTTGACCCCGCGCCGTTTTGGCAGCAGATGGCCGAGTGCGCGCACGATACGGGTCGCCGCGTTGAGGTCTCGACGGCCGCACCGCGCAAGGGGCTCGACGACTACTACCCCGCGACCGGCCTTTTGCGCTGCTTCGCCCACGCCGAGGTGCCGATTACTTTTGGCTCGGACGCACACCGCGCCCGCGACATCTGCTGGAACATCCGTGAGGCCCAGGCACACGCCTACGACTGCGGCTACCGGGCCTTCGATATCCCCCACCCCACCGGCGAATGGGAATCCACACCCCTCGCCTAACTAGTCGTTTAAGAACGTCCCCAATAACTAGTGGCGGCGGGCGTTGAGTTCGCCGGCCAGCTCGTCGAGGGTAATGCCGTAGCGCTCGAGCGTCACGAGCAGGTGGTAGATCAGGTCGCCGGCCTCGTAGCGGATGTGATCGTGATCGTTATCCTTGCAGGCCATGATCACCTCGCTCGACTCCTCGGCAAGCTTCTTGAGCAGCTCATCCTCGACGTCGGTCAGCAGACGCGCGGTATAGCTTTCCTGCGGCGATGCATCACGACGACCGTGAATCACCTCGACCAGACCTGTCAGCGTCTCTCCGATATTTCCATCCTGAACGTTTGCGGTGCGCACACCCATAGTTCAATCCTTTCTGGTGGCCGAGCGTCTAATCGAGCGCCCGCCCTACGCGAGTTTCTTAAAGAAGCAGGTACGGTTGCCGGTATGGCAGGCCGGACCCGGAGAATCGACCTTTACCAGCAGCGTATCGCTATCGCAGTCGGCCCAGAGCTCCTTGACCTCCTGCATGTTGCCGCTCGTCGCGCCCTTGTTCCAGAGCTCCTGGCGACTACGGCTCCAAAACCACGTGGTGCCGGTCTTGAGCGTCAGCCCCACCGACTCCTCGTTCATCCAGGCAGCCATAAGCACCTCACCGGTATCATACTGCTGAACCACGCAAGGAATCAGCCCGTGGGCGTCGTACTTAAGCTTTGAAGGGTCCGTTATCTCTTCCATTTCTCTCCCCAAATTCAAACTTCGCAGGTCGGCGAGGGTTGTCCAGGTGTCCGAGATTCCGAGCGACAAGCCCGACGACGCGTACATAAGTACGCGAGGAGGGTTGGAGCCGGAAGGTCGGGTTCCTGGGCAAGCCGCAGCGCTAGAAGTCCAACCTGACAGGGATGCCTTGAGAGGTCATATACTCTTTGACTTCGCGGATGCTGAAGGTTCCAAAGTGAAAGACGCTCGCCGCCAGCACAGCATCGGCCTCGCCCTCGATCACACCCTCGGCAAAATGCTCGAGCGTGCCCACGCCACCGCTCGCAATGACGGGGATTGGCACCGCGCGGGCCACAGCACGGATGAGTGCCAAGTCAAAACCGGCCTTGGTGCCGTCGCGATCCATACTGGTCAGCAGAATCTCGCCGGCACCGCGACGAGCCGCCTCCTCGGCCCACGCCACCGCGTCGACACCCGTAGCGTTGCGGCCGCCCGCCGTAAAGACTTCCCACTTATCGGCGCCCGGTTCCCCGGGCAGCCCCACGCGCTTGGCATCGATCGCCACGACCACGGCCTGGCTGCCAAACGCCGCGGCAGCCTGGCTAATCAGCGACGGGTCGCGCACGGCCGCCGAGTTGAGCGACACCTTGTCGGCACCGGCTGCAACCATGGTGCGCATGCCCGGCAGGTCGCGAAAGCCGCCGCCCACGGTATAGGGAATGGCCAGCTCCTCGGCCGCATGCGCTGCCATCTCGATAGTCGTCGCACGGTTGTCGCTCGTGGCGGTAATGTCCAGAAAGACGACCTCGTCCGCACCCTCGCGGTCGTAGGCACGCGCCAGCTCCACCGGATCGCCCGCATCGCGCAGGCTCACAAAATTGACGCCCTTGACCACGCGGCCGTCCTTAACGTCCAGACAGGGAATCACCCGCTTGGTAAGCATGGGCTACTCCTCCCCTCGAGCGGCGGCCAGGGCCTGGGCCAGCGTAAAGTTGCCCTCGTAGAGCGCGCGACCGGTAATGGCGCCTTCAATCGCGTCCTCACCTGCCGCGGCCAGCGCGCGGATGTCGTCGAGCGTCGATATACCGCCCGAAGCCACAACGGGAAAGCCCGCGACCTCGGCCACGTGTCGATACGCCGCCACGTCGATGCCCGTCTGCATGCCATCGCGCGCGATGTCGGTGTACACCAGATGCTTAAAGCCCAGCTCAGTGAGCTGCGCCACGGCATCGTCAAGCGCCACGCCCGCGCCGTCGCGCCAGCCGTTCACCTTGACCTGGCCGTCGCGTGCGGCGATGTCAGCCACAAGCAGCTCGCCAAAGCCCTCGGCTGCCACCTCGGCAAATCCCGGCTCGGTCACGAGCACCGTACCCAGCGCGATGCGACGTGCGCCGTAGCCGGCCAGCTCGTCAATGCGCGCGAGCGAGCGAACGCCGCCGCCCACGTCCACGGACAGGCCGTCGACGCCGCAGATGGCCTTAATCGCCGTCGAGTTGGCAGCGCACGCGTCCTCATCCTCACCAAAGGCAGCGGACAGGTCAACGACGTGCACCCAGCTCGCACCCTGCTCGGCAAACGAGCGGGCGACGGCGACGGGGTCATCGGAATATACCTTGCAGCGGCTGCGGTCGCCGCGCTCCAGGCGCACGACCTTGCCGTCGATCAGATCGATTGCGGGAAACAGGATCATCGGCCGGCCTCCTCGACGATATTGACGAAGTTCTTAAGGATGCGCTGACCCAGCGCAGAGGATTTCTCGGGATGGAACTGGCAGCCCCACACGTTGCCGTGACGCACGATGCACGGGAAGCTCCGCGTGTAGTGCGTGCGCGCCAGAACATCGGCGGCATCGGCATCGTCGGCCACCGCATAGCTGTGGGTGAAGTACATGTTGGCGCCCTCGGCAAAACCAGCAAGCAGCGGATCGGCCGCGCCGGCGGGCGTCATGTGCACCTGGTCCCAGCCCACGTGCGGCACCTTCAGGCGGCTCGACTCCAAGCGCGTGCACGAACCGCGCATAATACCCAGGCCATCGATCCAGGGGCCGTCAGCCCGCTCGGAGGCATTACCGTCCGCGGCAACGCCCTCGTCCGCCGGCACGCCCTCGTCGCCGCGCTCAAAAAACAGCTGAAGGCCCAGGCAGATGCCGAGCAGCGGAGTTCCGGCGGCGACGGCATCGAGCACCGCGTCCGCCTCGCCGCTCTGGCGCATAAAGGCGATCGCGTCATAGAACGCGCCCACGCCCGGGATGACCAGGCCGTCGGCATTGCGGATCTGCTCCGGATCGTCCGACGTGCAGGCGGCGGCACCGGCGCGCGCAAGCCCACGCGCAACGCTCGACAAGTTGCCCTTGTGGTAGTCGACCACCACGACCTTCGGTTCGCCCACGCGACCCTCCTTTTCCCCGTTCAAAACCTGCCAAAAAGGGACAGATTTATTTTGGTCGGTTAAACGTTCACCCACTGCATGAGACGACATTTCCGCAGATAAAACCTGCCAAAATAAACCTGTCCCTTTTTGGCAGGTTACAGCGAGCCCTTGGTGCTGGGAATACCTTGCACGCGGGGATCCAGCTCACAGGCATGGCGCATCGTGCGGCCCACGGCCTTAAAGGCGGCCTCGATAATGTGATGCGAGTTGCTGCCCGCCAGCTCGCGCACGTGCAGCGTGAGCTTGGCGTCACGCGCGAAGGCATAGAAGAACTCGACGGCTAGCTCAGTATCGAAGCTGCCCACGCGCTCGGTCGGCACGGGCAGCTCGCAGTAGGCCTGCC